>JAFGHR010000108.1 GCA_016930015.1 Anaerolineae bacterium | reverse complement strand
GCGTTCGGCCCGGTCGCGGCGTTCGGCCAGCGTCCGCGCCCATTCCCAGGCAAACGGCTGCTCGATCTCGCTCGCCGGATCGTCCGTGGGGAGTTTGCACACCGCGCCCAGCACCGGATCGAGCGTAAATACACCCGCCTGCCGCGTGCGGTCCCACGACGTATCGGCCAGCGCCACGACCGGGAATTCCAACCCCTTGCTGGCGTGCACTGACATCAACACGACCGCGCCTTCGATCTCGACGGCGGCTTCACCTTCGCGCACTTCACGCGCCGCCAGGTCACGCGCATACGCATCAAACGCGCCCAGCGATACCCGCCCGGAGTCGCGGGCGAGCGTGATCAACTTTTCGACGTTGCCGCGCCGCCGCGCCCCGTCGGCCAGCCCGGTCAGCGCGGCTTGATAGCCGGTCAGGTGGACGGCACGCGTCAGCAGGTCCGCGATCGACACCCGCCCGGCCAATCCACGCAGTTCGGACAACACGCCGCGTGCAAAATCACACGCCGCCGCGTCATCGCCCGCCAGCGATGGCACGTTTACATAAAAATCTAACGCCCGCGCGAGTGACACGCGATCCCCGTTTTCATGAGTCACGCGGCGCAGCGCGTATAACGCGTCGTCGCTCAGGCCAAACAGCGGCGAGCGCAGCGCGACCGCCAGCGCGAGATCGTCGTTCGGATTGTGCAGCGCGCTCAGCAGGTAAAGCAAATCCCAGACTTCCTGGCGGTCGAAATAACCCTTGCCCGCGACTGTAACATAAGGCAGTCCCGCCGCTTTGAATACGTCCTCATACAGCGGAACGCGCGTCATGGCCTGGAACAGCACCGCCACGTCCCCGTAACACACCGGGCGATAGGCGCCGCGCCCGGCCTCGGCAGCAAACGGCGGGACAAACGCGCCCGGCGGCAGGTCGTCATGCGCCAGGTCACGATCCCAGACCGGCGTGCCCGCCCGCACCAGGTCGTGAATGTGCTGCGCCAGCGTCCACGCTTCCCAGCGGCGCAGATCATCGGCGCTCAGCCGTTCGTCCGGGGCCGCTTCCGGTCCGATATCGGGCTGCGGAATAGCCAGCACGGCCAGCGGGCAGGCGTGCGCCGGGATATCCGCTGGTTCCGAGGGACGCGCCGCCGCCATCGGGTGCCCGAAATCCACTTCGTAACGGGCGGTCGGACTACTGCCCGGCGACAGCAGCCGCTCAAAAATGGTATTGAGCATCGTTACCAGCACTTCATGCGTGCGAAATGACGTCGCCAGCGGCAGTTCCTGCCCACCCTGAGCGATCAGGTCGTCGCGCACGGCCCCGAAGACGCTGACATCCGCGCCGCGAAAGGCGTAAATGCTCTGCTTGGGATCACCCACCACGAACAGCCGCCCCTCCGATCCCGGCTGGCCGACGCCCGCCAGCGCATACACGATATCCCGCTGGGCGTGGTTGGTGTCCTGGAATTCATCGACCATCACGTGCCGGAACTCGTGCGCATAACGCGCCGCGACGTGCGGATGCTGGCGCAGCAGGTTACGCGCTAACGTTTCCAGGTCGTCGAAATCGAGCGCGTTACGCCCGTGTTTGAGCCGGGTGTAGGCATCCGCTGCCGCCTGGATCGCGTCCCACCACAGGGCCAGCCACGCGACCGCCTCGGCGTCACGCTCAGCCGACAAGGACGGCAGCGCGCCCTGGATCGCCTGCACGGTGTCACGAATGCCCCTCAGCACGGCTTTGGATTCGTCCACCTGATCCTTGCCGCCCCAGTTTTTGGCCGATCCGGCGTTGAGCCTGATCCCGCCCGCGAGCGCGTCCACTGCCGCCACAAACGCCGCCGGATCGGTGCCCAGCAGCGCGTCCGTCTGCGCGTGGACCAGCGCCCACACATCGCTGAGTTTGTCACCGGGCGGCAGATCGGACGGTCTGATCCAGTTCAACGCGTCCCGCAGCGCGGCATCGGCGTGTACGTCGGCCATCAGCGACTCAAGCGCCGCCTGCCGGTGCGTCTCCCACTCGGCTAACAGGGCTTCGTCGGGCCGGTCCAGCGCGTCGTAAACGGCCTGCGCACCCCCCCGCCCCGCGTAACGGGCCAGCACGCCGCGCACGGTCCGCACGCCATACGCGGCCAGCAGCGCCGCCGCCGGGTGATCCGCGTGCACCAGCCGGGCCAGCGCCTGCTCGACGGCGTCGTCACGCACAACCGCCGCCTCGTTTTCGTCCAGCATCTCGAACGCGGGATCGCGCCGCGCCTCGGCAGGATTGGATCGCAGGATATGCGCACATAACGCGTGAATCGTGCCGATGCGGGCGCGGCTCAACGCGGCCTGATGATCGAGCCAGCGCGTTAGCGCCGCGTCATCGTTTTCCAGTGCCGCCGCCGCGATCCGGGCGTCGATGGCCCGCCGCACGCGGTCGCGCATCTCGCGCGCGGCCTTTTCGGTGAACGTGATCGCCACCACTGATGGCAGTGTCCAATCGGGGTTGGCTTCCAGCAGCGCCAAAAAACGCTCGACCAGCACGCGCGTTTTGCCGCTGCCCGCCCCCGCCGTCACGATCAGGTGGCGGTCATGCGTATAAACGGCGGCCTGTTGTTCGTGTGTGAGAGTCATGCTGACGACCTTTCGATAGATCACAATTCTGCGCCAGCAGGTGACGGCTTACGCAGATACCCGCGCGACATCCGGCATAACGCCCCAAATTCGCAGTAATGCACGCAGCGCCCGCCGGTCAGTTTGCGCGGCTGTACGGCGAAATACCCTTCACGCGCCGCGATCACAAAGCGGTGCAGCCGGTCGCGCGCTTCGTCCACAGCCGGATCATTGGCCGCGATCTCGCCGCTGACAGCGCCGCTGCTGATGTGCCAGAACAACCCGCCTGCCACGCGCAGCGCCGGATCGATTTGTTCGAGCAGATCACACGCCGCAAGTACGTACACCATCATTTGAAAGTCCCGCCCGGCGGCCATATCACTGACCGGGTGCGGCGCGGTCCCGGTTTTGTAATCGATCACCACCACCTGGTCACCCGCGATATCCAGCCGATCGATCAGGCCGCGCACCCGCACCGGCCCGGCGGGACCGTCGATCACCAGCGGAGGGCGATCCCCGATGCCGAACGCGGCTTCCTGGCGGAAGGGCCGCCGCACCAATCCGCCGATCTGTGCGGCGACGGGGTGCGCCTCCGGGCGCTGGCGGCCATGTAACAAAAACGGGCTTGTGTCGCTGAAATCAAGCTGCACCAGCCAGCGCAGCCGCCGCTGCATATCGGCCTGTTCATAATCCCAGATGGCCGATTCGCGGAAGTTGTAGCGCCGGGGCGCGTCCTGGAATTCCTGCGCGGCTTCCTCATCGAGAATAACCAGCGCCCGGTCGGCGTGTTCCGGCGTGATGTCCAGGTTTTCGGCGGCGAACCGGTTGTAGGTGCGCTCCAAAATGGCGTGATTGATCGATCCGACCTGGAGCACGTCTAAACCTTCTTCCGGCTCCTGAAATTCTTCCAGGCGCAGCAGGCGCCGCGCAAAAAACCGGAACGGGCAAATGCCGTACTCGTTAAGCTGGGAGGCGCTCCACACGCGCGCCGGACTCAAACGCCGGGCGGCGTCCGCGATCAGGTCGGGTTGAGTTAACAGCCCGCTGAACCGGTCAAACGGGCGGGCCGGGTCTTCGCGCAAAGATTCAATCGCCCAGCCGCGCCGCGCGTTTAACCAGCGCGCGCCCCATGCCGGGTGCGCCAGCAGCGCATTATGCACGCCTTCCGCCGGAATCCCATCTGAGGCAAATTCCCCGGCGGCCAGCGCAACGGCGGCTTCGTCGAAGGTGGCGGCTTGATCCAAACTGGGCGCGGCCCCGACCGGCACGCGCTCGATCCGGGTATCGGGCACAGTCACCGCCGCCCGCACCGCATCCCAGTACGGCGACGGCGGGAGCGGCATCCCCTTGTCGTCAATCGTGGGGCGGCTCAACGTCAACGTTTGCCGCGCCAGGCCGAGCACCTGGTAAAACAGGCTCAACTCGTCGGCACGCTCGGTCGCAGTCACCATGTCGATTTGTGCGGCTTCCAGGGCCAGCCGTTCGTGCTCCTGGTAAAGCGCGTCCTCGGATTCCGGCTGGGGAAATACACCCTCGGCCATGCCGAGCACAAACACGTGATCGTGCGGCAGGCCGCGCGCTTCGAGCACATCCGTCGCCAGCACGCGCCCCAGACGGCTGAGTCCGCCCGGCGGCGTAAGTGTCGTCCGTTCGACGGCCAGTTCGAGTTCGGCGCGGAAATCCGCCCAGACCAGCGCCGCCGCACCATCCAGCAGATCGTGCGCCAGCCGGACGCCGTTCAACACGCGCAGCAGCATATCGATCGCCTCGATATCCCGCGCTTTGCGGTCGGGATCGGCCCCGGTGCGGGCGCAGTTGAGCACGTTAAAATGATCGGGCCCGCCGGGTCCGCCGCTTTCCGGCGCGGCTGACTCATCTCCCTCGGCGGCAGCAAACGCACCGGCGGCGGGATCGGGGCCGATCAAACCTTCGATCCAGTGGGTGAATTCACCGGCTGTGCCACCCGGCGGCGGCGTGATCCGGTCAAAATGGCGGCGCAGTGACTCGGCCAGGGTGCGCGCGTCGGCCTGGTGTAACGCCAGTTGGCCGGACAACTCGCCGTCTTCGTCCTGGCGCAGGTGCCCGGTCCGTATGACCGCATCCAGCCAGATATCGCGCCTGTGTACGACCTGCTGTTCCAGGCTGATCCGCGCCAGCCACGCGATGTGTTCAGGCGCCAAGTCCGGCGAGCACACATACGGGCTGCACAGCGTATCGAGCACGTCGCGCCGGGGAAAATCCAACGCGTGCAGGTCGATCAGGGTCAGCAGCGCGGCCACGGCGGGATTATCGCGCAGGCGCACGCCTTCACGCACGACCAGCGGCACGCCATACGCCTGGGCGATCTCGCGCAGCGCCCCACCATACGGCTGAATACGCCGCGCCAGCACCGCCACCGACTCCGGATTCACGCCGTCGAGCAGCAGGCGCTTGACCCGGCGCAGCACGGCGCGCACCTCGCGCCCGGTGTCCGGCGCTTCAACCAGGTTCAGCGAATCGTCGCCGGGCAGCGCATCGGGCCGGGAGACAAACACCGTCCGCACCAGGTGATCGAGCACGGGCGGGCGTGTGGACTCATTGATAGGTGACAATTCCTCGACGCGCCACGGGCTGTTTTCGGCGTGTAACAGCCGGTCCAGCGTCTGGTCAAACCGGCGAAAGCGCCGCCCGATCTCGCCCGGCTCCCCGGCGTCCGGTTCGCCAGCCTGGACGAGTGTCAGCACCGACTGCCGGACCTGCTGCGCCAACTGGGTCAGCAGCGCAATATGCACGCCGTTAAACTGGTCGAATCCATCCACGACCAGCAGATCGACATGGGCCGCCAGCTTTGGGTTATGTTTCAGGTATTCGACGGCCAACCAGCCCGCGCCGTGACGATCCACCAGCCGCCTGTCCTGCAAAAACTGCTGGTACGCGGCGTACAGGCGCGCCAGGTCACGGTCTTTCGGGCCGCGTTCCGCCGCGACACGGGCGAAGTCCTCCGGCTGCACGAGTCCCTGTTTGAGTTCGTGGATCAGGCCCGCCAGCAGCCCGATAAAACCGGGCATATGCGCGATCGGCCCAAACAGCTCCAATTCGCCCCGGTCGCGCAGCCCTCCGGTGATATGCCGCAAAATCTGGTAGCGGGCGGTGTCGGCGACCTGCCGCTGCGGATCACCGGCCAGGGCCAGCAGCCGGTCATACAACCCGTAAAAGTCGAAAAACTCGACGCCAAACTGCACCGCGTCCGGGCTGACGTCCAGCAGCCGCTGCCGGAACATGTGACTCTGCTGGCCGGTCGCCAGCAGCACCCAGATCGTGCTGAACGCGGCAAACTCCCGCGCTTCGAGGATGGCATCCAGCGCCGCGTGAGTCTTTCCGCTGCCCACCGGCCCGGTGAGAATCACGGCGTCGGGCGGCATATCGGGGAATGGCAACTGCATCGTCATCTTGGTTACTCCTTCCGCCGCGAGTGTAGTGCCTGGGGCGGCAAAGGGCAAACGTACAAGAATACTATGCGCGCCCGTTTTTTTTGTTTGGTGCTATTATGAGAGTGCGTATCTTTTGCATTAGGAGGATAAATTCATGAAACGAGTAGTTGTCATTGCGGTGGTGTTGATGTTGGCGCTGTCAACGGTGCCGGTTCGGGCACAGGATGGCGAACTGCAATGCAGCCAGGCTGACATTGACGCGGCGATTGATGAAGCGACCGCCCTACTCCAGACAGGCGAATATGCTGATTTAGTTGCGGCGCGGAGTGTACTGGCCGCAGTTGACAGCTTGTGCCTGGGGCTGGATTTTGAGGGTGACGCTGATATGGTCAGCGATCCGGTTTATGTACCAGAGGGCTTATACCGAGTCACGGTGACGACCGAAAAGTACTTCATCATGCATGTGATGAAGCTTGAGGGGTCGTGTGGACACGCTAGCTTTGGGTCGCTGTTTAACGTGGGCGAAGGTGAAGCCAACAACGGTGCAGATTCTTTGCTTGAAAGTGAGGGATGCGAGGCGCTATGGGATATATCAAATGTTAGCGCGCCCTACACCGTGACGTTCGAGAAACTTAAATGAAACTCAATTAGTTCCTTGCAGTGTATTGGGCTGCCGCGTGGTACAATGCGCGTGCGCAACCATGCGCACGTGTATCCTGTGTTAACGCTGAGCAACACCATTTTTATGTTATGGACAGTCCTATCGTTTTCTGGCGCCGCGTGCGGCTGGTGATCGTGCTGCTGGCGGTTACCGGGGGAACATTTGCCCTGGTGCTGCTGACCGGCACCCGCGCCGCTTTCCGGCCAGGTACCAGCCGCACCGCCGTGCTGGATGACTCAACACACACGCCCAGCCCGCCGCTGGCCGGAGTGGACGCCGACGGCGTGCCATTTTATACCTACGCCGCCGTCGATCCGGCGCTGATTCCCGCGCTCGAAGCCGCCGCCGGGGCGTTTCCTGCCGACCCGCTGACCGTGATCGTCGGGCACATCCCGCCGATTGGTATCTACCTGCCCGCTACCGGCGATACACAGTTCGACCTGCCGCGCGCCACGCCCACCGCCGTGATCCAGCCGCTCAACAGCCCGACGCCGATCGCCACGCCGGATGACGCGGCCAGCCTGGGCATTATCACACCCGGCCCCGGCACCGAGGTATCACCGCCCCCGCCCCCGGAATACGGCGGCGACAACTGCGCCCCGGCGGGCTGGCCTGCGCCCGGCACCCTGACGCAGTATTTCCACCGCTACCACCGCGCGATCGATATCGGCCTGCCGCTCAACACCGCCGTCGTCGCCACGCACAGCGGCACCGTGATCTTTGCCGGGTGGCGCACCGACGGCTACGGCAACCTGATCATCATTCAGAGCGGCCAGTTCATCACCTATTACGCGCACCTGAACAGCTTTAACGTCAGCGCCGGGCAGCTTGTCGGGCGGAACACGGTCATCGGGTGGAGTGGCAGCACCGGCAACAGCACCGGCCCGCACATTCATTATGAAATCCGCATCAACGATGTCGAGGTGGATCCGCTCACGTTTGAAAAACGCGGCCATCCCACATGTTGACGCCTGCAATCCATTCGTATGTGCAAAACAACCCCATATCGGCACTGGTGCTGCTTACAAAAGATGGTAGAATACGAGCAAGCAAGCCAGCTTGCACGAGGAGAAACTGATATATGTTGAAAAAACGTTTCCTGAAAAGCGGCCAGGTTAAGGTCGAATTCGTGTTACCTGAAGCTATTGCAGCCAACGCTGAAACGGTGTTCCTGGTTGGCGACTTCAACAACTGGGACGAATCAGCCACCCCCATGCAGCAGCTAAAAAACGGAACCTTCAAAGTGGTCGTAAATCTGGACGGCGACCGGGAGTATCATTTCCGCTACCTGGTCAACGGCAACCAGTGGCACAATGATTGGGATGCCGACCAGTATGTCTCCAATCCCTTTAGCGGTGATAATTCGGTCATCAGCACATTCCGGCCCGGCGGCAGCGACTAACCATCGCGCCCATACCACAAGCGGGTGTGCCTGTTTGTGACACATCCGCCCTACAGACCCGCTTCTGTCACCCGTACCGGCCACCAGGTTGTACGGGTTTCTTATCAGAAGATAATGCTCTGCTTTGCGGGGAAACAGCGTATGATTCATTTTGGACGCGAAGTTACTGGAACCCTGGATTCATTATTACGGCGTGAGTGGCTCGTTACGAATGGTATTGGCGGTTACGCCATGGGATCGCTGGCCGGGGCACGCACACGCCGGTACCACAGCCTGCTAACCGCCTCACTTCAGCCACCAACCCGCCGTACATTAATGGTCGCCACGCTGGACGCCTGGGTCGAGATCGATGGCCGCCGTTCACCGCTGGTCACACATGAATGGGCAGCGGGCGTTGTGCTGCCCGACGGCTACCGGCACCTGGAAAGTTTCCACCTGGACGGCACCATTCCGGTGTTTGTATGGGCGTTGGGTGATGTGCGCATCGTGCAGCGTATCTGGATGGCTCATGGGCACAACACGACCTACGTCACCTATACGTTGACGCGTGGCACCGCCGGAGCGCGGCTGGTCATCAAGCCGCTGTGCACCTACCGTGATCACCACCAGCTCACCAAAGGCGGCTACCCGGTGGACGTAACCACCGACGACTCGCCATGGGAAGACGGGTTAGCCATCACAGTACATGCCCAGCCCGGTCGCGGCACCATGACCACCCAGCCATTCCGTATCCTGTGCAACCAGGGCACAGTCTACCCCAACCCGGAATGGTGGTGGTCGTTTCATCTGGCACAGGAAAAACAGCGGGGTTTGGAAAACCAGGAAGACCTGTTTTCGGCAGCCAGTATCGAAGCCGACCTGGACCTGGGGGATTCGCTGGCCCTGGCGTTCACGACAGAAGACGACACGCCCGCCCCCTGGAAATCGGCGTTCCGGGCTGAACGTGATCGCCAGCGCGCGCTGACCGACCAGGCGGCGCTGGGCACGGCCCCGGACTGGATTCAGCAGTTGGCGCTGGCCGCCGATCAATTCATTGTCCGCCGCGAGATTCGCGGGGAACAGGGCCAGAGCATTATCGCCGGGTATCCCTGGTTTAGCGATTGGGGGCGCGACTGTATGATCGCGCTGCCGGGCCTGACCCTGGCTACCGGACGGATCGACACCGCCGCCACCATCCTGCATACATTCGCCCAATTTATTGACCGGGGCATGCTGCCTAACCGGTTCCCCGACGCTGGGCAGGCCCCAGACTACAACACCGTTGATGCGACGCTGTGGTACTTTCAGTCGATTTATGCCTGTTATAAATCGCGCGGCAGCGCCATACCGGTCTTGATGGATGAACTCTACCCGGTGATGGTGGATATCCTGGAATGGCACATAAAAGGTACGCGCTACAACATCCGGCGCGATCCAGCCGACGGCCTGCTGTTTGCCGGAGAACCGGGGCTTCAGCTTACGTGGATGGATGCCAAAATCGATGACTGGGTCGTTACACCCCGTGTGGGCAAACCGGTTGAGATCAACGCCTTGTGGTACAACGCCCTGCGCATCGTGGCCGAGATCGCGGCAACCAGGGGCGAAATCGACGACGCGCAGCGGTTCAATAACATGGCGGAGCAGGTTCACACCAGTTTTAACGCGCGTTTTTGGTACAGCGCCGGTTACCTGTATGACGTGGTGGACGGGCCGGACGGCGACGATCCAACACTGCGCCCCAACCAGATATTTGCTATATCGCTGCCGTTTGGACTGTTGGACAAGGACAAAGCGCGCGCCATCGTGGATATCTGCGCGCGTGAACTGGTGACGTCCTACGGGCTGCGCAGCCTGGCCCCGGACGAAACGGATTACACGGGGTATTATGGCGGCGATCCCCTCCAACGCGACAGCGCGTATCACCAGGGTACGGCGTGGAGCTGGCTGATCGGACCGTTTGTATGCGCCCATTACAAAATCTACCAGGACGCTCAAACTGCCTACAGCTACCTCGAACCGCTGGCCGATCATCTTAACGATCACGGCCTGGGAACGATCAGCGAAATCTTTGACGGCGACCCATCGCATACGCCGCGCGGGTGCAGCGCGCAGGCGTGGAGCGTGGCCGAAGTGCTGCGCGCCTGGCGCGTGCTGGAGTCAGCGCTGGCCCAACCCGGCAGGCACCCTATAACCAACACATGAATCAAAACAGGGGCACCGCAAGAACAGGGCCCCTGTATGTGTTTTGCCGTCTAATCCCAGCTAATCGCACGCGCCGCCAATGGTCCACAAAATCACGCATAACCAGCCCGTTACCTGGACCGCCGGTAGCCGACACGCTCTCCCGCCGGGATGACGTTGTCCGGGTACAACGCGACGATCTCGTCGGCCCGAAAATCGGACCCGATTACCGCACCGCATTTGACTACAAATTCCGGTGGGACCGTTGCGTTTTTGCCCAGACACGTGATTCCCAAATCGCCGATATCGGACATCTCACCCACGTGCGCCCCCTGCCCGACTACAACTCCCTTATCGATCACGGCGCGTTCGATCAGGGCATCTTTTTCAATATAACTGTCGGTCAAGATCACACTTTCGAACACCTGCGCGTTCGGCCCAATGTATACGCCGGGCGACAGCACACAACGCACCACGCGCGCGCCTTCACAAATGATCGAGCCGTCGGTAATCATGCTGTCTTCGACAATGGCACCCGCCGCAATGCGCACCGGGGGACGCTCCTCACTGCGGGTATGGATAATCCACGACCGGTCGTTGAGGTCCAGCGACGGCGGCGATCCGAGCAGGTCCATGTGTGCTTCCCAGTAGGCGTCGAGCGTTCCCACGTCGATCCAGTAGCCGCCAAACGGATACGCGCACACTTTCATGCCCATCTCCAACATGCGCGGGATAATATTATAACCAAAGTCGTGCCTGGATTCCGTGCGTGATGAGTCTTCGCGCAGCAGTTCTTCCAGCATATCCAGCTTAAACACATACACACCCATATTGGCCAGGTCACCGGGCGGATCAACCGGTTTTTCGACAAAGCCCACAATCACGTTGTGGTCGTCCACGTCCATAATCCCATAACGGGATGCTTCATCCATCGGCACGCGGATCACGCATACGGTCGCATCGGCGTTTTGTTCCTCGTGATAGCTGATGAGCATGTCATATTCCATCTGGTAAATATGATCGCCCGACAACACCAGGATATTACGCGGGTGGTTGCGCCGGATAAAGTTTATGTTCTGAGTCACAGCGTCCGCGTTCCCGGCGTACCAGTCGGAATCCTGGCGTCCCTGGTAGGGTTGCAGCAGGCGCACGCCGCCGGTAAAACTGCGGTCAAGGTCCCACGGGCGACCCAGCGCAATATGATCGTTCAAGCTGTGGGGACGATACTGGGTCAATACCAAAACATCAAACAGGCCGGAATTTACGCAGTTACTGAGGGCAAAGTCGATGATGCGATATTTCCCGGCGAAGGGCACCGCCGGTTTCGCACGTTTAGCCGTCAGCACACCCAAACGGCTGCCTTCCCCACCGGCCAGAATCACGGCTCTAGTCTGCATAAAGTCTCCTTGGACGTTTCAAAAAATATACCGAAGAAACGGTTGGACTTGGGAACCGGACGTTTAAAAACAGTTCCAGAATCGCAAAAACCTGTCTGTCTGCACTCTGCAATCACGCACCAGTATAACATGCTCTGGGACTGGAAACACATCGAATCAGCCCCGGCGCAGGGTGATGGCCGGTTGATGATCAACGCCCTGGTCACTGCGCCAACTGCTCCTGTGTCACATACAACCGGCGGCGCAGCCAGCGCCCGGCGTTTTCCGTCGCCGCTCGCAGCGCTCGCCAGCGCAGCGAAAATAACGATAACATCACTAATAACAGCGGCACCGTGATCACCAATCCCCGCGTTTTGAGCCGTAAAAACAGCAGCGCCGTCGCCAGGAAAAACAGCAAAAACACGATCAGTCCTTCGATCATAACCTGATTCACGGTATCGTGCGTGATCGCGCCATGAACCCAGGTGCCATCGCTGTCCTTGACCGGGTCCAGGTGGCCCACCAGCCGGATCGGGTACAGGGCCCAGGGAAAGCGGCGTTCCAGAATAAATGTGCCATCGCGGCGTATCAGGATATGTTGGGTGAGTGGTGCCCACCGGCTGCTGTCCGGCGGTGGTGCGTCACGTTCCAACCGCCTGGTGCAGTCCGCCAGCGGCAGCGCTGTTTCAAAATCAACCGTGTATCCCGGCAAATCGCGTTTTGCTTTTTCTTTCACCGCTTGACCTCCTGATCACCACACGATCTGAACTACGGCACCTTACCCAAACTGGTCAGATTCACCAGCCCGCGCCGCCCCCGCTGGAGCGCACTGTCATACAGCGAGATATACTGCCCGGTGGGCCGGTCCCAACTCCAATCGATACGCATACTGCGCTGCTGCATCCGTTCAAATACTGCGCGGCGCTGGTGATAGGTGTTGATCGCCCAGCGCAGCGTACCGTAGACCGCGCCCGACTCTTCCCACTGGAACACAAAACCGGTGCCCTCGTCTGCCGCGCCGTTATCATAGTTGACCACCGTGTCGGCCAGCCCACCGGTTTCACGCACGACCGGCAGCGCCCCATAACGCATCGCCACCAACTGCGTGAGACCGCACGGCTCGTAACGGCTCGGCACCAGCATCAGATCGGCCCCGGCGTAGATACGCTGCGCCAGCGGCCCGCTGTACCCGACTATCACACGCGCTTTCCAGCCGAAATCCCATTCAATCGTGCGCATGTGCTGCTCGATGGCCGGGTCCCCGGTGCCGAGCACGACAAGCTGCGCGTTCGTTTCGGCCAGCACGCGGCGCAAGCCCGGCACGGTAAAATCCATACCCTTCTGTTCTACCATACGACTCACGATGCCAATAAGTGGCGCACCGGCGTTTTGTTCCAGGCTCAATTCAACCTGAAGCGCCAGCTTGTTTTTAACGCGCTCGGTGCGGAAGTTGGTCACGTCGTAGGGGTGCGCGATGTGCGGATCGGTGGCCGGGTCCAAACGCTGCATATCGATCCCGTTCAGAATCCCGACAAAGTCCGGATCGCGCACCCAGATCAGGCCCTCCAAGCCTTCGCCAAAACGCGGATAGTGCAGTTCGGTCGCGTGGCGCGGGCTGACGGTATTCAGTTTGTGCGCGTAGGCGATGCCAATGCCCAGCAGGTTATCGGTTTTTTCCTGGTATACCAGGTCCGGATGGTGGCGTCCCGGAACGCCGCCCATCCACAAATAGCCGCCCGCTTCCCAACCCTGGTAGGCCATGTTGTGAATCGTCAGCACACTGGCGACATCTTCCCAGCCCGGTGAGAAACGCGATTCGTGCAGCAAAAACGGCACCAGCGCCGTGTGCCAGTCGTGAACGTGCAGCACGTCAGGAAACCAGGGATCGCCGTGTGCGCCCTGCCCCAGTTCCCGGATCGTGCTCATGACCGCCTGGGAGAAAAATACGAACCGCTCGCGGTCCCAATTCACGTCCGTATACACGTACCCGCCTGCGCCAAAAAACGGCCAGCTTTCGAGGAAATAGACCGGCACGCCGTCCTGTTCGGTGACGTGTATGTACACGTCGGCGGTGCCGGATCGCCGGTGAAACGGGTGCCAGAACGCGTAGTCCAGTTGGTCATGGAACAAACTCTTCACCGGCCCGTACAGCGGCATCAGCACGCGCACGTCAATACCTTTATCACGCAGGGCACGCGGCAAACTGCCGACCACGTCACCCAATCCGCCGGTTTTGGCGAACGGGGCCATTTCTGCCGAAATGAACAACACACGCATGATAGTTGTTTATCTCCTTGAGTGTTCGCGCACACGTTGAGTGCGCGCGCAACGCCTTCCCCCTAAATCCCCCGTCCCGCTGTTTGGACGGGGCGCCTTCCAGCCAAGCTGGACGGGGGACTTGAACACACCCGCGTCCGTAACGGCTGTTTTTCCCCTCCATGGCTTTGCCGGGGAGGGGACACCGGGCGTTAGCCTGCGGGCTAAAAGCCCGGAGGGGTGGGGCGTGACCCTGCCCACCACCGGAAATCGATATCAGGGAACAGGCGATCTTTCTCCCACAGCGCGGCGGCTAACTCACCATCCGGCGCGCCCTGCTCGACACTGTCCGTCAACTGGATAAAACGTTCAAGGTGCTGGCTGAAGCGCTGCACCGAATACTGGCGCGCCTGGCCGGTCGTCACCAGGAAGGGCCAGTCCGAGCTTTCGAGCAGCACCAGTTCACGCGCGGCCTGGTTGAGCACGCCGCGCAGACCGGTGTTTTTGTACGCGTCTTTGTAGGTGTCGGCCATGCGCTGCATGGTGCGCTCGGCGTCGTGGATCGGCTCCCACATCCAGTGTGTTTCGTTGTTGTCCCACGTAAAATGCGTGCCGCCCGCGCCCCAACTCCCTTCCGGCAGGTGGATCACCTGCTCCGGCGGGTGCTGCTCGACAAAATCGCTGGCCGTGGTCAGGTCCACGTTGGGATTACCGGCCAGCAGCCGGAGCACCTGCTTGAGCCATTCCACGCCCTCAAACCACCAGTGGCCGAACAACTCGGTGTCGTAGTTGGACGCGATCAGGCCGTAACCCAGGCCGTGATCGAACTGCGACTGCAAAATACGCTCGACCAGCCCGGCAAAGTCCTGGGCGTGCAAGCGCACTTTGTGCGCGGCCCAGTCGGGATGGTAAAAGTCCTTGTCACCGAGATCGACCTTAGCGCCGGTCACGCGCCAGTACTGCAACCCGCTGACGCCGTCTTTGCGGTGAAATTCGCGGTAATCAAAATCGCCGGGATAGCCCCAGGAGGCCGACCACACACGCTGGCCGGTTTCGTCGTTGCGCCCGATGACGGCTACACCGCTGTGCTCGCCGGTCTTGGGACCGTAGGTGGTATCGCTGACGTAATACGCGCGGAACGTGGTCGTCGGCTCGCCCGGATACGGTACGGCGGACATCGGGATCAGGTAGCGGCGCTTGATCTCACCATACGGGCCGATGGCCTCACCCGCCGCCACGCCAACCGGCGCGCCGCCCGTGATCAGGTGCGTTTCGCTGAAAAACACCTTCAGCCCCAGTTCGGCCAGGAAATATTCGAGGCCGGGGCGAACTGTACCGTCCTGTTCGTAATAAGCGGGGCGATACGCGCACTCCGGCAGCCAGATGCCGCGCGGCTGGCGCTGGAAAAAGCGCCGGTAGCTCGCGATCCCGGTCCGAAGCTGGCCCCGAATCGCGCTGTCGGTGCCCAGCAGCGGCAGGTACCCATGTGTGGCGGCGCTGGTCGTGACCTCAATGTAGCCTTCATCCTGAAGCCGCTTGAACGCGCCGAGCAGATCGCGGTTGTAGCGCCGGTCAAACGAATCCTTGATGTGTTCGTAATAATCCTGGTAAAAACGGGCCAGCGATTCAAGGTGCTGGTTGCCAACCCACCAGGGTTTCGGCTCCGGCGGCGGAAGTTTTTCGACCGCCATGCTCACGGATTCCCGGTCTACCGGCGGCAGATCACCTTCTACGGCATCCTCACGCGGTACGCCGCGCACCTCGTCCTCACCGTGAAAACGCAGCACGTCCTGCTTGGCCCGCGCGATCTTGTCCTCAAGGTACTCGTCCAGGTGATCGAGCACATCCGGATCGGCTAATTGTTCGGCCAGAACGGGCGTGATCCCGATCGTAATCTTGTACGCCACGCCCTCGTCACGCAGATCGTATAATGCGTCCAGCAGCGGGATATACGTTTCGCTGGCGGCCTCGTGAATCCATTCTTCGCCGTGCGGCCAGCGCCCGGCCAGCCGCGCATAGGGAAGATGGCTGTGTAACACAAACGTAAACGCGCCCAGTGCACTCATACAAACCCCTTTCGCCCGAAACCTGCTCGTGTATGGCTGCGCCATAGAAATCATTGTAACGACAACTCCCGGCAACCGACAAACGCGCGCTATGCAAATGGCCTCGCCCCCGGCCCGGCACATCCCAAAAACTCGTGAAATCCCGCCTGCCGGGTCGCGTGTTGGTTCCCCTGCCCGGCAGCATCACTTATAATGATACTGTCAAAAGCTAACATCACTGTCTTAGGGCCGCAATAGGGAGGACCAATCACATGAAACCTGCACCGACTTTCCGTTCACCGCTGGTTTGGATGGCGCTCATCGCACTGGCGTTTGTGCTGGGCATCGCCGTCAGCGGTCCCAGCCAGTCCACCCACGCCGACACCCTGCGAGAAGGCCAGTTCAACGACGTTTACGAGATCACCAGCGCCGCCAACGTACCGATTTACACGCAGCCCAACGACACGTCGATGGTGCTGGATACCCTGTACTGGGGCGACCGCGTGCTGTGGACCGGCGTTACACTCGATGCCAACGGCTGGCGCTGGATGAAAGTGGGCATCGGCGACGGGCGCACCGGTTATATGAAAGACCTGTTCGAAACCTACGTATCCGTCAGCCCGGTATTCACCACGCCCGGTATGGGCCAGGGTGCGATGGTGCAGGTCACGCAGGACGGCAGCGGATCACACTGCCGCATGACGCCGTCATCGATCAGCGGCGAAATGGCGACTGTACAGACCGGCAACCAGCTTACGGTCGTCGGCGGGCCATACCAGGCCGAATACTGGATCTGGTGGCAGTACCGTCTGAACACCGGTGTGTCCTGCTGGATTGTGGACGTCCCCGGCTGGTTTAACGTCGTGCGCGGCGGCGAGTTCTAACCCATCACTCTGTTTACCTGCCTGTATCCACCGCCGGACTGGTGCACACCGTCCGGCGGTGTGTTGTGTTTGAATCACCTGACACCCGGCTGAAAAACGGCTGACATCGCTCCCACTGCCCGACATTTCTGTTATAATGGCGTCCTGGTTTTCCCCATTGATCGTATAACACTATAACAGACATTGCACTCACTCATTGATCCATTTATAAACATATCACGAGGAGCACAACCCCATGTCACTCACTGCGACTGACAGCGCCATCTGCGTCGAGCACGTGACCAAAAATTATGGGACTTTTACCGCTGTCGACGCCCTCAGCTTTGAGGTATATGGCGGTGAAATCTTTGCGATGCTGGGTCCAAACGGGGCAGGCAAAACTACCACACTCCGTATGATCCTGGACATTCTCCGGCCCGACACCGGCACGATAACCGTGCTGGGCGGTCCGATATCGGAAAAAACCAAAGATCACATCGGGTATCTACCCGAAGAACGCGGCCTGTATCGAAACGCGCCCGTGCTGGATGTGCTCGTTTACCTGGGGCAGCTCAAGGGAATGTCCCGGCAGGACGCACAAAAACGCGCGTTGGAAATGCTCGAATACGTTGAGTTAGGCGAGCACGCCAAAAGTAAGGTCAGCGAACTGAGCAAGGGGATGCAGCAGAAGGTCCAGATCATCGCCACGATCCTGCACCGGCCCGACCTGGTGATCATCGATGAGCCGCTCTCTGGCCTGGACCCGGTCAACACCCAGTTGATCAAAGACCTGCTGTTCGAAATGAACGCCGAAGGCGTCACGATTGTGATGTCTACCCACCAGATGCACCAGATCGAAGCCATGGCCGACCGCCTGCTGATGATCGATCACGGCCACCAGGTGCTTTACGGCGCGGTGGACGACGTGCGCCAGCGGTTTGCAGAAAATGCCGTCATCGTTGAGGGTGAAGGTGACTGGTCGGCGCTGGCAGGTGTTTCCAGCGTCGAGCAAAACGACAACGGGCGCAGCGTGCTGCTGCGTCTGGCCGATGGCGTCACGCCGGACATGATCATGGAAACCCTGGCCGTCAGCGATGCTTACCACATTCGTCGTTATGAGCTGGCTGTGCCCAGCCTGAACGAAATCTTCATCAAAGTTGCCGTTTCCGGCAACGGCCAGAACGGAGGCTGAACGCATGTTAACGTGGCGAAAAATCGCGCATGTCATGCGCCGCGAATACCTGGTCAATTTCCGGCGGCCAGCTTTTTTGTTCACGGCGTTTGGCGTCCCGCTGATCTCGTTTGCGGCCATGTTCCTGATCGTGCAGTTTACCGCAAGCCGCGAAACCAACCTGGATGATTTCCAGCGTGTAGCGTACATCAACCGCGCCGGGATTTCTCTCGACGGGGACTACAACCCCGGCGATTACCAACCGGTCGTGGATGATACGTTAGCCGTACCCGGCGACACCGCCGATGCCGCCGCAAAAACGGCCTATTTCGACGCGCTGCACGAGTCGGCCAGCCGCCAGCTTGTTGATAACGAAATCGACGCGTTTTTTGTGATACCCGATCTGTACGTGCTGACCGGCAGCGTTGACCTGTATGCGCGTAAAAACGTACCCGCAGCTCTGCACAGCGACATCGAAGACTTTATGCGGCAGCAGATCGCGGCCCAGGCGCCCGGCGATCTGCCGGTGTCAACCGAGCGGTTGGGCGGCGAGGTCGAAGTCACGATCCGTGATATCAACACCGGCGAGGAACTGAGCGACTCGGCCTTGATGGGCCGGGTCATGCTGCCGTTCGTGTTCGTGATGATCTACTTCATGGCGACCAACAGCACCGCGCAGTTTTTCATGAGCGGGGTTGTCGATGAAAAGGAAAACCGCCTGATGGAAATCCTGGCGACCAGCCTGCGCCCGATCGAACTGCTGTGGGGTAAACTGCTGGGGCTGGGTGCGCTGGCGATCACGCAGGTGGTGTTCTGGGCGATAGCTGGCGCCGCTATCGCCATGATCAACAAGGATGCCCAGGAGTTTTTGTCCGGCGCCGCGTTCCAGCCTGCTGACATCGCGCTGGTGATCACGATGTTTCTGGCGAACTTTTTCCTGTTCTCAGCCATGATGCTGGGCATCGGGGCATCGGTCACGGCGGAAGCTGAAAGCCGCCAGGTGGCGGGTTTCTTCACGTTTATCAACGTGCTGCCGCTCATGCTCTCGGTGATGTTCATCACCAACCCGAACGGCACACTGCCGGTTGTGTTCAGCTTTTTCCCGCTGACCGCCGCGGTCGCGATGCTGATGCGCTTCGGTTTTACGAGTGTACCCGCCTGGCAGATCGCGCTCAGCCTGATGATCCAGGTCATGTCGGTGGTGGTGACCGTCTGGCTCGCGGCCAAGGTGTTCCGCCTGGGCATGTTGATGTATGGTAAACCCCTGACTCCGCGCACCGTGTGGCGGGCGCTGCGTGAGGGGCACACCGTGCTCACCTCTGCCAAAGAAAACGGCGTTCAAGTAACTAAGAAACCGACTCGAACCAGGAAATGGGGGATTCTAGGCCGATGACGAACTGGCATGTTGTCCTGTTGTACGAACTGCGGCGCGAACTGCGGCGTAAATCGTACCTGTTCATTACATTCGCCGTGCCGCTGCTGGTGATCGTGGCCTTCTTTGGCTACCAGCTTTACCAGGAAAGCAGCGAAGGCAGCAGCGACGAACCGGCCAAACCCTTTACCGAGGTGAACGAAAGTAATGACCATATCGGCTATGTGGACCGCACGCCGCAGCAGTTGTTCCCGGCGCCCGACACCTACGAACGCGTGACCTGCCAGGCGACCAACGACGAGGCGGCCCAACTGCGCCAGGATGCCGATCCGAGCATGGTTCGCAGCACCCTGATCAAACGTGTCAGTTCGCCGTACTGCCTGAAAAACATGATCGTGCGCTACGACACGGTGGACGCCGGTAAAAGCGCCGTGGAAGACGGTGATGTCGATGTGCTGTATGTCATCGAACCCGATTACATTGAGGACGGCGAGATCACGGTTTACTTCGAAGGGCTGAACATCGAAGTCATGTCCAGCGAAGAAACCATCACAGACTACATCCTGCGCAGCCTGTTGTATAACGTGGATGCCCAGCCCTACGAGCAGCTTTACTTACGCCTGCGCGATCCAGCCGTGATCACGGAACACACCGTCGCGGCGTCTGGTGAAGCGGAAACCGGCAACGAAAACAGCAACCTCATGCTGGTATACGGCTTCGGTATGATCATGATGATGAGCCTGTTTTGGGGCGGCGGCTACCTGATGCAAAGCGTGGTACAGGAAAAAGAATCGCGCATCGTGGAGATCATCCTGTCGTCGGTCCAGCCCACGGCCCTGTTAGTCGGCAAAATCCTGGCGGAAGGGCTGCTGGCCCTGCTGCAAGTGGCTATGCTGCTCGGCACGTTTGTATTCCTGGGCAGCCAGGTCAGCGACGTGATCGACTCGCTGCAAAACATCGAGGTCGGCACCGGCACGCTGGCCCTGTGTATTATCTACTTCCTGCTGGGCTTCCTGTTCTTCGGCAGCCTGATGGCCGCCATCGGCGCGTTGAGCACATCCGTGCGCGAAAGCCAGAATTTTGTGGTGCTGGTCACGCTGCCCGCGGTCGTGCCGTTTTTCTTCATCAGCATTTTTGCCGAAGACCCGAACAGCACGCTGGTAACGGTGCTGTCGATGATACCGGTCACGTCACCGCTGTCGATGATCATGCGCCTGTCTGTGACCGATGTCCCCGCCGGGGAGTTGATCCTGAGCATGGCGCTGCTGGTGGGCGGCGTGATGGCGGTGATGTGGATGGCCGGGCGGCTGTTCCGCGTCAACACGCTGCTGATGGGTAACATGCCCAAGCCGCGCGACATCCCGCGCCTGCTCTTTGGCTGATCCAGGCTAACAACCCACAAAAAAACCCGGCTGGTGTCGTTCGCCGGGTTTTTGGTTGCAGTGCCGGTATCGTTACTAATGCAACGTGCGGCGGACCGAATGGGCGGTTTGATGATCGCCGGTTCGCGCTGAGTCAGTCCTTTTGGCGAACAGGGATTCCAGCGAAAACTCACGCCTGTACAGCCACATAAACACGGTGCCAAAGCACACCAGCGCATAGAGTGCGCCCGCCAGCGCATCAACCACGTAATGGTGACCCAGGTAAAACGTCGAAAACGCCACGCCAACCGGCAGCAGGAACACGGGCAGCGCCCGGCGTCCCCACACCGCGACCGATACGAGCGCGATAAAAGTCGGGTAGGCCGCGTGCAGCGATGGCACCGCCGCCACTGGGTTCGCCGCCGAACGCACCGTATCCGCCGAGATCACAAACAGGTTGAGCGTGACCGGCTCGGTGGGCAGATACCCGTATTCGGTCGCCCACCACGGCGGCGCCGCCGGGAACAGGATGTACGTCAGGAACCCGGCATAGGACAACACCACCAGGCCGATCATGTATGACCAGTACGCCGTCCGCCGGTTCCACCACAACGCCGCCGCCGCGATCACGGGGGTGATGAAGTGCGACAGGTAAAACGCATTGGTGACCACATTCAGCGCTCCAGAATAAAACTGCCCGGACAGCTTCGTTTGTAATACGTGGCTCGGTATCACGCCGCCGCATATGGCGCGTTCCCACTTGATCAGGTCGGTGATGTGGATATCCGTCACCGACAGGTTGTCGGCATAACTGCGAAGCTGGCTGTATGTCACCAGCAGCACGATAAACGGGGCGAAATCCAGCACAAACCCGCGCAGCCTGGGATTCAACACCGCCAGCAAAATGATCAGGAAGTAACCAAACTTGGTTGATGGGTAAAGAACGCCTGCCGCTGTCAAGACGATCACGATCGCGGTAATTGCCACGATCTGAAACCGGATTGGATGCGCCCTTACAATTTGTACGAATCGCTTGAGCATAAACACCCCGACCTTTCATAATATGGAACCCGTGCGTATCTGGCACTTTCCCCTATAACTGTGACAGAAACGAGAGTAGCCAACCGGCTACTCTCGCACGTTTAATCAATTTTAACCCTTTCGCGCCCAAAATCAAGGCTGGACCTGCATAAACTCAGGGCTATCGCCTTACAATCGAAAAACGCCCCTCCCCACCGGGCTTCGGCCTGAGGGCCGCGCCCGGCTGCCCCTCCCCGGCCAAGCCAAAGAGGGGCAAAACAACCGCTTGTTCGTGCGTTAAATCCCCCGTCCAGCTTGGCTGGAAGGGGGATTTAGGGGGAAGGCGTTGCATCAAAAGCCCAATCGGCCATTTGAAGCGATAGCCCTGTGCATAAACTCAGGACACGCGCGCCCTTAGGGCACGCCCGCCCTTCAGGGCGCGGTCACCGTTTCGAGCATGATCATATCCGCCGACGCGCCCGGATGATCACCGCGCACGCCCAGGCGCACCCCGTCCGACGGGCGGAACCAGCCCGCGCTGAGCGTGTAAGTTCCGGCAGGCAGATCGTCCGGCAGCGTGATCCGGGCGTTAGACTGCCAGCGCGTGTTTGATGGCCACTTTCCAGTCATAAGGGCCGGGAATCCGTCATACTGGGCGCGCGGCTCGCCGCTGTCGGGATCGGTGAGGTGCACGAACAGCGCGTAATCGCCCGGCAGCGGGCGATCCGATTCCCAGAACAGGCGGACGTCCACCGCGCGGATATCATCCAACACATCGACCGTATACGCGCGCAGTTGCAGCCCGCCGTCAAGCTGGACGTTTAGCGGCGTGGGCAGCGATCCGGCAGGTTCCCACGTGGGCGGGCCAACTAGCACGCTGATGCACGCTGGCGGATCAGTCGTACCGCACGCGGGTGACACTGACGCCGCATTCCAGCACAACAGGTCAAACGGGTAATCGGTGCAGCCGTCGCGCGCCTCAAAGCGCAGGGTGTGGTAACCCGCATCCAGCCACAGCGGCAGCCGGATCGTATCTTCGCGCACGGTCAACACATCGATCAGATGCCCGTCCAGCCACACGCCGATCCGCCGGGGCACGCGGTACGCCGCCGCGCGGAATACAAGATCGCCGTATTGTTCACGCGGCGTATACAGGTACCACGCGCCCTCATCCGCCAGGAACGCCCCCCAAAATGCCCCGGTATCAACCGGCATACTCCACCCGTCCGCGCTGGCGGCAACAACCAGCGATAGATCGGGCGGTGGGTCCGGCACACGCGGCACGACAAAAACGGTGATCGTTTCGTCGCCATATTCCGGCTCACCGAAAATCGCGGTCAGCCGTGCGACGGTGGCATTCGCGTCCGGCACATACGGGCGCTCCACGATCACGCGGTCCACGCCTGCCGACGATAACAGGTACGGCACAAACGCGCGCGGGATAGCGGGCACACCGTCCGGTGAGTCAGCGCCCGCCGCCAATCCCAGGATCGCCAGGACCGCCGGGTCTTGCGGCGTGCGGCGCAGCGTGTGCCCGGCGATCATGGGCTTGCCGTGAACCGTCTGCTGCAACATGGCCGTTTTGGTCGCGAGCAGGTCGCCCGCCGGGACGGTCAGCACGGCGCGCACGTCATCGGCCCTGGCAAGCTGTTCGAAATAATCCGGCTGGCGGGCGTCCATGGTCATACACGGCCAGAACAACTGGTATTCGAGCACGATCACCACGCCCAGCAGCGCCGCCAGCCCTACGCGGACCGCGCGCCGCCGCAGCCAGCCGAGTAACACAGCCGCCCCGGTGCTCGTAAGTGCGCTGAGCGCCAGCCCGGTCACGAGATTAAAACGGCCCGGCGTGCGCGTGGTTTCAAAACCCGGCAGCCGTTGGAACGCGGCCCAGGGTAATGTTACATAAGATTCGACGTCCTCAAACCGGAGTTCGACCGGCGCATCGCGCCACTTGAGCAGCGGCCCTAGCGAAAACAGCATCGCGCCCAGCGCCACGACCAGCCACAGCCGCGCTGCCCGCCGCCGCGCCAGCGCGATCGCGGCCAGGATCACGGCCACTGCGCCCAGGTAAGCGGCTCCCTCGGCGGAATTGGTGCCGAGCACGTCACGCATGATGTCATTTGTGGCCCCGATCTCGTCCCAAAACCCGAACGGCGACGGCGTCACGAATGCCAGCGCATCCGCGCTGAAGGTCACGCGCCCAGTTTCGGTCACGTTGGACAGTTCATCTTGCCCGGCGCCGGTCGCCAGCGGCGCGTAAAACGGCGCGACGAACAGCAGCCCCAGCGCGATCATGCCCCCCACCTTGATCCAGGGCCGGTCACGCAGCGGCACATCACGCGGGAACAGGCGCGCACGCTCCCACAGCAGGCCGTACAGCCCGGCGAACAGGATCAGCGGGAACAGCGTATACGCGGTCAGCGACACGTTGCCGAGCGCGGTCAGCGCAAACCACACCCCGCCCCAAACCACGCTGCGCCAGCCCGCGCCATCGTATACCACGCGCCACAAACACAGCGCCAGCAGCGGCAGCGGCCACAGCAGCACAATCCCGATATGGCCGGCGTTGAGATGCCCTTGCATGGCCGGGAACGCCATAAACACCAGCCCGCCCAACAGGGCCGCCAGCGGGCGGCGATCACTCAGGCGCATACCCAGGATATACGCGGCCACACCATCGAGCACCAGCGCCAGCAGCATCACCACGTTAAAGGCCACCACCGGCGAAAATAACACGCCCAGCGATCCGACCAACACGTACTGCACCGGCTGCCCCAATTGCAGCCAGCTTGTAAAACCGTCCGGATAGACCAGCAGCGGGTGTTCAAACGGATTCTTGCCGTCCAGCAGCGCCTCACGCGCCCACCACGCATGCCGGATCGCCACCGTGCTGTCGCCGTAGCCCGCCCCGGCGGCGTGGGTCGTGATATCGCGCAGCAGCGGCCACGTGATGACGCCCGCCGCCAGCGTGTACACGATCACGGGCAGGACTGCCCAGATCATAAGACGCCGCGCACGTTCCGATTGAAGCGCGTTTGTCCATCCGTCCATCGTTCGACCTCCTGCACGCACAGTGTGTAATCGTGTGCCGTGTGCGTTTTTTTTGCACCGCGCGTTAGTGTACCACATGCTTTTTGTGGACCCACACGCTTTTGTGGACCCACATGCTTTTGTGGACCCACATGCTTTTGTGGACCCACATGCTTTGCGCGGCGGTGACAGACTCCGTATAATGTCAAACAAATGCGTACACCCCGTCATGGGAGATAGAACTATGAGCTTTAGCGATATTGCTGCCCGCCTGCGCCAACATGCCGACGAAAAAGCCATCAAAGAGGCCCCGCGTAACTTCGAGGAGCTGTACCAACTGCGGGCGCGTATTCTCGGCGTGCTGATCCGTGATGCACGCCAGGCCGCGGGCATGAGCGAAGATCAATGTGCCGAACGAGTCGGCGTCAACGTCGAAACCCTGACTCAGTGGGAACTGGGCAAAACCATGCCCAGCCTGCCCCAACTGGAATTGGTGGCCTATACGCTGAGCGTGCCGATCAGCCATTTTTGGGGCACGGAAACACTGCTCCAGCAGAGTGAAGGCCAACGCGTCCAGACCGGCGAGTACGTCACCCTGCGCAACCGGCTGATCGGGGCGCTGCTGCGTGCCGCCCGCGAACAGGTTAACCTGACACCCGAACAGCTTGCCGGTGAGGCGGGCATTTCCGCCGGTGACGTGACCGCGTTCGAACTGGGACAGCGCACGATCCCGGTGCCGGTGCTGACGACGCTGGCGCAGGCGTGCCGCGTGAGTCTCTCGTACTTTTTAGAGGACGGCAACCGGGTCGGCCAGGCGTTGGCATTACAAGAGGACCTGAAAGCCATTGCCAACCTGCCGGAAGCTATGCGCCATTTTGTCGCCGCGCCGGTCAACCAGTCGTACATCGAACTCGCCATGAAACTCTCGCAGATGTCCAGCGGCGAGCTTCGCGGCATTGCCGAGGCGCTTCTAAACATCACGCTGTAATCCCGCCCCGGATCAATCCGATCCGGACCGGATCGGTTCTATCCGGGCAAACGCTCCCGGCTGCGCGCATGGTGTGCTGCCGGGTTTTGTTTTTCCTCACGCGGCAACCTGTTTGCGGTGGCTTCGCCCGCGAACCCCACACCGCCCCCGCCCTTCCCCCGTCACCGTGAACGCGGTACAATCGCCGCCATGAATACACACACACGCACGCGCCCCGCGCACCGTTGGCCGTTCTACGCCATGACGCTGATCCTGGTCCTGGCGGCCTATTTGCGCATTCATGACCTCAACGCCCAGGGACTCTGGGGTGATGAAGGCTGGTCCTTGTGGCTGGCACGCGGCGATTCGGCCCGCGACGTGATCATGCTGATGGTGGACGATCATCACGGCCCGGAATGGCAGCTTATGCTGCGCGGCTGGGAAGCGCTCGTCGGGGGGAGTGTCGTCGCGCTGCGGTACCTGCCGGTGCTGTTTTCGGTGACGAGTGTGGCGCTCCTGTACCGGCTGGGCCGGGCGTTGTTCAACCCGGCGGCGGGTGTATGGGCAGCGCTGGCCTTCACGCTGATGGATAAACACGTCGTGCTGACGCAGGAAGTGCGCCATTACGCGATTGTGTTCTTTTTTATGATCACAATCGCGCTGTTTTACGTGCGCTGGCGGGAGCGTCCCACCCGCGCAAACGCGCTCGGCTACGTGCTGTTCAGCGTGCTGGGCGTGTACCTGCACTATTACTGTACGCTCGTCAACCTGGCGATCGGCCTGCACGCGCTGATCACACTGCGCGACCGCCAGCAGTGGACGCGGTTTATCATACACAACACCGCGATCGTCGCCGCGTTTGCGCCCTGGCTGATGGTCGCGATCATGCAGTACATACAAACGCCGGTCGATGACACGGTGCTCACCACGTTGGGCTGGCCGTTTGACCGTAAAACGCTCGATATCATGTCGGTGGATATGCTCGGTACGCCTGTCGCGCTGAACGGGCTGCTGCTGCTGGTCGGCACGGTCGGCCCGTTCTTCAATGTGCCCGGTCCCATGCGCCGGATTCCGCGCCCCCGCCGCATGGCGAGCACCCTGCTGGTCGCGCTGTGGTTCGCGCTGCCGATCGTGATATCGGTGGCCTTCCACAAACGTTACCCGCTGCTGACCGACCGGAATATCGCGTTCATTCTGCCCGCCGCCGCGCTGTTGATCGGCTTTGGGCTGACCGCGTTCGAGCGTTTTGGCCGCGCGTGGATCATCGTGCTGATCGTGGTCAACGGGCTGGGAACGACGAGTTCATTTTTCCTAAAACCGCCCTGGCGCGAGATGGCCGCCGATATCGCCGCCAATTATCCCGCCGGGGAACCGGTGCTGCTGGACGTCGAGGGCGCGCACGGGGCGCTGTGGTACCAGCTCAAACTCGCGCTGCCGGACGAAAACCCGGATACGATCCTGGCGAAACCGGTCGAACACGCCGATAAAGTCGTATCCCTCTACGACTACCGCAAACGCTACGGGTACTTTTTCCTGCCCAACGTCAAAGCCTGGATCGACCAGACCGACGGCTTATGGATGCCGTATTGGGGCGACGAGTTCAAAAAACACGACGTGATCGACCTGCTGGCGCTGGAAGGGTTTGTGCGCACCGGCACCCTGACCTACCATCACCACGACTCCACGATCTACGCGCACCGCTACGATCGCCTGTCGTCGCTGGAGACGCCGCTGGCCGTTTTTAGCACGCCGGACAAGTCGGCGGCGGTCGAATTATGCAAAATCGCGCTGCCGGATCATGCCGCGCCCGGCGCAAACGCCTCGATTCAATTGTGGTGGCACGCCGACACCCCGCCCCCGGTTGATTACAGCGTGTCCGTGTTCCTGCTGGATGAGTCCGGCCAACTGCGGGCGCAGCATGACGGCTTCCCGGCTAACGGCAGCGCACCCACCAGCCAGTGGACGCCCGATCGTTTCATTTTTGACGGCCATGTCCTGGCCCTGCCCGGCAGCCTGCCGCCCGGTACGTACACCGTCGGCGTGAAATTGTACACGTGGTGGGATGGCGTGGTGCTGCCCACAACCGGCGGCGCCGACTACGTCACGGCGGGCACGATCACGATCACCGGGTGAGTGTGTAAACGGTCTGCCCTCTGCTGCACAAGTGGCAATTCGATCTATAATGAAGGCGGCGTGCGTCCATTCACAGCCACGACGTGTTATGTTATTGCAGGGCAATCGCTTCAAATGAGTGATTGTGTTTTTGAGCGACGCCTTCCCCCTAAATCCCCCTTCCAGCCAAGCTGGACGGGGGACTTAACACCGCAGCCGGTGTTTTGGCCCCTCTTTGGCTTGGCCGGGGGGTGCGCGACCAACGGTCGCGCGGGGGAGGGACATTTTGGGATTTTGAAGTGATAACCCTGTATGTTATTGTCACACGTGTTATTTTCGACTGTAGAGGAGAAAACCCTATGCCAACCGCCGATGAACTCAAAGACACTGGTATCCAGCAGTTTATGCAGCACGATTACGAACTGGCGATCGACACCTTCAAACAAGCCATAACCATTTATGAAGACGACGGCGCTGCCGACATGGTAGCCGAAATGCAGGTTAACCTGGGGCTGGCCTATCACATGTTGGGACAGCATGACGACGCGCTGGAACAGATGAACGCCGCGCACGCCGTTTTTGTCCAGATGAACGACGCCAACCGCACCGCCCAGGTATTGGGCAACATGGCCCGCGTGTATGCCAAGATCGGCAACACCGAACAGGCGATCACCAATTACCGCGAAGCGTCAGCCATGTTCCAGGAACTTGGCGAGGAAGAAAACTACGGCCAGACCGTGCTGGCGATCGCCGATCTGCAACTGCGCAGCGGCAAGATTATGCAGGCGGCCAGCACCTACGAAGTCGGCCTGGACTATGTGGAGAACCTCAACACGCGCCAGCGTATGATGAAAGGGCTGCTAGGCATCCGCAACCGCTTTATCGGTGGCGGCGCTCCCGGTGCCGACGATTCCGAAGACGATACCCCAGCCGATGATGAGGACACGGACAACGCCGAATAGGCGTAGGAGAGGGGCCAATGTTAGATTACGAACGCTTCACCGAGCGTGCGCAAGACGCGGTGGCCCGTGCTCACGAGTTCCAACGGTACTACGGGCACCCACAACTCGATACCGCTCACCTGCTGCTGGCGCTGCTGAAACAAACGGCCAGCACCATCCCGGCGATTCTGGACACTATGGCGGTTGACCGGCCCGCCATCCGGCGCAAGGTGACCCGGCTGCTCGCTGACACGCCCAAAAGCCAGATCAGCGCCGCGCCGGTTGACCAGGAGCGGTTTGATATCTCACCACAAACCCGGCGCCTGATCGAGATCGCAGAAGAAGAAACCAGCCGCCTGGGCGATGACCTGATCGACCAGGAACACCTGTTCCTGGGAATTGCCAGCGAACACCGGACCGAGATCGCGAGTATTTTGGCCGACGCCGGGATCACCTACGACACGATCCGCAGCGCGATCGAACAGATGCGCGAGACACCGCCGCCCCGGCGTGAGCACGTGATCCGGCAGGTCGCGTTTGCGGGGCCGCTCGGCACCCTGCGCGGGATGTTCCACGTGCCTCAGGCCAGCGCTCCGGCGGACAACGAACCGGTATCCGCTGTGATGCTGCTGCACGGGTTCACCGGTAACCATATCGAGGATCAACGGCTGTTTGTGCAGGCGGCTGATGCCCTGGTTTATGCCGGGTTCGCTGTGCTGCGGTTTGACTTTTTCGGCAGCGGTGACAGCGACGGCACCTTTGACCAGTTCACCATCCAGACCGAGGTCAACGACGCGACGGCGGCCATCGATTGGTTGGGCGCCCAACCGGCAATCGATCCCGATTCCATCGGCGTGATCGGCCTGAGCCTGGGGGGCGGAGTCGCGTCGCTGCTGGCCGGGCAGGACCCGCGTGTGAAGGCGGTCGTATTGTGGAACGCGGTAGGCTTGCCCGCACACCATCCGTTGTTAATCAAAGCGGATAACCGTATTGGCGGGCTGCTCGTCGGGCCGGACTTTACGCCGACGCTGCACGCGCAAGACATCACCGGCGCCCTGCGACGCTACAACGGCCCCGGCCTCGTGATCCAGGCCACCGACGACGAAACCATCTCACTCGACGAAGCGCAGGCGCTTGCTGACGCGCTGGGCAGCCGGGGCGAGATGCACACCATCGGCGGCGCCGATCATACCTTCAGGCATCCGGATTGGCGGCGCGACCTGTTCGATATCACCACGCGCTGGCTGGTGGCGCACCTGGCCCCAGCCGGGCAATAGGGATCGGAACCGTATCTGATGGAGACTAGAGCGCATGTCAACCGGACCGCTACCCGACACCATCGGGCCATACGTCGTCCGTGAAAAAATCGGGTCGGGCGGTATGGCGATCGTCTACCGCGCGTATGACGCCCGCAAACAGCGCGATGTCGCGCTTAAGGTGCTGGCTCGCCATCGTGTTGACAGTGAAAACGCCCGCCTACGTTTCGAGCGTGAAACCCGGACCCTGATCGGGTTTAAGCATCCTCACATCCTGCCGGTGTACGACTACGGCGAGGATAACGGCGTGCCCTACCTCGTCATGCGGCTGCTGACCGGGCATTCGCTGGGTGACCTGATGCGGGGAAAAGTCCTGACGATCAACCAGGTGGGCCAGATCACGCGCGAGATCGCCAGCGCCCTCGACTATGCCCATGCACGCGGGATCATCCACCGCGACATCAAGCCGAGTAACATTCTGCTGGATGCCGCCGGAAAACCGTTCCTGGCCGATTTTGGCGTGGCCTACGTGATCCAGCAGGGGCCGCGCCTGACGACCGAGGGCGGTTTTATCGGCACAGCCGCGTATGCCTCGCCGGAACAGTGCAAAGGCGAAGCGATAGGCCGCCCCAGTGATATCTATTCGCTGGCGGTGATGGTCTACGAGATGTTCACCCGCCGCCCGCTGTTCGAAGCGCCCAGTTCATTGGCGTTGATGAAAAAACACATGCTGGAGCCGCCGCCCAATCCCATCGCCCATAACCCCAACCTGCCGTTGGAACTGTACGCCGTGCTGGCCAGGGCGCTGGCTAAGCTGCCTGACGAACGGTTTCCGTCCGCCCTGCGTTTCAGCGAAGCGTTGGATGCGGCGCTGCACCTGAACGTGATGCCGCGCGGCGTTGATGATGACTCCTGGCTTCACGGCGAGCCGCCACCACCGCCGCCAGCCTGGCCGCCGCCATCAGAGCCGGAGCCGGAACCCGTCTTCACAGCGCAAATGGCGTATGAGGGCGTTTTTCCAGACATTGACACACCATCGCCCGATGCATCTGAGTCACCAGCGGACGATACAGCCCAGGAAGACACGCTCGCCGCCGACACATCAGAATCCGGCACCACGCAAGAACCGGCCTGGAATACAGACGAAGCCATGCCAACCTTTGACGCGGATAGTGATCTGGCGTTCGACGGCGAGCCAGATGACGGTGATCCAGACGACGACATGTTGTTCGCCGACGGCGAAATATATGCTGGCGGCAACCTGTTTGCCGACATTGACAGCATTGCCGACCGGTTTGATGATATGGACGGGTTTGACCTGGACGACGCCGGATCGCTCGCTGACGACGCGGCATTCATTGATGATGCGTTCGTTGACGACGTGCTGGACCCGTTACCGGCCAGCGACCTGCTGGACGACGACCCGCCTACCGAGTTTTTTGTACCGGAGAAGCCCGCCCCGCTTGAACCGGCAGCCGTTCCTGAGGATACGCCGCTTGAAGCGCCCCGGATTCAACCGCTGACCGCGTCAAAGCGCGGACCCACGCCGGGTAGTGTGGCGTGGTGGCAGCGTATGCCGCGTGATCAACTCACGATCTACGTCACGATTGCCGTGTCGGCGGTGGCGCTGGTGATCGCGATCGTGGCACTGGTTGTCTTGCTGCACGATCCCGGCCCCAGCCTGGGCGCGACCTACCGTAATCCCGGCCTGGATATCGTCTTTGACTATCCGGAAAACTGGACCACCGTCACGGCCAACACGACCGTGCTGTCACCGGTTCCCAGCGCCACCGTGATCCTGGCCGATCAGCCGGTCGCGCCGAACGGCCCGTATGATACGGCATCGATCGTGCTGGCCGTGAAGTGGATCAACCCGACCGCGGTGTACGGCATTCCACGCGCATGCCAGAACCAGATCGGGCGCGGCCCGGCAGATGTATTTGCGTGTATGAAACACAGCAACTACGTGACGCCGGTATACGATCCGTTTGACACGTCGCGCTACGCGGGCACCCGGCTGCCCGGCACACTGCCGCCTGACCCGGCCTCACAACCGATCATCCTGCTGCCCGCCGCGCCGCAAAGCTGGCTGGCGATCGTGATCGTTCATTGGCGCGGTTATGACGACGCCCGCGACGTACTCGACGCCATAGCCCACTCGGTGCGCCCGCGCTAGCACCACGATTTTACAGGTTCGCAACAAACACTCGCAGCGCGTTTACACCCTGGCGGCCCAAGTGTGATAAACTGAGCACCAAATCGGGTTTCAGGCCGCATAACACACGTTATCGGACAACACTCTGGCAAAACTATGGAACATAACCTGATCGGCAGGATCATCGGCGGTTATTTGTTATTGGAACAACTGGGCGCGGGTGGCATGGCCAGCGTCTATCGTGCGCGTGATGTATCCAACAATCAGCAGTATGCTGTCAAACTGCTGCCGTTTCATATGGCGGCCAATGATACGCTGCGTCACCGTTTCCAGCGCGAGGCAGAGATGGCGGCACGACTCACACACCCGCACATCCTGCCCCTATATACGTTCGGTGAACAAGATGGTGCGCCCTACATCGTGATGAAATTCGTAGATGGCGGCACATTAAACGCTCTCATCGAACAGGGGCCGCTGGGCCTGCGTATGATCGCGCGGGTGCTGGCCCAGGTCGCCAGCGCGCTCGATTATGCCCACGAACAGGGAGTCATTCACCGCGATCTGAAGCCGGAAAATATCCTGTTCGACACGCAGGGCCAGGCGTATTTAGCCGATTTTGGGATCGCCCGTATGCGGGAGGCGAGCAGCACCCTGACCGGGACCGGCGGCTTTATCGGCACGGCGGCGTATGCGTCACCGGAGCAGTGCCGGGGCGAAGAACTCACCCCGGTTTCGGACATTTACTCGCTGGGCGTGGTGCTGTATGAAATGTTAACGAGTGTCAAGCCCTATGACGGTCAAAATGCGCTGGCGATCATGCACCAGCACATGACCGAACCGATCCCCAACCCGCTCAAATACCGGGCCGATCTCCCGGTTACGATCAATGACGTGATGCGTAAAGCGATGGCCAAGCTGCCGTACATCCGGTATCAAACGGCGGCAGCCATGAGCGAGGCGTTAAACAATACCCTGCGCCGCGAACTGGGCACAAGCCCGCTAGCTGAAAAAGCGCCTCCCATTGGCCCCGACCCGGTGTTCGACAAGGCCCCGGACGCGTACACCGCGCCGCCGCCCATACCCGACGAACTGACCCAGGATATCGCACCGTCCCGGCCCCGGCCACCCTGGAAAGACGACGACCCGCCCATGCCGGACACACAACAGTTTCTTGCGTCGGTCCGGGTGTCGCACCCAGGAGCAGCCGAATCCCCCACGCCAGCCAGGAACGCGCACACCAGCCGTGCCACCGAATCCGACCCCGTCGAAAACGCCAACCTGTATATCGCGCTGTTGATTATCGTGACCGTCCTGGCGATTGCGGCCATTGGCATCACCCTTGTTATCCGTTAACCATGCCGGAGACACTTATGCCTAAACGCCTGCGGTATGCACTGTACGCGGTTGAAACATTCCTGGTCAACTCGTTGATCGTGTCCAGCCTGTACCAGTTTGTCGTCTACCTGACCAACCGGCGTTTCTGGCGACAGCTTCCGACACCGGCTGCCGATACGGCACCATCCGTGAGTGTGATCGTCCCGCTGCGAAACAAAACGCCGGACACGCTGGCTCACCTGCACGTGCTCGCCATCTCCGGCCCCAGCGATGATTATGAAGTGATCCTGGTGCTGGAAGACGAACACAGCCCGGCCTATGTTGTGGCCCAACAGGTGGCCGCCAGTTATCCCGACCATGTGCGGATCGTGTTGTGCGGCCCACCCGGCGATCATGTGCACACGATCCACAGCCAAAACGCCGGGTACCTGGCCGCACGCGGTAACCTGCTCGCGTTTGTCGAGCCAAACAGCCAGCTCAGCGGTGAATTGTGGCATGCCGCCCTGGCCGCGATGGCCGATCCCGGCGTGGGGGCTGCGTTTGCGCCACCGCTGATCGGCGAGCCGGAACGGCGCGGCAGCGCGCCCGTGTCTACCGGCGGCGAAATGCTGACCGCGATGCACATCAACCACGCGCATACCGCGGGACTGCCGTTTGCCGCGCTCAGCAACCGTGTCAAGGAAATGGCGAGCGGATTCATTGTGATCCGCCGCGAGGTGCTCGACGCGGCAGGCGGCCTGCTGCACCTGTTGGACGATGCCGCCGCCGAAATCCGGTTGGGGCGTGTGCTGCACGAATCCGGCACCCGCATCGCCGTGATCCACGTGCCCGTTTATATCGTGCCCGAACGCGAAACGTTTAACGAGGCGACCGCCCATTTACTCCGCATCCTGACGATCAACCGGGCCTATAATTTGCGCGATTTTTTGGCGTGGCCGTTCACCAATCCGCTGACCGTTGGATTCATATTGGGCTGGATCACCGAACGCGAGGATGTATGGTGGGGCCGCCGGACCTGGTGGTTTTTTGCGTGGCTGCGTATGGCGCTCGCCTTTGAACTGGACCGTATCCGGTTTGGGCACGGGTTCAACTGGACCGCCTACGCCCAGTTATTTATGCTTGACACGTTTATCTCACCCGCGCTGTGGACTCAGGCATTATTCCGGCGGATCGTCACCTGGCCGCAGCGCACATATCGCATCTATCAGGGTGGCAAAGCTATCCCGCTTGATGACAGCAGGCCAAATACACGATGACCGGCACACCTCCACCGATTTTATGGCCCCCCTCAACGCGTACCCTGCTCCTGATCGGACTGCCCAGCCTGGTGATCGCTGCCGTCGTGATCGGCGGGGTATTGTGGATGAGCGGCGATGTTGAGAAACAGGACCTCGTGCTGGCGACCAGCATCCCGCTGCCAATGTCGCGCTATTTCATCGCCAATCCCGATAAGTCTCAGCTAGACATTGTGGTCGATTCGCGCATGGGTGATATTGAGGGTTCGTTCCGGCTGGCGCGCGGCACGGTCGAACTATCGCCCGAAACCGGCGGCTGGCGTGTGATCGTCAACTTGATTTTGGATGCCGGGACGCTCAGCATGGGTAACGAAGCCCTCGACAGTGTGATGGCGCACGCGCTTGAACTGGATAAATATCCCGAAGGCGCGTTCATCGCCCATAGTGACGACATGGCATCAGAGCTAAACCCGCCGTTTGATGTCACACTGCGCGGCGAGATCGAGCTGCACGGCGTCGTAAAAGACTACGAGATCCCGACGCGGGTAACGCTTGAAGGCGATACCCTGACGCTTGCCGCACACGTGATCATCGACGCGGCGGAATTCGGCGTTGAGATTCCGCTGGGGTTTGCTGATGAAAAGCTCGACACGGAACTGGTCGTGGTGGCCTACGAAGGCGCACCCCCCGCCGAGTCCATCCCCACCGGTGACACGCCCGCTGAGAGCACGCCCACCCCTACACCTGATTCCGGGGAATAGCCGCGTTCGACACATCACAAGGCGCCAGTACACAACCCGTCCAATCCGAACAAAAACAGGGCTGCGAAATCGCGGCCCTGTATCGAGTCTAACGCCTGCCGCCAACCCGGCGGTGTTAGTTAACCTTCTTCCTTCTCTTTTTGCGCCTGGGCGATGATCTCACTCTGGATGTGAGCCGGTACACGCTCGTGGCGCAGGAATTCCATCGTGTATACGCCGCGCCCACCGGTCATCGAACGCAGGTCATTGCTGTAGCGCTGAATTTCAGCCAGCGGCACTTCGATGGTCACCACACTGCGGCCCGCTTCGGTTTCCATACCCAGCACACGCCCGCGCCGCGAGTTCATGTCGCCCATGATATCGCCCATGTTTTCTTCGGGCACCGTCACACGGACACTCATGATCGGCTCCAGCAGCACCGGACCCGCCGATTCAAACGCCTCGCGGAAAGCCCCGCGCCCGGCGATCTGGAACGCGATATCTTTGGAATCAACCGGGTGCATTTTGCCATCATAGACCACCGCCCGCACGTACTTCACAGGGTAACCGGCCACAACACCACCATCGAGCACCTGGCGCACACCCTTTTCGGTGGAGCCGATGAACTGCTGGCTGATCGTTCCGCCGAACACTTCGCTGGTGAACTCGAACTCGTCCACGTCCTCATCGCCGGTCGTTGGGCTGGGCAGCGGTTCCACACGCAGGTGTACTTCGGCAAACTGGCCTGCACCGCCGGTCTGTTTTTTGTGACGGTACACCGCCGTGCCGGACTTGGTGCATGTTTCCTGGTATGGCACCTTGGGCACGCTGGTATCCAGGCCAACACCCATCGCGTCGGCACGCTTGATCGCGACGTCGATGTGAGTGCCGCCCATGCCTTCCAGGATCGTCTGCTTGACGTTGCCGTCAAACCGCCACCGGAGCGTCGGATCACTGTTCGTCATGCCGGTCAACACTTCGCCCATCTTGGCGCTGTCGCTCTGGGTACGGGGATGCAGCGCTACACTGTAAATCGGCATCGGGAACGCAGGCCGCGCCACAAATATGTTATAACCCTTAGTCAGCGTATGCCCCACGTGTGTTTTTTGAAGTTTGGCCACAGCGCCAATGTCTCCGGCGTGCAGCACATCAAGCGGAAGCTGATTCTCACCGCGCAGGGTCATCAGGGTTCCAAAGCGCTCATCTTCGTCCGCGTTCAAATTTTTGAGCGAATCGCCCGCCTTAATCAAGCCGCTGAACAACCGGAAATAGGTCAGGGTGCCGTACTTGTCGGTGTGGCTGTGGAATACATAAGCGATCGCCGGGCCGTCATCCCCGAATGGGCCTTCGAGGTACTCAACATCCGCATCCGGGGCGGCCTGCACAGCCACGCGGCGCTGTCCGGGCGGCACCACATACTGTTTCAACGCGCCAAGCAGCGGCAGCACACCAATACTGTGCGTGGAGCTGACGGCAAGCACCGGCACAACCTGGGCCTCAGGATTAGCCAGCCCGGCTTGTATCCCGCGCAGGATTTCTTCGCTGTCGAGCGTCTCAGTTTCAAAATACTTTTCCATCAGGGTGTCATCGGCTTCGGCAGCGGCTTCGATCAGTTCCAATCGCGCCACTTCGACCTCGTCGGCCATGTCGCCCGGCACATCGCTGGTCGTCTCGCCCGCACCCATATACGCTTTTTCGCTGAGCAGGTCTACCACACCCGCAAAATCCGCCTGGGAACCAATCGGCAGGTTAGCGAGCACAAACCGGTAGTGCGGAAACCGCTCGCGCATGGCCTTCAGCGCATTGTCAAAGTTGGCGTTCTCGCGGTCCATCTTGTTGACCACGACCAACACCGGCAGTTCAAATTCGCGGGCATAGTCAAACGCCATCTCGGTACCAACCTCTGGCCCGGCGACGGCATCCACCAGGACCACGGCGGCATCCGCAACCCGCACCGCGTTTTTGGCTTCACCCAGAAAATCGATAAATCCCGGTGCATCCAGCACATTGATCTTACAATCGTCGTACTCAACGGGAATCAGTGCCGTGTAGATCGACAGCGTGCGCGCCTGTTCGTCCCCATCAAAATCTGCTGCTGTGTTACCTTCTTCGACCTTCCCCATACGGGTGATCGCGCCGGTATTAAACAGCAGGCTTTCGGCCAGACTGGTTTTACCGGCGCCCTGGTGGCCTACCAGGGCAACATTCCTCAATAAGTCAGATGTATATTCCTTCATGCAGATGGTGCCTCCAAAGTAGTATCTTACGATCTCTACCGGTTCTATCCAGAACAACAAACAGCAGCAGCACGCGCTACCGGGTAGACTCGCTCGGCTCGATAAAGAATAGATGAATTTTACGAGGTGGTATAACAAAAGTCAACGGATTGCCGTTTAGTAAGCGTAGGTTGCACCAGATGCAAAACCAACCCGCTTGTGCAATACTGGTTCTACCCTGGTAAAGTAGTCCCGAATTTGCTATAGTGCCCTGCATCCCAATGAGTTGACAGATGGCATAATTTTTTGGCGCCAGACCAGGAAGTCTGTAGACTCGAAGGAGGTTTTAAACAGCTACCGTAACCGGCTGCGCGATAGTGAGAATGTATTGTGAGTACAGGCCAGCGCAGCGGCCAACAGATGACTACCAGCGAATATGATACCGGCCTGATCCGGCATTCACGGCTGTTCTGGTGGTCAAGGAGTAACAAGGTATATGAGTTCGGATAACCCAAACAAACATTCACCAAGCGAACGCCTTCCATCGAATGTTCCGAACGACTACGAACATTTAGGTGTGCCGGGATCGCTCAACTTGCCCTTAACCGGTGTCCGGCGGCGACAACAAGCCCGGCGGCGGCGTAAAGCGCTGCCCAGTTGGGTAAAAGCCAGCCTGGTGATCGGCGGCGCGTTGAGCGCTTTTGGGCTGGTGATGTTGATAATCGGCATTATTGCCTTTCCGCCGTTCTTCCGCGAGCTAGAGCCGCGCTACCAGCAACGTATCATTGACATGTTCCCGCTGGCGACGTACTTCAAACCCACGCTGCCGTTCGAAGTGCTGCCCACCATCGGTGGAGAAAACAATAGTGATATCGCGCAGCAGTTGTTATTGACCGAAAACCCACCGGTCACGGCGACACCCTCGCCGTCAGATGACACACCACTGGGTCAAGAAACGACTCCACAACCCTCCCCGGAACTCCCGGCTGGTGATTCGGAAGACGGGGGTGGAATCCCGGTTGGCTCGGTGAGCACACCGGCCCCTACCGCGCTGCCGGTGCTGGCCAGTCCGACGCCGAACCTGGCCCCAACCTGGACCCCGGCGGTTCAGCCCGCCGAAGCGCCGCTTCAGCCATACCAGCGGCTCGACAACATCACGTATGAGCAGCAGGGCTGGAATAACTGCGGCCCGACCACAATGACGATGGCGCTCAGTTATTATGGCTGGACAAGCAACCAGAATACGGCGGCCAAGTGGATGAAACCGCACACCGAAGACAAAAACGTCAGCCCGTGGCAGATGGTGCGCTTTGTGAACGAGAATACCGGCATCAAAGCGCTGTACCGCATCGGCGGCACGACCCAACTGCTTAAACACCTGCTGTCGGGTGGTTTCCCGGTGATCATCGAAAAAGGGTTCCAACCGGCGGGTGAAGAATGGATGGGCCATTACCTGCTGTTGATGGGCTACGACGAACAAAACCAGTACTTCCTGGCGTATGACAGTTACATGGGCAGCAACCAGGGCGAAGGCCGCCCGCACCCGTACAGCGTGCTGGACCAGAACTGGCGGCATTTTAACCGCGTGTTTGTCGTGGTTTACGAACCATCACGCGAGATGGAACTACGCACGATCCTGGGCGACTACGTGGATCCCAACTACGCCGCCCGCGCGGCGCTCGAAACCGCTCGCGCCGAAGCGGCGCATGATAAAGAAGACAAGTGGGCATGGTTTAATATGGGCAGCTCGTATGTCGCGCTCAGAGACTACGAGAGCGCCGCGATCGCGTATGACCGCGCGTTCCAGCTCCAGCTTCCCTGGCGTATGTTGTGGTACCAGTTTGGCCCCTACGAGGCGTACTACAACACCAACCGCTATAACGATGTGCTGGCGCTGGCCGAAACCAACCGCAACATCACACCGTTTGTGGAAGAAACCTACTATTGGGAGGGGATGGCGTTCGCCGCACAGGGCGACACCCAAAACGCGATCGGCCTGTTTAACATGTCACTGAAGTACAACAGCAATTTCTTCCCGGCCCAGGAAGCAAAAGCCCTGGTTGAATCGGGACAGTTTCAGGCAGTCGCCTATTAAGCCGGGCCAGCCGGTTCGACGCCTCATCACACGCGCCGGGTCATCCGAGGCCCGGCGTTTGTTGTGCCAGATTCACGCGTTCGGGGAACGCGCAGAGCTTGCGCGATCCCCAGGGCTATTGCTTCAAAAACCAAAAACGCCCCTCCCCGCCGGACTTCAGTCCGTGAACTGCGTCCGGCTGCCCCTCCCCGGCCAAGCCAGGGCGGGGCCAAAACAGCCGATCGCGCGTGTTCAAGTCCCCCGTCCAGCTTGGCTGGAAGGGGGATTTAGGGGGAAGGCGTCAATCACAAACCTACGCTTATTAGATGCGATGATCCGAATCCCGCGCCGCGCTTGCGCGATCCCGCGCTTGCGTGATCCCGTACAAACGGTACAGTAGGCATCATGAGTCTGACGCACACCTGAGGCAACAGAAACAACATGGCTGAACCGATCACGCTTTCGATTGACGGGCACCGGATCGCGGCCCTGGCGTTTAATCAAGATAAACCCGGCACGCCGCTGGTATTCATTCACGGCATCACGTCGTCAATCTTCTTCTGGACCGCAGGCCAAACGCCGGATGTACACGATCACCCGTGGTATTCACTGAGCCTGCCGGGACACGCCCCGGCAGCCGTGCCGCCCGGCTTCGAGCCGCGCGACCTGACGGACGGCATGATCGCCCGCGTGCTGAGCGCCGCCGTCCAGCAGCTTACCGGCGATCGCCCCGCGATCCTGGCCGGGCATTCGACCGGCGGATTCGCGGCGCTGGCAATGGCCGCGTGCGCTCCGCCGCTTGTGCGCAGCCTGGTGATCGTGTCCGGATTTGCCCAGGGCACCTGGATCGGCCAGATGGGCTTCGGCCAGCGGTTGGCACGGAGGGGCCTGTTAGGCCGGACGTTGTTTAAGGCAAACTTCAGGTGGAGTTTACGGTCACGCACGGCGTTTCGCGGCAGCGTGTATAAGTGCGCAGCCGACAGGCAGGCCATCGGCGCTCATCCTGAGTTAAACCACCTGCTGGACCAGACCTACCCGTCCGCGCGGCAGCTTGATCGGGACGCGATGCTGTGTTACTTCGGTCGTATGCCGGATATCGACATCAGCGATCAGTTACCCGCGATCACGGCGCCTACCCTGGTTATCGCCGGGGACCGCGATCCGATCGTGCCTCTGACCCAGGCTCACCTGATCGCGGACCATGTTCCCGGCGCACAACTGGCCGTTTTCCCCGGCGCGGGACACCTGCCCATGTGGGAACGCCCCAACGACTATCACCGGTCGATCAGCGAATGGATACGGAAAACCGCATGAATACCAACAACACGCCACACACCTCTACCGCGCCAACGCAGGCCAGCACCCAGAGCATGGCCCGCAACACCGTGATCCTGATGACGGCGTTCGCCATCGCCAAAATGATCAGCCTGGCCCAGACGTTTATCATCGCCAGCGTGTTTGGTGTGGGCGACGAATGGGACGCGTTTGTAACCGCCAACCGCATCCCGGAACAGATCGTGCTGCTGATCGGCGGCGGCGCGTTGAGCTACGCGTTTATCCCGATTTTCAGCGGTTTTTTAGCACGCGGTGATCGCGGTGACGCGTGGCAGTTGGCCAGCAACGTGATCAATACCGTGCTGCTCGTCACCCTGCTGTTGAGCGTGATCGGCTTTATCGTCGCGCCGTGGCTGGTCGAACACGTTGTCGCGCCCGGTTTTGACGCCGACAAGATCGATCAGACAGCCGCCCTGATGCGCATCTTGTTGATCAGCACCGTGATCTTCAGCGTCAGCGGCATGTGCCAGGGCATTTTACATAGTCACAACCATTTTTTACTGCCCGCGCTGGCCCCGATCCTGTTCGACGTGGGGATTCTGTTCGGCGCGGCGTTTTTGATCGGCCCCTTCGACGTGTACGGGATCGCGTGGGGCGCGGTGATCGGGTCGGTCATGCACCTCGGCGTGCAGATTCCGGGCCTGATCCGCTACGGGATGCGCTGGACGCCGCGCCTCAACTGGCGTGATCCCGCGCTGCGACGCGTGATCGTGCTCATGATCCCGCGTGTGGCCGGGCTGGGCGTGGTCACGTTTAACACGCTGGTATTCAACAACATCGCGTCACGCATGGGCAGCGGCGCAGTCAGCGCGTTCGACTGGGGCTACCGCCTGATGAACATCCCCGAAACGCTGATCGGCAGCGCGATGGGATTTGTCGTGTTTCCCACGCTGGCCGCCTACAGCGAATTGGGCGATCGCGACAACAAACGCATCGCCATGTCCGGCGCGGTGCGGTTTATTCTGATCGCGACCATCCCCGCCGCGCTGGGCCTGATCCTGATCGGGCGGCCCATGATCAGCCTGTTGGAGCGCGGCGCGTTTGATGCCGATGACAGCGCCCTGGTTTACGGCGCGCTGCAATTTTTTGCATTCGGCCTGATCTTCCAGAGTATTCACGAAGTGATCGCACGCAGTTTTTACGCCGACAAAGACACTTTCACACCGCTGTGGACGGCCACCATCGCCGCCGTGGCCAACGTGATCATCGTCGGCGGGCTGTACCTGGGCTACACGGCCCAGTTTGACGACACGGCCCGCGCCGCGATCACGCAGTGGGGCGAGCAGTACGTTTCCGGTGATTTCGGCGCGGCCCTGGATACGCTCACCGGCGCGGCGGGTGATCTCAATGACCGGCTGGCAGGCGTAACCGGCGTGGGCGGGCTGGCGATCGGTTATTCGGCCACATTTTTGATCGAGCTGGCGCTGCTGCTGGTGATCCTGCGCCGCCGCTGGGGAGACATCGACGGGCGTATGCTGCGCCAGACCACGCTGCGCACGTTAGGCGCGTCGGCGGTGATGGGCGCCGCCGTGCTGCTCGTGGATGCGGGCCTCGGCGCGATGGGCTGGCACGATGATCCCGGCGTGATCATCACAGCGCTGCGCGTGATGGTGCTGGCCGGAACCGGCGCGGTGACGTTTGTTGTCGCGGGGATCGGGTTCGGGCTGCGCGAGATTCGCGCCCTGCCGGGGCTGCTGCTGCGGCGCGGGGATGTCCCCGTCCAGCTTTAGCTGACCAGCTTTAGCTGACCGGCTTTAGCATACTTGACGTGCGGTTAATTACAAAACGACCCGGCGGCGGGCCGTAAGATCACCACTGCCTGAAACAACCGTGCGTCTGTCGGGGTTGTTCAGGCAGTGGCTGTACGCATTATTGGCAACGCGTCAGAACAAAAGGGACCGGCGATTACACGGTCCCTCGCTTTTTTAGTAGGGGAAAACCTCAAGCGATTCCTGGAATGTGCTGTATGACCGGCTCGACAACGACAACACCCACGGACCACGCGCCCAGGTAAACGCTACCCAGCCGTCGCTGTAGCTGTAGAAATAATCGACTTCGCCCACACCGCCCAACGTAAAATCACCGGTCTGGCCAATACTGCGCGCATAACGGAACAGGCTCAGCGTATTTGCAGACGCCTGCGTCTCGTTAGCATAATGCTGGATCGACAGGTGAACCGAGCGGTCGCCGCTCATATACTTGCCGTATGCAACACCCGTCATACGATAACTCAGATCGCAGGGTTCCTGTTTTTCGTCTTCAGGTTCGAGCGCCAGCAAACACTGGTTGAGCAGCCCCAGGCGGCGCGAATCGTCGGGTATGTCCTCCGACACAAACGTGAACGTGCCAAAACTCGGCGGACGTATTGCTTCGGCGCTGGCGGTCCCTGGTGGGATATAACGCATGTCGATGTTATAGGGTGCCACCAGCGCATCGGCTAATACGGGGATGGGATCGGCTGTAAATTCTGCATACCAACCGGCGATGAGTGCACCAACCCCCAACAGCATCGCAACTGCAACCGTTATCATCACGATCCCGCGCGCACGGGGCGACATGCTGTCAAAGTAGCGCGTTACACCTTCAAAACGCCCGGTAAACCAGCCCCAGATAATCTGCAGGGACCCAGCCACAATTCCGATCCAACCACGAACGCCGGGAGCTTGCGGGTCAAAGAATTCAGCCGTTGTTCTGCGAGTTGCCATTGTCATTCCCCTTTATGCGTCGAATTCCAGCCGGTAACCGGGTGTTAACTTTCGTCTTCAGGCAGTGCGCATTCTTCTGCGGTGCCGTCGTGAATGGCTACGGGTGCAATGATCTGGCTGGTGAATGAGTAGGTGCTGGCCTTCACACCGATGGTCACCACACCCCAGTCATAGTGACCGGCAAGCGTGAGCAGGATGTTACGCGAGTTTTCGAAGCTGTCCTCTGCCAGGTCGCTGGCCGGTGCGTCATACTGGAAGGTCACCAGTCCATACGTATCCAGGGACGACTTATCTTTCTTTGGTTTCTTGGTCGGTTCTTCAGTCGGCTCAGCCGTCGGTTCTTCGGTCGGCTCAACAGTCGGCTCGTCCTTAGGGGGTTTGTCCTTGTCTTCTTCTTCCTTGTCAGCGTCTTCCGAATCGTATCCCTTATCGAACTTCAGGCCGCTGACACCGGTTCCCGACGGATCAGGGTCAACCCATTCCGGCAGCTCAGAAGGATCAGCGGTAACCGAGCCTTCAAACTCCATCGGTAAACCCAGCACCCAGTGACTGATATCGTGGTCGCAAATGGACGATACACGGTAGGTGACCGTGGTCTGGTCGTTTACCTGGTCGTAGCTGTTCGACAGCAGTTCGACGGTGTAACACCCGCCGTTCATTTCGGCAAATGTAGGGCCTTCAACGTCGTCGGCGATCTCGTCCCCACACACAAAATCTTCGGGGGTGAGAACAGTCACCGTCTTCATAAAGGCGTCGTCGAGGAATCTCACGATGAGACTCGCCATTAACATGACCATGATCGCAGCGGGGATCGTGGGCCAGTATTCCATAAGCGCCTGCCCGCGCTGCCACCGTGTCCAACGAGACTTTTGATTTTTCATGATGCCTGGCTCCTTTGTTTTTACTCCGCCTTGGAAGGCGCTGTATTGATAGATGAATGTGAGAACTATGATTATGTTGCCTTTATTATACCTTCATTTTCAACAATGTTTATGTTTGTAAAGGATTATTCATGAAACCTTCATCGTTTTCAGCTTTAAAAATAACCTTATTACGCAGTAGTGTGATTTTTATGTCCATTTGTAAGATATACCGGTGACTTATGCTGTTTGTCACCTAAATCTCGTAAATTATTTGTGAAATTACGTATACGCATTTTTTAAACTACGGTTTTCTTGCACCCGGAGCAGATCACGTCTGCTTGTTGGTATCAGGCTGCGGCGGTTATTCCAACCACCTGACAATCAGTAGAATCTCTGATAGGTCATTTATATTATGTACCGGCGATATTTACCTGCCATAAAGATATTATTTAAATTCAATTAAAATGGTGCGGTGGCACAATTATCCACACGGCTTGGCAGCAGCCCTACCGGGACGGTAAACTTGAGCAGTAGTGTGCACTAGACTATCAACACGGATTCACACGGATAAACGCCGGTCGCAGCAAAATCAACTAAGGACTCACGATGGCTGACGGAACTATTGAAATCCTCGAACTTACACTTGGCCCACTGCAAACCAACTGCTACATCATCGGTGACACGACCCGCGGCGAAGCCGTGATCATTGACCCGGTCGATCGCGCCGACGTGCTGCTGCAAGCCGTTCAGGACAAAAACTGGACCGTGCGCCTGATCCTGGCCACGCATGGTCATTTTGATCACATTATGGCCAGCGCCGATCTCAAGACAGCGACCGGGGCGCCGTTCCGGTTTCATGAAGACGGTCTCGCCGAAGTTCGATCCCTTCCAGCGATCGCCAAAGGCTGGTTAAACATCGACGTGCCCCCTGCCCCGGAACCCGATAGTTTTGTGCGGGAGGGTGACATCATTACGGTGGGCGACATCACGCTGGAGGTACTGTTCACGCCGGGACATTCTCCCGGCCATGTCAGTTATGTGCTGCGCAGCCATGACATCGTATTCAGTGGTGATGTGCTGTTCCTGGGCGGGATCGGGCGTTATGATCTGCCCGGTGCGGATTACAATGTCTTGATGGAGTCGATCACGGGTAAACTGCTGCCCCTGGGGGATCAATTCACCGTCGCGCCGGGTCATGGCCCGCACACCACGATCGGCTTTGAGCGCCAGCAAAACCCGTACATCCGCGATTATCTCCGCGCCCAACAGGATGACCATGCCTGATCGCGACCTCCCTACCCCACGCCTGGTATCGATCCTGGCGCAGATATCACTCCCCGCCGCGCCGCGCACCGTGTTAAATATCGGCTGCGGTGTGTTCCCGGCCTCGCGCGCGCTGGATGCGGTTCTGCCCGGCTGGACCTGTACCGGCATTGACCTGGATTTTTACGCCCTCCGGCGCGCTCGCCAGGCGGCGCCGGGGCTGCATCCGGTCTGCGCTGACGCGACTTACCTGCCCGGCCTGTTTCACACGCGGTTCGCCCTGATCCTGATCCGGCATCCGGATGTGTTTCAGCATCGTAAGACGTGGTCACGCGTGATTCCCATCCTGCCCAACATCATCGCGCCGGGCGGTGCCGCGCTGATCACGCTGTATACACCGGAAGAAGTGAGCCTTGTCTACACGATGGCCCCGAATACCATTCAGCCGGTCGATGAGCAGTGCCTGGCGCGGGTCACACTCACAGGCCATGACCGCTACCCGCTCATTTACCGGCGGGATGGTGTTGCCGCCAAAACACCGGGTTCGTGTTAAAGTCTATTCGGAAATACACACAACAAGGTGGGGTAATGACACAACAATCGACGCACCGGCTGCATGTTGCCCGGCGCCGCCTCAACTTTTTTCGCCGGTACGTGACCGGCAACACGCCCTGGGATTCCGGTATTGTGCCGCCGGAGATCACCGCGTGGATCACCGCCGCTCAGGCCGGCGGCATCCCGCCGGGGCGTGCGCTTGATCTGGGCTGCGGCACGGGCACAACGACAATCTACCTGGCTGAACACGGCTGGGACGCGGTCGGCATCGACTTTGCGCCGAATGCCATCTGGAAGGCGCGGCGCAAGGCGCGGCAGCTTGACCTGCCCGGCACGGCACATTTCCACAGCGCCGACGTGTCGCGCCTGGGATTCCTGAGCAGCGATCCGCCGTTCAACCTGGCGATCGATGTCGGCTGCATGCACAGCCTCGCGCCCGACCAGCGCCGCCGCTACGCCGCTCACCTGGCCCGCCTCACACGACCGGGGACCGCCTACCTGCTCTACGCCTTTTTGCCGCGCACCGGCCATCACGGGCAGCCCATCGGCATTGATCCCGACGGCGTAACCGCGTTATTCGGCCCCGCTTTCACCCTTGCCGATCACACGCTGGGCGAAGATGTCACCGGGCCGATGGCGAGCGGCTGGTACACGCTGCACCGGACGGATCACGTCTCATGACCACACCCACCACCGATCACGTCCTGCTCATTTTTCTTGACGGCATCGGGTTGGGCGACGACGATCCCGCTATCAACCCTTTTGCCGCAGCGCACACGCCCACACTCAACGCGCTGGCCGGTGGGCGGCGGTGGCTGCGCGACACACCGCGCACCGATACCGGGCGGGCGCTGTTCATCCCGACCGATCCGCGCCTGGGTGTTCCCGGTCGCCCACAAAGCGCCACCGGGCAAGCCGCGATCCTGACCGGGCGCAACGTCCCGGCAGCCATCGGCGAGCATTACGGCCCGCGTCCCAATCCGCCGGTACGCGCCATTCTTAACGAAGACAACCTGTTCAAACAGGTAGTGGCACACGGTGGCAGCGCAGCGCTGATCAACGCCTACCCGCCGCGCTTTTTTGAGGCGGTGGAGCGCGGTAAACGGCTGCCGTCCTCCATCCAACAGGCGGTCTTGTCGGCGGGACTGCGCCTGTTCACCGAAGACGACATCTACTCCGGCGCAGCGATGAGTCCCGACTGGACCGGCGACGGGTGGCGTTCCGATCTGGGGTATACGGACACACCGGTATACGGTCGTGCCGAGGCCGGGGCGCATCTGGCCGGGTTATCCCAACAGCGCACGCTCACGTTTTTTTCACACTGGGTAACCGATACCATCGGCCACCGGGGACCGTTCGAAAGCGGCATTGCCCTGTTGGAGTTATTCGACGGTGTTATGGCGGGCCTGCTGGACGCCTGGAACGATGAACACGGTTTGATCGTCATCACCAGCGATCACGGCAACATGGAGGACCTGAGCACGCGCCACCACACCGAAAACGACGTTCCCACCGTCGTGATCGGTGCCGCGCGGCACCTGTTCGCTGACGGGCTGCACGATCTAACCGGAATCACACCCGGCGTGCTGCGTGTATTAAACGGGCTTAACTCGCGTCCGGTGTGAGAAAGCCCTGGTCATAAGCCGCGTGCAGGTTAATCGGTGGAGTCGCCGCAGATACATACATCAGCACCGCATCCCCGGTATTGACGATTCCGTGCACAACATCCGATGGGATGTAAATCAGGTCACCCGCCGTCACATGACGTTTTTCATCCCCCACCACCATCTCGCCAACACCCGCTACAATGACGTATACTTGTGTTTCCGGGTGATGGTGCAGGGTCTGCTGGCTGCCGGGCTGCACATCGACCCAGGTCACGGCCAGCGGGGTATCGGGCACATCCCTCGTACCGAGCAAAAAGTGAGACACCAGCCCGCCGCGTTGGCGGTGGTCCGCACCGGATTTATTGCGACAATACATGGTTTCGCGCTCCTTCTGTGATATCCTTGCCTTGTTTAACCACTGTACATACGATTAAGATAGTAGGGTAGGTGATTATCACCAACACGGACGGCCCGGCACCCGTCACCGCCCGCTTTTGTCAGTCAATATCACACACGCCAAAGAGGAGGTCACAACATGGGCAAAACACTGTTTGTTGCCAACCTGCCACCCGATGCAACCGAACAGCAATTAACCGATCTATTCGAAACCTATGGTGATGTCATCGCCGTCCACCTGGATACCAAACGGATATCTGGTGTCTGTGCCATCGTTGAAATGGCATCCGAAAAAAGCGCCACCAAAGCCAATAACGCGCTCAACGGCCACGATTTGGACGGCAGCCGGCTGACCATTAGCCCGCCCGACGTTGTGATCCATGACCAGACCGCCAAACAGCGCAAGGTCGCTCAGCAGCTCTGTGAACAACTTGGCGAAACAGACAAAGTGCCGGTGCGCCAGATCGACGCCATTATCCGGCTGTGCGGCACCAGTTTCGCCCAGGTCGTCCTGGATGAAGCGCGGGCCCTTGACGCTGCCGGAGGTATGTTAACCCAGGATGGCGCACGCCCGCGCACCCTGGGCGGCATTTTTTTCTTCATCGCGCGGCATCGTATGGCCCCGCCCATCCACCGGATCGTGTTCAACCGGAAGGGCCGTATTCCAGGTGAATAACAGCGCCTGCTGTGCGACCAACGATCGCGCTGGCATACGCAGCATCCGGCCTAAAGTCGGATATACTTGAATCAAGCTGAGTAGAGGGGGCAGTTTTGTGGCTGATAATTACACACCCGATGAACACCATCACCTGTTAGACCTGTGCCGCCGCACACTGGAAGCCATCACCAACCACCAACCGCCGCCACCCGTTGACCTCAACGCACTGTCGCCTGCGCTGAAAGCAGAACGCGCCTGTTTTGTCACCATGCGCCGCCGTGACGACGGCTCGCTGCGCGGCTGCACCGGCACCCTGGTCGCACGGCGTCCCTTAGCCATCGAGGTCGTTGAGATCACGCGTCAGACCGCTTTTTATGATCCACGTTTTCCCCCGGTCACTGCCGCCGAAGTGCCGGATTTGCACCTGGAGATCAGCATCCTGACACCGCCGGAACCGCTGAGCTTTGATGGCCCGGATGATCTGGTACACAAGCTGCGCCCCACCATTGACGGCGTGACGCTCAAACTGGGGTCACGCCGGGCGACGTTTTTACCGCAGGTGTGGAAAACGTACCCGTCACCGCCGGTTTTTCTCAGTTTGCTCAGCGAAAAAATGGGATTACTGCCGGACACATGGCGTCTGCCGGATATCGAAGTCATGACCTACCAGGCGATTATTATCGAAGAAGATTGAATTCATAAACCGGGCTTTGCATCCCGCGCTGGCTCTGCTACAATCTGCCCTCGGACTGCCTCCCTGGGGGCCGAACACAAACAAGGCGGAGAATTCCATGCGCAAATACGCACTGCACCTGGCGACGTTGATTCTGGGTCTGACCCTGGCAGCCTGCCAGGACGACCAGCCACCAACACAGGTCTACATTGTAATCTCACCAACACCAGAAACCGTCGCGTCAGATGCGACCGGCAGCGCGGTGAGCGGCGAAACACCGGCTTCACCACAGCCGACAGCCGATACAGCCGCTTCGATCACACCCAGCCCCGGACCAACCGAAGCGCCGGATATCTTCCCCACGGCGACCGTGGCCGAGGTGCAAATTGCCGAGCAGGTATTTGAAAATGGGCGCATGTTCTGGATTCGCCATACGCTGCAAATTTGGGTAATGCAGAACACCGAGGGTGATCCGAACAGCGGTGACTGGTTCTGCTACAACGACCCCTTCCAGGAAGGTGAAGTGGAAATGGACCCGGCGATCATCCCGCCGGAAGGCCTGTACCAGCCCCGGCGCGGTTTCGGCAAACTATGGCGTAACACGCCCGGCCTGCGTGACAGCCTGGGGTTTGCGACCACGCCAGAATTTGAACTCACCAGCAGCTACACGTACCTGCCCGGCGGTTATGTCCAGGACAACCAGTATTTTGCCGGGCCGGGCGAACACCGCCTGACCACATTGTATGATGACAGCATCTCGTTTTTTGAAGGTGAAATACGCGGCGACTGCCAGGGTGGAACCTGGAGCATGACGCCCACAAACTAGCAGCGGGTCTGCTATCCCACTGTGCGCGTACGTTAGTCTGTACGCGTACACAGTCCAAAACATGGACCGCGCCCGGTCACTGTTTCACCTGACCTGCAACGGACAAGAAACCGACAATCGCCGCCGCCGCTTCCCCCGGCGGCGGATTCGTATTATGGTTAGATAAGATATCACCACCAAAAACCAAACACACCAAACGAGGATGTTTATGCGCAAATGGCACCTGACACCTAGCGATCCGATGGTTCCCCATATCGCCGCCGACGCACGCGCCGGTCACACCACGTATACCGACGATCAGGTCTGGCAGCTCCGGTTGGGCGACCCCAACGAACCGGCGATCAGCCTGGAAACCCGCTACGGGGGCCGGGTCGGGCTGGCGCGCGTGATCCCGATCTGGTCGGTGGGGCGGCGACAGGTCTACGAAACGCAGGGATACCATACGCCGCCTGCTTTGACCGCGTTCGCCCCCGACTATATGCGGCTTCAGGCCGATCTGACCCTGGCGCTGAAACTGACGGTCGAATTCTGGACGATGGCGTCACAGGTGGTCGGCGGGCGGTTCACTGTGCATAACACGGGCAACCAGCCGCAAAACGTCCACCTGAATCTAAACGCGCAGGCCGTGCGCGAAAATCAAACGCTGCCCATGTTTTTCCTGACGCTCGAAAACGGCCAGGTAGCGCTGCAACTGGGCAAGTTGAGCAGCATCATCCCGGTGTTAATGCTCGAAGACGCGAGCAGCAGCGGCGCTCAGGCGCGGCTGGGTATTGGTAAAACCCTCGGCCCGGACGATGAGACCGTATTCCGCTGGGTGATGGCCGGACAGCCCGATCGTGACGCGAGCGTGCTGCTGGCCCATCGCTGGCTGACGGAAGAAGATTGGGACGCGCACATATTGGCGATCGAGGAACGCGCCGCCGCCGAACCGCAGTTCGAAACCGGCCACGCCGACTGGGACGCGGCCCTGGCGTGGAGCCAGCAGCTTGTGCTGCGCAGCTTTTTAGGGGCAACCGGCAGCCTGCCCCACCCGTCATTTGTTGCTTCGCGCAAACCCAACCAGGGTTACGCGGTGGGCGGCGTACATTCCGGCGGATTTGCCGCGCCGTGGGGCGGCCAGACACTCCCCGACGCGCTGACCATCGCCGCGACCATCGCGCCATGTGATCCGGAACTGGCAAAAGGCATGGTGCGTAACTTTTTGGCCGTGCAGCGCAGCGACGGCTGGATCGATGCCAAACCCGGCCTTGATGGACAGCGGGCCAACGTACTCGCGCCGCCGCTGCTGGCGACCCTGACATATACCGTGTTTCATTACACCGACGACCGCGACTTCCTGGCCGACTGTCTGGACGGCCTGCTGGCATTTTTTGATCGCTGGTTTAAAAAAGACGTGGACCGCGACCGCGACGGCCTGCCGGAATGGTCCGAACCCGGCCAGGGCGCGTTTGACAACAGTCCCACGCTGGCCCATCACAGCCGGTGGGCGCAGGGGCTGGATATCACCACCGTCGAAGCGCCCGACCTGGCCGCGTACCTGGTGCGCGAAGCGTGCAGCCTGCTGCGCATCGCCAAAGCGCTCGACCGTGACGACGTGATCGCCCAGATCACGCCGCGTTATGAGGCGCTGGCCGATGTGTTACACAGCATGTGGGACGCCGAACGCGGGGCGTTTCACTACCGGGACCGCGATACACACGCCTGCCCCGACGGTGAACTGATCTTTGAGGGCAAAGGTGATCAGCCGCTCGATGAAAAAACACCGCTCCCGCAGCCCAGCCGCCTGGTCGTGCAGGCGGTTGGCGGCTTGAGCCACAAGCCCAAACTAAGCTGCACCATCGAGGGCACCGACAGCAGCGGCAAGGCGACCAACGAAACGATCCCCGGCGAGGCGTTTACGTGGTACCGGGGCATGGGATCGACCACTACCAACACCGTGTGGAAATCAATCACGTATCTGAAGTTTGACGGCCTCAGCCGCGTATATACCATCCAGGTGCACAGCGTGGACCTGTCGCGCCACGATCAATCGTTGTTTATGCCGCTGTGGACCGATGCGCTGACCAATGAACAGGTGCAGCAGATGGTCGCCATGCTGACCGATCCCGATCAATACTGGCACGATTTTGGTGTATCGGCGTGCCCGGCCAGCGATCCGGCCTATGATGCGTCCACTCAGAACGGCTGCGGCGGCATGTGGCCGTCGTGGAACGAGCGTATCGCGTCAGCGCTGATGGATCACGGCTACATGGCCGAATCCCGCGAACTGTTCGAGCGTGTGTTAGCCGCGCAGCTTCGCTGCCTGGTCGAGAACGACACGTTCCGCAGCCTGTACAATCCCGAAACCGGCGAGGGGTTAGGCGACGCGGGTGTGATCGAAGGGGCGGTATCGTTGGGCTGGTTCGGGCGGCTGTTTGGGGCGTATATGCTGGGGCCGGATCGCGCCGTGATCACCGGGCCGTTTGTGTTCGAGGGCGAGTCGATGCGCCTGACGCATCACGGCGTCACGGTGGAACGCGGCCCGCAGCCGACCGTGATCCGTTTTCCCAGCGGCACGACGATCACGCTCGACACGGAAGACGGCTTCCAGGTGATCACTGATCCGAAAGCCAAAACCCGGCCCAGGCGTAAGGCCAGCCAGCGCCCTGCTAAACCACCGAAAGCGTCTGCGGAAGCGCCCGGTTCGGTAGAACCGGCTGGTTCCACAGAACCGGACAATGATCTGAACGGCCTGCTGCCTGAAATCGATTGATCGTTAGCCATTCGGCTTTGGCTGCGCCATAAAAATAAATCTGGCGAACGCTGCCGGTATGCCCGGAACGACACAATCAGCGGATCGTCCCGCCTTGGTAGCGCAGCTCGTATATCGGGCGGTCCTGGTACGTGATCACCTCGCAGCCCCAGAAACGGGCAACGGCGCCGTGACTCTCGTTAGCGTAGGTGTAATCGCCATTCTGATAACGGGGTGGACCGCGAAACGGGCGATCTGCTTCGACGTGGCGCAGCGCTTCCTTCAAAAAGTCGCCCACGGGAATACTGGCATCGATCGACCACCCCGCGTAACTCATCGACCAGAGCGGCTGCTCGCCCTGGTAAACGGTTTCCTGGCCGATGAACTGCTCTCCGCCATAATAAATATCGCGGTACAAAAACGGCCCGGCACGGTATTCCAACTGATGCGCACCTGCCAGCGCCGCCTCAACAACCGCTTCACCGCCTGTGCTGGCATAGGTGGCACGCTTGGCGTCGAGCAAAAACGCGATGAACATTTCCTGATCGACCGGGGACATAGGGATCATGATTCGCCCACATTCTTCCTGCTGATTATCCTCAATACGTGTGATTATACCGGAGTACCCCGTGATGCGCCCTGCGGAACCAGGGTAATTGTTTCAAATGAGCGATTAGGTTTTTAAGCAACGCCTTCCCCCTAATCCCCCTTCCAGCCAAGCTGGACGGGGGACTTTTTCATCACGCAATCGGCTGTTCTTGCCCCGCCTTGGCTTGGCCGGGGAGGGGCAGCCGGACTGCGTCCGGCGGGGAGGGGCGTTTTTGGTTTTTGAAACAATTGCCCTGTCTGCGGAACCATACCGGCAGCACCGGACGCCCCGTGCGAGTATAATCGGGCGTATGAACCGTCAACGTGTGTTTCGGCTGACTTTTATACTGGCGGGGATCGCGCTGGCGTCCCTGATCATCAACGTATTTTTGTGGTATGGCGCATCCCGGCCCAACGATCCGCCGTTTCTGCCGGTCAGTCACCGCCGCTGTGGTGAGCCGGTCGCGCTGCGTGCGGAGGACTATAACTGGTTGGGGGGATCGCGTCCCGGTGATGATATGGAGATCGCGCGGCTGGATTTTTGTGATCCGGTGCGTGTCAAGCGCCGCGATGGAACCGAGCGCGTCTGGTTCTGGCTGGAAGTGGAAGCGACCGGGCAGGTATTCCCGTATGCGGGGTGGGGTTTTCCCTGGGTGGACGCGGTGACCCCGTTTCCCGCTGATTTCCGCGAATCGCGCAACCCGTGGTGGACGCCGCGCACAGCCATTCGCGCCGTTCCCAACCAGTTGGGTTATCCCGGTGCTGACGGCGGATCATGCCCGCAAGACGAGACGCTGGCACGCGGCGTGGACCTGTTCTTTTACCGCGAAGAAGGTTTTCAACTGCCGGTAGGCATGACTCACAGCGGGTGGGTATGCCTGTATTTTGATCCGGCATATGGGCTGCCGGACGCGTTTACCGTCACGATCAGCCCGGACCGCGCGCGGATCACACAGTGGGTGGACCGGCTGTACGTGATCCGCGACTCGCCCACCGCCCCCGGCCCGCCGATCCCCGACATTCCAGAGCGCACGTTCTGTGACTTTGTGCGCGAAACACATCCGGACTCGATCCGTGCCGGTGAAGCCTGCGATACGTCCTCCGGGTGAAACCTACTGATTCAAGCGTACATGATAGGCGTCGGCCTGGTCGAGCGTATGCTCGATGGCATTCACATACTTGAGCATGTTTTTGCCCAGGTCGATCAACGACGTGTCACCCAGGCATACGACCTCACCGTCCGGATGGTCGATGATAACCTGGCTGTATTCGCGCATGGTGTCACACAGGGGCCGAATTTGCTGGAACAGCGCCAGGGCGCGTTTTTCGACATCGTAACCAGATGGCGGGATGTGATCAGCCCACAACAGGTCATCGCTGCTGGAATCGGTGCTGCGCTGGCAGTGAACTTCGTAGTCACGGCGGATCGATTGGATCACCTGGCGGCTGCGTGTCGCCGCGTCGGTAATGCCTTTTAACCACTCACTGAGCGGCGCGGTGTGAGGGGTGTCAGTTCCGGCGGCCAGTTCGTCACGCCACAGCCCCATCCACCCCACGATCAGGGCCAGCGGAGAACCTAGCTCACTGGCGAGAATGTCAACAACGTACTCTGGCGCGATATGCGTCACCATATCGCCGTCGTCGGATAGGTCGTGGCGATCCATAGGCTTAGCTTACTTCCTCCACTGCGGCGTCGAGTTCGACCAGGATATCATTCAGCGCATTACGATCGGTGATATACCGCCAGACGCTGTCGTACAACACGGCGCGAACGTCGGGATGCAGGCGATCCGATAGGTCAAAGACAGGATCACCGGGCTGCGTGAGCGCCGCCGCCGCGCGTAACACGTCGTTAGGATAAGCGGCGTCTGCATACAGGCTGATCGCGCTGCCGGTGCGTGCCCAGGCCGTTGTGAAATCCGGCGAGGTCAGGTATTCGGCCAGTTGGACGGTGATCGGATCGTCGTTGAGCAGCACAACAAAATCGCCGCCTACCAGGGTATGACCGGCGTTGCCCGCGGCTGGCAGCAGGAAAAAGTCCATATCCTGGCCGGGCTTAATGCGCGAATTCGCTGTGATCCAGCGCAGCGCCGTGCTGGGGCCGACACTCAGATAGGCATTGACCGGATCGGCAAACAGCATTTGAACGGCTTCGATTACCCCTAGACGGTTTGGAGATGGCACCACGCCCGAATCATACAGCGCCCCGAACTGCTCCCATGCTTCGCGCACCTGGGCGTTTCCCCAGGGGATTTCGCCGCTCGCCAGGCCGTTGATCAGGTCGGGACCGTTCTGCTGGAACAGGTACGCTTCCATGATATCAACCGCCGCGTCGGGCAGGTTAGCACCGAATGCCCAGGGCGCAGCGCTGCTATCTTGCTGTATACGCTGCGCGAGGTCAAGCATGGCTTCCCATGAACCGGGAACCGCATATCCGGCCCGGTCCATGGCTGGCGCGTTAAACCAGACCAACCCTTTAGCCGTCAGCCGGACAAACCGACCGTACACGGTATCATCAACCGTGAGGATATCGGTCAGCGCGGCGGGGTAACCGGGCGGCAGCGGGCCGAGCACCGTGTCGATGTCGATCAGGTCAAGATCATCGGCTTCGGCAAACTGGCGCATCAAGCTGGGATCGTCCAGCAGCATCATGTCTGGCGGCTCGGTCTGCTGGAGCAGGCTTTCTTCCAGGTCGCTGGTACTGATTACGTTCGGTTGTATATTGTATGCCTGGAAAAACGGCAGCAGCAGCGTCTGGAAGTCGTCACGTTCGGCGCTGCTGTCCCATGATACCAGGATCGTCACCTGGGCATACTGTCGCAGCGGGCGGCTGGCGGCTACCGCTGGCAAGCCAACGGTGGCGGCCAAACTCAGCACGATCAGCATCACGATCAGGCGCGCACGTTGCTTGCGCATGGCATCCTCCGACACGCTAGAATCTGATTGTGTCTGAGTATACGGTTGGGCGGCGCTGGCTGCAAGACGCCGTCGCCGTTCCGCCGTCCGCCGTTTTTTTTACCAGTTCTGCCAATGTTGTTACAATCACACTATGATAAGTGATCCGAACTGCAACTTTCAACTCAATTTTCTATGGCAAACTGCCGCTGAAGGTATTTTGCTTGCGGACAGCGAAGGCCGTGTCACGCGCCTGAACCCGGCGGCGGCGGCGATGCTGCACATGGCGCCCGATGACGTGCTGGGACTGCTGGCGAAAATGGCGTTTAAAAAGCGGTCCGCACTCGTGCACCTGCTGACCGAAACCGGCGAACACCAGGCCGAAGTCCGGCTGCCGCACCGGCGGCTGGCGTATGGTGTGGGTATGGACTGCCCGGACGGCAGCCGCATTGTGCTGCTCAACGATGTTACCGAACAGGCGGATATCGAGTCGCGGCGTGAAACGTTGATGCGGGCCATCTCGCACGATCTGCGTAATCCGCTGAATGCGCTGCGCGGGTATGCTGACCTGGTTGGCAAATTGGGCAACCTCGAACCCGACCAGCAGCGTTTTTTAGATCGAATCTGCCAGACGGTTGATAAACTCTACGACCTGACACAGACGCTCGTGGACCTGGCATGGATCGAGGCCGGGATGGCGCTCGAACACCACCCGTTTGAGCTGGCGCACCTGATCCACGAAGCCGCCGAAGACCTCGCCGACGAAGCGCACAAACACGGCGTCACGATTGTAAAAAGCACCCAGGAGCCGATCCCGACGGTGATCGGTGATCCGCGCCGCATCAAGCAGGCGATCACGTGCCTGCTGCAAAACGGCGTGCGTTATTCCTACCCGGATACCAACGTGGCGATCCACGCGTGGCAGGACGGCTCACTGGTGTTTTGTTCGGTGGGTGATCAGGGTTTTGGCATCAGCGAAGCCGATCAAGATCACGTCTGGGACCGCCTGTGGCGGTCGGATGACGAACGTGTGCGCGCGATTCCTGGCGGCGGGATCGGCCTGACCTTTGCGCGCGCGATCATCGAGCGTCACGGCGGGCAGGTGTGGATCGAAAGCGCGCCGGAAAAAGGCACCACGGCGACATTTGTGCTTCCCCTGGCCGAAGGGTGGTAAGCTGCGTGAGCCGCGTACCCTGTTCACCATTGGAATCGGCGCTGACCTGCGTGGATGTCTTTTACGAGCGATTATTTCGTAATTGGCCCGACGCGGTCACCCGCGCCGGGGATACGTATACCCTGAGTTACAGCGGCGCGGTGCATCTCAGCGGGGCTAATCACCTGTGGCCGCGCACGCCGGACGCGCTCACGCTGCCCGCGCTGGCTGACGCGCTCGCGTTTTTCCGCCCCTATCAGGCGGTGTGGAGCGTGATCTACACCGACACGTATATGCCTCAAGCTGCCGCTCAGCTCCAGGCGCTCGGTTTTGGGATACGCTGGTCGTCGCCGCTCATGGTGCTGTCGGGGCTTCCCCGCCCGGCGGGTTATCGTCCAAACGCGCGCGTGTCCCGCGTGACATCCGTGCAGCAGATCAACCACCTCAGGACCATTGTGACGGAAGCGTTCCATACGGACGACAGCGTCAACCAGCGGGTCGCGCGGCCCGAACATGTGACCACGAACGGGGTGCGCCACTACCTGATCTATGCGGGGCGTGAACCCGCCGCGTGTGCGACGGTGGCTCCCGGCAGCAATGGCATGGCCGGAATCTGGAATGTGGGCACCTGTCAACGCTTTCGCAGGCAGCGGTATGCCACTACGCTGATGCTGCACATTCTGGATGATCTCGCCGCCGAAGGTGTGACCGACAGCATGTTGATGGCCTCACCCAGCGGCCAGCCGCTCTACGAGCAGCTTGGCTACCGGACGGTCGGCACGACGTACTACATGCGGCCACCGCATCACCCCTACGGCCCGTTTACCTGACCGGGAGTATGTATCCGATGACTGATCCCGTTGTGCCGTTTTACGACCAGCTCGCCGACGCGTATCACCTGCTGTTTGCTGACTGGGACGTATCTATCGAACGACAGGCCGTTGCCCTGGATCGTTTGATCCGCGCACGCACGGCTGGCTCGCCGCTGACCGTGTTGGACTGCGCGTGTGGCATCGGCACACAGGCGATCGGGCTGGCCCGGCGCGGTTATACCGTACACGCGACCGATATCAGCCCGGCGGCGGTCGCGCGACTCGAACGGGAAGCGGCGTCACGCGGCGTTACGCTGGCGGCGGGTGTGGCCGATTTTCGCACGCTGGCCGGTGCGGTGACCGGCCCGTTTGACGTGGTGCTGGCCTGTGATAACGCGCTGCCGCATTTGATCACCGATGACGACCTCGCACGGACGGCGCAGCAGTTGCACAGCGTGGTACGCGAGGGCGGCCTGCTGCTGGTCAGCATCCGCGATTACGATCATTTGACGCTCGACAAGCCCCGCGCGACCATGCCCTGGACATTTGACGACTCGGACGGGCGGCGCGTGGTGTTCCAGGTCTGGGACTGGGCCGAGAACGGCCAAACCTATGACCTGACCCTGTTCATTCTGCGCGCGTCCGGTGATGGCTGGCTCACACAGTCGTTCCGCACCACGTACCGGGCGCTGCTTCGCGCCGACCTGAATCGTTTTCTGGCGGACGCCGGATTTTCTGATATCCGCTGGCACATGCCGCAGGATACCGGCTATTACCAGCCGGTCGTCACGGCCCGCGCGTAGGCGTTGGGCTGGCGCGATCGGGTGCGGCAGGCTATGATCGCCGCCGGTGAAATCACGCCAACATGTAAAGGAAACCCGCTTGACTCGTAGCTGGCAACTCCCCGGAATACTGGCCGTTATTCTCGTGCTGATCCTGCTGCTGGTGGCCTGTGGTGACGACGCGGAATCACCGCCGGGCAGCGATCCCGATTCCCCGGCGCGCAGCACACCCATGATCGTCGAGGGGCCGCCGTGTGAGCCGGTATTCTGGCTGCCATATGTCGATCTCAATACGACGTGCGCCGAGGTAGTGTATGACCAGGTCGCGCCGCCGGAAGCCGTACCCGACCTGATGGGGCTGGCGTTTGCGCCGGACGGTACGTTGTACATGGCGCGCACCGCGCGCGGCGAAATCTGGGCCATGCCGGATGCGGACGGCGACCAGTTCCTTGACGATCCGGTGCTGGCGGCGGAAGGACTCACGCTGCCAAGCGCGATCGCGCTCGATGGTGATTCGCTGTACGTGAACTCCGTGGGCGGGGTGCTGCGCCTGGATGATGCGGACGGCGACGGCTTTTTTGAGACTCACACCGTGCTGGTGGACGATCTGCCGCGCGATACCGGAATCTGGTCGGGCGGCATCGGCATCGGGCCGGATGGACGCCTGTATATCAGCACGGGCGCGGCGTGCGACACCTGCGATCCGGCTGATGAGCAGCGCGGCGATAAACGGCGCGGCGCCGTGATCAGTTACGCGCTCGATGGCAGCGATGAGCAGATTGTCGCGTCCGGTTTTCGCAGCCCGGCGGATTTTGCGTGGCATCCCGAAACGGGCGACCTGTGGGTGCTCGACACGGCCCGCCCCGTCGAGGAAGCCGCCGGGATGCTGCCTGCCGCGATGCTAATTGCCGACGAACTCAACCGCGTCGAACCGGGTGCACACTACGGTTTCCCGTATTGTCACGACTCCGGCAGTGCCTACCCGGACGTGACCGTGCCCACCGACGATTTTTGTGATGCCACACAGCGGCCCACGATCCGGTTTCCATACCAGAGCAGCCCGTCAGGACTGGCGTTTTATACCGGTGACGGCTTCCCGTTTTACAAGGGTTTCCTGATCGTGGCGATGGCGGGCTCGTGGAATCTGCCGGAACCGGCGGGATATTCGCTCGAAGTCGTGGAATTTCTGCCCAGCGGTGATCCGACGCGTGTGCTGCGCCGCGTAGCGCCGACCAGTCCCCGCCCCGAAGTGCAGGACAACCTGGTCCGGCTGTCATTAAACGGGTTTGGCATCTTCCCCTATCACCCGGCGGACGTGGTGATCAGCCCGGAAGGGTGGATTTACCTGTCATTGGCCGAAGGGCGCATTTACCGCTTCCG
>JAFGHR010000008.1 GCA_016930015.1 Anaerolineae bacterium | reverse complement strand
ACCGTCGCTTGCTGCCGCAGGAGTCGCCCTGGACCGATCCGGGGCGCATCCACGCGGCGTTTGATGCGGTTTTCGCGCGTTTCCGTGGCAGCCAATTGGTGGTGTCGTATCGTGCAGATGGCGTGCCCTCGCGTGCCGAACTGTTCGATCTGCTGCGCGCTCACAAATCACGCGTGCGGATCATTGAGCAGCCGCAGCAGTACGTCCTCTCGACACGCGCCTCACGCGAATTGCTGCTAATCGCGGAATGATGACGTAATTCTTGCGTGCCAGTGGTGACAGTGTGATCCCACTTTGCCTATAATCTGGGCAGATGCCAGTGTAAGGAGCTTTTCCGCCATGTCTGATCAAGCGCTCGCCGTGCTGCTATCGCTGACCGCGTTTGCCGTTGTGCACAGTTTTACCGCCGCGCCTGCTTCCAAGCGGCTGGTACGCACGCTGCTGGGCGAGCGTTTCTATCACGGGTTTTACCGGCTGTTCTACAACATCTTCAGCGCGATCACCGTGCTGCCGGTCTTGTTTGTGCTGGCAACGCAGCCGGGACCGGTCGTGTGGCGCGTCGAGGGTGTCGCCGCGCAGATTCTCACCGTGACGCAGCTTCTCAGCGTGCTCGGATTGGTGATCGCGGGTTTGCAGATTGACGTATGGCGCTTTGCCGGGCTGCGGCAGGCGTATACGTACCTCGTGGGCGATCCACTGCCGCTGCCTCCGGAGCCGTTCATCCAGTCGGGCATGTACGGGTTGGTGCGGCATCCGCTGTACCTGTTTTCCACGCTGTATATCTGGACGTTCCCCACGATGTACGTCGCCAGCGTCGCCTTCGCCGCCGGATCAACGCTGTACTTTGTGATCGGCGCGCAGTTCGAGGAACGCCGCCTCGCGCGCGAGATTGGCCCGGCCTATGAGGTCTACCGCTGTCATGTGCCGTTTTTGATCCCGTTTGTGGGCGTGACGGCGCGCTGTCCGGATGCCCCGCTCGACTCGCTTACCGACTGATCCCCTGATTATTTGGGTACGGATCGGCTCCGCAGCATGGTATACTGATCGCGTACCTGAAGAGGAGGAACTTCAATGGGTAAAGTTGAGGAAATTCTGGCGGAAAAATTCGTGTGCTCCAAGTGCGAACATCACGGCGCGGATGTCGAACGTCTGGCAATGTCGGGTACTGGACTGTCACGGTTGTTCGAAGTGCAGCATCACCGGTATGCGTTCGTCTCGTGCAAAAACTGCGGCTACACCGAGGTGTACAACCTCAAGACACTGGGTGGCAAGGACGACGTCGGGACACTGCTTGAGATTCTGTTCGCGGATTAGTCTTCCGCCAGGACACACAATCGAACTGCCGGGCCATAGCGCCCAGTTTTTGTTTTTTGGGGATTGTTGGCGCGCGGTGCGAATCATGGCGGCATATTTGTAGTATACTATTTCATAAATGTATGATTTATAATATTAAAATCATTAATTTGGGTTGGGAGTTCTTCTCATGCGCCGCGTGATGAGTTTCGCCGTTGTCCTGTTCGCCGCTCTTAGTCTTCTTACCCCGCTCGTTTCTCACGCTCAGTCGGATGGCCCACACTATAAGCCGATGGTCGCCGCGCTGAACGAATGGCGTCTGTCTGAAGGACTGTGGCCGCTGCACCCCAATGCCACACTCGATGCACTGGCGCAGGCGCAGGCGGATTATCTGATCGCGCTGCCGGCGCTTCCCGACGATATGCACGCGGGACGTTCGGGTGAGAATCCAATGCAGCGCGCCGTGCTCGCACCTTACAACTGGCCTACTTATGGGCGGGCGGATCAGGTCGCGATTGGCGAGATCGCGTATGTCGGGCGCAATGTCGATGCGGCCATCACGTGGTGGAAGGGATCGTCACTGCACAGCCGCACTGTGACCAACGCGGCGTATCGCGAAATTGGCGTTGGGATGATGAAGCACGAGTACGGCACGCTGTTCATTGTCGTGCTGGGCGCGCGGCCCAATGTGCTGCCGGTCGAGGTTGATGCCTCTGCGGGCGTGTTATACCTCTCGAACGAGTCGTATACTTACGCCCAACGCAGCGATGCGTGGCTGTACCAGGCTGATCAGGTGCGGCTGTTTGATGCGGAGGGTAGCCCGTTGAGCGTTGGCTGGCAGGTCTGGCAAGCCGAGCTTGCCGTGCCGGAAGGGGCGGGTGACCGCTTGTTCGTGATGTTTACGGATGGCTCGCAACAGGTGCTGGCTGAGGTCGATTTTCAGGAAGATACCGTGCTGCTGCCCGGCACGCTCGATCAGGCAACAGCGTTGGCCGCTGATGTCGCTGTACCGCACCAGTTAGCCCCTTCTGCCGCGACAAGTACGCCAGTTCCGTCACCAACCGTATCTGCATCGACATCAGCGGGGGCAAGTGCTGACTCGACTCCTACCCCCATCCGCAAGCCGTCGGCCACGCCCGAACCTGCTAGCACGTCCGATCTGCTGCTGGTTTACGATAGCCGGTCGCTGGCAGCGGTAAATGTCTCCGGGGCCAGTCTTGACGTGTCAGGGTTGGTTTTGAAGCACGCCAACGGCGAGCTGGCGTTCTCGGCGTGGAATACGCAGTGGCTCAGTGGGTCGCTGACCGCGCTCGCGGCGAACGACTGCTTGCAGGTCTACGGTTGGGATCAATCCGATTTGCCCAAACCATCGCAATGTCGCACTGTGCGCGGCGTGATCACGATCAGTCCCAGCCGCTTGTTCTGGACGGTGACCGGCTTCGACGTGTACCAGGGCAGCACACGGTTGACAGCGTGCGCGGCTGGCGCGGGCGAATGCGCGATCACGCTGCCGTAGCATTAATAACCTGTTGTGGTGGGTGTGCAGAACACGGGCGAGGCAGTGCGCCTCGCCCTGAAACCGCAGTTATACCTCGATTTTTGTTCCCAACACCTTGAGGAACGCTGCTAGCCATTTCGGGTGCGCAGGCCACGCCGGGGCTGTGACCAGGTTGCCATCCACTACCGCATCCGTGACTGGCACTTCTTTGTACGTTCCCCCCGCGACCGTGATATCCGGCCCAACAGCAGGATAAGCGGTGGCGGTTTTGCCCTTCAATACGCCCGCTGCGACCAGGATTTGCGGTCCGTGACAGATTGCCGCGATCGGTTTATCCGCTTCGGCGAAATGACGGGTGATTTCGATCACCTTTGGATTCAGGCGAATATATTCCGGCGCGCGCCCGCCAGGGATGACAAGTGCATCGTAATCCGCCGCGTTGACATTGGCGAATGTGGCGTTCAGCGCGAAGTTGTGCCCACGCTTTTCGCTGTAGGTCTGGTCGCCTTCAAAGTCGTGGATCGACGTGCGGACAGTCTCGCCCGCCTTTTTGTCCGGGCACACCGCATGAACCGTATGTCCGACCATCTGCAATGCCTGAAACGGCACCATCACCTCGTAGTCTTCGACGTAATCGCCCACAAGCATTAAAAGTGTTGCCATAAGTGATATCTCCTTGAACCTAAACAATCAGTTTGAGGTGGCGCTGATTTTATGACCAGTTCCACTATCCATTATAAGTCTGATTTTTAGCGCCTCTTTGTACGGAATGGCGTGGTGTGGTCAACATGGTGATCTGTTGCCTCTGCTCCCCCCGCACAAAACCATTGACATACTCACCCTCAGGCGGGTATTATCATGCGCCGTGATACTCACCGGTAACTTT
>JAFGHR010000107.1 GCA_016930015.1 Anaerolineae bacterium | reverse complement strand
GCGGCGGCGGTTTGGGTGGTGATGGCGGCAGTACAACCGGCGATACAATGCCCTCGGTCCGGATCGTATCCCCGGCCAGCGGGCAAACGGTGCCCGCGAACCGGTTCGTTGACATCACGGTTGAGACGGATTCCACCACGACCAGTTTTTTGCTCAAGGTGAATGACCGCGTGGCGAGCAGCAAAGCCCTGCCGCCTGATATGGTTGGTCCGGTCCAGGCGATTCTGAGTTGGAAACCGGAGCGTGAGGGCGCGTATAACCTGGAAGTGATCGCTTTTAACGAAGATAATGCCAGCGCTCCGGCAGCCCTGGCCCTGACGGTATCCGGCACGGCGGTTGAGGGGCCATCCGGCGCGACCGGTGTGTGTACCGGGCGTGTGCTGGTGTCACAGCTTAATTTCCGCGATGCGCCCAGCACGAGCGCGGTGCGGCAGGGTCAATTTGACGTCGGGGAGACGGTGACCATCACCGGGCGCAACCCGGATACAAGCTGGTACTACATCCAGCGCACCAACGGCCAGCAGGCCTGGGTGATCAATAACGCGCAGTGGATGCAGGTCGAGGGCGCGTGCGATAACCTGCCCGTGAGCAGTTAGCGTTTCCTGCTCCGTCATGCTGATTCGACTCGCTGCCGGATGCCTGCCGCGATGTGCTCGATCACACCTTCAATATTCGTGAATACGTCCTCATTCCGGAAGCGCAGCACGCGCAATCTCTCTATCTTCATTGTAGAAATGAAGAGAAGCTCTTATGAATGGCTTCTCAGCTTCGTGTTATCCACCGCATTGAGTAACTTCTCGAGGAATAATGATGCACGAACCATCAACTCGCGCTCGCGGTCTCGATTGATTTCATTCCGTTCTGGTTGTTTTGAGTCGGACATCGCGCCATCAAGCGCGCCCCATTCTTTTTGCAGTTCCTCAAACGTTTCATGATCTGCATAGGGGGCTGCAACCTGTTCTCCAAGTGCGATCAGGCGTTCTCGTTTCTTTGCCCTGCCTGACTGGCAAGGACGTAGATCCCACAAGGTAGAAACGGTTTCGTCCAATGCTGAACGCATGGTAATCAGTGTCCCGGTGGGAGATGGAAATGCTCTCTCATGTGCTTCCCATGCTTTGTGAAAGTGATTCAGGGCTTCGTTACCATTCGTTCTCTGTGCAAAGCCTAGCTTGTGCATACGCTCTGTGACTCTTGATCTGTATTGTGGTTGCTCCACGAAAACGTGAAAGGCGTTGATAGTCTCGGTATGCCAAGTCTGAAATTCTTGTTGTTCGTGCATTGGCCAAGAATGATAATCCGAAGGCAGCAGGGTATCAGCAGCAACTGTCCCACTAGCGATTGCTGTAGAATAGAGCGCTGTTCCTGAATTTGACAACCAAGTGTCTAATCCAGAAGTGTATACATTGAGCCTTTCAATGTTTGATTGCAGACCTGAGGCATATTTAAGTGATTGATCGAAATTGAGTCCGCTTGGGGCGTTTTTTACTTGCTGTCGCAGCATTTGAACTACGTCACGTGTCTGAACCAGTTGCTTAGTTGTATCCTGTAATGGAGAGATACGTTCATCGATTTCTTGTTCGATGTTGGACAAAGCATTCTCTAGCTGTTCTTTATCGTTTTTCCACGTCATTTGAGTACCTCAATTTGAGACTATTTTTTCCTCTGCCACGCCGACAGCTCCGCCCAGTTCGGCCCGACGTTCGCGTCGGCGATCAGCGGCACGTCCAGCGTAAACGCGGATTCCATCGTCTCGATCACCAGCGGCGCCACGCGATCAAGCTCGCTGTCCGGCACTTCGAGCACCAGTTCATCATGCACCTGCAAGATCATGCGCGACACGTAACCGCCGTCGCCCAGCGCCCGGTGCAGGTTGATGGTCGCGATCTTGAGAATGTCCGCCGCCGTACCCTGGATCGGCATGTTGACCGCTTCACGCTCCGCGCGCTGCCGCTCCTGGAAACTCGCCCGCCGCTCGCCGCTGAACGCTTCGAAATAGCGCCGCCGCCCCAGCAGCGTTTCCAGGTAGCCTTGTTCGGTGGCCTGTTCCCGCGAGCGATCCAGGTACGTTTTTACGCCGGGAAAACGTGCGAAATACTCGGAGATAAAGTGCTCGGCTTCGGCCAGCGTCAGGTCACTATCACGCGCCAGCCGGAACGCGCCCATGCCGTACATCAGCCCGAAATTGACCGCTTTGGCAAAACGCCGCTGGTCGTAGGTCACCTCGTCCAGCGGGATATGGTGCACGGCGGCGGCTGTCGCCCGGTGGATATCCTCGCCCCGGCGGAACGCCTCCATCAACGCGGCATCCTGGCTGTAATGCGCCAGAACACGCAGTTCCACCTGGCTGTAGTCCACCGCCAGCAATTGGTGTCCCGGCGGCGCGATAAACGCGTGCCGCACCCGGCGGCCTTCCTCGCTGCGGATCGGGATGTTCTGCAAATTTGGGTCACTGGACGACAGCCGCCCGGTAACGGTCCCCGTCTGGTTAAAACTCGTGTGCACGCGCCCCGTCCGCGGATTCACCAGCGCGGGCAGCGCATCGACATACGTGCTTTTGAGCTTGCTCAGTTCGCGCCAATCCAGGATTTTACCCACGATCGGGTGTTCGTCGCGCAGGGATTCGAGCACGTCCGCGGCGGTGCTGAAGCCGTGCGTCGTCTTGCGGATACCCTCGGCGGACAGGCCCAGTTTGCCGAATAACACGTCATTAAGCTGCTTGGGACTGCCCAAATTAAATACCCCGTAGCCGCCGGTCAGGTCGTAAATCTCGGTTTGCAGCGCGCCTAACCGCTCGCTCAGGTCCGCGCTGAGATCGTGCAGGTAATTCACGTCCAGCATCACGCCCGCCATTTCCATGTCCGCGATCACGGGCACCAGCGGCATTTCGAGATCGTTGTACAGGTCCCACACCTGCCGCTCCTTGAGTTCCGGGCGCAGCACGTCCACCAGCCGGTGAGTCATCACCGCGTCCGCTGCCGCATAGGGTGCGGCTTTTTCCACCGGTACACGGTCCATCGTGATCTGGTTTTTGCCAGTCCCGATCAGGTCTTCGATCGTTGTCATATGCACCTCCAGCCACTTCCTAGCCAGTTTTTTTAAGCCCAGGCTGCGGCTGGCGGGATCGCTGATCCACTCCGCGATCATGGTGTCGAACACGACCGGCGTCACGTCGATCCCGTAACGCCGCAGCATCACCAGGTCATAACAGGCGTTGTGCGCGTACTTGGGAATGTCCGGATTCGTCAGCGCCGGGCGAAGTGCGGCGATCACGGTGTCCAGCGGAAGCTGTGCGGGCGTATGGCCTTCGATCAGGTCCGGTTGACCGGCGTTTTCGCCGCCGCGCGAGGTCGGCGCGTTCGGGGCGATGTGTGCCAGCGGGATGTAGTAGCCCATCTCCCCATCCACCGCCAGCGCGATCCCGACCAGTTCCGCGCTCATCTGGTTTTTCGATGTTGTTTCCACGTCCCACGTGATCGCCTCCGCTGCATTCAGACGCGCCACCAGCGCCGCTAACGCGTCCGCCGTATCCACAACCGTATACGGCGCGACCGCTTCCGCCGCGCCCGATTCGCCCGCGTCCCCCATATCGAACATCGAAAGCTGCTGGCTGCTCGTGGATTGCACTGGTCCGGTGCTTGGACGGCCCGGCAGCCGGTCGATCAGGCTGCGGAATTCCAGCTCGCGGAACAGCTTTTCCACGTCCGCATGGTCATAATCATGCGCCACGCACGCCGCCAGGTCGAGTGTGACCGGCACGTCACGCTTGATCTCCGCCAGGTCACGCGAGATGAACGCGTTTTCCTCGTCAGTGATGAGCTTTTTTTGTATCGCGCCGGTGATCTCGTTTATATGCGCGTACACGCTCGCCACCGATCCATACGTCTGGATCAACTTGAGCGCGGTTTTTTCGCCTACACCTTTTACGCCGGGAATGTTATCGGAACTGTCGCCCATTAACCCCTTCAGGTCCACCAACTGCGGCGGCTCCAGCTCGTACTGCTCGTGGAACCGGTCCAGGTCATATAGTAGGGGTTGTCTTTCTTTGCGTCCCGGCGGAAGCTGTACGGTCGTGTGCGCCGTGATGAGCTGCAACAGGTCACGATCACCCGTGATGATACGCACGTTGACCCCGGCGGCTTCGGCCTGCGGCGCGATCGATCCCAGCACGTCATCCGCCTCGTACCCGTCCATCTCCAGGATCGGGATGTTAAACGCGCTAACCAGATCGCGGATGCGGTTGAGCTGTGAGCGCAGATCATCCGGCATTTTTTCACGCGTACCCTTGTATTCCGGGTAAAGCTCACCGCGCCCGGATAATCCCTGGTCGAACGTCACCGCCAGGTAATCCGGCTTTTCGTCGAGCAGGTCCAGCAGCGACCGTGCGAACCCGTAAGTGGCGTTGGTCGGTTCACCGGCACGAGTCGTAAAACCGGCAGCGGGTAGGGCAAAAAACTGGCGGTAAGCCAGCGCATGACCGTCAATCAAAACCAAATTCGGGCGTGACATGGGGCACTTCCTGTGGTTTTATCCTATCTGAACAGATGTGCGTATTATACCATCGTTGATCCCCTGTCGCACGGCTGCATACTGCTCACAAGATTTTTATTACTATTTATTTGACATTAATGAATTTTATTGTCTATACTATATTTACCTATCCACACACAACAGGAAAACGCTATAGCACAACAAGGCAGTCAGGAGATCGAAGCATGAGGCATTTTTTATCACGATTGGTGGTTGTCAGCATCGCCCTGGTGTTGGTGTGGAGTGGCATTAACCATCTCGCACCGCGCGTTTGGGCCCAGGATGGGGGCGACAATCACATTCCGCCCAACGAACCCGTGATCGTCACGCTGACCCCCGGCCAGACGGTTACGCGCACCTTTACGGTTTTAGCCGGTGACGGCTTTGAGCTGCGCCTGTCACGCCTGGCCGAATTCACCTACACCGCCGTATTGATCGATCCCCAGCAAGCAGCGCTGCCGCTGACTCCCGGCGCGGATGGCAACATCGCGCACCTGGTGGACACCGCGCCTTCTGGTGGGGTGTATTCGCTGGTTTTGCAGGCAGCCGGCGGCACTGGGGATATGCTGATTCAGCTCATCACGACGGCGACTCCGCCGGTGCCGCTGGTCGTCGGTGAAATGCGCGTGAATGTGACGAACATCGCCCAGCGTTATGATCTGGCCGCGAACCCCGCCCAAACCACGCTGGTGTTGGATACCATCGCGGCAGGTGTGGTGCCCGCGCCCGGACTCCCGGCGATCAAACTGGTCAACGCCGACACTGGCGAAACGGTCCTGGAACTGGTGCCGGGTATGCTGCCGCGTATTTCGGTCGTGCTTCCGGCCAACACCGCCTTTTTGCTGGCGCTCGAACCCGGTGATGGTCTGTCAGACGTGATCATAACCTGGAGCACCGCGCCCGTTTCGTCTGACTCATCTGCCGTACCTGCCAATTCATCGTCCAGCCAGACCAGCGGTTCGTGCCAGATTGCCTTTAGCGGCCCGGTTAACATCCGCAGCGGCCCCGGCACCAATTACCCGGTTTACGGATCGGCTTACGACGGACTGACGCTGCCCGTCATCGGACGGAATACGTCGAACACGTGGTGGCAGGTCAATTACAACGGTCTGCCGTCCTGGGTAGCCGGGACCGTCGAAGCCACGACCGTACAGGGTGACTGCTCCGCTGTGCCCTACGTGAACGCACCGCCGCCGCCTGCTGGCAGCGATGGGCCATACACACCGACCTATACACCGCAGTACGAGTACACGCCAACGTACACACCGGAATATGAGTACACGCCAACGTACACGCCGGAATATGAGTACACGCCGACCTATACTCAAGAGTACGAGTATACACCGACTTATACCCAACAATACCAATACACGGCGACTTACACGCCGAGTTACACACCACAGCCCCCCGCGCTCTATACCCTGACGCCGACACCGTAAAATGGCGCCAGTAACTAGGGTTTGATATGCTGCCGCAGCCTGTTGATCCAGACCGGTCAATGGGCTGCGGGTCTTTATTATTTTTTATAATTTTTAATACAAAAAATACGCCGGTTGTCTATTATTTAGGTCTATCATTAGATTATCTGCTCTGTGCGTGGATGAGGTTGGCTGTAATCCGCCTGTTTCTCACTCACAAACGGATTGATGATCGTTGGTTACATTATATGGAGGTTCACAATGGTTAGTCGCCGTTTGGGGATTACTGCGTTTATTACCGTCCTTATTGCGATTTCAGCAATTAGTGCGATTCCGTCTGCTGTGCTGGCTGCCGGACCGTACCTTTCCAGTGTCAGCGCCACCTGCACCTATGGCACGTATGTCGCCAGTGCCCCAGTCTATGAAAACGGGAATGGCGAAGTGGCTGCTGTAAATGGTGGGGGATTGTTTAAGGTGTCTGCCTATTATGGCGAAATCTTCCTCGGCTCGGATTCGTTTGATCCTCCGAGTGTCTTGGCTGTTCAGGAACTTGGGTCGGGCATGATTGTGTTCAACCAGGAAGTGCCCGAAGGCGCCAGGGTAGATTTCATCCTGTATATCGAGGGCGGTATGTATGATACCAAATCCGCGATTGCAACCGGCTGCGCCAAAGATGTTGTGCCGCCGGACGTCCGCCCGCCGGGATGCGGTGCGCTGGATGGTGAGCCGGGCGCAGTGGTCGGCCAGGTGCTCTTTGACCAGGTCGCTTTTTGGGCGCCAAAAGATGGCGCGGAAACTCACGATCCCCCAATTGTGATCTCGCCCAACAAAACACTGTGGGTTTACGGCCTTGACAGCAGCGCCCAGTTCTGGAAGGTATCACTGGGCTGCGCGTACTTGTGGGTCCCGGTCGGCAGCATGGGCCCGAATCCTGACAATGTGTGGCACAATACCGGCCTGCCGAGTGGCCGTGAGGTTAAATAACCAGAAGTCCTACCATATTCGCCAGTCAGATTGTGTGGCGTAAGAACACCCTGGGCGCGCTGTCCGGGGTGTTTTCAGGTCCAGGCAGAATCCTGTATAATGCGGGTGAGGGAGTGTTACTTTTATCACCCTTCACTGCTGTTCGCTGCCCTTCCATCACACAAATCTCCCCAATAATCCCTCACATAAACGATATTGTGCGAGTAAGGAGGATCGGTCATGAAGGTTCGTCGTATTGCATTGGTATGTGTCGTCCTGGTCGTATTGCTGGCGGTCGCTGTGCCAGCACTTGGCTACAATGGCTTATATACATACTACTTCACCGGGGTAAGTAGTTCCCAAACATCGGGCAGTTTCTCAGTCTATTTTGAAATGCCAGAAAAATCAGTGGGCAGCGTAACGTCCTCAAATTCGGCAGTTGTTGCTTTTTGGGGTGACACTTTTCTAGGTATGACCCATTTCAATATTTTGCCATACTACGCCATATCCGATACCTATTCCGGTACGGTGGACTATGAAGTCGAAGTTCCCTGCGGCGAGCAGGTTAAGTTCGAGCTGTATTTCTTCATGAGCGGTCTGATGGACACAGCCTATGCCACGGTCGATTGTGGGGCCAAGCCCGACGCCGTGATCCGTCCGGCGGGCTGCGGCGCGCTGGATGGTGAACCGGGCGCGGTGGTTGGGCAGGTGGTCGCCGAAACGATCGCGCTGTGGGCGCCCAAAGCCGATGCCGTCACGCACAGCCCGGCGATTGTGCTCAAGCCGGGTCAAACGCTGTGGGTCTACGGCGTAGACAGCACCGGCATGTTCCAGAAGGTATCACTCGGCTGCACCTATTTATGGGTGCCGGTTGGCAGCATGGGTCCGAATCCCGACAAGGTGTGGAACAACGCCGGGCTGCCGGGACAGGAAGTCAAGTAACCGAGAATCATGAAATCGGCGCCGGTCAGATCGTCTGGCGCGATATTGACTCAATAAACACCCTGGGCGCCCTGTCCGGGGTGTTTGTGAATGATAATCAAAAAATTGTTGATCAATTGCTGAAAAATAATGTATACTGGATGTGAGAGGTTATTATTCTCAACACTATTCACGATCTTTCACCGTGGAGCGTATTGTGATTTTTTCCCACACGTGATTCAGTTCATTTGTATAACAATAAGGAGGATCGGTCATGAAGTTCCGTTATGTCGCTTTAGTGTGTGTGATCTTGGCTGCGCTGCTGGCTACGACAGCGTCTGCGTCTGGTTTTGTTGCTAACTACCATTTCACCGGTGTGAGCAGTTCCCAGACATCGGGTGGTTTTTCGGTTGTTTTGGAGGGGGTCGAAAAAACGGAGACGGGCCTGAAATATGACTCGTGGGTTGTCGCTTCATGGGAGAACTACTTTTTAGGTGAAACCGCCTTTTCCATCATGCCTACCTATGCCATGTCCTACAGCCATTCCGGTACGGTGGACTATGAAATGGAAGTCGCCTGCGGGGCACAGGTCAAATTTGAGCTGTATTACTTCGGTGGACTGGTGGACACGGCCTATGCCACGGTGGAATGTGGGGCTAAACCCGACGCCGTACTCCGCCCGGCGGGCTGTGGCGCGCTGGATGGTGAACCGGGCGCGGTGGTGGGGCAGGTGGGCGTCGAAACGATCGCGCTGTGGGCGCCCAAAGCCGACGCCGTCACACACAGCCCAGCGATTGTGCTCAAGCCGGGTCAAACGCTGTGGGTCTACGGCGTGGACAGCACCGGCATGTTCCAGAAGATATCACTCGGCTGCACCTATCTATGGGTGCCGGTCGGCAGCATGGGACCGAATCCTGACGCAGTGTGGAACAACGCCGGACTGCCGGGGGGCGAGGTCAAATAGGCGGGTTTGACACAAACCCAGGTAATTCTTCAGCGCCTTGAGCGACCTGCTCGATATTTGAGCAGACCTGCTCAGGGCGCTGTTCGATAAGGTCGCGTGACCTGCTCCGCACTATGAGCAGACCTGCTCCGCACTATGAGCAGACCTGCTCCGCACTATGAGCAGACCTGCTCAGGGCGCTGTTCGTTGGCATAGGATCATGATTCTCGGCTGTGTTTTTTCTGGTCATACCACCATTGCCGCGTCGCAGTGGACACTGTACAATGGAGATTAAGAAACAGTGAGATTTTTCGGGTGGTGCTGATCGATGCCTACACAAGTTCTCATAATCGACCCCGATATCGGGTTTATGGTTGGCATTAAGCAGGCGTTAGAAGCGACGGGCGAGTTCACTGTCAGCGTATCGGCAACAGGTGAAGCCGCGGTCGATGCGCTCCAGCGGGCGACACACGACGTGGCGGTGGTTGCCTTTGGCATTTCTGATGTTGAGCCGGGGCGCCTGATCGGTGAATTACGCCGGTTACAGCCCAATCTACCGGTCGTTGTCTGCCCCAAAAACCAGCGCGAGCGGGAATATGCCCGCCAGCTTGATGTACAGGGTGATATCGACAAACCTTATACCGCCCGGAACCTGGTTCCGTTCATTCGCAACGCGTCAGACATAGCTGCCGGACCGGCGGATGATTTTGTCGCCCCTCAAATGCCTGCGGCGCTTCGTCACCTGATGGACTCAGGAACGCCATCCAAACAACCCGCCAAACAGCCCTCCCACATACTCGACCAGGCAGACCTGGATCGCCTGTTCGAAGATTTTGGGTTTGCATCTGAGAATGGCGATCTATCGGCGACACAGTTCTTGAACCGGGTGCGTCAGGGCAGCGGCGCGGTTGAGGACCAGTCGTTCAGCGATGAACCGGACTACCCGCCGGCTGAGGCGTTTTCGGATGAGGCGGCGAACGCTGAAGTAGTGAGCTTCGAGGAACCGTATATTACGCCGCCGGATGCGCCCGACAGGGCCGCGATCCTGGCGGAATTTGAGGCGCTAGAGGCCAGCCAGACCGATCAACTGCAACGTGAGCCGTATGGCACGGCCCCGCTGCCGCCGCTGGACGGTGCGCCGGAAGAACCATATGGCACGGCTCTACTGCCGCCGCTGGACGACGAAAACGCGGCCCAAACCCGGCGGCTTGACGACGACGCGTATGAAAAATCGACCGAGATGTTCCCCGCCCAGGGTTCGGGCACCGTGCGTTTTCACGATGAGGCCGATTCTGCTGAAACGGCCATGCTCGACGATGACCTGGCGACAGCCCCGACACAGGGACTTGTGAACACCGACATGTTAGACGAGTTGATCGCGCGTCACGGTTGGACGGCGCGGGACACGCCGCCGCCGTCGCAGATTTTGGCCAAGTTGGCCAGCGAACCACCGCCTCAGCCCGGTGATACGCCGACCGTGCCCACGCAGGATTTGCCGGGCGTGCGCCAGTTTCTCGCTACCGATCATGGCCATACTGACGCGGAAGCGTTCGGTGAAGTGTTGGATGCGGTGGCCCAGTCGCCAATCGATGAGCGTGAACGGTCGCCAGATGACCAGGCCTTTCATGATCTGGTGGACTCCATGCGCCCGGTAGATGACAGCGGCGCGCAATACAACGGCCTGGATGACCTGTTGGTGTCGATTGCGCGGGATGTGAGCGAGACTGAAGCCGAATTTTACAGCGCCGGTACCAGTGATGTGCTCGATCAGGTGTTGGACGTGATCCGCTACGGCACCGGGCTGCTCTCGCTTCCCGACGAGTCGGAAGACGACAGTGCCGAAATGGACGATTCCACGATTGCCGATGCCATCAGCGGCTTGTTTGATCCCGCATTCGAAAGTGTGCTGGCCGCGCTGGCAGGCGAACAAGTAGACGACGATTTTGAAGAAACGACATACGGCACGAATGAGCGCGAGGGCGGGCTTGACATGCTGACGCCGCTGTCCGCCGACCAGTTCTTCATGGATGACCTGGACATAACCGCCGCCGAAGACAGCCCGTCGTGGCTCCTGGCCTATGAGTCCGAGGGGATCGAACCGCCGGTCACCGCTCGTGATCGGCCCGATGATCAGGCACCCGGTGACCTGCTGCCGTTCCCCGAACCGCCGGTCAGCGCGGAAGACTCGTCATCGTACCCGGCGACGGCTGCATTAAGCGCTGTGTCGGGCGATGAGGAAAAATTCTCCCTGGACGATCTGCTGCACAGCCTGGAAGGTGACCTGCCACTCAGCACCGCGCGGCGCCCCAATCTTAAGCCCCTGCCGTCATGGGGACAGGACGCGTTGGGCGGCGCCGTGTCCGCCGACTCCCGTGACATTGAAGCCATGTTCGACCGTTTTGAAGGTGCATCGCTGGTTGAAACACCTTCCGAAGTACCAGGCGCCGATCTGCCGGACGATTTCGAATTGGTCGAAACCGAAGTAATGGTAGACGTACCACGGGTGTCCGCCGACGATACCCGGCCTTCAGAAACGTTTGTTGTAACACAGGAAACGCCCTCAGAACCGGCATACGGCGAAGGCGTCACCGCCGATGTTACCCCCGACGATGACGACGACAACTTAGAAGAACTGTTGGAAAAGGTAGACGCCTACCTGGCCAGAGAAGACGGTCACGCCGACAGGCAAGCCGAGGATGAACAGGTCGAAGCCGAATTCGATGAGTTGTTCGGGGCGTTTGAAGAGTCAACCGGGCAGGCACGTGATGCCGGTGCTCAGCCGGACGAACCGGAACCCCCAGCAGAGGCGTTATCCGTGCGCGATCAAGAAAACATGCCGGGTGAGTCTTCGTTAACTGAACCCGCCGATCTTGACATGCTGCTGGACGACATGCAGCCGGACGATACACCGGTTGACCTGAGTGAACTGCTCGCCCAGGATTACGAGTTCGAACCGCCGGAGCGTGATGCCATTGATCTGGGCCAGTTGTTTGAGGAAGCAGGCGACGATCTGCCAGAAGAAGATGCGGACGACTTTACGTTTGAACTGCCCGACGACGACGGTGAGTCGCAGGGTGATATGCTGACACTGTCCGATCTGCTGGCGATGGCCGATATGCCGGTTGAAGCCGACGACGTTGATATGGATGGGGCAGACGCAGCGGGCGCGTATGGCGAATCCGTGGATCACAGTTTGTTCAGGGCACAGATCGAGGAGGCGTTTTACGCCGGTATCCAGCAAGAACGCAGTGCCGGGGATGATGATGTGCCCGTGGTTGGTTTGGGCGTAGACGAACCAGTCGATGATCTGGTCAGTGACCTGGCCAGCGAACTGGCCAGCGGGCTGGGCGGTGATTATGACGAGCTGGCTGCCATGCCGCCCGCCGACAGTGACACGTTTGAGGTGGAATCCGCGCCGGAAGATGAACCGGTCTACGCTGAAGACGACGCGGTCGAGGTGTACGACGCGGTGTACGACGACGTGTACGATGCGGAAACTTATGCGCTTGAAGACTCGATTCCTGAGGGTGAATTGGAGGACGAAGACACACAACGGGCGCACCTGCTCATCGAGGAGGATTTGATCGAGGTCTCGGCGGAAGAAGCCGCGCTGATGATCACCGGCCAGATGCCTGCTGTTGATCTCCCGGCAGACGAGTCAGGCGAGGCAGACGAGGCGGAATCTGCCGGGGAACCGGTCGCACCTGTTGATGAGGATGATGATGAGGTGCTGGCCCAGGCCGCGGTCCAGCTTACCCAATTTTCGCTGGAAAGTTCGGCGCAGGCGATCATGTTATCGCGCCAGGGTAGGGTGCTGGCGCACGCCGGTGATCTGCTCGACGTGGCCCGGCAGCGTTTGTTTGAGATCGTCGAGAATGCGTGGCGGTCGTCGTCCGGTACATCCGGTTCACTGATCCGGTTTATCCACCTGCCCGAAGCGGGCGAGTTTTTGCTGTACAGCTCGCAGGTCGAGGAAAACATGGTGCTGAGCATGGTATTCCATGCCGGGATGCCGGTACGCACCATCCGGCGGCAGGCGCGCCGCCTGCGTGAGTCGCTGGACTATGTGCCCGATGGTCCGGTTTCGATAGAAGCCCCTGCGCCGGTTGAGGCGCCGTCCGCGCCCGCCGTTGATGAGGATGAGCCGGAAGCCGCCAGGACCAGCCCCAGCCGTCCAACCGATATCCGCCCGCCGGACGAACTCCGTGCTCCGCGCGGCGTGGCCCAGGAATCCGTTTCCACGGCGGAAAGTGCGCCGCAGGAACAGGAACCGGCAGCCGTGTACACCTGCCTGTGGATTCCCTACGATCCTAAGTTAGAGATGGTGGGCGATTTTGCCGATGCGTTGTATCACTGGATTCTGGATGTGGCGGAAGATGAACACTGGCAGATCGAGGAAGTAGACATCCAACCCGAATACATTACGCTGTCGGTGGAAATTCCGCACAAGGTGCTGCCCGCCCAGGCCGTGACCCTGTTCATGGACGAAACCGCGCGCCGCAGCGCCGAAGTCTACCCCGACGTGGTTCATGGTGCGCCGGTGTGGACCGGCGGTTATTTTGTCGTTGATCCCCCGCGTGAGCTCAGCGAGCGCGAGATCGCACGGTTCATAACCTACCAGCGCCAGGCTCAGCCCGACTGATCACCGCGTCCGGCGTGCCGGGCAGACGGGCCTGCATGCTCCACGGGCCGGTCCACGTGATTTCCACGTTTGCCAGCCGCCCGTGCCAGTTTTGCGACTCGTCCTCGAAAAACACCAGCTTGTTTTGCGGGGTGCGTCCGCGCCACTTGCCCTTGTGCTTGTCTTCTACCAGCACTTCGACCGTCTGCCCCAGGTAGGGCGCGTTGATCGCCGCGACGACCTGTTCCTGTAGCTGTTCCAGCGCGGCATGACGGCGCTTTTTCTCGTCGGCGGGCACATCGTCGGGCATGCGCCGCTGGCTGACGGTGTTCGGGCGCGGGCTGTAGCGGGCTAAATGCACCTTGTCGAGCTTGAGTTCGGCCAGCAGATCGTAAGTATCCTGGAACTGATCGTCGGTTTCGCCGGGAAAGCCGACGATGATATCACAGTGAATGGCCGCGTCCGGGATACACTCGCGAATGGTGTGCACCAGCGCGCGGTACTGGTCGGCGGTATAGCCGCGCCGCATGTAACGCAGCACCTCGTCATTCCCGGCCTGGACCGGGACTTCGATCTGCGGCATCACGCGCGGCAGTTCGGCCACGGTGTCGAGCAGTTCTTCCGTCATCCAGTTGGGATGGCTGGTCAAAAACCGGATGCGGTACACGTCTTCTTCTTCCGCGATGTCGTGTACGATGCGCAGCAGCCCGGCCAGAGTCGGCCCGCCGGGGATGTCTTTCCCGTAACGATCGACGATCTGGCCCAGCAGCGTGATTTCCTTCACACCCTGGCGTGCCAGGCTGCGCACGTGGGCCGCGATCTCACCGACCGGGCGCGAGCGTTCGATGCCGCGCCGGTGCGGGATAATGCAGAACGCACACGCATGCGAGCAGCCGAGCACAACCGGCACATGCGCGCTGACCAGCGTCCCGCGCTCGTGCTGCGGCAAAATGATCGTGCCGTCGAGGTCCTGCACGTTGTGCATGTCCTGTGCGTTGTGCAGGTCCATCGTGTCTTGCAGGTGATCGCGTGCGGCGCGGTCGTCCGCGTCGATCTGGCGGATTTCCTGCGCGGCGGCGTGATCCTGCAAAAACGCCAGCATCGGCTGTGGATCGGACGGCGGCAGAAACACGTCCACCTGCGGTAGTTTTTCGCGCAGCCGGAGCGGGTCACGCACGCCCACCAGGCAGCCCATCAGCCCGACGATCTTGTGCGGGGCTGTTTTTTTGACGTGAGCCAGCTCACCCAGGCGGCCATACGCTTTGTCCTCGGCGGATTGGCGCACGACGCAGGTGTTGACCACCAGGATATCGGCGTCGTCGGGATTGCTGGCGGCGCGGTGGCCCAGCCGTTCGAGTTCCGACGCGAGCCGCTGCGAGTCCGCGACATTCATCTGACAGCCTATCGTCCAGATGTGGTACTGCATGGTGTGTCCTCGGTGTCTGTGGGTTACGATCAACGGCTGGCTCACAGTAGTCACCTGCTGCCCGCCAGCCGCCCTAAAAGTTTAACCATTTTCAGAGAAATTACCAGGGGCAACCGTCAGGGTGATTGCATCAAAAACCACAACGCCCCACCCCTCCGGGCTTATGCCCGGTGTTCAAGTCCCCCGTCCAGCTTGGCTGGAAGGGGGATTTAGGGGGAAGGCGTCGCCCATAGGCGTTGCTTCAACACGGTTTTTCCGCGCACGCACGCGTTACTGTGCCGGGGCCGGGGCGCTGAACGTGCCGTTTAACACAACGTCTTTGGCGCCCTGCGCATCGATGAAATTCGGATTAAACGCCAGCGCCGCGTCGAACTGGGCGACCGCCTCGTCAAACCGACCGAGGGCCGCATACGCCATCCCGCGCCAGTAAAAGGTTTCCTCGACGTACTCGGTGGTGCTGGCGGTGTTGTCGGCCAGCGTCAGCACGTCCTGAAAGCGCCCGGTGTAAAAATAGGCCTCGTAGGGCGCGAACATGTACCACATCAAGCGGTAGGGCAGCCCCTGCCGGAACGCCTCGTCAAAGTAGATCGCCGCGTCAAAATAATTTCCCAGCTTGGCCGCTGATGTGCCCGCGTTGAACCACGCCCACGAATCGACGGGATTGTTGACGGCTTCCTGGCGAGCGGTTGCCAGCGCCACCTGCGCCGCGTAGGCGGGGTCCACATACGCGCCGAGAATGTCGCGTACATCCTGTTCGCGGTCGGTCGGGAACAGCACGACAAACGCCCGGTTGAAGTGCCGCCACCAGGAGTCGAAGTCCGTGTAACTGTGTGTCTCGCCCAGGCCATCGCCCAGCCCCAGGTAGCTGTCATATACCCACACCGTTTGGGAGGTGTCGTCATAGGCTACTACCGTTTCATAATGTCCCATCCAGCCCAGGTCATCCACGTCAAAGCCGCTTTCCGCGATCACGGGGAACCCCGCCGCGATGAATTTCTTGAGTAATTCAAGCGTCCCGCCGAAACGCCACAACGCCCGGATGTTGGGCAGGTCGGTTTGCTGGTTGACAAATCCCGCCATTTCGCCGGGTGACACGTTTTTGTCCTCGTTATCCGGTTTGAGCCAGCGCCGCGCCACGTCCTGATCGTATCCCCAGCCGTAGTAGGACAGCGCCATCGTCAGGTTGGCGCCGCTGCAATTGTTCCACGTCTGGTAGATGTGCCGCAGCCCGTTCAGACGGGCCGAAGCGGGCGGGCCGTCCTGGGCGTTGGTGGTGGGTGGAACGCTGCTCACCGTTGTGATCACAACCAGCGCAAAAACCAGCGCCAGTACGAGCACCCGGCGCCGGGGGTGGGGAGGAACAAGGGCCATCATCATCGTTATATGCCTCGATGTTATCCTGTGATCGACACTGCCACTATACGGTAACGCAACACGGCCCGGCTGTGCAACAAACAGCCGGACAGTCGTAGGCCAACAGGCGGGCAATGCTCAGCCATGCCGCATGGTTTACCCATGCGCATTGACATGCTTCGGTTTGATCCTGTAAATCACCCGTATTTCGGTTGGGTGCCTTTCGGGCATCGAGGTGTAATAGTTTTCGATGCCCAGGTACAACTTCGCGAGGGCGTTTCTGTGATCGACGGCGCCGGTTTCGGTGATGTCCTCGACGGTGCCGCGTACTTCTATCCAGCGGCTGGCGTTGTTGGGGTCGATAGCGAGGATCGTCACCCGCGCGTCATGGCGAATGTTTTTGTCTTTTTGCCGCCCGCGCGCGCTGTTGACCAGAATGTGCGTGCCGTCGCTGTTGCACCATACCGGCGTAGACTGCGGCTGGCCGTCTGGCATCACCGTCGTCAGTACTACGACTACGGGGCCTTCGATCAGGTCTTTATAGGCGTCTGGAATTACCGCTGACACAGCATGTTGCTCCTTGGTAGATGATTCTGGCTATGTTATAGCAGGATGTTGTTTTTGCTGTTGGCACGTTTCGGCGCAGCGGGCGAAGGTGAGCACCAAAGGAAACACCCCTCTCTGACATCGCGCCACAGAGGGGTTCCGGCCACGGGCCGGGGAGAGACATAGGTTGATGCTGTGGCCGTGGTACGCGGTTTTGTTAATTTGTGTGAAACAAAGCGAGGGCCGTTATGATGTGATAGATCAGAGGAATAGAGGATACAACGAGTCATGATCCATCAAACCGGCAGAACCGGACGTTATTTCTGCTGGCCGTTCTTGCTGTGACCGTTCGTGCTCAGGCCCAGTTTGACGCTCCAGTGACCGATTTCACGGTTCATCAACTCGGCCAACACAACCAGCCGGTTGAGGCGCTGGCTATCTTCATGGTTAGGTTGGTCCATGTTCCCTTTTTCGATCACTTGCATGATCTTGTGTAAGGACTCAAGGGTATGCTGAGCGCTGGTCTGAACAGCGTTCAAGTCCTCCCACAAAATGATATCGAGACCAGATTTCATGGTTTGGGCCTCCTCAAACAAAACATGAGCGAATGTGCCACAATTAACTCTACCGCAGAATTATGCTGCGTGCATTGGTTGTTCAATACAGATAAACCCATTAGATGGGCTGTGGTTACGGGCATGAATCACCTCCGGTAGGTGATTCATGCCCAAAATGGTGTGCGCGGGCGTGATTCGATGATCTACTGGATGGCCGGGACTTCGACCGGAGGGAACGGCTCGTTGATCCGGGAAAGGACGAGATCGTAGGATTGGGTCATGGTGCGGTTCATGATCATCCCGGCGGGGTAGCTGTCGCCAAGGGTGGTCATGTCAAAGTTTTCCCATACGATCGAGAGCGTGCTGGTATACCGTGCCAGCGTGCCGTCTTCGAGCAGCCAGAACGTCGTTTCCCAGCGGCTGTTAGCTGTGACCCCCTTGGCCATCGCGATATTCATAGCACGTTCTTCGGCGCTGATTTCTTCGTCTTCGTCTTCCTCAAGCAGAAAGGCTATGATTCCGTCTGCATCGACAACGGTAGAAATGACGTCAACCGGCGTGCCGTCGTCGAGCGTACCGGGTTCGCTGGAAACATCGACAGCACGGGTGATCGTGTCGCGCAGCCCTTTTAACTCATCGCTGAGCGTTTCACCGGCGGCCCGATCAAGAAAGATGTCCATTCTGATATGTTCGAGGGCGGGCCATGTTTCCTCGTCTTCGACCTGGACCCAGCCTTCGGGCATCGGATCGAGCGCGGCGTCAGCGGCGGTTTCGCGTTCGGCCAGGACGTACACCGCGCCGTCAACATAACGAAATTCGGCATCAATGCTGTAGTTGGTCGCGGCGGTTTCTCGCAGCCCTTTTTGAGTTACCTCCGCGGACACAAACGAGTGTGCCATGGGATTATCGCCCCAGGTATCAAACCGCTCGCTGGTCAACGTTGCTTCGACCAACCCGATCAAGGTTGTGCCAGACGCGGTCAGTTCAAGTTCATCTGTCCGGACTTCGACCGTGTTGAGCTTGTAGCTGGAATAGCCCTCGATACGATCCACGGTCGCGGCCAGACGATCGAGCAGAGCTTGCTGGTCGCCCGTCAACCCGCCGTCCTGGGCGCTGACCGGCAGGATACCGGCCACGGCGATCAGGCACACCAACACAAGTGATAATCGTTTGATCATGGAAGTCTCCTTAAACAATTGTGTGAAAAAACGGTACGCTCACGGGCACGGCGTGCGTCAAACGTCTGCGCCGATTTTGCGACCGATGAGCAAAAACTGGTGAATGACAAACGATGCCGCGCCGGTCGTATCGACATGCGGTTTCAGCCACGCGGCAGCCGGTTCCGGAGCCTGGAGCAGCATGGCCCGCAGCCGTGAAATAGTGGCGGCCTCGTTGCCCATACGCTCGGCCCACGCGATCAGCGAATGGGATGTCTCAAACTCCTCGTAGTGCACCATGTCCAGCCCGGCGCCCACAAAAAAACCTTTCCATTCTTCCGCATTGTAGGCCCACATATGGCTGGGATCACGCAGGCGCTCAAACGCATTGATATACCGGGCGGGCTTGGGTTCGCCGGGCGAAAGCTGGTCGATCACGGCGACCAGTCCGCCGGGCCGCACCACGCGCATACACTCGTCCACAAACGCGGCCACCGCCGGGAAGTGATGCGCGGCGATCCGGCACGTAACACTATCAAAACTATCCGGCGCGAACGGCAGCCGTTCGGCATCGAGTTGGGCATATGTGACCGGGCCTGCGTCGTCTTCCCCGGCAAGCTGCGCGGTGATAAACTCACGCGCGACCCGCAGCATGGGCATGGTCAGATCACCGGCTGCCGTCCATGCGCCCTGCCGTGCTTCCGCCAGCGCGGTATGCCCGCCGCCGGTCGCCAGGTCGAGCACACGCTGCCCCGGCTGCGGCTCGATCAATTCGATCAGCCGCGTCAGGCTGTATCCCCTGGCATGCACGGGCGACGATACATACCCGTCGGCGTGGGTGCCGAACTGGTGTTGAGCAAGGTTTTTTGTGTGTTGTGACATGAAGTGCTCCCCGTTGTCGAGTGGCACAGGGCGCAGATTAACCGGTTGGCCCGCCGCGCTCTCTGAGATAATGCTGCAATTGTAACCCAGGACGTGATCGCCTGCACCGCGCGTAACGGGTGCGTAGGGCAATTGCATCAAAGACCCAAACACCCCTCCCCTCCGGGCGTGAGCCCGCAGGCTCACGCCCGGTATCCCCTCCATGACTTTGTCGGGGAGGGGAAAAAGCCGTTGCGCACGCTGAAAAGTCCCCCGTCCAGCCTGGCTGGACGGGGGATTAGGGGGAAGGCGTTGTACAAAACCTCAACCGTTCCTTTGAAGCGATTACCCTGACCGTGCGCGCGTTTCATTCGTCGGATTTGCAGTCTCAAGTTATCATGAATATCAAATGAATTTAACTAAAGCGCTTGCGGACATTGGCATGAGAAAGAGGAATACCTGATATTATGGCCCACAACAACAAACCCAAACGCAAGTCCCAAAACTCGATCATGCTGGGGATCGACCTGGGCGGCACCAAAATACTGGCCGCCGTCGTCGATAGTCAGGGGCATATTTTAGGGTCGGCCAAGCGCAAAACCCGGTCGGAGCGTGGTGTAAAACAAACTATCGAGCGTGTTGCGCGCACCGGGCTGGAGGCGATCAGCGATGCCGGGCTGGACCTGTCCCAGATCAAGGCGGTTGGCATCGGGGCGCCGGGCGTGGCGGACTATGATGCGGGTGTTATCGAGTTTGCGCCGAACCTGGTTGACTGGGTGAATGTGCCGCTGGGGCCAGAGCTGCAAAACGTGTTTCACGTGCCGGTCGTGGTTGCGAATGATGTTGATGCCGGGACCTATGGTGAGGCGACGGTGGGCGTGGCGCAGGGTTATAACTCGGTGGTCGGGATTTTCCCCGGCACCGGTATTGGCGGCGGCATCATTCTTGAGGGGCGGTTGTGGCGCGGTGAGCGCAACGCCGCTGCCGAACTGGGACACATGGTCATCCTGGTGGATGGGCCGATGTGCGGCTGTGGACGGCGCGGCTGTATTGAGGCTGTCGCCAGCCGGACGGCCATCGAACGGGATATCGTGGGTGAAATTCGAGGCGGGCGCAGCAGCATGGTTTCCGGCCTGATCGACATTGAAACCGATCGGATTACCAGCGGTATCCTGGCCAAACTGCTGACAGAGGGTGATGACGTGGTTCGAGATGTGGTAGGGCGGGCGGCGTATCACCTGGGTGTGTTCACCGGCTCGATCGTTAATGCGCTTGACCCGGCGTGTATCGTATACGGCGGCGGCCTGATCGAAGCCTGCGGCGAGTATATGCTGCCGATTATCCGTCGCAACACCTACCGGCATCTGATCCGCCCGGTTGATCCGGCGGATTTGCCTATCTTAGAGGCGCAGTTGGGGGATCATGCGGTGTTGCTGGGAGCGGCTATGCTGGCGGTAGACAGCCTGTCAAGCTGACGCGCCGGTGGCCGATTGTTCAGACTCACTCGCTGCGCCTGGCCTGGACCGACTTGGCCCAATCGGATAAGTCCAACCGCCGGATGTGATCCTTGGCTGTATGGTTAAGAGGCTGTTCGTTGAGCGGTAGATAGAGGGCAAATGTGCTGCCCTGGTCTACTTCGCTCTCGACGGTTATGCTGCCGCCGTGCGCTTCGGCGATGGTACGCACCAGTGACAGCCCCAAACCCGTCCCTGGGATATGCCGGATGCGCCGGTCCTGGGCCCGGTAGAACTGCTCAAAAACGTAGGGCAGGTCTTCGGGGGGGATGCCGTAGCCGGTATCAACAACCTTGACCACAGCGTAGTCACCTTTACCGCTCAGTGTCACGTCAACGTATCCGCTTTCCGTGGTGTATTTGATCGCGTTTCCGACCAGGTTGTCAATCGCCTGCCCGATCAATACGGCGTGACCCTTCAACGCTATTTTGGGCGGGGCGTCTTCGTGGTATCGGAGTGTGATTTGGCTTTGCCTGGCTTTTCCTTCGTTCCGCTTGACGACCTGCTGCACGATCGGGCCAAGCTGGTAAGGGATTACCGTTTGTTGGCCCAGTGACTCGGCCATCTCCAGGTCGGTCACATCTTTGATCAACTCTTCCATACGGTCCAGGCTGTTAATGATCATCTCGGTCAGTTGTTTGCGCTGTTCTGGCGGCAGGTCCGGTTCTTCTAAGAGATCGATCGAACCGCGCGCCAACCCCAGCGGATTGCGCAAGTCATGCGACAGGATGTGAATCATGTCAGATTTCATGCGGTCGAGCTGGCGCAGTTGTGACACGTCCTGGGCAACGCCAACGTACCGGTCAATCGTGCCGTCACTTTTGGTGATGGGCGCAATATGGATCAGGTATTCGCCCACGGGGCCTAAGTCGATTTCGAGAATATTACTGATATCTTCCACGCAAAAATCACGATCGGGCATCCATTCGTCTAACATTTCGGCCAGTGGCCGGTCCTGGATTCTTTCCAGCGGGATTCCCAGGCGCACGAGAACATGTTGGGCTTCGGGATTCATGAGCAGAATACGCCCGTCGGCATCACACACGACCACGGCGGCGGCGGTGTGATCCAGGATGGCGCGAAGCTGCTGGCGGTCCTGTTCGACAATTTCATGAAGTTGGGCTTTGGCGATGGCTGTCGCGGCCTGGGGCGCCAGCATCATCAGTACATCCTGGCTGTCTTCGATCTCGCCGGGAGTCATCGTGTCCGTGATCACCTGGAGCACACCCAGCACCCGCCCGCGATAGGTCAGCGGGACGCCCAGCAGGATGCCGCCTTCGGGGAACTGTTCCAGCCAGTTGGTGTCGCTCTGGTTCCAGTCGCGGAAGTTGGTGATCACGCTGGGCTGGCCTGTCAGGGCGATCAGACCGGCCTGACCGCTGCCCGGCAGCAGTTTATGCCCCGGCTGGGCCACGCCGTCACCAAACACGGTGCTGACGATCAGGCTGCGGTCGGGCTGGACCAGCAAAACCGCCGCCCGGCGTCCCTGGACTAACCGGATCGCTTCTTCAGCGATGCGTGCCAGGGCGGCGTCAAGCGTCATGTCTTCGGCCAGCAGGCGCGCCACTTTTTCGACGGCTTGCTGGCGCTTTTCGGCCCGGTTGAGGCGCAGGTACAGCCGCGCGTTGCGGACGGTAGTGGTCACTTGCCCAGCAAACAGGCGGCCTAGCTGGAGGTGTGCGCCGTTAAATTGCCCGGAGTTGTTCGAGAAAAAGGCGACAATACCGATCAGGCGTTGGTTATCGGTCAGGGGCAGCCGCATATACGACCATGCGCCTGCTGCTTCGGCTTCGCGTATCCGGGAAGCTGTGGGCAGCATGCCCGGCAAGCGCTCACGCAGCAGCACCTCATCTCCCAGATAACTCATGCGCTCGTTGTGTGGCAGCGACTGCATGATCTCACGGCAGGTGACAAGGTATCTGCCGGGAACGCCCAGGTTTAGCGCGTCGCTGATGTCAGTATAGTCCCGGTCAACTAACAGCACGGCCATATCATCAGCATCAACTGCGATCCGGGCCCCATTCCGAAGATCGCCGATAATACTACTGGTATCCACCGGGCCGGGTATGTCAAAAGCGACCTTGACCAGCCCTTCTAATCGTCTGACACGATCTTGGAGTGCGGTGTATTCGTCTTGTCCCAATGTTTACCTCCCTGCGACCCCCTGCTTGGCAAGTAGATGTTTGGGGCTGCACCAGAGAGAATGCTAGTGTGATACCAGGCAAATCCTGATACGACGCAGGTGTTTTCCACGGTAACTCAGACTATTGCATAACACTTGTGTTGCCCAGTTGTCCGTTTTGGCGAGGATCACAAAAAACAGTGGTCGAGATGCTCCCCCTCTCGGACTCTGCGGTAGATTCTCGCAACAGACAGATCGCGATATAGTTCTGTATGCGTTCATTATGTCGTTATTCTACATTGCGTTTTAGTTCCAGTATATCATGGCCGAATGGTTATTGTGTATCCGACCGGTTTGGGCCATCAGCAGGGAGGATGCTGCAAGGGATATCCGGTGATCCCGCTGGCGGCCCACGTGTTTGTTCGTGACGGACAAACACTTTACCTCTATAATAGTAGTGTAAAAATGCGAAAATGGGTCACTAAGTTAGGAGATTCAAACATGGATATCTACCGGCCACAGTCACAGGCGGCTGTAGTAGGCCAGCGAATCGATATGCGCGCTGTGATGCAAGAGGTGTATTTGTGGATGACAGTCGGGCTAGCGGTGAGTGCCGCCACGGCTGTTTTTTTCGCGTTCAGTGGGCTGACCGAAGCGCTGTTCCCGGTGCTGATGGTTGCCATGTTCGCGGAAATTGGGCTGGTCTGGTATTTGGCCGCACGCATCCATAAGATGACGGCGCAGCGGGCCACGACCCTGTTTCTTGTTTATGCCGCGCTAAACGGCGCGACGCTGTCGTTTGTGTTCTTTTGGGCGGACCTGGCCGATATCTATATCGCGTTATTTGCTACGGGCGCGATGTTCGCGGCCATGAGCATTGTAGGTTTTACCACCCAGGTTGACCTGTCGAAATTCAGCGGTTTTTTCCTGATGGCGTTGATCGGCCTGATCCTGGCGAGCGTCGTTAACATGTTTTTAGCGAGTTCGGCGCTGTACTGGCTGGTGACCTATGCGGGCGTGCTGATTTTTGTCGCGCTGACCGCCTACGATACCCAGTGGATTAAACGCAACGCGATGCAGCTTGAAATGCAGGGTGTGGGCAACAGCGAGGCGGTGGTGCGTCAGGTAGCCATCATCGGGGCGCTGAAGCTGTACCTGGATTTTATTAACCTGTTCCTCTACATCCTGCGTATTGTCAGCGATCGTTAACGACTGGCTCGCACACGAACGCCGGGGCAGGGCAGTCTGCCCCGGTCCTTTTTGTGTGATGATGCCTGAATTTGTGAAAAACTCGTAAAAGATTCCCGTTTTGCCTGCGACTTCCGTGCATCCCTTGCGGTTTAGCGAATAAGATAGTGTTATGAATAAAACATCGTGGCACCGTGCGGCCAGTTTTAGCACGGCTGCTAACTTGTCTTTTCTGGTAGACGTGGTGGGGCTATCTTCAGGGGTGACGGGCGCATAAAAGCCGGTATAAGCATAACAGGAGACGTATTTTGCGACGTCCACAACAAACACGAACCACGCGACACACCCTGACTCGTTGGCTGGCGGCGGCCAGCATGATCATGTTGGCGGCGGTCGTAGTACTGCCCGCGCAGGCGGGTGTGACACCTTCAGATGCCCCAGCAGGCCAACGCCAGTCAGGGGATACCAACCAGGTGATCGTCAAAGTCCCGGCGGATATCAGCGAGGCCGATTTGCAGGCGCTCGTACAAAGTTACGGCGGCACGCTGGCCGACCGGATGCCCGCGATCAACGCCGTGCTGATCGATATCCCGGCGCGTGAGGGAGCGGCGGCAGTGGCGGCAGCAATGGCCGAAGCAGTGCCCAAAAACACGAATGTGCTCAACGTGGAGATCAACGGGACGTACAGCATTGCCGAACCGCCGCTGATGGATTCCGGGGATTTTAACGACCCGCTGCTGTGGCGCCAGGATTGGGCGCTGAATACGCTCGACGCGTGGACGGCGTGGGACACGGTCACCGGCAGCAGCGCGGTCGTGGTCGCTGTTATCGATACGGGCGTCCGGCTGAATCATCCGGACCTGGACGGCGTGGTGATCACGGACCAGGACTACGATTTTGTGAACGATGACGCCGATGCCACCGACGATCATGGCCATGGGACCCATGTGGCCGGGATTATCGCCGCCGAAGCGAATAATGCTGAAGGCGTGGTCGGTGTGGCGTGGGGTGTCAAAATTCTACCCCTCAAAGCGTTGAACAGCAGCGGCAGCGGGTCCTGGTCCAATATCGCCAGCGCGATCATTTACGCGGCGGATCACGGCGCGGACGTGATCAACCTCAGCCTGACCGGGGATTTGTTCTCGACCACCGTCCGCGATGCGATCAGTTATGCGACGGGTCAGGGTGTGATCGTGGCGGCGGCGTCCGGCAACCTGGGCGTAGAGATCGTACACTACCCGTCGTCCTACGATCACGTGATCAGCGTGGCCGGGCTGACTGAGGATATAACGGGCTGGGTGTGGTACGACTATTCCAACTACAACCAATACGTGGATATCGCCGCGCCGGGACGCGCCATTTACAGCACGAGCATTGATCTGGACTTGAACCCGATCTACGGGTACAAAAGCGGAACCTCGATGGCGGCGGGGCAGGTCAGCGGCGTGGCGGCGCTCATGTTGAGCAGCGGCCTGGCGGATACCCCGGCGGAGATCACCGAGGCGCTGTTGTGCACCGCCGACGACGGCGACGATACGCCCTCGACACACGTCCGGACCGATAAACTCGGCTGGGGCGCAGCCCAGGCGCAGCACGCCGTAACCTATGTGCCGGGATCGGATGCGTGCGTGCCGACTGTTGAGCATGATGATTTTGACGACGCGCTGCCGATCACGTTTGACGCTGGCGGGCACTATACCAACACGGTGGACGTGACTCCCGCTACGATCTGGATCGATGACCCGGTGCCCTGCGCGGGCAACGGCTCGCGGTCGGTGTGGTACAAGGTGTATCCCAACACGTTTGGCGCGATGACGATCAACACGCTGGACAGCGAATACGATACCGTGCTGGCGGTGTATACCGGCGCACGCGGCAGCCTGTCTCAGGTGGTGTGTAACAACGATGCCAGCGGCACGACGTCGTCGGTATCGATCCTGGTCGAACCCGGTAAGCTGTATTATGTCGCCGTAACATCGCTGGGGTTTGACGGCACGAGTAACCAGGGGAATCTGCACCTGAACGTTACGCTGAGCCAGACACCGACCGGTTGCAGCGCCGACCCGGCGAATCCGGGCGTGGTGTTCTGTACGGCGTTTTAGGTTGACCAGGATCATCTTATGACTGAAATGGTAAGGAGGTCGCCGTGTCGCGTTGGTCGTTCCATCTCCGGCGGGTTTTGTTCGACCAGACCCGGCGATTGCTGGCCGGTTTGCTGGTCGTGGTGCTGATCGCGGCTGTGCCGGTGTCCGATTCGCCATCAGCGCGCGCGCAGGGGGCCGACGAAATCCAGGTAGCCTATGCGGGCCAGCAGGCGCGGTTTACGCTGCGTATGCCGGACGGCGTCCCGCCCTATGAGCACAACATCGATGTGTTTCCGCAGCACGGCTCGTTGGGCATGATAAACGAGTTTACCCTGGTCTACACGCCTGATACCGGGTATACCGGCCCGGACAGCTTCACCTATACGCTGACCGATTCCGCCGCGCCGGTGAACAACGTCCGCACGGCGGACGTGGCGATCACGGTGCTCGGCGTTGGCGGCGCCGCCGTTTCAGAAGCGCCTGAGGCCGGAGTTGCCTCGGTCCCGGAAGGGGATCAGATCGTGCCGGATGAATATATAGCGCACTACGCGCCCGGCACGCCCATCGAGGAGGTACGGGCGGAGGTGGCAGCGTCCGGCGGCACGATTCTGCACGAGATTCCCGCGCTTAACGCGGTGCTGGTCCGGTTGGAGCCGCGCGCCGGAACCGCTTCCCTGGAAGACAGCCCGACCGTGACCGTTTTGGAACCCAACCGCAAACGGTACCCGTCCGTGATCCCCGGCGACGACTACTTACACGAGCAGTGGGCGCCGAACACGATACACGCGTATAACGCCTGGAATACGACCACCGGCAGCCCTGAGGCAGTGATCGCCGTGTTGGATACGGGCGTGGACCTGAATCACCAGGACCTGAATGATAAGCTGCTGCCCGGTTATGATTTTGTCGATAACCGGCCCAACCCGCAGGACTCCGCCGGGCACGGCACACACGTCGCCGGGATCGCTGCCGCCGAAAGTAACAACGATCAGGGCGTGGCGGGTGTGTCGTGGCTGTCGTCTATTCTGCCGGTGCGTATTGTCGGCCCGTATGGGGCCTCGTCGGTTGATATCGCCGACGGCATAATCTACGCCACCGATCACGGCGCCAAGGTGATCAATTTGAGCCTAGGCGGTCCCGGCTGGGTCAAGATCGAGCGTGACGCGGTGAATTATGCGGCGGCGCGCGGCGTGGTGGTTGTGGCGGCGGCGGGCAACGAGGATTGGAGCGTGCCAAGTTACCCCGCGTCGTATGATCACGTGATCAGTGTTGCCAGCATGGGCGAGAATAACACGGTGTCGTGGTTCTCGAACTACGGGCCGTATGTCGATATCGCCGCGCCGGGCGAGTACATCTACAGCACCATACGCAACAACCGTTACGGGGACATGTCCGGCACGTCGATGGCGTCGCCGCAGGTCGCCGGGGTCGCCGCGCTGGTATGGGCGAGCGGTCACGCTGTTACGGTGGATGAGGTGTTCGACGCGCTGTTGTGTACGGCGTTCGATATCGGTCCGGATGGCCGTGATGATGATGTTGGCTGGGGGATGGTACAGGCTGATTGGGCCGTGGACTACGTGCCGGGGGTTTCATGCCGTCCGCATGTCGAACATGATGATTTTGATGATGCACGCGTGATCGGCGCGCCCTATACCGACACGGTGAGCACCGTATATGCCACGTCATGGGATGATGATCCGCTGCCGTGCGCGGGTGATTCGTTCCACACGGTGTGGTACCGTTTTTCGCCCGGCGCTCAGAGCGGGCGGCTGTCACTCGATACGGCGGGCAGCGATTACGATACGGTGCTGTCCGTGTACTCCGGCACGCGTAGTGATCTGCGCCAGGTGGCCTGTAACGACGATGACGGCGCGCTGCTGACATCCGCGCTGGATATTTCCGCTATCCGCAGCCGCACGTATTTTATTATGGTGTCCTCGGTCTATTATGAGGGCGGCGGTGGTGATCTGGTGCTCAACGCCGATTTTGAGCCGTACCCGCCGCCGGGCTGCGAGGCAGACCCCGGTAATCCCAATTCCGTGTTTTGCACGGCGGACTGAGGCCGCACACGCTCCGGTCAACCGCCATTCGCTTATCGACAAAGGACGCTCCGCCGGGCGTCTTTTGTTTTTCCCCCTGCATGGTTGGGTGCGCGTGTGCTGTGACTCCTGGGGCAATCGCTTCAAAATCGAAAAACGCCCCTCCCCTCCGGGCTAACGCCCGGTTTCCCCTCCCCAGCCGAGCTAAGGAGGGGAAAAAAACAGCCAATCTCGCGCGATTTCTGATCGCGCGTTGTCAAGTCCCCCGTCCAGCTTGGCTGGAAGGGGGATTAGGGGGAAGGCGTTGCACAAAAAGCCCAACTGGTCATTTGAAGCGATAGCTCTGTAGCCCTGCGCGCCCCAGTTGCAGCGGGATGTCGCCTGCGGTAAGCTACCCATGATACTTGAGCAAGCGTAACGTGTATCGGAATGAATGGAGGAATCTGCCGCATGTCGCACGACAGCACGCCGCCCCCTGAGCGCCACGGTGCCGGTACATACCAGATGTTATGGGATTGTAAGTTTTGCGGCGCCGAAAAACTGCTAGGTGTAACCCATCGCCACTGCCCCAACTGCGGCGCCCTTCAAGACCCCGCCGCGCGTTATATGCCGGCGGAAGCCGATATGGTCGCCCTGGAGAATCATCAATATGTCGGGGCGGATCGTATCTGTCCGGCCTGCCACCAGCCGAACAGCGCCGCCAGCGCGTTTTGTGCCGAGTGCGGGGCCGATCTGGCAACCGGCGAAATAGCCCCGACACAGGGCGTCCGCGATCTGGGCACCGGGATCGCCGAGTCGGATACACACCGCGATGTGGTGCTGGACAATTTCCAGGCCGAGATGGCGCGGGTAGGGGTGCTGCCTGGACGTGACGCTCCGGTGTTTCTCGGCATTCGCCGCCGCAACTGGTTCATTTTTGGTGGTCTTGTCCTGGCGGCGCTGCTGATCGCCGGGATCGTGTTTGCGCTGACCTACCGCCGCGAAACCAGCGGGTATGTGTACAGCATGTCATGGGAGCGTGTGATCGATATCGACGATTTCCAGCCGCGCCCCGGTGCCAACTGGGACGACGCGCTGCCGGGGGACGCGTATAACCTGAGCTGTGTCGAGAAACAACACGGCACGCGCCGGGTTGAAACCGGCTCTCACCAGGAGTGCAGCGACGTTGACCAGGGCGACGGCAGTTTTCGCCGCGAGTGCCACACCGTCAAGGATTACAGCCAGGAGCCGGTTTACGATGACTGGTGTTCGTACACCGTCGATCGCTGGGAGAAGACGCGCAGCGTAAAAGCCAACGGCGACGGCAAAAAACCGTCGCCCACGTGGCCGCCGTTTACGCTCAAAACGGCCACCGGGCGCTACGGCCAGGAGCGCGAGGGCAAACATCACGAAAAATATGTGATCGTGATCCATGAGAGCGATGGCGACGAATACTCGTGCGATTATGACTCGCTTGAAACCTGGGACAGCTTCGATATCGAAACGCGGGTTACCATCGAACTCAACGTGATGGGTAACGCCGTGTGCAGCACGCTCAAACGCGCCAACTGACGCTGTCGCACACACATAATACGCTCCCGGCGAACCGTACCGGGGGCGTTTTTGATTCTGCGGCGTCTATAACTTGTTAGGGTTTGTCAGCGAACAGGCGGGCAAAACCGGGGTAGGGCTTGAGTGGGATCACGTCAAACGTGATCAGCCCGGCTTCGACCAGCGGCAGCGTGTGTAATACCGCGTGAGCCTCCTCGACGCTGGCGCATTCCAACACCAGCACGGCCTCGTTACGGTCCTGGCGAAAATATAACTCGCGGATCACACCCGCCTGGTGTAGTTCCCAGGCGCGCGCGGCTTCGGCGCGGCCCAGTTCAGGCGTAAAATCGACCCTCGTGACGCCTGCGACTTCATGTTCGATGGCCAGTAGTTTCATGGTGATCGTTCTCCCATACGCGCGGTGTGCACCGTTCATTATCCTGCATGTCGGGCGTGTTTGTCACGCGGCGGCACGCGCTGCGGCGGATCATATTTACAAGTTTTTATTAGCATATAACGCGACATTCACCGCTGCTGTGCGGTGTTAATTATGAATTTGTAAAAAAGGTTTGAGTAGTACGCTGCGGTGATTGTTTTGGCGTGCTTGCCTGTGGCATAATTAAGATATGCTAAACGAAGAAGAAGCACGCCTCATTGATAGCGCGCAGCGGGGCGATAGTGACGCCATAGCGGGCTTGTACCAGCAGTATGTCCAGCCCATCTATCGTTACATCAGCTACCGTGTGCCGGATACCGCCGCAGCGGAAGACCTGACAGCGGAGGTCTTTTTGCGCATGGTGGAAGCTCTCCCGCGCTACAAGAATAACGGCGCTCCCTTCGAAGCCTGGCTTTATCGTATCGCGTCGGCACGTGTGGCCGACTTTTACCGCGATAAATCCCGCCACCCGCAAGAAGCCCTGTCCGACAGTGAACCGGCCCGCATCGAAACCCCGGAAGGCCGGCTCCAGGTTGCCGAAGAAGAAGCCGAACTGCGGGCGGCCTTGCGCCAGTTGAGTGAAGAACACCAGGATATTTTGCTGCTGCGTTTTGTCGAGCGTAAAAGTCACGCCGAAGTCGCAGTGTTGTTAGACAAATCGGTAACTGCCGTCAAAAGTGCCCAGCACCGCGCCCTGACTCGTCTGGCCGACCTGCTGGGGTCAGATGGCAAAATGCGGCATTACTTGCGAGGTATCGATGAGTAGCCCGCCCCACGCAAACGAGCTTGCCAACCGCCTGGATCAGGTGCTGCCACCACACAGCCAGGCTGTGTCCGGCCATGTGCCCGGTGTTGATCCGCTGGTCGATGCGGCGGCTCGCCTGGCCCAGGGGCCGTTTCCTGTGCTGGCTGCCGATGTTGTCGAACGGATACAGGCCCAGGTGTTGGCCCGTGTAGATCAAAAACCGCGCTTGCAGGTTGTTTCGCGGCGACGGTCCAATTTTTATGTGCTGCGCTGGGCGGCTGCGGCATGCCTGGTTTTGGTCGTGCTCGCGGTAGGGACGGCTACCGTCTCGGCGCAGAGTTTGCCCGGTGATACCCTGTACCCGGTCAAACGCCTGGTGGAGCGCGGGCGGCTGGCCCTGTCAAGCGATGAGGCCGAGGTCAATTTACGCCTGGATTATGCCAACCGCCGCCTGGATGAATTTGAAGATTTGCTCGATGACGGCGAGATCAACTTTGACACGCTCGACGACGCGATTGATGACATGAATACCACGCTCAAGCTGGTCACACGCGGCGAGGGTTCCACCCAGGATGCCGCCGACCGGCTGCTGGGGCTCAGCCAGCGCCAGATCGAGTTAGCTCAGACTGCGACCGAACAGGCCGAGCAGAATCAAACGACCGTCGAACGGCTGCGCGAAGCGTCCGCCAAAGCCGAGCAGGTCAACCAGCAGGCGCGCAGCCTGATCGAAGCCCCGCGCGGCTTCCGTATCCCGCCGCCTGAGCCGCTGCCCGGTGATGGGCGGGCGCAGGGCCGTGATATTCGTAAACCAACATCCACTATGCCGTTGGCGATGTTGGATAGCGTGGTATCGGCGGGGCCGCTGGTACCGGAAACCACCATGACGATTGTGAATCCGGGCCGCGAGTTCTCGCCCGACCCTGACAGACCGCGCCAGCCTGAAACGACCGTGTTTGTACAGACGGTTCCCGACGTGAGCCAGGAAGCGGAAGCGCCCGCCCTGGATTCTGGACCGGCGCAAACCCAGTCCGCCCCGGCAGTTGTGTTTGAAACACCGGCAGCCTTGAACGATCCGGCGTCAACGGGCGGTAATCCGGCGCCGGATGTGGCGCCCCATGCTGTCCCAGCAGCCGTTGATGAGGCGCTGGAACCGGTCCAGCCCGGTCGGGATGATGACGGATCAACGACGAACGACGTCGAACCGGTGGAACCTGCTCCCGCACCTGATGACGTGGTGCCCAATGACACGACGGCGCCCGGCGATGGTCCGGCGGACGGTGACTCGGCCCCGGTGAATGATGCGCCTGCGAACGATAATACCGGTTCGGCGAACGATAACACCGGTCCGGCGAACGGCGACGCCGGTTCACCGAGCGTCAAACCGGCTGCACCGCCGGTGGACGCCAATTATGCCAGTCTGCCAGAAGGTGAACAGGACGGTCGCGGGACGGCTTCAATCGATGATCCGCCGCCCGCCGACCAGGAAAACGCCCCGGCAGACGATCCGCCCGTGGATGATGACCCGGCGGAGGAAATACCTCCGGCGCAGGAAGAAACACCTCAGGTAGAGGAAACACCACCAGCGGAAGACAGCCCGGCAGAACAGCCCGCTGTCGAAGCCCCGGCGGCGGAAGAAGTACCTCCGGCGGCGGAAATACCACCGGCGGACGAGGTTTCTCCGGCTGTTGAAGAACCGGCCCCAGCCGGACAGGCGCCAGCCGATGCTGCTCCGGCGGTTGAATCACCCGTGGACGAATTGCCCGTAGAACAGGCACCAGCAGACACGGTACCAGCCCCAGAAAGTGAACCAACCGGTTGATGTGAAACCGGCTGCGGTTGAATAAAAACGCCGAGGGAGGAGATCACCCGGCGTTTTTTTGCGCGTGCGTTTTGTGGAATCTGGCTAAACCGTATCGGTGCGGTGGGTGCTGATGTTGGGGTGGTATAATAGAACGGTGATGATCGTGTGTTTTTCCACGCGCATGTGCTTGCCACACGCATGTGCTTGCTGCACACGTGCTGATTGCACAAAGGAGTGAATCCCTTGGCAACACCATCTGACGACACTATCGACGATCGTACGTTCGCCGTGGAGGATGGCAAAAAACCGCTTATCGTGATTGCCTCCAATCGCGGACCCTTTTCGTTCAAAATGAAAAAAGATGGCACGCTTTCCATTACGCGCGGCAGCGGCGGCCTGGTGACGGCGCTGGGGGCACTGGCCGAACGGCACGAGGTATTGTGGGTCGCGGCAGCGCTCAGCAAAGCGGATCGCGCCTGGGTGGAGATGAACGAGGATCACCCCCAGAATGTGGAAGGTGTTCTTCTACGCCTGGTGTGCCCCAGCAACGGGCGCTACGACAAGTACTACAACGTCATCGCGAACCCGCTGCTGTGGTTTATCCAGCACCAGTTATGGGACATTCCCCGGACACCGAGCATCACGCGCGAAACCTGGCAGGCATGGCGCAGCGGTTATCTGGCGGTCAACAAGCTGTTTGCAGAAGTGATTGCCAACAGCGTAAAAGACACGGATCGTCCGGTGATCATCTTTCCACAAGACTACCATTTGTACATGGTGCCGCAGTATCTGCGTGAACTGCTGGGCGACGACGTGCAGATTCAGCCGTTTATTCACATTCCGTGGCCGGGGCCTGACGCGTGGCGTATTCTGCCGGAAGAGATGCGCACGTCGATCCTGACCAGCCTGTTAGCGTCTGACCGTGTCGGTTTCCAGACCAAAAAAGACGCGTTCAACTTTGTGCAGTGCTGCCGGTTTTACGTACCAGACGCCCATTCGCGCGGCAGCCGTGACACCGTGTTTTTTAACGACCGCAAGATCAGCGTCACGGCGTACCCGATCTCGATTGACGTGGAGCAGGTTACGGCGCTTTCGGATGAGCCCCAGACGCCGCTGCTCAAGTCCCAGTTGCTCAATGCTATCGGAGATCAAAAGCTCATTCTGCGCGTGGATCGCATCGAACCCAGCAAAAACATTCTGCGCGGCCTGGAAGCGTTCCGCGCCCTGCTTGATACGTACCCGCAGCACCGGGGCAAAGTACAAATGCTGGCCTTACTCGTGCCGTCGCGCATGGAGGTCGATGAATATCAAGACTATCTCCAGCAGATCATGGCTCAGGGCGGCATGATCAACGCGGAATACAGCGATGAATACTGGGAGCCGGTGCGTATCCAGGTCGGTGAAAACTACTATCGCGCGCTGGCCGCGATGCAGTTGTACGACGTGCTGCTGGTCAATCCGATTGCTGATGGTATGAATCTGGTCGCCAAAGAAGGCGTGCTTGTCAACCAGCGCGACGGGGTGCTGGTGCTGTCGGAGCAGGCCGGGGTGTTTTATGAACTGGGCGATCAGGCGTTGGTGGTATCGCCGTTTGACATCTATGGCACGGCAGAGGCTATGCACAAGGCCCTGACGATGCCTGCGGCTGAGCGTCAGCGCCGCGCCGAAGCCCTGCGCAAGCAGGTTCAAGGAGCGAACGTGAAGACCTGGTTTTACGATCAGGTTGAAGACGCAATAGCCGTATTTAACAGCCAGGATAAAAAGGTTTCGACATCCTGAACGCCGCGAACAAACAGGTCGGCGCTGTCGCGTACCGCCTGCGGTGTGTGTTCCGACTCCACGCCCAACCCCACCGCGAAACACGACCCGTCGGCACGCAAACGCTGCGCGGCCAGGAGCGCGTCGGCGTCGGTGGTATCATCACCCAGGTACACGGCGGCGTCGAGTTGGTGATCGGTGACTAATTGGACAAAGGCTGTACCTTTGTTAACGTCAATGGGTGGGCGCAGTTCAAACACCATGCGCCCGTGATACAGCCGCAGGTCGTGCTGCGCGGCGATCGACTCGATGACCGGGGTAAATGCGGCTGCGGTGGCTGGCGGATCGGCGGTCTGGCGATAATGAACCGAGGCTGTCGCACCCTTATCTTCAACCAGCATGCCGGGCAACTGCTGCCGCCGGACGGCAGCCAGCGCGGCTTCCAGGGCGGGGCGGTAAGCGGCGGCAGCAGGCGCCAGCGCTACCTGCCCGTTTATCCATGTTTCCAGACCGTGGTTACCCACGTATACCAGCTCTGGCAGGCCGACGCGTGCTTGAACGTCGCTGGCGGCACGTCCCGATATCGCCGCTACCAGCGCCAGGTGACCGTGCAGCGCACGCAGTAAGTCGCGGCTGCGCGGCGTGACCTGGGCGGCGTCCGGCTGGTTTACAATCGGGCTGATCGTCCCGTCTACGTCGGTTATCAGGCCCAGCCGGTTATGGCCGGTCAGTGTGTGCAGCAGGCTTGCGGTTGCGTCTTGCCAGTACATAGACCTTCGTTTGTTTCCGTTTGATGGCCGGGAAAACAACTATGTAGGAAGGATTAGAGTATGAGCCACGAATCGAGCCAGACTGCTCGTCATACTGTCAAAGTGGTGACCGTCACGCTCAACCCCGCGTTAGAGCGCACTATCGTCACGCATTTTCTCGCGTTAGGGTACCATAACTCCGCCATCGAAACAACACGCCTGGATGCTGCCGGGCGCGGTGTGAATGTATCCCATGCGCTGCACCAGCTCGACATCCTTACGCATGCGATCGTGTTGGTCGGCAGTGATCCAACCGGCCATGCCTACCAGTCGGTGCTGGCCGAGGAAACGTTTCCCGTCAGCGTGCTGACCCGGTCGGGCCGGACGCGCAGCAGCATTGTCATCATGGATACCGGGCACGACACCCAGACGGTGCTGGTGGAAGAAAGCGGCGCCGTCACCCAGCATGCGCTGTGGGTGGTCGCGTCGCGTATTCAGGAAACGCTGAAACCCGGTGACTGGCTGGTCTTTGCCGGATCGATCCCGTCCGGTGCCCGACTTGACACGTATGCGTGGCTGACCAACATGGCTCAGACAACCGGTGTGCGCGTGGCTATCAACGCGGGCGGCGGCGAAGCGCTTCTAGCATCGCTCCAGGCGCGGCCCAACCTGATCTACCTGACCCGCACCCAAATGGAGGGTATTTTTAACATCCCGGTCCGTGCCTATGAAGACGTGATTTACTGCGGGCAGGAGCTGCGCAAACGCGGCGCGACACGGGTGTTGGTATCGGTTGACCGTCCCCGGAGTGTATTCCTGATCGCGCCGGAAGGGGCATGGGGGGCCGAAATGCAGGAGAGCGAGGGCACGCGCAGCGGCGAAGCGGAATCCATGATCGCCGGGTATCTGGCCGGTGTGTTGGACGAACGCCCGTTTGACCGTGCGTTAGAGTATGGCGCCGCCGCTACCGCCTTTGCGATGTCGCGCGTGGGTAACGAGTTTGGCACGCGTGACGACCTGAACGCCTATATTGGCAGCATCACGGTGATGCCTGCTGATGAACTGGCTGGTCTGGCCCGGTCCCCGGATGGCTGAGCCGCGCACTCGTTCCATTTTACGCCAATACATGACCTCCCGGTATGTGTGATCGTGCGCCGGGAGGTTTGAGTTGGTGTGAGATGCTCCCCGGTCGGGACGTGGTACAATGCAGACACCCTGTGTACTGGTTAACCCGGCGGAGTGCGGTCGATCGATGCGGCAAGTATTCATGAATTATGTACCCGGCGACGAATCGTTTGCCACCCAACTCACGCATGATCTGCGCGGGTGGGGCGCGGGTGTCTGGCTCGACATCGACAGCGCCGAACCGGGCCGCTTCTGGTCGCGCAGCATTGAACGCGCGTTGGCCGAGTCGCACATGATGATCGTGATCCTATCGCCGGACGCACTCGACGCGCCCCACGTGATCGCGGGCTGGCAGGCATACCTTGACGCCCACCGCCCGGTGATCCCGGTGCTGGCGGCGCTGTGCGCGTTCCCCGACCGGCTGAATACACGCCGCCCGGTCGATTTTACACGTGATTACCGGCAGGCGTTCCACCGGCTGACGACACGTTTGATCGAGCAGAGTACGCGCCTGGGCCGCCTGGACCCGGTGATCTGGACGATCAGCGACGATGTAAGCCGCTTTCGCGAGGCGCAGGCACCGCCGCCTGAGCCTGATCCGGCTGACGATGCCAACCAGCGCACGATCCGCAGCATGGTGTTGGCACTGCGCGACCTGCTGCGCCGCCGCGTCGTGTGATATGCCCGCTTTTAACACCGCCCGCCTGCGTGAATATGCCGTCATTCTCGGTTTTAGCGATGTGGGCGTGATCCCGGCGGCGCCGTCGCCCCACCTTGACGCCTATTTCCGGTGGATCGAAACAGGCAAACACGGCGCGATGGGTTATCTTGCCCGACCGGACCGGCAGGCACGCCGCCGCGATCTGGACGTGATCCTGCCGGGCGTGCGTTCGCTGGTGATCGTGGCGCTGGATTACGCGACATGCCCCCCGTTTCCGCCGGATATGTTACCCGCAGAGGTTGAGGCCGTGCTCAGCGATCCCCGGCGCGGGCGCATCTCAAATTATGCCTGGGGCGCCGACTATCACGACGTGTTGACGCCGCGCCTGGAACAGTTGGCGGATTGGCTGTGCGAGCAGTCCGGCCAGGCTGTCGCCAGCCGCGTGTATGTAGATACCGGCGCGATCCTCGAACGCAGCCACGCTCAGCAGGCCGGGCTGGGCTTCATCGGCAAAAACACGATGCTGATCCATCCCCGGCGCGGTTCGTACCTGTTTTTGGGCGATATCCTGACGACCCTGATCTTCGATGGTTACGACACGCCGCACCGTGACACGCTGTGCGGGCGTTGTACGCGCTGCCTGTCCGCGTGCCCGACCGGCGCGTTCCCTCAGCCGTATGTGCTCGATGCGCGGCGCTGCATCAGCTACCTGACGATTGAACTCAAGGGATCGATCCCTGAAGACCTGCGCCCGCTGTTGGGCAACCGGGTGTATGGCTGCGATGTATGCCAACAGGTATGCCCGTTCACGCGGCGCTTCACGCGGCCCAGTGCTGAGCGCGTATTTTGGCCGGATACGGTCGATCGGGCTGCGCCGCTGCTGGTCGATCTGCTGGCGCTGGACGCGGACGGCTTCCGCGCCCGGTTTCGTGAGTCGGCGATCTGGCGCATCAAGCGTGAGCGGCTGGTGCGGAATGCCTGTGTCGCCGCCGGAAACAGCGGGTTAGCCGCGTTTGCGCCGCTGTTGGACACGCTGGCCCGTGAAGACGAGTCCGACCTGGTGCGCGAGCATGCCGCCTGGGCGCTGGCGCGTCTGCGGCAGGTAACATAACGACCAGCGCCCGGCTAAATTTAGCCGGGCGCTGAAACACAAGGAGGAAAACATTAGCGCAACTCTGCGCAAGAAAGGGAGCACAACCACAACAAGCTGAATAACTTTCACTCATATGCAGTGTACATAAAAAACAGGTTTTGGGCTTGTGACATACTGCACGAAACATCAGGACGGCTGTCACAACTCAACATACCCGCTAAATCTGATGAAGCATTGTGTATGTATTAATAAGAAACAACGAAATGCCGCATCCAGACTCCCCAACCGGATGCGACACTCTGAAATAACTATAAGTTTAAAAGGAGGCAGAAGAGAAACACTACACCAGCTATCGTCACACAGTTTTAGCATACTCCTTTGCCGAGAGAGTGAGCTAGTTTAAAAATGCACGCAGGTTTGTGACAAATGTCACGATGCAATAATAGTGAACGTGCAACCTACTATTAGTGGCACATTTGGAAGCAGGTATCATTATAATCACAACCATACGTGTGATGTGATAGAGAAAATACGTGGTATGGATATCGTAAAACGCTGGCAAACACGGATAACAAACAAGTGGGTGGGCCTGGCGGGCGCCGTAGGGATCGGGCTGCTGCCGTGCCCGGACTGCGGCGTACCGTTGATCGTGCATGTGCTGCCGTTCGCGGGCGTGGTCGCCGTATACCGCTATATGCGGCGGCGCAGCCGGACACTTGACCTGCTGCTGGCCGACGATCTGCTTCAGCGCGAAGCAGCGCCCCCCGCCGGTACGACATCCATCACGGAGCCGGGCACCTGACGACTCCAGGGCGGTTGCATCAAAATATGCCTGACGCCCCTCCCCTCCGGGCTTTAGCCCGCAGGCTATACCCGGTTTCCCCTCCCCGGCCAAGCCATGGAGGGGAAAAAACATCCGGTTGCGCGTTGTCAAGTCCCCCGTCCAGCTTGGCTGGAAGGGGGATTTAGGGGGAAGGCGTTGCTCATAAACCGTATAATCAATTTGATGCAGTCACCCTACTGACGACTCGTGAGTGAATCATACGCCGGGAATCGTACCATCAGATTCCCGGCGTTTTGGATTCGGATGAACGAACCGGCTACCCTGGAAAGTCAGGCGACAGCGGCAGTTCGTCCGGGTTATACGGCGTCAGCGGATCGATCAGGTACGCGCTGATCCAGGCGCGCACGCCGTCCGCCGACTCCACGAGCAGCCATTCACCGTCCGGGCTGCGCCCGTAGATGTTCACTTCGGAACCATACGGCACGGTGATCACAATCGTGTAGGACTGGCCGGGACCGTCGCGCAGGTTGTTCATTTCCGAATTCGTCGAGCCGCGCCCCTGCACCGGTCCAAATGGGCGCGACAGCGGCGGGAGCGCCGTGTCAAAAACGGGTATCGCGCCGGAGATATCCATGTCGAGCGCGGCCAGCGGCACCCAGCCCACCAGGTTGTCATAGGTGCGCACGAACACAAAGTCACCGCCGCTGCTCTGGCCGAACACGCTGACCGGCAGTCCTACGCGCACCAGCGTGCCGGTATAGGCGGCGGGGTCCGGGCGCAGGTGCAGGTTCGTTTGTTCGATCACAGCCGCCGCGCCGGGCAGCGCAACCCGCAGCATACGCGGCAAAATCTCGGTGGGCAGGTGGGCTACGGCTGCCGGATCAAACGGGGCGACTGTTGGGACCTCACCCGTGATCGTGGCGCTGTACCCGGCAAATACGACCGTGCCGGTCTGGGCCAGGATCGTTTCGCGCGTGATGGCGCTGACGGTTAGCGCACCGTCGCCGGGCAGGTGGATACGCGCCGTACCGTTGATCGCTATTTCCACGCCGTTAACGGCCAGCAGCGTGATGCTTTTTTCCGGTGACTGCACCAGCAGGCCGGGCAGCGCCACGTCCGCGCACGGTGACGGCTCCGCTGCCGCTGTCAAGGTCAAAACTGAGCCGGGCGGCTGCCTGCCGGACTTTTCAAATGTGAGTTCGGCGGGACCAAATACCACAATTGTCGCGGCATCGTCGGCGCTGACCGGGTCGGGAATGTGCAGCCGGGCCATGCTCCAGGTGCTGCCGTCGCCTTCGGCCAGGTGCAGGGCGGTGATATCACCGAGCGCGACATAAATGCCCGGCGTGTCTTCCGACAGGCCGGACGCGCTGTCGATGGTGACCGCTCCCGACGCTCCGCAGGCATACCCGCTGCCCATCACAAAACAGTTTTCCAGCATCTCGCCGACGGCGCCCTGGTAAATCGCTTCGCAGGTGCCGCCGTCCTGGGCGGCTGCCGGTGCGAGCACGATCACCAATGCCGCTAAACCGGTGACTAACAGTACGCTGCTCAGATGCAGTGCACGATGCATAGATTCTATCCTTCGAACCAAAACCGGACACAACAAGCGGGTATTATACCCCTGTCTGCGCCATCTGCATGATAGTCGTTGGTCCTGCTTCAGGGTAATCGGTCGGCGGGCGACCTGGAATCGTGCGGGTGGAAGAACATCGGCACGATTTGTTGTTTTACGCCATAATGGCACCTGATCGGTTCTGTGAGTTGCCAACAAAGGGGGCATCATGCGTCAGGTGTTGATCACGCGGGCCGGGCCGCCGGATGTGCTGCGCATTACGGATGGGCCGGACCCGGAGCCAAAATCCGGCGAAGTCCGTATCCGCGTGGCGGCGATCGGGATCAATTTTGCGGATATCATGGGGCGGCTGGGCATTTACCCGGATGCGCCCAAAATCCCGTATGTGCCCGGTTACGAGGTGGCCGGGGTGATCGATGCGGTCGGGCCGGGTGGTGATCCGGCGCTGGTGGGTACGGATGTTTTCGCGCTGACCGCGTTCGGCGGTTACCGGGACGTGCTCTGTGTTCCGGCGGCGCAGGCCGTACCGCGTCCGGCGAATATGACCGTCGAGCAGGCGAGCGGGTTTTCCCTCGTGCACCTGACCGCTTACGCGGCGCTGGTCGCGCTGGCCCGTGTGCGTCCCGGTGACCGCGTGTTGATCCATGCGGCGGCGGGCGGGGTCGGGCTGGCGGCGGTCGATATCTGCCGCATTTTTCACGCTACCGTGTACGGCACGGCATCGGCGCACAAACACGACTTTTTGCGTGACTGCGGCGTTCAATTTCCCATCGACTATCACACGCAAAACGTCGCGCACACGATCCAACACCTGACGGGCGGGCGCGGCGTGGACGTGGCGCTTGATCCGTTGGGTGGGCGCTCGTGGCGCAAAAGTTATCGCATGCTGGCACCGGCGGGGCGGATGGTGGTCTACGGCATCTCCAATATGGCACCCGGCCCGAAGCGCTCGCCGTGGGCGGTGCTGCGAACGCTGGCAGGGATTCCCTGGCTGCGCTTTAACCCGGTCGCGTTGACGAGTGATAACAAGGGCGTGATGGGCCTGAATATGGCCTACCTTCAGCGTGATCCGGCGCTGCTGCGGGGCTGGTTGGATCAATTGTTAGCGTGGTATGGGGAAGGACGGCTGCGTGTTCACGTGGATCGTGTGTTTGTGATGGATGAGGTGGCAGATGCACACCGTTACATTCAGGAGCGGCGCAATATCGGCAAAGTGATCCTCAAGCCGCGCGCTTAGAGGGTGCCGGGCACCTGTGGAACGGATACGGACAGCAGGGTATTGACGTAATTGTAAAACTGCACCATCGACACCGGTTTGGCCAAAAAACCATCGGCCTCAAGCTGGCGTGCCAGGCTTTCGCCGTTGGGATGCGCTGATAACACGAGCACCGGGATATCCTTAAGCTGGTCGGTGCTGCGAATGAAACCCAGCACCGCGTCACCGGATGCCCAGGGCATCATCAGGTCCAGGATGATCAGGTCGGGTTGGTGATAGGATGCCTGGTACAGCGCATCCACCCCGTTAAGTGAGCGCAGCACGTTATGCCCATGGCGTTCGAGCGCCATTTGCAGCAGGTCCTGAAACTGCTCATCATCTTCAATGATTAGAATAGTCGCCATCTTACTGCCGATCTTATGCTGATCGTATTATGCTGCCTTCATTGTACGTGCCCCGGCACTACCTGGCAAGGGGTGCCGGTACTAATTTTACAAAATTCAGATGTTTACCGGCCAGCGTCAGGGAATCGTCAGAGCGGATCACTTGACTCAGTGTTCCCTTCACAGCCAAAATTGTGTATGATGAAGCGCCGCTCAAACCGTGTACTATAATGAGGGATACACCGGGTACGGCGTGCGAATAACAGGGTATCGCAACGCGTGTTTTTCTACATAAGGGCATGGTCCGGGACCGTTAACCGTCAAAAGGAGTACCACTCGATGAAACGCTTACGGCTTGTTGTGCTGGCTGGTGTGCTGCTGCTGCTGAGTGCGTGCGGCTCGGATTACCTTCACGACGCGTACACCGCCTCTGGTGATGGCACCCGGTCGGATGATCTCGTCAAGACGGCTGTATTTGAACCCGAAGACGATCTGAACGTGGTCGTCAAGCTCAATGCGCACAGCCGCACGCTGCCGGTGCATGCTGTGTTTGCGTCACCTGGTGGTGAAACATACGCTACCGACCCGGTCGAAGCGGGGGAGACGGTGGGCGAAGTGCTGTTGGGCCTGGATTGGGAGGTTCAGGGTATCAACTGGTCTCCTGGGGCGTGGACCGTGGAGGTGTATGTGGACAATGAAAAGGAGACAACGCTTGATTTTGAGGTTAGTGTGCACCAGCTAGGTGAGTAGGTCATGCTATTTATATAGGTTTGGTGGTGTGATCTTTCACTATGCACCACTGCTCATAAGGGGATACACTACCCTTAAGAGCAAATGTAGAAAAGCTTGTTTCAGTGCTGTGAGTTGGTGTCGGCGGGTATGATCGTGAGCGTGTGTGCCGGGGTCATGACCGTCAACTATAAACGTTTCATGATCTCAGTTTTTGGATGATCCGCGACAGTTCTTGAAGGAGAAATTCAACGTTATGGGATTACAGGCAAAAGCAGCCGAGCACATCAATCCCTATGAAGTTGCGCTTCAACAATACGATCGTGCAGTTGCTTACTTAGATTTACCCAAGGGGATTGTTGAGTTCTTGCGTTACCCCAAACGGGAACTGACCGTCAATTTCCCGGTTCGGCTTGATAACGACGATATCAAAGTGTTCACCGGCTACCGGGTCCATCATAACACCGTGTTGGGGCCGTCTAAAGGGGGTATCCGTTACGCGCCCAGCGTTGACCTTGACGAGGTGCGGGCGCTGGCGATGTGGATGACCTGGAAATGCGCCCTGGTCAATTTGCCCTACGGCGGGGCCAAAGGCGGCGTGATCTGCGATCCGTACCAGATGAGTGAAGCGGAACTCGAACGCCTGACCCGCCGTTATGCCACGGAGATCAACCTGTTCATCAGCCCGCATGGTGACATCCCCGCGCCGGACATGGGCACCAACGCCCAGACGATGGCCTGGATCATGGATACCTACAGCATGACCATGGGCTATTCGGTGCCGGCGATTGTGACCGGCAAACCGATCAACGTCGGCGGGAGCCAGGGCCGCACTGAGGCGACCGGGCGCGGTGTGGTGATCTGCATGGATGAAGTGCTTCACCGCCGGGGGTACAACCGGCCTGCCGATGTCCGCGTGGCGGTCCAGGGGTTTGGTAATGTTGGCACGTATGCGGCCAAACATGCCGACGAGTTGGGTTACTGTGTGATCGCGATCAGCGATGTGACCGGCGGTTACTATAACCCCAAGGGGCTGGATATCGATGATGTGCTGCACTACACCGCTGACAGCCCGCATCACCAGTTAGCCGGGTATCCACACGCCGAGCCGATCACCAATGCCGAACTGCTGGCGCTCGGTTGTGACGTGCTGGCTCCGTGCGCGCTCGAAAACCAGATCACCGAAGAAAATGCCCGTGATATCAAGGCGTTCCTGATCGTGGAAGGCGCTAACGGTCCCACCACGCCCGAAGCGGACGATATCCTGTTTGAAAACGGCGTTCAGATCGTGCCGGACATTCTGGCTAACGCGGGCGGTGTGACGGTATCCTATTTTGAATGGGTGCAGGGCTTGCAATCATTCTTCTGGGATGTTGAAGAAGTGAATCGCCAGTTGCAGCGCGTGTTGATCAAAGCCTTCGACGAAGTCTACCGCACACAGACGCAGTTCGGCGTCGATATGCGCACCGCCGCCCAGATTACCGCCATCCAGCGGGTAGGCGGCGCCACGCATACGCGGGGGATTTACCCATAAAGCATGGTATATGACAAAATCGCTCCCACGATAGGAGCGATTTTGAATTACGGTTTTTAGAAAAATGAAGGTTAAGGAGGCATGAGTAATGTCTACCCCAAACGACGGCACAGGGATGAATCCTTTTGCCATCGCACAGGCGCAGCTTGACGAAGCCGCGGCGATATTGGAGCTTGCGCCAGAAATACACACGCTCCTGCGTGAGCCGCTTCGCGAGCTGCACGTGACGCTGTCCGTCAAGATGGATGACGGCACCAGTAAAATATTTAAGGGATACCGTGTTCAGTACAACGACGCTCGTGGGCCGACGAAAGGCGGGCTGCGTTTTCACCCCGACGAAACCATCGATATGGTGCGGGCGTTGGCCGCCTGGATGACATGGAAATGTGCGGTTGTTGATATTCCCCTCGGCGGCGCCAAAGGGGGTATCACGTGTAACCCCAAAGAAATGTCACCCGGCGAATTGGAGCGTCTCAGCCGCGCCTACGTGCGGCAGGTGGGGCGCATCCTGGGCGCAGAGATGGATGTGCCTGCACCTGACGTGTATACGACTCCGCAGATCATGGCCTGGATGGCCGACGAGTTCGCCTTTATGCGCGGGCATAACGAGTTTGGCATGATCACGGGCAAACCGCTGGCGCTCGGTGGCTCAAAAGTGCGTGATGAAGCGGCGGCGCGCGGCGGCATGTACTGCCTGCGTGAAGCAGCTAAAATGCTGGGCTTGCCTACCAAAGAGGCGACCTATGCGATCCAGGGGTTTGGCAATGCCGGGCATTTCGCGGCGTTGATGGTGCGCAGCATGTTCAGCGGAACGGTCGTTGCTGTGTCCGATTCTAAGGGCGGCATCTTTAAGGCAGAAGGCTTGAACTCGGCCCGCGTGTTGGAGCACAAACAGCTTACCGGGTCGGTTGTCGATTTTCCCGGCGCTGAGCCGATCAGTAATGATGACCTGTTGGAACTCGATGTCGATTACCTGCTGCCGTCCGCGCTGGAAAATGTGATCACCGAGCGGAACGCGGCGAATATCAAAGCCAAAGTCGTCGGTGAACTGGCCAACGGCCCCACCACGCCCGAAGCGGATCATATTTTGCACGATCGCGGCGTGTACGTGATCCCTGATTTGTTGTGTAATGCGGGCGGCGTGACCGTCTCGTATTTCGAGATGGTGCAGAACGCTTACGGGTACTACTGGGACAGGGATATGGTAATCGAACGCCTTGACGCCAAGATGACAGACGCGTTCCATGCCGTGCACGAAAAAGCACGTGATCTCAACGTGCATAACCGGCTGGCCGCCTACTGCGTGGCAATCGAGCGTGTGGCCGAAGCCGTCCGGCTGCGTGGGTGGGTGTGACCGTCCACGCTGTTTGATGCCCACATTTTGATAAAGTACATGGTGCCCCCGCCCGATCGATTGGGTGAGGGCTGTGTGTTGTGGATGCGCGCGCGCGCCTACAACCGGCCCAGCGGCGGTGAGTGCCGTTCGCGCGGGGGCGGGGGCGGGGTGTTGTCATCGGTGTAGGTGCGCAGATAACCCAGCGCCTCGTCGGCATCGGCGTCCATGATGATCTCCAACAGCCGCCCGTGTGCCACCTGGTACAGATCGAGCACGCGCACGAAATCAACCATATCGCTATCGTCGGGCAGCAGATCGGGCAAAACGCTGGGGGCATGGTCGAAAAATTCCCAATTGAAAAAAGCGTTTCCCTCATGCGGGAACAGCGCCAGCGGGAAAATTTCGGACTCGACCAGGTCCTGGAAAAAGTGTGTGCCGTAAGCCATTTCTGGCGATCCGCCGCCCTGCGAATGCGCGATCTCGATCAGGGCGCGGGTGTTGTAGATATCGGCATACGTGACCTTGATGCCCAGTTGAATGTCAGATGTGCCCCAGCGGCCCGGCCCCATCAGCACGAATCGTTCGTTTTTAAGCCGCTCATTAATCCGGCCTACCAGCCGCCCTACGTCCAGGCGGGCGCTCGGATCAGGGAGGCTGAGATAGGCTTCCGGGCGCACATACACCATGTAACGCACGCGCTCGATCACGCCGTCGGGAACCTGCCGGTGCGCCGAAAAGAGCTTGTCACAGTCGGGGATGTAGTCGGGAATGTGCCGCGTTTTGCCGGGTTCGTGTTCGGTTAGTGTGCGACATTGCAGCAAACACACGCGAAACTGGGATTCCGGCCAGGTGTGCGTGATTTCGACCGTGTATTCGATATCGACCGGCAGATCGTACTGCTCCTGTAGAAAGTGCAGCAGGTTACGCATCAGGTCGGTAAAACGCGGCTCGCGCGCCAGCGTGTTAAACGTAAATACAAGCTGTGACGGGTTGATATTCGTCGGCCTGGAAATAAACGGCTGCAAGTGGTGCCCCTTGTCCATTTCGGCCACCAATCGCAGCGCGGGAAAATTTGCGTCGAGCACCTCGTGAATCGGCAGGGTTTTAAAGGCGTTGGCTTCGATGTCCAGCAGGTCGATCATACGCTGGGAATACTGCCGGAGCTGCTGCACGCGTGTTTCGGGGCGCAAATGCGGGTGTGACAGCGCGATCATGCGTGGGTAGTCGCGGTCGCCGCGTTCCACGGCGCGGGTGCCCAACCCGCATACCAGCCGCAGCAGGCCATCTTCGCGCCGGATGCGCTGCGTCCACCGGAACGGGTTCCGGCTGAATCCGACTCCGGCCAGCATGGGAAAGTAATAACGCCCATACTGCTGCCCCTCGACCTTCTGGATCAAGATCGCCATGCGTTCGTCAAAGTCCACCAGGCCCATACGCTGCCGGTAGATCAAGGCGTCCGGGCTGAGCGTGCTGGCGTATATGCGCAGAATCGCGTCTTTGGCGGCCTGGTAGTTTTCATCGGGCGTGCTGTTGTTGGGCAGAAAATAGCTATCGTACTTGCCGGCAAACGCGGTCATAAAACTGTCTTCGAGCAGGCTCGATGAGCGGAAGATCAGCGGGACAGGCCCAATGTGATCCAGCAGGCCGCGCAGGTTTTCGGTAAACGTACTTGGCAGTTCGGCGTTGCGCCATTGGGCGAGCAGGGTCGGGTATTCGGCAATGATCTGGTCGCGCGGTTTGTACTTCTGGTTCATCGACTGGTGAAAGTCGTTCAATTCGTGCACGTCGTAAAACACGTCGGCGCCGATGTAGTACGAGTCGGGAATGGTGATGCAGTCCGGATCGATCCCGGCGTCCGCGCCAAAGTGCTGGATCAGCTTCCACGCGAGCAGCATCCCCGCCGCCTTGCCGCCGATTTTGCCACGTCCCAGCCGCCGCTCGCGGATCGTTTCGAGGTCGTGGATTGAGAAGACCTCTTTGGCCAGCCCGACAAAATGCAGGTGATCGCTGATCATGGCTTTGATCAACACCACGATGATCTCACGCAGGTGGTGCTGCACCTGGGAACGATCGCCCGCCGACAGCCGCTCGTAACGCTCGCCTTCAGAAAACAGCACATCCCACGGCGCGATCTCCGGGTTAAACGTCAGCCGGACTTCGCGGTCCGGGCGGCGTTTTTGTAGCACATTCTGCAAAATGCTGACAAACAGGCTGTGGGGCATGTTGTAGGCAAAATAAAAATCGGTCAGGTGCGCGCGGATGTAGCGCACGCGTTTATTCCAGTCGTCCGGTGGTTCCTCGTACAGGGGATCGAGCAGTCCTTCGCGCCGCTGCGATTCGACGGCTTTTTGGTGAACTTCCTGTTCGAACGTCTCCCGGTCGATGATGCCGCGTGCAAACAGTTCCTCGCGCATGCGCTCGCGGATGGTCCGGCTCAGCACCGGGTACTGTGATATCTCCAGGTAAAGCTGGAGCACTTTGGGTAAGGGACGCTCTTCGAGGTCAAACGGCATGGTAGGCTTTCTGTGATGGCTGTATTGTGATTACCCCAGTATAACACGGTGTCGGGCCGCTGGGGGACAAAAATCACCGCTCGCGGATGCATTCGCAAGCGGTGCGACGGTGTACGTTATGTGGAGCGATCGGGATTAATCTGCGGGCGCGAGTGAATAACCGCTGACCGAGTTTTCGGCCACGATTTGCACGAAGTGTTCATAGGCCAGCGGGCAGCCGGGCGCGAGCACGATCTCAAGTGTGCCGTCCTCGTTGAGCTTGGCCCAACCGAGCACCTGGTAACCGTCCTCTTCCGTCCAGTAGCCCCACTCGTGCACGTTCGGCGCGACAACGCCTTCGACCAGCACGCCGCCGGTCAGCGCGTCAATGATATCCACAAATCCACGGTGGCCACTGCTCGGCGCAAAGGGATCACCGGGCGGGCGCACGATCACGTCCGGCGGTGTCACTGATTCGGTGCAGGTGAACGGGTCTTCGACCACTTTGATAACGTAGGCCAGGGGCGGCGCGCCAAAACTCGTGACGTAACCAAACCCGGCGACCCAACTGCCGTAACTGCCGGCGGGAACCGTGGCGCTGTATGTGCCCATGACGCTGGATGTGTCGCCCAGGTAGGACACGTTGGTTACCAGCCCGCCATCTGCTGTCGCGGCGTATACACCCACGTACCAGCCGGGACCTTCGAACGGGGGGATCGGAAAGCCGGGATCACCGGGACCCACGGTTACCGTTTTTGTAATGCTGACGCTTCCGGAATAGTTGAGCGTAAAGGTGCAGTTGCCCGTATTGATGCTGGCATCAAGTGAGGCGCCTGCGAGCGCGGTGGTAGGCGTGATCAGTGCGGTTGTTGAAACGATAAGAAACACAATAATGAGATACAGGCGTTTTTTCATGGCACGTTCCTTCCCCCAGGGGAATAACAATATCCGATTGGGTTTGAAAGATGGCAGTACATTTAAATTATACGGCCTAAATATTTTTGTCTGGTAAAAAAACAATAAAATCTGCGTCGATGGTGTAAACAGCCTACACACTACGGATTACCGCCGTTCTCAGGGTAATCGCTTCAAATGAGTGATCAGGCTTTCGAGTAACGCCTTCCCCCTAGTCCCCCGTCCAGCTTGGCCGGGGAGGGGGTGCGCGACCAGCGGTCGCGCGGGGGAGGGGCGGTATCGATTTTGAGGCGATAGCCCTGCCACCGTTCTCGATTGTCTCTTAAATGTGCGTTAAACTGCGGTATAATGACTCGATGTGATGTGCCAGCCGACCGGCGCACCCGATGAGGACCACCGGCGTATACATTACTGATCAAGGAGCAGGTATGGCCGACGTGTTGGCGACGACATTTGAACAGATGATCCGTGATCACCGGCTCATGACGGTTGATACGCCGTGGGCCGACGAGATCGTGTTTCCGTATTACGAAGGCCTGTCGATCCGCAATCTGTCACATACGGTGGTGCGGCTGCTGGACGGCAAACCACCGGCGGGTCGTTTTGGAACGTCGCCGCTGGATGGGCGGTTGTGGGAACATTACTGGGGCCAGGTGAAACGCGTGGTGCTGTTCATCAGTGACGGGTTAGGTTGGCGCTTGCTCAACGAGATCATGGCCGAAGATGACGAAGTCGCGCAGATCGTGGCCGATCTGACCGGCGGCGGCACGCTGACGCCGATCACCTCGATTGTGCCCAGCACGACCGCCGCGGCCATGCCCGCAATCTGGACCGGATCGGGTTCAGCCGGTACGGGCATGGTCGGCACGTGCCTGTTTTTGCGCGAGTTCAACACGCTGGTCAGTATGCTGTACTATCGCCCCGAAAGCGGCAAACACCGGGCGGAGGTGTTGGAAGAGTGGGGATTTGACTTTGAACATTTTATCCCGCTGGAAACGCTGGGCGAAACACTCACAGCCCGGCAAATTCCCGCGTATTTGCTGCTGCACAAAGACCTGGTCGGCACCGGGTTATCGCGCGTGATGCACCGTGGTATACAACATATGTCGCGCCACATCACGTATACCGATCTCTGGATCAACCTGCGTGATCTGCTGCGTGAGACACGCGGCAAACGCTGTTTTGTCAACATCTATTGGGGCGCAGTAGACGGTGTATCACACATGTACGGTAATGTAACCGAGCAGTTGGTGATCGAGGTGCGCCGCCAACTGGCCGATCTGCGTGACGTGCTGGCCGCCGACGGGGTAGCCGATGGTCGCACGCTGTTTATGCTCGCGGCTGATCACGGGCATGCGCCTGTGAATGCCGTCGAGGATGTGCGCGATCATGCCGGTTTGATCGACGCGCTGCGCTGCCGGTTGGCCGGTGAGCGGCGGTTTGGGATTCTGTATTTGCGCTGTGGTATGCGGCAGCAGATTATGGACCATGTACGCGCCCAATTGGCCGATCAGGCTCTATGTCTTGTACCATCTGATGCATTGGCCGCCGGGTTGTATGGGCCAGAATCACCCGCCCCGGAAACAGCGGCGCGCCTGGGTGACCTGGCGCTGATCTCCCGGCTGGGAGTAGCCGTAACGGACCGACCGCCGCACCATCTGCCAACCAGTATGCACGGCGGGTTGAGCGATCGTGAAATGCTGGTACCTCTGCTTATGCGCGCGCTGTAGCGCTCATGACCCGCACCCATATGTGGTGTACTTGTGTAACCTTTTGTAAAGGACCATCAATGCAAAACCTGATAAACTGGCTGATAGGGAAACCATCCACTGAGCCGTCGCCCAATCTCACACCCGCTCAGCAAGAGATGAACACGTTGCTCGAAGCGGCTGCCACGGCGTTGGAGCAGGGGTTCCATGAAACAGCGCTCGAAACGTACCAGCGCGGCCTGACCTTGTCCCGCACGGTCAGTGACGGCGTCTACGAAGAACGCTTTTTGAGCGGTATGGCGGCGGCATACGTCGGGCAGCAGCAGTTTGATGTCGCGCGCCCGGTGCTGGATGAGGCGCTCACATTGGCGAGGAACAGCGGCGATAAACGTGCCCTGGCGCGTGGATTAAATAACATGGGCTCGTTTTTTGCCAAGCAGGGAGAATGGGGCACGGCCCAGACCTATCACCAGCAGGCCCTTGATACCGCCCGCGAAACGTCCGATTCGTCCGCGGTGGCGCTCGCGCTCGAAAACCTGGCGCAGGATTATCTCCGCCAGGACAATCCAAACTACGCCCAGCACTTGCTCAAGGAAGCGCTGACCGTGGCCCAGGCGGCGCGCCAACCGCAGCTTACGGCGCGCGTGCTGGGGCTGTTGGCCGAGACGGCGATCGCGATGGATGATCGCACCAACGGCCAACGGCTGCTGACTCAGGCGATTCACCTGGCCCAGCAAAGCAACCTGCCCGAAGAGCAGTTACGCTGGCTCCAGGCGCTGGCCAAGTTGGAGATGGATAACCGCAGTTATCCCGCCGCCATCGAATATTATCAGGCCGCCGAAAACCTAGCGCTGCGGTTAAGCAACCAGCCTACCGAGTTTTTTATGAACAGCGCGCTTGAACTCAGCGCGGCCTACCAGATGAGCGGCAACAGCGTTCAGGCAGAGGAATACGCGACACGCGCGCTCGCGCAGGCGCGCAGCACAGGTAATGTCCAGCACGAAGTGAGCGCCCTGACACGGCTTGGCATGACGGCGCATACGATAGGTAACACCGATCGGGCCTACAATTTTTTGTCCGAAGCCCTGACCTACTACGAAAACAACAAAGTCGATGCCCGCGAAGGCCAGATTCAGATTTTGCTCACACTTGGCAGCATTTATATGCAGCAGGGCCAGTCGGATGACGCGTTCCGTGTTGCTCACCAGGCGTATGATGCGGCTCGTGATATGGATGACGGCGCTCATCAGGCCCGTGCCCTCCAACTTTTAGGGGCGCTGTCTGCCGAGCAGGGTGATCGCGAACAGGCGTTAGCCTACTGGGAACAAGCGCTCGTTTTGCTGGATGACGAAGACAGGATTCAGCGGGCCCAGCTTCACTGTGATATCGCGCGCGCTCGTAAAGCCGGCGGCAGTTTTAAGGCGGCATTGATTGAGTATGAAAAAGCGCTGCTGCTGCTCAACAAGATCAACCACCCGCCCACGCGCGGCCTCGTGCTGTCGAACGCGGCGACGCTGTATACCGATATGGGTGATATCGAAACCGCCCAGGCGTTTTATGACGAGTCGATTGCCATTGCACGCGATACGGGCGATGTGCGTGCCGAAAGCCTGCGGCTGGGTAATCTCGGTTGGTTTTACACGCTGACCGGGCATTACCAACAGGCGATCGAAAAGCTGGAAATGGCGCTCAAGATCAGCCGGTCGCTGGACGACACCTTGATCATTGCGGTCCAGACCAACAATCTGGGCCGCACCTATGACCGGCTGAACGACTATGACACGGCGCGCGCGCTGCACAAACAGGCCATCGCCGCCGCTACCGCGCTTGACGCCCGGCGCTGGCTGGCGATCTTTAAGTCCGATCTTGGCGAAACCCTGATGGCCCTGGAACGGCTTGATGAAGCCGAAGAGCTGCTTACCGCCGCGCTGGCCGAAAGTCAGGAGTTGCACGAACCGGAAAATGTCGTTCGCACGCAGATTCGGCTGGCCACGCTCTACGGACTGACCGGGCGTGTTGAGCAGGGCCGCGCAGTGGGCGCCGAAGCCGTCAGCGCCGCCCGCAAGATGAGCTACCGTAAAGGGGTGGCGGACGCGCTGGCGGTGTTGGGTGACCTCGACAAAACAGCGGGGGATCAGGTATCCGCCAAAAGCCGGTATGTTGAGGCCCACCGCCTGTACACGATTCTGCATAACCCGGCGGCCTCACGCCTGGCGGAGTATGTGAAGGGTGATGATTCGAGCGATACCGGGGCCGCCGCCTGATCCGAACTCGCTTCACTCAACCACACAGCTTATACACACACGACAGGAAACCGCCCGGTTTCCTGTTTTTGTAAAGAAAATATGGTTTTTTACGACTTTTTAATTGATCCTAAACATTATCTTGTTATATGCTAGAGGTAGCTGGTTACACAATTATCATTCGCGCAACTATGAAACGTTTTTTATCCGGCGGCAAGCTGCGCGCGGTGCAACACATTTGGTGCTGTACAATAAACCAACTGCTCTAGCTGTGGGTTGTGTATGCGCGGGATCGGTATTACCGATCCCGCGCAGTGATCCGGTCTATTTTGAGATTCGTTGACGACTTAATTTAATGTTTTGCGGATATTCATATTATAATAATCGTTAAGAACGACGTGTTCTAGCACGGGACACATTCAGCGCACGGCGCACATGATTCCCCTCACAAAACAGGCTGGATTGTTCCTCTCCCGCCGGTAACGTGCCATCGAAGCTTCGCAGCAGTCACCTTATCGTATTGTGGCGACATGACGCCTACCTTATCTATGTTTTTGCTGAAGAAAGGATCGAACGATGCGTAAGCTGCTATCTCTTCTGTTCGTGTGTTCACTGGTACTCACGGCTGTTATGTTCAGTGCGCAGCCTGCTGCGGCACAAGATGGAATATTGCCGGTCATTGAAAACTGCCAGATTTCTGGGCACGCTCCAATTGGTTTTGAAGTTGGCTGGGATACGCCGTTTGGTACGATATCAGTCCGCGGTGAAGGGTTCCTGACACCTGTTACACTAAAACTGCCGGCTGGTGTGTACAACAATACTGCTATCAAGCTCTGGGTCCGGGACCCGGATGGTATTCTGACGTTGGCTCCCTTCGATCTAACCTATACCGGCGTCTGCCCCGGAAATATTTTGGGATACTACGAAGCGCAGGACGGGCGGCTGAACAAGTATGATCCGACGGCGTCCTTCATGTACTACTGCCGGACGGACGGCATCGAGGTGTGGCACTACGCCGCCGGTGAGGCTGGTTTCCCGGTCTTCACCATCAGTTACGCGGACATCTACGCCACGCTGACCGCCGCGGCGGCAAGCGGACAGTCCATGTTCGTGCCGGGCTCCGGGC
>JAFGHR010000007.1 GCA_016930015.1 Anaerolineae bacterium | reverse complement strand
TGCCGCCGCCGACGCACATCGTGACCATGCCGTAGCGACTGCCCCGGCGCCGCATCTCGTGCAGCAGTTGGACGGTCAGCTTGGCCCCGGTGCAGCCCAACGGGTGCCCCAGCGCGATCGCGCCGCCGTTGACATTCACGATATCCGGATCAAGCGCTTGTCCGTGCGCGAGTTCGCGGATCACGGCCAATGACTGCGCGGCAAACGCCTCGTTCAACTCGATCAGGTCGATATCGCCCAGGCGCAGGCCGGTGCGTTCCAATACGCGCGGCACGGCGGCGGCTGGCCCCATACCCATGATCTCCGGGGGAACACCTGCCACGCCAAAACCCACAAACCGGACAATGGGATCGAGTCCCAGGCGGGCAGCGGTATCGGCTTCCATCACGATCACGGCGGCAGCACCATCACTCAGCGGGCTGGCGTTTCCGGCGGTCACGGTGCCGTTTTGTTTGAACACCGGGCGCAGCGTAGCCAGCGTCTCAGGCGTGGTATCACGGCGCAAGTGTTCGTCCCGGTCAAACGTGATCGGCGCGGCGCGGCGCTCACCATCCACCAGGTGTACGTGTTCGAACGTCACCGGCACGATCTCTTCGGCGAATTTGCCCGCATCGACGGCAGCGGCGGCTTTCTGGTGGCTGTGATACGCAAAAGCGTCCTGGTCCTCGCGTGAAACGGCGTACTGTTCGGCCACGCGTTCCGCCGTCAGGCCCATGTTCATGTACATCTGCGGCTGGTCGAACGTGCTGCCCAGGTCCGGGCTGATCCGGAAACCTATCATCGGCACCAGCGACATGGTTTCGACACCGCCCGCCACGATCACGTCGGCACCGTTGGCGATGATACGTTCGGCAGCGGTGGCGATCGTTTGCAGGCCGCTCGCACAAAACCGGTTGACCGTCTGCGCCGGAACCTGCACCGGCAAACCGGCTTGCAGACCGATCAGACGCGCCACGTTGAGTCCCTGCGGGCCTTCGGGCATGGCACAGCCCAGCACCAGATCATCGATCCGGGCCGGGTCGAGCTTGCCTTGTGTCTGGCGCAGAACATCCTGGATCACGGCGGCGGCCAGCGCCTCAGGGCGGGTGGTGCGTGTGACTCCCTTTTTGGCACGACCAACTGCCGTTCGCGCCATCGCTACGATTACAGCTTGTCTCATGGGGCAGGCTCCTCACCTCATATGTTTACGGGTCAGGATCGGGGTACCGTTCTCAGTCCGATAACACGTCCCCGGCTGCGCGTTTGCCAGAAGACCGCCTGCCAGCTAACAGTCTATCGACCGTCAGATCATCAACCGACGGTTCGTTAGCTGCCTGCCCGCCGCCTGACTCGTCGTACACGTCCAGCTTGACGACAAACACGCTGCCATGTCCGGGCTCGCTCTCTACAGTGATTTCTCCGCCGTGAAGTTCCACGATTTCCTTGGCAATCGTCAGCCCCAGACCGGTGCCGGTGGTCGTGCCCTGGTTGGCGCGGAAAAACGGCTCAAACACCTGTGCAAGCAGGTCGGGATCGATCCCGACGCCGGTATCCTGCACGCGAAGGACTGCCCGGCCTGCGGGCGCATGCGGTGAGCCGGGTTCGTGGGACAAGGTGACCGTGACCTGGCCCTCCGGCGGTGTGTAATTGATCGCATTCACGACCAGGTTCGTGATCACCTGTTCCAGGCGGGGCCGGTCTGCCATCACCCGCAGCGGATCAGGCAGCATCTCGCTTACCAGCCGGACCGATTTAAGCTCGGCTTCAGAGTATTGAACGTTGATGACGCCGGATATCACGTCTTGCAGTGTGATGACCTTGCGCGACAACGGAATGATACCACGCTCAAAACGTGACACGTCGAGCAGGCTTTCGACCAGTTCGGACATGCTGTCTGTGACCTGCTCCAATACGTTCAGATGCCACTCCAGTTTTTCGGGCTGGCGGTGCGCCAGATACAGGCGTGTTTTTACGTTCGCCAGCGGCGTGCGGAGTTCGTGCGAGGCATTGGCGATAAACCGGTCCTTCTGAGCTTGCAGGGCTTTTTCCTGGCTGATGTCCCGGAAGATCGCAACCTCGCCTAAGTGACCCTGATCGTGTTGGCCGGGGACGCGCGTAAAGGTGATGGCCGCATCAAACACGCTGTTGTCCTTACGTCGAAGCTGCACCTCACCGCGCCAGCTTTGGCCGCGCTCAAAGGCGTCAAGCACCCTACCGCGAATGCGTTGGGCGGTTGGCACATCGTTCAATATGTACCGGTGGATTCCCGGTGGATCGTTTTTTACTTCGTCGAGATCAAACCCAAACAGCTCGTTAAAAGCCCGGTTCACATACGCAACATTTCGCCCAGCCGAGTACAACAGGGCCTCACCCATAGCATCCAAAATAGCCTGGAGTTGGGCGCGCTGCGTTTCAAGTTCGGCAGTACGTTCACTGACCCGCTGTTCCAGTTCGGCGGCCTGGCGCTCAATCGCGTCGTATAACGTCGCGTTACGAATCGCCGTCGCCGCCTGGTCAGCAAATGATTGCAGGCGGTCGGCGTGGTCCTGGGTGAAAAAGTGCGGTGTACCGCTGTCCAGATTCACAAAACCGATGATATCGGTGTCATACCGGATAGGAGCACACACATACGACCGTATCCAGTCCGTTTCAGGGAAGTCAACCCAGCGTTCATCCGCTTGTGTATCACGCACAACCACGGGCTTGCCGGTCTTCATGATATACAGCAGCGTTGACTGCTCATCCACATGGAAACGCCAGTTCGCCAGCCACTGAGCAATACCAAGTTTATCATATCCTCTGCCGCGCACGACACGTACAATACCGTCATTAATCAGCATCAGGTTGGCCGCATCACACGGGACAACGCTGCCCAGGTTGACCAGAATACGTTCGAATACCTGGTCCAGTTCCAGCGTGCTGTTAACGGCTGAAGCCGTATCACGCAGCGCTTCGGCCAGGGCACGCTGTTCGCGTTCGGCTGTGAACAACTGGGCATTCTGGATCGCATTCGCCGCTTGATTGGCAAACCCTTGCAGCCGATCAGCCTGTCCTGGTGTAAAGAACCCCGGCGTGCTGCTGTCCAGGCTCAAAAAGCCGATTACCTCGCCGCCAAGCGAGATCGGGGCGCTGGCATACGAACGCAGCCAGCGTTCTTCCTTGAACTGAATCCACCCGTCATACTCATCCGTATCGGGAATGATCAGCGGCTGCCCGGTTTTGATCATTTCGCTGAAAGTTGTGGTTTCATCGATAACAAAACTCAGATCGGTAACCCAGTCTTCCAGGTTATGCTTGTCGTAACCACGCGCGCGTGCTATGTGTGCCACGCCCTGATCGATCAACATGATATTCGCCGCATCAGACGGCAGCACCGTGCTCACATTGGCCAGAATGTGATCGAGCACCTCGTCAAACTCAAGCGTGCTGTTCAAGATCGCGGCTGTATCACGCAGCGCTTCGGCCAGCGTGCGCTGCTCGTACTCGCCTGCGAACAAGCGCGCGTTGCGGATCGCGATCGCCGCCTGCTCGGCAAACGCCTGTAAACGATCGGCATGCGTCTGGTTAAATGCGCCGGGCGTGACACTGTCCAGGTGCAAAATTCCGATCACTTCCCCGTCAACAACAATCGGCGCCTTGACCGTGGACCTGATCCAGGCTTCCTGGGGCGGGCTGATACGGATCCAGGCTTCATCCTGCGCCGTGTCCGGAATCACGATGGGCAGCCAGGTTTCGATCATCGAGTGCCAGACGGCGACATCGGCCACGGGAAACCGCTGAGTGGACACCCAGTCGCCCACACCGTGCGTGTCATAACCATGCCCCCGCACGACATGTGCAATCCCGTCTTCGATCAGCATGATATTGGCCGCGTCGTGGGGTACCACGCGCCCTACACTGTCGAGAATACGATCCAACACAATATCAACGTTGAGTGTGCGGTTGACAGCAATAACCGTGTCGCGCAGAGCCTCAGCCAGCACGCGCTGCTCCTGCTCAGCCGCGAACAAGCGCGCGTTTTCGATGGCTACCGCCGCCTGGCTGGCGAGCGCCACCAGCAAGTTGACATCCCCTTCGGTGAACGCGTCGGCCTCATAACTTTGCACCATGATCACCCCAACCGCTTTTTCACCGCTGACCATGGGGACGTACAGGGCCGACAGCGGCTCGCGGTCATCCCCGATCTTGACCATGCGTCCTTCTTCAGTGAGGCGGGAACGGATCGCGGTCAGATCAACAATACGGGGCTGGCGCGAACGAATGGTATCACTGTTCGGGCCAGTGCCCAGCGGCATAGGTGGCATTATCGATGGATCGATCTGTTCACCATCAACAATGGCGAACCCGCATGACAGCATTTGTGCGACTTCATCGTAGAGCACAATCGCAAAGTGAGGTGCTCCCAAAAGGTGCATACCCACCTCACGGTACATCACCTCGCAAATATCCCCAACGTCCAGGGTAGCCGCCAGCGTGCGCCCCACTTCCTGAAGGCCAACAAGCTGTTGGTTGCGTTTTTCAAGCTGGCGATTCAACTGGCGCTGCCGTTCCTCGGCCTGTTTTCGTTCGGTGATATCGGTCATCATGGTCACCAGATCGCGTGGTGCCCCTTGTTCGTCACGAATAATGAGCATCGTCTGCTCGACTGGCAGCAAGGTGCCGTCACGCAGGCGTAATACACTTTCACCGCGCCATACCCCCTCACGCATGGCCACCGGGACAGCCACATCCCGAATCATCGCCAGTACATCCGGTGGGAAGAAGTCGCTTATGGAATGCTGCAAAAGTACTTCGAGCGAAGCATAACCACTCATACGCAGGCCAGCCGGGTTGATGTATGACACATTACGTCGCGGCTCATCACCGAGCGGTGTTAACGCGATCAAGGCGTCGAAGTTTTCAATGATAGCCAGGCGATGTGTGGTCTCGGTATACAGTCGCGCATTTTGAACCGCGATCGCAAGCTGTGCCGCCAGGATCAGCTTGATCTGGGCATCGTCTTCTGTGAACCGATTAAAGACATTGTCCTCCACATCCAGCACGCCGATCAGCCTGTCACCGACAATCATCGGCACCGCCATCTCCGACCGGGTATCCGGCAGCATCGGATTCGGCAAGAACTCAAGGGATTCCATCACATTGTTGACTATGATCACCTCGCGAGAACGCGCCGCGTGGGAAACAATGCTGTCTGGGTACTGGATCGGCAGCGAATGCTGGAGCCTGACCAATTCGCGCCCAACGTTACCGGAGCCAGCCGCCAGCACCAGCCGATTGTTTTGCTCATCGACCAGGTAAATGTGCGCGTGGTAGAGGCCAAAGTTTTCGGCAATTAACTCGGACGCCGTCCACAGCACTTCGTACACATCCAGCGAACGCGACGCCCGGCGGCTCACTTCGGCCACCGTTGTCAGTTGAGTCGCTTGCGCCTCCGCCTGGAACAGCAGCCGCTCGCGTTCGGCTTCGATACGTTTGCGCTCGGCGATTTCGGTTTTTAAGCTGGCGTTGGCCGCAGAGAGTTCTGCCGTCCGCTCGAGCACACGCTGCTCAAGTTCATCATGCGCCGCACGCAGGTCATCTTCCATCTGCTTGCGCGCGGTAATGTCGCGGCCAATTCCCACCAGCCGGGTAATGTCACCTTTCGCATCACGGAGCGGGACTTTGGTGGATAACACCCAACGCGGAGTGTCCTGGTAGCCAAGCGAGGGTTCCTCTTTGTTTATCAGCGCCTCGCCGGTTTCGAATAGGTTACGCTCGTCGGTCAAAAACCATTCTGCCAGCTCGCGCGAGAAAAAATCGAAATCCGTCTTACCAATGACTTCTTCGGGCGTGGCAACACCTACCGACCGTGCCATGGCATCATTGACCATGATAAACCGGCTGTCGGTGTCTTTGACGTAAATGTGATCCGGCAGATGGTCGAGCAGCGTGCGCAGCAGGTGGCGCTCTTCCTCGAGCCGGGTATTCGCTTCTGCCAGTTCGGCTGTCCGCTCAGCGACACGGCGCTCCAACTGGTCGTGTGCATCGTGGAGCGCCTGCTCGACTTGTTTACGCTTCGTGATGTTGCGCGCAAACGTAACAACATACGTTTTATCGTTAAACTCCAGGTAGTTATGGGCGATTTCGACCGGGATCAACTCGCCGCTGCTGGTCTGGTGGGTGGTTTCGAAGAGCAGCGCACCACACCGTTTGACCTCGCGGACAGTATCTTTAAAAGCTTCAGGGGATAACGAGGGGTTGATATCATATATGTTCATACGCTGTAGTTCGCTGTGCGTGTAGCCTAACATGGTGCATGTCAGCTCGTTGGCATACGTGATCTCGCCGGTGTCCGTCAGCCACATGATCGAGTCGCTGGCGCGATCCATGCCAAATTGGGCAAATTGCAGCGCATCTTCCGCTTTTTTACGAGCCGTGATATCACGGCCAGTGCCCACCAACCCGATCACAACCCCGTTTTTATCTCTCAACGGCACTTTTATAGTCAACATCCACCGGGGTTCTTTCCCCGGACTGTACGATTCTTCTTCCCGGTTGATCAGCGGCTCGCCGGACTGCATGACCATGCGATCATCAGCATGGAAACTCTCCGCCAACTCTGGTGGGTAAAAATCAAAATCGGTCTTACCAACGGTGTCCGCCGGATCGGTCAGCCCCATATGGCGCGTCACCGCTATATTATTGAGCAAATGCCGGCTTTCGGTATCCTTAACATAGACAAAATCCGGCAGACTATCGATCACGCTCTGCAACAGTTGGTGTTCGCGGGCCAGCGCTTCTTGAGCCTGCTGGACCGCGGTGATATCCCGGATAATGACGACCACTTCGTCCTGCCCGCTGGCCGCGTACCGCACCTCAAACGCGTGGCGTTCCCCCTGAATGACATGCTGAAATTCAGACTGCTGTGTGTGCCCCGTCTCAAGCGTCTGGCGGATATCGTCCAGCACCTGGGGCAGGCGTTCAGAAGGCAAAAAGTCGGCCACAGTCCGGCCCAGCATTCGTTCGACCGTGGGCATATTCAGCCCTGGGTCAAATTCCCGGAACTGGCCTTCGCGGTTTGTCTGGAAGATCAGGTCCGGGATCGCGTTCAAAATCGCCCGGAGGCGCCGTTCGCTCTTTTGCAGCTCCCCGGTTGCACGCTGCTGGTAAATCATATGACGGCGCAAAACACCATACAGCCCTATACCGGTCACCACAATATAAAACCAGCCCTTGTACGTTTGGGCGCGCGAGACATGATCCGGATCGGAAGACAGCATATCCAACAGCCGATCAGAAAACAGAATCCACATGCCACCCACCAGGAGATAAAACAAGGCCACTCGCAGGGCAAGTCTTTCCCTCCGGCGAGATATCGTGTCTCTGCGATTTCTATCCATTTTTTCCTCCTCGGCTGGTATGTCCTTCACCGGGGGTTGTACCATTACAATTCATTATCGCTACCAGCAACTGCTAACCTCTACCTGACCTGTTCCATTGTGCTCGCGTTGCTCGCGTGTACCAGGTGTTAGTTACGCAGCGGTTTACCATGTTGCAGCATATGGGCGATCCGCTCGTGGGTCTTGGGTTCGCGGCACAATTCGACAAATGCGTCGCGTTCCAGGTCCAAAATCACGTGTTCCGGCACCCATCCCGGCTCGGACAGATCACCACCGCATAACACATATGCGATCATGTTGGCGATGCGTACCTCGTGCCCGGTCGCGTAGCCGCCTTCAGACATGGTATACACGCCCACGCGCAGCGCGGCCAGGGCATCACGCCCGGCGGCCCACACCTTTTGAGGCGGCAGCGGCCTGTAACCGCTGGCGGCCAGGTGCAGCGCCTCGCGCTTGGCTTCGGCCAGCAGGTGATCCTTGTTCAACACAATACGATCGCCGGGCAGCAAAAACCCCATGTCACGCGCCTGGCGTGCGCTCTCTGACACCGTCGCGAGCGCGATCGCCTCGAAAATCGCGTACAGGTGTGGCAGGGCGTCGGCGTCCGGCGTTTGCATCACCGGGTTCAACCGGCGGCGCAGCATCTCTTTGCAGCCGGTCCCAGCGGGCAGCAGGCCCACCCCGATCTCGACCAGCCCGGCGTACAGTTCGGCATGAGCCACGCTGCGCGCCCCGGCCATCGCGAATTCCGCGCCACCGGCCAGCGTCATACCGAACGGCGCGGTCACAACCGGTTTGGCTGCATACCGGAACGCCTGCATCAAGTTTTGCATTTCCCTGATCATACGGTCGATCTGGTCCCATTCGCCCTGTTGAGCCAGCATCGCGATCAAAAAAATGTTGGCGCCCGCGCTGAAATGATCACCCTGGTTACCGATCACCAGCCCGTCAAAATCAGATTCGAGGCGTTCAAGCGCCGTCCATCCCATTTTGATCACGTCGTCGTCAATCGTATTGGCCTTGGTGTGAAATTCGAGCAGCGCCACGCCATCGCCCATATCGTGCAGCGACGCCCCGGCCAGGCCATCGACTTTTTTACCGGCGGCATACAGGTTTTTGATCACGATCACGCGCGGATCGCATTCGAGCGGCACGTACTGCCCCACCGACGGATCATAGACACCGGTCACGATCCCGTTACCGTCCTGCCGGTAAAAAGTCGGGCAGCCGCCAGACAGCATATCTTTGACCCACTGGGGCACGGTATACCCGTCTGTTTCCATACGCGGGATCGTGGCTTCGACGCCCAACGCATCCCAGATCATGAACGGGCCCAACTCGTGATTAAACCCCCAGCAGTTCGCGTTGTCGATAGCGGGGATATCATCGGCGATCTCGCCCAGGCGGCGCGCGGCGTATGTCAGGTAAAACGCGTGCAGGTGCCACAGGTAACGCCCGGCGCGGTCACCAGACTCGACCATGGCCTTGATGCGTGCCCCGGTATCCTCGATTTTGCGGTGCTGGCCCACGCTCTCAAACCGCACCTTGACAGGCGCTTCATGCTCAAGCGTATCCAGGTTCAACGTCCAGAACTCGCGCCCGCCGTCCGGCAGATCAACACGTTTGTAAAACCCCTGGCGAGCCTTGTTACCCAGCAAGCCGTGTTCCAGCATGTGTTCAAACAGCGGCTTCGACCTCGGATGGTTCAAAATCTCGCGCGATTCGTCGCCGGGTATGGCCGGGTAGAGGTTCTGGTTCACGTGCACCATGATATCGGTGCCGATCAGATCGTTCAGGCGGAAGGTGGCCGTTTTGGGGCGCCCGACCAACGGGCCGGTCAAGTTATCGACTTCAGCCACCGTGTAGCCGTGATCCAGCGCGTAGTTCACACCATAGGTGCCCGACATGCTGATAAACCGGTTGGCGATGAAGTTCGGCGTGTCTTTGCACACCACAATACCCTTGCCCAGCGCATCCGAGCCGAAGCGCTCCATAAACGTTAACACGGCGGGATCGGTTTGATCGTGGGGGATGATCTCCAACAATTTCAAATAACGCGGTGGATTAAAAAAGTGTGTTCCCAAAAAGTGTTGTTTAAACGTTTCACTACAATTCGCGGCGATGGCGTTAATACTCAGGCCGCTGGTATTGGTCGAAATAATCGCGTGCGGCTGGCGCACCGTTTCGAGCCGGTCCATTAACGCCTGTTTGACCACCAGGTTTTCGACAACCGCTTCCACGATCCAATCCACATCGCGCAGCAGGTCAAGATCATCATCCAGGTTGCCGGGCGTGATCAGGTCCATATCGCCGGGAGAAAACAATGGAGCTGGCCGGCTTTTTTTCATGGCCTCGATGTTGCGCAGCACGACCGCGTTACGGGCCGCAGGGGGATCACCGGGCGCGGTATCGTTGGCGGGGATATCGAGCACGATCACGGGCACACCGATCCCGGCGAGCAGGGCCGCGATCCCGCTGCCCATCGTACCAGAGCCGATGACAGCGGCCTGGTGAATGGCAACACTCATCACACATCTCCTAAACAATTTTTTGATTCTAGCGGATCATCACATTCCATCCATAAAATTAAATTCGTGTCCCGGTCACATAAACCAGCAATTAGCATACAAACGCTCACGGCGGCAGCGCATTAACCGCCAACCTTGAACGCAGCATCTCATGATTTTCTTTATCATTCAATTATGGCACAAGAGAGGCATGCAATAAAAATGAGGCTGAGTTCAGTAAAGAGATATACGTTAGAAACAAAAACGGACCCAAGGGCCCGTTCTTGTTCCTGGTATGCGTAGCACTACCCCTGACGCTGCTTGTGCTTGGGGTTGGCCGAGCACATCACATACAAATGACCATTTCGGCGCACAAAGTAGCACTTGTCACACATCTTGCGTACTGACGACCGTACTTTCATGATAACCTCCCCGGTTGAGTCACTACCTCGCCGGAGCCGCTGACACGCGGGGGTAAGATAGCCATTTTGAGCAATCCGGCCATGATCCGGATCCATTTCCAGTCAAACACACCCCATTATAAACGATTTCCGCCTAAAATCCAGGCCCGGTCAAAATGGGTGCGTCCGGATTTGGGGGTGAACTGATTTTTAACCGCAGCGCATACGGAGAGTACAGAAGAAAATCACGGAAAAAGACATAAAAAATGCGTGACTCTGGATGTGTTCGCGATCACCTGCTGCACATGCAAAGGTGTTTCATACCACTGGATAAAATAGACGCTGCTGCGAAACACGCCGTCACTCTCCCAAAAACTGAGCGAACCTTACGGGGAAATTACGCCTTGACTGGCACAAAATAACGTATAATAATGGCATGCCCTTACAACTTCGCTTAAAAGTTGTGCAACAAAGGGGCTATCGTGGTAAAATCATCAAGCGAAGAGTACGCGTAAACTTGCCGTAATTAAGTGTCCGTTAAAAGTAAGGAGTAGCAAAAGTGCCAATCGAATTCTACGACGTAAAAATCCGTCAAAAGGTTCAGATAAAGGAATCGGACGTTATCAAGACAACGTTCACCACCAAGAACGGTCAGACTCGCTACGGGCTGCGTGCCAAGACCGCTGATGGCCGCAACCTCACCAAATTCGTCAGCAAGAGCGATTGGGAAAGCTTGAATCTGCCGGAAGGCTAAAGCGCCGCGCTCAATAACAGGATACTCGCACAAACCACTTGTGCGAGCCTGATTCATCACCGAACCCGCACAATATGCGCATCACACCGCACAACGTGCGGGTTTTCGATCACCTGAATACACCAGGAAACAATCCCCGGTTGATTGCACCAGGAGTACATGTATGCCCAACTATCGTTTTTTGCAGGTAGACGTTTTCACCGATCAGGCCTTTGGCGGCAACCCGTTAGCTGTATTCCCGGAAGCAGACGGCTTGACTACAACCCAGATGCAGCGTATCGCGCAAGAAATGAACCTGTCCGAAACCACGTTTGTGTTTCCGCCCGATTCACCCGATGCCGATTTCACCGTGCGCATTTTTACACCTGAGTCGGAAATGCCGTTCGCCGGGCACCCGGTCGTAGGCACGGTGTGGACGCTGGCGCATCTCGGCAAGATCACGCTCCAGGCGCCGCAAACCGCCGTGCGTCTGAGCCTTCGGGTAGGCTTACGCGGCGCGGCGCTGCACGTGTCGCCGGACGGTCACGTTGACCAGGTGGTAATGGATCACCAGCCGCCGGAATTTTACGCCACCGCCAGCACCGATCAGGCGGCGCAGTTGGCTCGCGCGCTCGGTCTGCCCCCGGATGCCGTGCTCGATACCGGGTGGCCGGTCCAGGTCGTATCAACCGGCATACGCCAGTTGTTTATCCCGGTACGTTCGTTGGCCGAAGTCCAGTCCTTGAGCACCAAACAGCAGGATACCGCGATCATGACCCGGCTGTGCGCAGCGATTGATCCTGAGACACACTGCCAGAACTGCCTGATGGTCTTTTGCGTCGAAACTGAAGACCTCGACGCCGACGTGCATACGCGTATGTTTGCGCCGGGATTGGGCGTTAACGAAGACCCGGCGACCGGTTCGGCCAGCGGCGGGTTAGGGGCGTATTTAGTTCACAATGGGGTTGTAGACGCCACACCGCCCACAACCCATCTACTGGCCGAACAAGGGCTTGAGATCAACCGGCCCAGCCGCATTCACATTGAGGTAGACGGAACGCCCGACGCGATCAGCATGGTGCGCGTCGCCGGTGAAGCCGTGCCGTTGATCGAAGGCGTCATGCGCTGGTAGCGGCGCCGCTGTTTGCGCGCGATCACGACTTCGGCAGGTCGGCGAATAACTCGTGAATATTCCCATCGGGGTCAGCAAAAAACGCCGTGCGCTGGCCCCACGGCATAGTAGCGGGCGCCTGAACCGGTGCCGCCCCCTGCCCCATGATCCGCTCATAGGCCGCGTCTACCGCGTCCGGCGACTCACAGGGAAACGCTAACTCGAACGCCTGCCCGGTGGCTGGTTGTTTGAAGTCCGCGTGCCGCGTTGCTTCCCACATCACCGGGCGCGCACAGATCGCAAACCGCACGCCTGTATGCTCGAACTCGACATACTTCTGTTCGGTTTCGTTCACCTCACCTTGTGGCTGAAAACCCAGCACATCCCGGTAAAAACGGACCAACCGCGCGATGTCTTCCGTCAAGATCGTGATCAGTGCAATCTGGGGCTGCATGTTTTTCTCCTTTTTACAGTGATTTGTTGACAAAAAAGAACATATGTTCTATCATCTCAGTATACCATACATTCCTCTACCGGCAAGTGATTGTTTTTTGGGAGGCAAAAAACCAAATGTCCAAACGAAAGATTGTCTACGTGGAAATCCCCGCTACCAATTGTGATGCAGGCGTGAAGTTCTTGCAGGAAATGTTCGGCTGGGAACTGAGTATCAAGATGGATGAACCCGTGCCCTATGCCACCTTGACCACCGGCAGCGAGAGTCTGGGCTGCGGCGTACCCGTCATCGGGGACGAGTACAAACCGGGTGAGGTGATCATCTACTTCGACAGCGACGATATCGCCGCCGATCTCAAAAAGATCGAGGCGCTGGGCGGCAAAACAGTGTCGGAGATCGCAGAAGTGCCCGGCTATGGCTGGATGGCGTTTTTTGTCGATCCGAGCGGCAACCGTATGGCGCTGTGGAAAAGCGCGCCATAACAGTTTAGCTAACCATTGTGTCAGGTTCTGATCGCGTGCTTACAGGCGGCGTTACCCCACATCGCCTGTAGTTGTTTCCGCAGCAGGTGTTTCTTCAGGTTCATCCCCGGCCCCGATCGTTACCGGCGCAAACACGGGATAACCGGAATAGGATAACAGCAGCGGCGACGACTCACCGGCAGGCAGCCAGAACAGGATCGTACCGGGCGCAGCGGCTCGCAAAGTATGGTCGTCTCCGCCCGCCTGGAATGCCTCGGCCAGCAGCATACTGCTTTGTACGACGCTGAACGCCACGCCGCTGCCGTCCGGGGCGGCGGCGATATGGCCGATGCCGCGTCCCTGGCCGCGCCACAACGTTGTTTCCTGGCCGTTGGTGAGGTCCACGCTCACCAGCGCCAGGTCGTACACCCCAATCGTCACCGGCCAGAAACCGAATACGGATTCGCCGTTGGCCTGCTGCGCCGGATCATCGAGCATCAGGCTGTCAGCAAGGGTGCTGGTCGCATAGTATACGGCGCTGCCATCGGCGGCCCAGGCGAGCGCCTGCGCCTTCACGCCGTTTTTGAGATCGGTTCGCTGCCAGCTTTCAAAATCCAGCACCGCCAGCCCATTGTCCGACCGGCTGAGAAAACGCCTGCCATCCGGCGACAGTATCCCACCAATCAAATCGGCGCCCAATTCGGTGAGTTTGCCGTCCGCCACGTTCAACAGGCCGATGCCGCCGTCGCAGCGCGTCGATATCACAAATTGATCGCCCGCCAGCCATGCCAGCGCCAGCGTATGCCCCGCCGCCCCTGCTTCGGCAAAATACAGCCCATCCGCCGGATCGGACACGGCAGCAGCGCAGTCACCGCCAAAGGTAAAATTACCCACCCGGCGCGGGTCGCCGCCGGACGTTTGCCCGGCCCAGATTTCCATCTGCGCGGCCCCATCGTCGCCGGTATCGCCCGTGTTCACAACATACGCCACTTCGCCGCCATCCGGATGCCACGCGGGCGGAAAGGCCGGGTCTGCGCCCTCACCTACCGTGTGCGGAGAGCGGCCTTCCACCGTGTTGATCACGCGTATCTGGGCGGTGGTCACGTTGTTAAACGCCAGAAACAAGCCATCCGGCGAAAATGTCAGATACTGCCGGACCTGTGTGGGCAGCGCGGTCAGGCTGCGGCCCGGTATGTCATTCAGGGCGCCGACAAACACGTCACCAACAAACAAGTGCGCCATCGGCAGCGGGGCCAGTTCGACCGCAGCGGCAGAGGGTGCACCACCGGCAGCCGCTTCAGCATCACCGGATGGTGTGCCTTCCGGCGCGGCATCTTCACCGGCCAGATTCGCGGCCAGCGCCCCTTCATCAGTTTCGAAGCGGCTGAGCATCTGTAAAAACAGCGTGTCCCACGCCTCAAATTCATCCTGGGGCGCCCACTGCTCGACCTGGTACGCGGTGCCATACTGCACAAATAACGACAGCCGCCAGCGGCGCGTGATGGTATCACACCCGGTCTGAAGCAGCGTAGTACGGCCAAACGTCCCGGTCGTCTGGCGTTCGGTCGGCGCGTCCTGCACCCCGTTTTCGACCAGGTAACCGTCGATCAACTGGTCGGGCGTCACGCCGTTCGCCACGCGGCCAAGCACCTTGATCCGCATGCCGGGCAGCGCGCAGTCCGGCTGCACCTGGGACGCAAATAACACGTCCGTCTGGTCGGCGTTGGGAAACACCAGCCACGATGACGGGGCCAGAATAGAAAATGCGAGCGTGCTGACGGTCGTCAGGTTTTCTTCGGCGGCGGTGTTGCTGGCGCGGCACAGCACAAACAGCGACCCGTCGATCGCACCGTGCACCTCGTAGCGCACCATGTTGTCATACAGGAAAAAGTAACGGTAGCCGTGTACGGTTCCCGGCGTGTAAGACTGGTCCGGCAGCGGGCATCCGAGACTGTCGTCATCCCAGCTTGTGCCATCATACGTATATTCCATCAGCACCAAGCCCGGCTTGGCGAGCTGCTCCAGCAGCCACGTTTGAGCCAGCCCGCGCACCGTTTCCGGATCATCCTGGGCTTGCACGGTGCCGCCCATCCACGAACCGCCGACCATCACGATCACCATGCCGCCAATGACCGCCCGCATCATCATTTTCCGCCAGAACACCACACGCCTGCTCCTGAACATTTTTTCCGCCAAATGCCCGGAAAGCATAACCCCAAGCCAGGATCATGTCCACAAACGGCGGGGAACCATCGGGCAGCAGATCACCTCCCGACCGGGTACGATGTTCGACACACCGGCGGGTTAAGTCAGGTGGGTTCGATCTACCTGCTGAGGAATAAGTCTTGCAAACCGTAAAACGAGGTGATCGTAAACGTCGTCTTTACGGATGGATCGTCCGCCATAAACGCAGCGGTAGCTATACCGAGCCGGTTTGCCTGCTGAAGTTCGTCGGTGTTATGCCCGACAAAAACAACCGACTCCGGCGGCTCGCCCAGTTCGTTGAGCGCGTGCTCAAAGGCCCCGCCGCTGGTCTTGAGTGTGCCAATTTCCGACGACACGACAAACACCGACCACACAGCGGGTGTAATGTCACGCGCCGCCAGCCAGCCTATTTTTTCCTGGGCCGAGTGCGCCGAGTCGGAAATCACGCCCAACCGGTACCCGGCACCTCGCAGCGCGTTGAGCGTTCCGGCCACGCCCGGAAACAGCTCGATATCCGCGGCATCACGCAGCAGCGCTTCACGCCCGGCGGGAAAGTCGGCCTCGGTTTCAAGCCCGTGCATCCGCAAGATCGCGTCATAGAAGGTATCACGCGGGATACGACCGCTCTGCGCATCAAAACGCGCCGCGCGAACCAGCCGGTTAACCACGGCACGATTGCGCAGTGTCAGGTTATGTTCACTGAGAAAAGCGGACAAACGACGGTCTTCGCGGGGGCGATGGTAGAGGGTACCGCCAGTATCAAACAAAATCACTTTAATAGTAGTCATTTTACGCCGGTTGATGAGCCAGGTTGGATAAGAATCTCACATCAGTATACCAGATACCGCCGCTAACAAAAATCACCCGGCAGCAAGGGACAGGACATCGAGCGAACCGCCTTTTTTCCGGTCGAGCTTTCTAACAAGTTCCTCATGCACATAGCCGGGCATCTCGCTATAATCTGTTCACAACTACGAAATGGAGCATACCATGATTAGACGTTTTCCCGGCTGGCTCGTGGCAGTAGTAATCGCGATCACACTGATTGCCGGGCCTGGCTTTACCCATGCACAAACATCTCCTGATCTGATGCAGCGCTTCACGTGGCAGCCCTACGGCCTGACGATCAGTTACCCGGACGGCTGGACCGTGGTCGAAGCCGGCGGCGTGATCAGTCTTTACCCGGAAGACCGTGACGTGAGCGACGGCCAGGGACCGGAGCTTATCCTGTTCACACTGCCGGTATCCGGCAGTGACCCGCTAGACACGGCTGCCGCACAACTGGCGGCGGATATCGGTGGTGAAGTCTCCCCGATCACCGCCGGTACACGCGACGGGCGAGCGACCCGCCAGTTTACATTTGACCAGGCCGCACCCGACACCATCGGCGGCCTGCTGCTGATCGCAGCCGACGATCAGACGGTGCTTGTCCTGGCACACACCGTGCGTGATTCCGAAGCCGATGTCTTTTTGCCCCTGCTAGAAGCCATGACCGCCAGCGCAACGTTTGAAGCGAGCGGCAACACGTCCGGCGGGCTGGTGCTGGGCGGCCATGCGCGCACCTTAGAGACATACCGGGATGACACATACGGCTACACGCTTCAATACCCGCGCACATGGAGTCTCGTGACTCGCAGCAAGCCGGGCGAAATCGCCCTGTATCCCCCTAACGCGGATATCGGCCTGAACGCGGGACCGGAATTTGTGATAGTTGTGTTTGACACCCTGGCAGTCAGCGACCTGGACGAAGTCCTTAATGCCGTGCTGAGCGACCGTCCCGGCGAGTTTAGCGAACCGCAAACAGGCACCCTCAACGATCACCCGACACGTTTTGTCAGCTATACGAACGACACACAAAACCCGGCTGTTACCGGCGCGATCTTCCTGGTTCAGGTGAGCGACAGCGTCGTGATCGCCAGCGGCTACCGGGCGCCGTCCGACTCGTTTGCGACTCACCAGCCCATGTTTGAAGCGATCCAAAACAGCCTGAGCTTTGAGTCCGGCGCGCCCGTTGTGACCGCTGGGTTCGTGAGTACGTCAAACAGCGTCAGCTCGGTGCAGCTTGAGCAGCGTTTTAGCTGGTCCGATGGCGCGCTGGCCCTGTACCTGCCGGAAGACTGGCAAGCCGTTATCGAATGGGACGGTGAAGCTGAAGCCAATACCCTGTTTGCCTCTGCCCCCGGCACATTGTATGACGACACGCTCCAGATGCTCCACGGCACCACGCTCGACTGGTTCCCCGGTTTGGACCTGCGTGTTGTGGCCGAAGCGACAACCTTTGATTATGAAAAAGTGAGCGATATCGTTGACATCACCGTCGCCGGGCACCCCGCGGTGACGTACACCGTGCTTGACGATAGCGAAGAACCTACGTTTAAATTACAAATCGTGGTCCTGAAAATCGAAGACAAAGAATTGGGCGTCGTGATGATCTTCGGGACGACGGAATCCGGTTGGGATACGTTCCGACCGGTCGTAGATGCGATCATTGCCAGCATCGAACCGCTGGACAGCACGCTGTCGCTGCGCCCGGTCCGTGTGACGATTCCTTCCGGCAAACCGCTGCCCTGGCAGCAAGACGATGATTACTACTGGGACGAGTTCGGTGTCACGCTGCGCCCGCCGGATGACTGGCAGACGATCACGACAACTCAAAACTTTGACCTGGCCCTTGTGGCGCCCGATATCAACGAAAACCCCAACGCGTCATTTGTCGGATTCCAGTACATCGCGTTTCTTGGCGCAGACACCACCCCCGCGGACGTGCTGGCGGAGCAGTTCGGCGGTGATGCACAGCCCTATACCATCGACGGGCGCGAAGGTGCCATACTGACTATGCCGGACGAGGCCAACGGCACAACGCAGTATTTGATCCTGGTGCCATACGATGATCACGGCGCGGCGTTCTTTATCGTTACCCTGTCAAAAACTGGCGAAGAGGCCGCCGTTGAGAGCATTCTGGACAGTATGACAATTGCGCCCGTCCACGTGGATTACAGCGTCGTTGATGCCGCGTGGCAGGCCAGCCTGGCTGAATACGGCACGCTGTCATACGGCAGCCCCGACGCGCCAGTCAAGATGGCCGAATTCCTTGATTTTGCGTGCGGACACTGCGCTAACTACAGCCAGGATGTCGAGCGGCTGTATGTGCTGGAAGCCGACGGCGACCGCTTGCATGTTGAAGTCAACCTGATGGACATCATCGGCGGGCCAATATCCAACCAGGCCGCCCAGGCGACCTACTGCGCTGTTGAGCAGGGCAAAGGGTACACCGCCTACAAGACCCTGTTCGACGGCTATCATGAAAAAGGATATGATTACGCCTACAGCCGCGAGGGCATCAGCGAACTGCTGGGTAATCCGGATTACGAGCTGGATATCGACGCGCTGAACACGTGCATCGATGACGGGACGTATAACGATATCATCCAGGAAAACGCTGTCCGCTGGGCTGCCGCAGGCGGAACCGGCACCCCCTCGGTGCTGCTAGGCGCCAATGGCGATTCACTTGGTTTTTTGATTCTGCCAGACGGCAGCAATTGGAGCGGCGGCATTCCGACCGCGGTTGTGCGTGATATCACCGGTCGTATGATCGCGGACAATATATCGGCCCAGGACGCGTTTAATGCCCTGATCGCGGAGAACTGATCAGCCTGCCACGGGCTTTGACCAAGGGGCGTTTGTTTTCAGACGCCCCTTTTAAAACTACGCCATAAAAATAACTGCCCATCCCCCACAAGGGCGAACAAATGGGGAATTTATTTTCTTAACCGGGATTAACACCTGAAAAAGCATTATGCCAATCCACGCCACGCACCCCCATACAGGCGAAACCATCACGACCAGCGTCGCAGGTGCAGCATTTGTCATCGCACCGCGCTACGGCGAGAGCTACAGCTTTGACCGGTCCGGGCGGCTGTTGGGCCTGTTCACCAATGGGCGCAGCTACCAGCGCACCCTGGATAACCGCCTGCTGGAACGCAACGCCAGGGGTAAAACCCGGCGGCGGCTGCCCCCTCACGAGCATCACGCGCTGCTGGAACACGTCTTTGAGCGGCTGTCCGACCTGGCGCAGGTTACGTCCCAGGCTGATCTTGATCCTGACGACCGGCACGCGCTGGCCAGCGCCCTGGCGTTGATTCTGGCATTTGGCCCGGACAGGCTGGCCGAGGACGGCGCGATTTTCCGCACGCTGTACAAGCCGGTCAGCATCCTGCCGCCGGATCAATACCTGGCGCTGGTGCTCCAGGCCACCGAGGGCTGCTCGTGGAACCGGTGTACGTTCTGCGGCCTGTACCACGACCGGGATTTTCACATTCACAGCCCGGAATCGTTCCGTGACCACTGCACCCGCGTGCGGGACTTTTTCGGGGACGGGCTGAGCCTGCGGCGCGGTATTTTCCTGGCCGACGCCAACGCCCTGGTGATCCCCCAGGCGCGGTTAATCGCCCTGCTGGACATCGCACAGGAATTTTTTCACCTGCATGACCGTCCGCGCCCGGTATTTTCGTTCGTGAGCGCATTTGACGTGGAACGGAAATCCGCCGACGACTGGGCGCAGATACACGCGCTGGGCCTGGAACGCGCCTACATCGGCCTGGAAACCGGCGATGACGACCTGCTGCATTTCCTCAACAAGCCGGGCAGCGTCCAGGATGCCATCGACGCCGTACACGCGTTGCGGGCGGGCGGCGTATCGGTCGGTGTGATCGTGATGGCCGGGATCGGCGGAGAATACTTCGCCGAACCACACGTCGAACGCTCAGTTGAAGCGATCCAGGCCATGCAGCTTGGTCCTAACGACATGGTGTTCCTGTCGAAGTATGTCCCGGTGCCCGGCACCGCGTACCCGCGCCAAGCCGACGCCGCCGGTATTCTGCCGCTCAGCGCCGAAGAAATCGAAGACCAACTGCACATTCTTCAGGCCAGCGTCCGCGCCATTGCGCCGGGGATACGGGTGGCGCCGTACCGCGTGGAAGGGTTCGCGCTCTAAAGCCGCCGCATCACCCCACAAAAAAACCGCCCTTACATGAGGGCGGCAGCATCAGTAACGTGTGCTCACGTCAAAACAGCGTCAGGCAACAGCCAACACGATCATCAGAAACACAGTCAACAAAACGCCGACAAACAGGTACAGCAGCGGGTTATCCCAGTCCAGGCACATACCCAGACACAGGCACGGAAATTTGTCTCGCCACGTCATCACGACCCCTCCTACGCTCACATTACCGATAAACCAGAGCGATAACACCGACTAACACGCACGGAGGGCGCGTGATTGTGCGCAGCACGGTTTTCTACCTTTCATCGTATCAAAAATCGGATCGCCCTGTCAATTTGCACGGGGAGAACAGAACACAGGGCCAAACGCAGAACGCAGCCCCGCGTGTTTCCTGAACACGCGCCGTAACCGGCTGGTTTTCCCTGCCATAGCCGCCGGGAACATGACCCTGGTCACATATCAGGAAAATCATGCCGCAACCGCGCAACCCGCGCGCCGGGTTCTCCGTAATAGTGTGTGAATGCGGTTGACGAACAATCAAAGGAGACAAAACAATGGACGACTTCTTCAACAACATCCCTTCGATCAAGCAAATGCTGCGCCTGATTATCCTGATGATCCTGGTGCTGATCGTACTCGGCCTGGTGCTGGCGATGGTCAAGCTGCTGATGCCTCTGCTCATTGTGGGTGCGATCATCGTGGGTGGTATCTACCTGTACAACAAAATGCAAACATCGAATGCCTGACGGTCTTTTGCCTGTCAGCCCGACAAGCTGCCCTGCCGGATGTACGTGCCACAAACGCCGCGTGGTAAACACAGCGGTCTGAGGTCCGGCGCCGTGCAGAGCAGCTTGTTTCAGGGGTGGATGGTTCACACACGGGTTCCTATCTGGAGGCCAACTCTATGTACGATCAATTTTGCAAACTGCCGTTTTGGGGCCGGGTGGTTGCCGTCCTGGGAATGCTGATCGCGGTGATGTTCATTCTCCGGATCGTGATCGGCATTGTCAAACTGCTGATCCCGCTGGTCGTGCTGGCGGTGATCATCGTGGGCGCGCTGTGGCTGTTCGACAAACTCCGCGACTGAAACACCCCCTACCGTATGAAGGGCATTACCCCGGCTGCGATCCGTTATTCCGCCCGTTTGAACTGCTCCGCACGGATTGGAGCGGTGTAAAAACGGGCGTGTTGGTATATGGATCGCGCCCGATGATCCCCTCGACCTCGAACACGTCGCGCAGCATGGCACCGGTCAGCACCTCGTCCGGCGGCCCGGCAGTGTATACCTCGCCGTGACACAGCGCGATCAAGCGGTGGCTGAAGCGTGCCGCCTGGTTCAGATCGTGCAGCACCATCACAATACTCAGCGCATTTTCGGCATTGAGCGTTTGTAACAATGTCATCACTTCAAGCTGGTGGCTGATGTCAAGAAACGTGGTCGGCTCGTCGAGCAGCAGCATACGCGGCTCCTGCGCCAGCGCCAGCGCGATCCATGCCCGCTGACGTTCGCCCCCGCTGAGCGTCGCCAGGCGGCGATCACGCAGCGTTACCAATTCGGTCGCGTCCAGCGCCCACGCGACCACCGCGCGATCCTGGCGATCGGACGCGCGCCACCACGGCTGGCGGGCAAACCGGCCCCGCGTTACCAGGTCGTTCACGGTGAGATCGTCGGGCGCCGCCGGGTTCTGCGGCAGGATCGCCACCTGTCGCGCGATCTGGCGCATGGCCATGCGGTGCAGCGCCTGCCCATTGAGATACACCGCGCCGTCCTGGGGACGCAGCAGCCGCGCCAGCGCGCGCAGAATCGTGCTTTTGCCGGAGCCGTTCGGCCCGACGAGCGTCACGATCTCACCCTGGGCCACATCCAGCACCAGGTCACGCACGACCGAAACGCCGCGACGGTATCCCAGGCTCACATGGTCAGCCGACAAAACAGGCATGGCAACCAGCCTTTCTGCACCTGCGATAGATGCCCCCGCCTTACCACTGGGCACGCCGCGCGCGCACCAGCCAGAGAAACAGCGGCCCGCCGATCACTGCCGTGATAATGCCGACCGGGAATTCAATGTCGCCCACGTCAAGCGCCTGCGGCAGAGTCACACGGGACGCGGTATCCGCGCCCACCAGCAGCGCCGCGCCTAAAATCGCGCTGACCGGGATCAAAAAACGGAAGTCCGAGCCGACCAGCTTACGCGCCACATACGGCACCAGCAGGCCCACAAACCCGATCAGCCCGGCCACGGCGACCGAACTGCCCGCGAGTATGGCGGCTACAGCGCTCATCAAAAAGCGCGTCCGTTCGATGTGCAGCCCGACCCCCTGCGCGACATCGTCCCCCAGCGCGAGCACATTCGCCCGTTTCGCCAGCAGCATCGCCAGCAGCAGCCCGGCAGCGCTGTACGGCGCGATCAGGTTGGCGTCTTCCCACCCGGCGGTATACAGCCCGCCCACCAGCCATTGAAAAATGATCTGGCCGCCGCCTTCTACCGAGATCACGACGACGGTAGTCGTAAACGCGCCAAACATCGAGGTCAGCGCCACACCGGCCAGCGCCAGCCGCGTCGTTGTTACACCGCTGCCATCCCACGCCACCGCGTACACGATCAGCGCGCCGATCAACGAGCCGATAAACGCGGCGACCGGCACCGCGTCCGGTGGAAAATCCTGAAAGCGCAGCGTGGTCACGGCGGCCACCAACCCGCCCCCCGCCGATACCCCCAGGATGTACGGATCGGCCAGCGGCGAGCGTACCACCCCTTGCAGCAGCGTGCCGGACACCGCCAGGTTCAGCCCGACCAGCGCCCCCACCAGCGCACGCGGCAGCCGCACCTCGTGCACGATGATTGCAGTCGCCTTCGAGACGCTGTCACGATCGCGGAGCGCGTCGATCACCTCGCTGATGGAGATCTCCTGCGAGCCTTTGGCCAGCGCGTACACCAGCGCCCCGGCCAGCAGCACCACGCTCAGCGCGATCACGGCGAGTCGCAGGGCCAGACGGCGATCCGCCTGGCCCCGGACTGCGGCTTGAGCAGATGGTGAAGCAGCGCCAGCAGTCACAGCTTACATGCCTTCGCCGTAGAGGATGTCATAAAGCTGGATCACGGCGTCTACAAAACGCGGCCCCGGTGATTCCAGGAACAGGCGGTTATCCAGTTCGAACACGCGCCCGTTTTCATAGGCGGCCAGCGCCGACCAGACCGGATCACCGGCCATCGTGTCAGGGATCGGCGGGGCACCCGGTGCGCCGCGCGTGATGGTCAGGATCACGTCGGGATCGGCTTCCAAAATGCGCTCAATGCTCAACTGGGCGTAACCGGGGAACGGTCCGGCGTCTTCTTCACCATCGGCGACATTGGTCGCGCCCAGCATGGCGGCCATGGCGCCCAGGTACGTTTCCGACTTGCCGTAGTTCGGCTGGTCGAGCGTGCCGACGATAATCAAAATACTCGGTCCATCCTGCGCCGTGCCCAGCGTCCCGGCCAGCGCCAAAAACTGCTCATACGCCCCGGCCAGGTAACCGGCACTGGTGTCGTGCCATGTGATCTCGCCCAGCAGCCGCGCCGTTTCGGGGATATCCTGCGGGACAAGGATCAGTTCGTAAACGACCGGCGCGATCGCTTCGAGCTGGTCGAGAATCTGCGCCTGAAGCTGCGCATTGGCTACGATCAGGTCCGGTTCCAGCGCGGCGAGCGCTTCGAGGTCCGGTTGGTAGCCAGTGCCGATCGTGGGTAGTTCGGCGGCCTCTGGCGGAAACGTCATGCCCTCGGTCGCGCCAACGGGTGTCACACCGATCGCATACAACATTTCAGTTACGGATGAACTCAGGCCGACCACGCGCTGTGGCGGGACATCCAGCGTGACGTTGCGGCCCAGCGCATCCACCACAGTACGAGCGCCGCCGTCCTGCGCGCCAGCCAGCGGCACGCCCACCACCAGGATCAGCGCCAACGTTACCAGCCCTGCGATCCCACGGGTTACCAGTTTTAAACGTGTCATGCTCCACACTCCTTGCTGCTTTTACGACGTTGCGTACACGATATTTTTCTGTACAAAACCCAGCCAGATTGTAACGGTGAGCAAACTTAACGACAACGCTCAAATATATAAAAATCTATGCGGATTTGTTAGATTTTAGGAAATTTTTTTAGTTTCGCGCGTGCTGATGCGTTGGCGCCACGCGCGATCGCTTTCCGCCAGGGGTGGAATATGTCATAATCACTATCATAGAAACACGACCAGCCAGCAGCGAGGGTTTATGAGTACGGTGCAGGATTCCCAGGACGGGCACACGCACGATCACCTGGATCAGGACAAAGCCATCATCGCGGTGTTTCGTCAAAACGGCCACCGTGTTACGACCCAGCGGCTGGCGATGCTGAATATGATGCGCGCCCAGGGTGGTTTTTTGGATGCCGAGGAACTGCACGACCTGGTCAACAAGCAGGGAGCAACACTCAGCCTGGCGACCGTCTACCGTACACTGGCCCTGTTCAAAGAAATGAACCTGGTCGAAGGGCGCATCGTGGGCGCGGACCAGGAGCGCGAAGAATACCGTTTCCGCTCGCAGCAGCAGCACTATTCACTGACCTGCCGCCGCTGCGGCGCAATCGTGCCGGTCGAGCCGGATATCGTCGATGCGTTCCGGCAGGAAGTGACCGATTCATTAGGCGTCACCGTGCTGACGGCGCATGCCTGTTTTGTGGGCTACTGCGAGAACTGCACGGCAGCGCTTGCCCAACAAACATTGGCCAACAACGCCTGATCGATACCCTCTCCGCAACATTTGTTCCCTTTTCGCGTAGAAATCTACAAACCCGTATACTCAACGGACAGGCACCCGTGCCCTGGTCGAGCATTGCGCACGTGTTATGCCGCCAGTGTATCGACCGCTTGCGCCACAATTCCAGTCAAGGAGAGCCCAGCCATGACGACTGATAATTATGATCTCGAACCGGACCTCGAAAAGCCGAAGCGGGACAGCAGTTTTGACGCCGATTTTGAGAAACCTAAACGCGGCGTTGACGAGTACGAATCGCTCGGAACGCCCATGCCCCCTACCCCGCGCCGCCGGGGCAGCCGCTGGCCCCTGTATGTGCTGCTTGGCTGTGTGTTATCATGCATGATGTGCTGTATCGGGCCGATCTGCGCACTGGGGATCGCGGGGGCAACCCTGGCCGAAGTCCTGGATAACGCCAAAGTCACCACCACGTATACGGAAACCGTCGAATTGGACAACAATGTGATTGTGACCGTCACAGTTGATAACCGTGTGGGTGATGTCATGATCCGGCGCGGTAACGATGATGAAGTGGTCGTTAAATACACCAAAACCGCCTACGCCCTGACCGAAAGCCGTGCTAAAAAAGAATTAGACAACATTCACGTCAACATCACCCAGCCCGGCGATGATACCGTCGATATAACCATCGACCTGGACCACGACAACGACAACTTCTTTTCGCTGGCCAACAACGTTGACCTGACGATCAGCGTGCCGGAGACTGTGTATCTCGATATCGAAAACAATGTCGGCAGGGTCAAGATTGAAGACATCCGTGCGCGCGGCCTGGATATCAAAAACAATACCGGCGACGTGCGCTTTGACGGTGAACTCGCATTCGGCAGCGATTACCAGATCACGGTTAACACCGGGTCCGTTGAGGTCAGACTGCCCGATGACAGTTTTCTTGCCATTAACGCCGTGGTCGATGTAGGCGAAGTGCGCGTGCTCGACGGCTTTGACAACGTTGATCGTGATGACGCCGAGCGCGACACGGTCGGTGAAACATGGCACGGCACCATCGGTACGGGCGCCGAAGACCCGCCAACACTCAAACTCGAAGTTAACGTGGGCAGCATCAACGTCGAACCCAACTAACAGCCGCACGCGCATTTTTTATGAGATGGCTCACAAGCCGGGCAAACGAGCGCCCGGTTTGTGTTTTCCCCTGCATCCCGGCCAGTGAATCGACCGTGTTCGGGCGAGGTATCAGACGGTTAGCGGGTGCTGGGCCAGCAAGTTATACTGCTCGACAAAGTGCAGCGGCCCCTCAACAATCGCGTCCTGAAGTCCCTTGATGCCGTGCTGCCCGGCAATGGTGCGCGCTGCGGTGTAACCAGCGACATCCAGGCAGCGTTCGCTGTCCAGCTCGTCACGATGGCCGTGCAGCCAGTCAGCATATGTGTCTTCGGTCCAGCTCTGGCCGCGAGCCTCTTCGACAAGCTGGTTCCAGCCGGTGACACATGCGACCATTGCCGCCTCGTCCAACTGCAACAAAGCGTCAAAAAACGGCAGATCGTGGCAGTAGCCCACGTACCACGCGATCCCGCGTACCAACAGGGTATCCAACAGCCGTTCGAGGGGTTTTTCCGGCACCCGGTCGATGGTGTCGCAGAAATCGGTATAGGCCAGCTTAAAACCCTGGTGGTTAAACAGGCCATACCGGATGGTGTCTGTCAGTAAGCTCAATGAAAAGTTTCCGAGGTAGTTTATGAGGTGGGGGTGCGCTTGTGCCAGGTTGACCACGATCCCGTGGTATTCATCCCCTTCGGAATCTTTATAGGTGCGCACGCAGCCAAACGCCGGAAAACCAACCACTGCCACCGCCAGCATAAAATTCAGTTCGCGATCATACGATGCCGGAAACAAAGCCTCGACTTCATCCAGGGCCACCAGCCCGGTTTCGTTGTCCAGCAGGTCGCGCAGCAGGTCGCTAAACTGGTCCTGATGCGCGTAACAGTGCGCCAGGTTGTAGGGGTCGAGCTCACTGGGCTCTTCGTGATCAAAAAAATAGCTCAGCTCATCGGCAAGAGTCGCGCCCGTGCCCATCATGTGCTGCGTGGTGAGTTCAACCAGGTGAATACCCGGCGCATTGCGAAGTTCGGCATGGCGATCCCATACGCCTTCTGCGCTCCGGATGGCGAGAGGCAGCCGCGCGGCGCTGTTGTCAAGCGTGTAGTGAATTTTCATCCAGCACTGTTATCCTTCGTGTGGCTGTACATGATTGATACAAGAGCCAACATTTTATAAAGATAGAGTATACTTTACCAGTCTACATCACGAATGCACAGTAGAAAGCACACACGAGATAAGGCTATCGTTTCAAAACCGCCCCTCCCCAGCCGAGCTAAGGAGGGGAAAAAACAGCCGCTCACGCGCGTCGTGAAGTCCCCCGGTCCAGCCAAGCTGGACGGGGGAAATAGGGGGAAGGCGTTGCACAAAAAACCAATCGTTCATCTGAAGCGATTACCCTGACATACGAGAGAAACCGATATCGCCATGCCAACACAACCTACACCAGCCACATCACGATCCGCCGAAGCCGTTCGCATGCACAGCCAGCGTCAAAAAAACGAACACACCGGCACGCATGACGGCGAGCATATACAAAAATGGTGGGTGTTGTTCAGTGTAGCAATGGGCGTGTTCCTATCCACGATCGACAGCAGCATTGTTAACGTGGCGCTGCCCACCCTGGAAGACAAATTACACACGAACTTTTCGACCGTGCAGTGGGTCGTCGTCAGTTATCTGCTGGTGGTGACATCGCTCATGCTGGGCGTCGCGCGGCTGGCCGACATGATCGGCAAAAAACGCATCTACCTGCCCGGTATGGCGCTGTTTACTGTGGCGTCGGTACTGTGCGGGCTGGCGCCGTCCATCGGCCTGCTGATCGCGTTTCGGGCGCTGCAAGGCGTTGGCGCGGTCATGATGCAAGCCCTGGGTGTAGCCATCGTAACCGAGGTGTTTCCCTCACACCAACGCGGCCAGGCCCTGGGCATCATCGGCACGGTGGTATCATTGGGCATCATTGCGGGGCCGACGGCGGGCGGGCTGCTGCTGGGCACGGTCGGCTGGCGAGCGATCTTTCTGGTGAACGTGCCGGTGGGTATCGTGGGGTTTCGCATGGTACGCCATTTTGTACCGGACTGGCGTCCGCCCGGCGGCCAGCGCTTTGACTTTTGGGGCGCGGCGCTGATGTTCCTGATGCTGCTGGGCCTGGCGCTGGCGCTGACGCTCGGTCCCGAAGCCGGGTGGGACAGCCCGCTTATCCTGGTGCTGTTCGCCGGAACAGGCGCCGGTTTGACACTGTTTCTGCTGGTCGAGTCACGCATCGAACAGCCGATGGTCAACCTGAAGCTGTTTCGCGATACCCTGTTCAGCATCAGCCTGTCAACCGGCCTGCTGGTGTTTGTTGCCATCGCGGGGATGTTTGTGCTGCCGTTTTACCTGGAACGCGTCAAAGACTACAACCCGCAGCAAGTCGGCCTGTTTATGACGGTGGTGCCGGTGGCGCTGGGCGTGGTCGCGCCTATCGCCGGGTCACTGTCGGATCGTTACGGGTCGCGCGGCATCTCACTGGCGGGACTCGTGATCCTCATCGGGGCGTGTCTCTCGATTGCGTCACTGGACACGGACACGTCACCGCTGGGCTATATTGTCCGGCTGCTGCCGCTGGGAATCGGCGCCGGGCTGTTCCAGTCACCGAACAACAGCGCGATCATGGGCACGGCCCCACGCCAGCAGTTAGGTGTTGTGTCGGGATTGCTGGCGCTGTCCCGCACGATGGGCCAGGTCATGGGGTTACCGCTGGCCGGTGCGATTTTCGCCAGCCGCGTATTTGCCGTTGTTGACCTGGCACCCGGTGTTGATGCCTCAGAAGCCCCGTCCTGGGCCATTGTCGAAGGCATCCAAGCCACGTATACCGCGTTTACCGGCCTGATCGTCCTCGGCATGATCCTGGCAGCGGCGGCTTTGGTGCTGTCTCGCCGCCGGTCACACCACGCAACACCCGAACAACCCGGCTTATGATGCCGCGCCCGGCCCGCCGCCATCACCAAAATGCGACATCCGCAGCAGCAGGTCAATGCCAGCGTGATCGGGCAGGGCCGGGAGCGCGCCATAATCGGTAGCCGTCAGCGCACCGGCAGCGGCGGCCCGTAAAAACAGGTAACGCACGGTCTGCGCGTCCAGGCTACTCACATCCAGATCATGCGCCAGCAGGCTGTCGAGCATGGACGCCGTAAACGCATCTCCTGCGCCCGTCGTTTCGACCACCTGTACCGACGGCGACGGGACACGCCCGGTGTGCTCGCCAACCCGGTACCACGCCCCATCACGGCCCAACGTCACCGCGGCCACCCACCCGGTAAACCCGATCGTTTGCAGCGCACCGGCATAATCATCCCCGCAGCCGGGAACCAGAAAATGCAGGTCGGCATCGCTGATCTTAAAGATATCGGCGTGGGCTATCGACTCAAGCACCGCCTCGCGGCCCTTGTCCTGGTCCGGCCAGAGATCGGGCCGCCAGTTGGGATCACACGAACACGCGACACCGGCTGACTTCGCCAGGTGAATCGCTCGAAGCGTCGCCTCGCGTGATTCCGGTTTACGCAGGCTGATCGAGCCGTAATGCACGATCCGTGCCCCGCGCACATCCGCTTCAGTGATCTGATCCGCCGTCAAATAATCGTGCGCGCCGGAACTAAACTGAAAGTCCCGGTCGCCTTTTGAGCCGAGCTTGACAAACGCCAGCGTCGTGTAATGGTCCGGGTCAAATTTCAGCGCGCAGTCCACCCCGATCGTTTCCAGGTCGTGCGAAATCTTGCGTCCGAACGCGTCGTCGCCCACCGTGGCGATCAACCGGGCATGGCGTCCTAACCGGGCCAGGCCCGCGGCCACATTGGCCGGTGCACCACCGGTCACAGCCGTATAGTGTGATGCCGTGATCAGCGTTGCGCCGCGCTCACGAGAGACAAAGTCGATAAGTGCTTCACCAATGCACAGAACGTCCATAGGTCAGATGCCACTCCTCCAGGCAGGCCAAGATCAATTGGTTGATCAAGTATACCGCGTCTGGCACGTAACACACCGAAATTTTTATGGATTTTTGTTATCTACGCCCACCCACCGCCAGAAACCAGTACCCCCCAGTTTAAACCTGGCGTACAATTGAGGGATAATTCACTGCGTCAGAAAGGCAAGCCATGGCAACGGTTGTGTTGCCCGAAACAACCCAGTCGCTGTACCCGTTTAAGTCACATTTCCTTACGCTGAGCGACGGCAAACGCATGCACTACCTGGACGAGGGGCCAGAAAACGGTGACGTGCTGGTATTCGTGCACGGTTATCCCACCTGGAGCTTTTTGTATCGCGCGTTTTTAGTGTACTACGCGGCCCAGGGTTTTCGCTGTATCGCCCTGGATCACATTGGTTATGGCATGAGTGACAAACCCACCAGCCGCCGCTACCATACCATGCGGCGGCATATCACCAACCTGATCGAGTGTATCCGCGTGCTGGACCTGCACCATATCACACTCATCGTCGAAGACTGGGGCAGCTCGTTTGCGCTGAGTTATGCCGTGAGCCACCCGGACAACGTGCGCCGCCTGGTGATCACCAACTCGACCGTATTTCAGGACACATACCTGCACTGGCTGCACCCGCTGATCAAGGTGGCGAATACGCCGGGCCTGGGCGAAATCCTGTTCGGGTACGCGAATCTGGTCACGGGCCTGGGCCTGCAATATCTGACCGTGCGCCCGCTGTCACCTGCCGTGATCGGCGGCTACCGTGCCCCCTTCCGCGACTCGCGCAGCCGGACCGCGCTGGTCCAGTTTCCGCGCATGATCAACACCACGGCCAGCCACCCGTCCAGCCTGGTCATGCGTGATCTTGAGCAAAATTTGTTCCGGCTGCATACGATCCCGACCCTGATCGTGTGGGGTAAAGACGATCCGCTGTTTGCGCCTGCCGTGGCCGATCACTGGAAGCGCATGCTGCCTCACGCACGCGGCCCGATTCTGATACGGGGCGGGCATATCCTGGCGGAAGACGCGCCCGAAACCATGATGCAGCACATGGACACGTTTTTTGATAAAACGTCTTTCGACGTGGACCTGGAACTAGCACCAGGTCCAGGCGCCAACGCGGCCACAAACGCGGTCGCGAGTACGATCGCGTCGGCAAGTGCACCATAAGTCGGGGTAATTCAGGCAAGAGGCAGCGCCACGACATCACCCGATATCACGCCGGGCGAGGGCTTCGCCCGGAGCAAGTCGCAGGCTCAATCCCGCCGAACGACGACCGGGCGTGTTTGCAGGGCAAGCCACCGGCGGGCGCTGGGTTCACCATCAAAAAACGTCGCTGACTGTTCGCGGTGCGTGGCACGCAGCATCACCTTGACCAACATCTCTACCTCATCGGACGCCCCGAAAAACGCCACGTTGCAAATCCGCCGGTTTTGCAGCAGTCCAACCAGCCGCATACATGCAGGCTGCGCCATTGGCACGGCAAACGTCAGGTCCATCAACAGCATACGACGCACACCGGGCTGGCAGGTCAGAGCACGCAGCTTGTCATCAATATCGATGACGGCCTGCTCGATCAGCTCGCCGTTTACGCGTAAAACAATGGTATCCGGCTTTTCCAAGGTCAGTTGGTAGAGATAATCCATGGTATTGCCCCCGTGTGACACCCGTTGTCATTGTATTGGCAGGGTCCAACAAACTCTAGTATACCAGAACATGAATTAATGCTGCGCATTTCTTCCTTATGCAATTTTCATATAACTGGCTGCTACTGACCATCTAGAAGGCTTGACAACCACCGCACACCACGTAGACTCTGTTATGAATCCAGGTTAAGAAGGAGCACAGCATGTCATCAGTTCGGGCGCTAAACGTCCTGTTTGTGCACGGCATTGGCTGGGACAGCCGGGGAGCACGGTACGCTCGCCAATTCGAGGACATGATCCGGCACGAGTTCGCGCACGTGATCCGGCGGCTTTACCTGCGCGACCTGCCCCGCGGCGCGACACAGCCTCAGCACGCCCTGCGTTTTGCCGCCGTGCACTGGGCACCGGTCACACAACAACCTCAAAACGCGCTGCTGCGTTTGATGTTTGGCCGGGCAGGCATGTTGAGCCGTTTTAACCTGACTTACCAGTTCCGGCGCAACATCATCGGTATGTTGGGCGATGTCATCGCCTATGAACGCACACCGGGCAATACCGTCTACGGCGCGATTCATGCCACAGTCGAAAAAAACGTCCAGGAGTTAAGCCGGGCCAGCGCCGGTGAGCGCGACACAGCAGGCTGTGCCCCGTTGACTATTGTCGGGCACAGCCTGGGAAGTGTTATTGCATCGGATTTTGTGTGGGACAACACGCGCAGCAGCGGCCATTCACACCGGCTGGTGGATCATCACCTGTCGCTGACCAATTTTGTCACGATGGGATCGCCGATGGTGGTCTACGCCCTGCGCAACAACGCCGGTGGTGATCGCAGCAGCATTCAGGATACACTTGATTCACCGATCCGGGTTGACCCGGATCACGGCCTATGGCTTAATCTGTACGACCGTCAGGACACTGTCGCGTTCCCGCTCGAACCCATCGACGCTTACAAAGCTGCCGGGGTGATCGACCGCGCGATCAACGTGGGAAACTGGCTGACAAACTGGAATCTGGCCTGCCATACCGGTTATTGGCGCAGCGAGGACGCGGCCCGACTCGTAGCGCGCAAACTGGCGCTTGACTGGGCGCGGCTGAACAGTTCGCGCTTTGCCGGGCGGCAGTTTGAAAAAGCCGCCGCCCGTTATCGCAAAGAACTCAGGGAACAGTAAACCCGATCAACCACACGCCTAGTTCAAGAACCATTCACGCCACGAACGCTTGACGCCGGTCAGATCATCGATACGCTGCATCTCATCTTCGGACAGGCGCAAGCCCGCCGCGCCCAGTGATTCGTCCAGTTGGGTGACGGAATTGGCGCCGATAATCGGCGCGGTGACGAACGGTTGGGACAGCATCCAGCCCAGCGTCATCTGTAACACGGTTTTATCGCGTTCCTGCCCCATTTCGGCCAGGGCATCGATCAGCGCGAAGTTTTGCTCGGTCCGGTAGCGGGCCATCCGGTCGTTTCCCGCGCCGCGCGCGCTGGGTGGCGTATAATCGCGGGTATATTTACCCGTCAGAAACCCCCCCGCCAGCGGGCTGTACGGGATCATGCCGATCCCTTGATCCAGGCACAGCCCGGCCAGATTCGGCTCAACTTCGGCGCGGTTGAGCAGGTTGTAATGCGGCTGGATCGAATCGTACCGGGCCAGGTAAAGCTTGTCGCTGATCCAGAGCGCTTTAGTCAGCAGCCACGCCGGATAGTTACTGGCCCCGATGTAGCGCACCTTGCCCGACGTAACCAGGTCGTCCAGCACGCGCAGTGTCTCATCCAGGGGCGTTTCCCAGTCCGGCCAGTGAGTCTGGTACAGGTCGATGTAGTCCACCTGCAAACGGCGTAAACTGTGTTCGACCGCGGCCATGATATGCTGGCGGCTCAGTCCTTCACCGAGCGGACCATCCCACATCCGGCCCCGTACCTTGGTGGCGAGCACCACCTCATCACGCGGGCGGGTGCGCAGCCAGTTGCCGATGATGCGCTCGGCCACGCCGCCCGAATTCCCCGGCGCCCAACGACTATACACGTCTGCCGTGTCGATAAAGTTTATGCCTGCATCCCAGGCGTGATCAAGCACCTGGTACGCCTGGTCTTCGGTGCTGGTCCAGCGAAACGTCATCGTGCCCAGGCACAACTCGCTGACTTTCAGGCCAGTACGTCCCAATCGGCGATACTCCATCATTCAACCTCCTGTATAGTCCGGCATGTAATAGTTAAAATACACACTATCAAAACGGATTGTTGATCGATCTTCATAAATATTCGCCACTCAAGAAACATTATTAACTAATATTCATTGACTCAAACTGAACAAACATAAGGTATAATTAAAATAGAGTCGCGGATGTTCCACATTCTGTGCTAAAGTCCTATCCAAACATGGAGCTGCCGTCTATGGTCCTCAATTTCGATCTACTCCCTTTGGCTGCACTGGTCGGCACTGCTAGCGTGTTGGTGATCGCCACGCTGGGATTATTCTGGCGCCTGCATGGTTTTCTGCGCACACAGTCGATCGTTGGACTTCATGCCAGGGTATTAAACGCCATTGAGCAAGCTATTGTTGTGACCCATCCCGACGGAACCATTCTGTTTATGAATCGCCACGCCGAACACGTATACGGTTGGCCAGCAGCGGAAGCGGTCGGACAGGCCGTTGCCAATGTGATCCCTTCGTGGATTCCCGCCGAACACATGCAGTCCATGATGGCGTCGCTGCGCGCCGGCAAGTGCTGGTCAGGCGAGTTCCCGATTCAGCGTTACGACGGCACAGAGTCCTTTGCGTATCATATTGCCGCCCCGATTCTCAACGCCAACGGCGAGCTGACTCAGATTATCAACACATCGACCGACATCACGCAACACCGCCAGACTCAAGAAGCGCTGCGCGAAAGTGAGGCCGTTTTTCGCGCCCTGTTCGACGCGTCACTCGACATCGCCTGCATCATAAACGCACAGGGGACGCTGCTATCGGTCAATCCCAGGGGGGCACAACTCCTGAAGCGCCCGGCACATGAACTGCTCGACCAACGCCTGCGCGACCTGATTGATCCCGATGCCGTCAACCCGCATCTGGAGCGCATCAAAAATGTGTTTGTAACCGGTGAACCTGCTCGTTTTGAAAACCGCATGTATAACCAGTGGTTTGACAACCTCATTCACCCATTAAAGCACGAGCACGACACCATCGACAAAGCCATTATCGTGTCTCGCGACATCACCGAGCGCCGCCAGGCCGAAGAACGCTTCGCCAAACTCAACGCGTGTTTTCTCAGCTTTACCACCGATCCGAACCACAACATCCAGCAGATCACGGCCCTGGCCGGGGAATTAATGAGCGCAACGTGCGCGCTGTACAACCGGTTGGACGGCGATTTGCTGGTGTCACAGGGGACATGGAACACCCCCCCCCGACTACAACCCGGTGGACAAACCCGACGGTCACATCTGTTTTGACGTTATCCGGCGCGGCAGCCGTGAGCCGCTGGTGGTCAACAACCTGCTGGAGTCAGCGTATGCCACAACCGATCCTAACGTAGTGCCCTACCAACTGCAAACCTATATTGGGCAGGCGGTCGCGTGCCAGAATACACCGGTCGGCTCACTGTGTGTGGTGTACCAGCGCGATTTTGTCCCTGACCTACAAGACATCCAACTGTTAACCACACTCGCGATGGCGCTCAGTATTGAGGAAGAACGCAAACGCAGCGAACAAGCCCTGCTTGACTCGTACCAGCTTCTAGAACATCGTGTCGACCAGCGCACCGCCGATCTTAAAGCGGCTAACGCCCAACTCCACCAGGAGATCGTTGAGCGCAAACAAGCCGAAACCGCCCTGCGGCAAAGCGAAGAACGCTTCCGCAACCTCATCGAGCAGTCACAGGATGGTATCTTACTCATGGATACCGATACGTGTATCATCGAGTGGAATCCGGTGCTGGCCCGGATCACGGGTATCACGCGTGAAGAGGCTGTCGGCCAACCGTTCACCCTGCTTCAAAACAACATGGTACTCGAACACAGGGGAACACCGGAAAACATCGAGCGGGTGAGCACCACGATCAAGCATTATTTCACAACCAAACAGGCCGACTGGGATCAACTATCGTTTCAGAGTAATGTCCTGCGCCCGGACGGCACAGGCTGCATTACACAGTCGATCGTTTTCCCGATCATGGGCGGCGAACATCCGATGTTAGGCTGCATCACGCGTGACATCACCGAATTAAAGATTGCCGGAGAGCAGGCGTTTCAGCTTGAACTGGAACAGGAACGCAGCCGCATTTTGGCCGATTTTATCCGGGATGCCAGCCAGGAGTTCAGCACCCCGCTGTCAGTGATCAAAACCAGCACGTATCTCCTGACTCAGATCGATGATCCCGAAAAACAAAAACAGCATATGGCATCGCTCGACAAACAGGTAGCCCATATCCAGGCACTGATCGAATCGATGATCGACATGGCCCGGCTCGACAGCGACGACGACATACCATTCCAGCGATTCGACATCAACAAGTTGATCGATGAAATCCGGGTGCGGATCACCTCTATCGCTGAGAAAAAAGAGCTCGCACTGCGCTGCGACCTGCAAGCCAACCTGCCGCTGATCGATGGTAACCATAAAAGTTTGCACCAGGCCATGATCAAACTGGTGGAAAACGCATTTGAATTCACACCCGCCGGTGGGTCTATCACGCTCCGGACACACCAGGAAAAGGATACCGTCGTTATCACGGTGAAGGATACCGGCATCGGTATCCACGCCGCCGACCTGGACCGCATTTTTGAACGGTTTTACCGCGTTGATCCGGCCCGGTCACGGCGCGGCGCGGGCCTGGGGCTGGCTATCGCTAAAAAGATCGCTGAAAATCACCTGGGCCATATCGACGTAGAAAGCACGCCCGGCGAAGGTAGTGCTTTCCGGTTGGTGTTGCCAATATCCCCCGGTTAATCTATATTTCTGCCTGTTGTTAGATAACTGAATCAGATTAGGGACAACCTGCATGTTCATTTTTTTAAAGCGCCGTATGCTGCTGTGGATCGCGCTGCCGGTGTTGGCCGTGACCGGCCTGATCGCGCACAACAGCCTGAAACCCGCCCACGCCATCGCCCCGAACAACACCGCTAACCTGTTCCAGGCGTCTACGCCAACGCCGACACCGGGCACGTATGGCCCGATCATCAGCCCCAACTATACGCCGCCGCCGTCCCAAACCCCGCCGCCGCCCACTCAGCAGCCGCCTGCAGAACAACCGACCACCGGGCAAACACCGCCGCAGGAACCTACCCAACCGCCCGTCGAGATCATACCGACGGTCACACTCGGCGGCACGCCGCTGCCTGCCCTGCCCAAAGATGTG
>JAFGHR010000106.1 GCA_016930015.1 Anaerolineae bacterium | reverse complement strand
TATGACCAGGACTTCCGCTTTGGTGCGGAGATGATCAAGCAGGCGTTTTACCTGGTCAAGTTCCTTGAGGACATAGGCTATGACGGCTCGCGGCACTTCGATGCACACGCGTACCGCACCGAAGGGCCGGAAGGCGTCAAGGCGTTCGCACGCGGCTGCATGCGGACCTATATGATCCTCAAGGAGAAGGCCGAACAATTCAACCAGGATGCCGAGATTCAAGCGCTGATCGGCGCGATCAATGCCGACGACGGCGCGTATGCGTGGCTGTCCGGCGGTTACAGCACGGACAAAGCCAACAAGATCAAAAACGCAGCGTTTGACCGCGCGGCGCTGGGCCAGCGTGATCTGATGTACGAACAGCTCGACCAGTTGACGATCGAACTGCTGCTGGGTGTGCGTTAGACGGCGTTATTTGTGATACGGCGGGGGAGATGTTTTCCCCAGGGTGTGGGCGGACTCCCCCGGTCCGCTCTTGCTTTTTGCGTGATGGCGGTTAGTGCGCGCACGTTGGTACACATGTACTTTAGTACACATGCACAACCGTCGCGCCAGCCGATCCGGATACAATGGGCGGCAGCGTCACAGCAGCGCGGGAGTGTTTGATACATGGTGTACCTGATCCAGGGGATCACATTGGGATTTTCGGCGGGCGTATCGCCGGGGCCGTTTCACGCGTTTTTGATCTCACAAACGCTCAAAAACGGCTGGCAGCGTGCCTTACCGGCAGTGCTGGCCCCGCTGCTCAGCGACGGGCCGATCATCGCGCTGGTGCTGGTCGTGCTGACGCAGATGCCCGGCGTGGTGCTGCGCGGCCTGCAAGTAGTGGGCGGCGTATTTTTATTAATGCTCGCCCGCGAAGCCTACCGCGATTTCCGCACGGCGCGCGAGAAAACCGCCGTCGAAACCGGCTCCGCGCGTGAGAGCCTGCAAAAAGCCGCGCTGCTCAATTTGCTGAATCCCAACCCGTACATTTTCTGGGGCGTGATCGGCGGTCCGATCCTGTTGGACGCGTGGCGCGAAGCTGCCGGTCATGGCGTAAGCTTCATCGCCGGGTTTTACGCGGCCATGGTGAGCGTATTTGCGGGGCTGGTGATCGTGCTGGCGACGGCGCGTCACCTGGGCGACTCCGTCACCCGTACCCTGAGCGGGATATCGGCGGTGGCGCTGTTCGCGTTCGGCATCTACCAGATCGTGACCGGGCTGTTCGGGTGACCCGGCAGCCTGCTGACGCGGCTACCCGCTGAACAAGACCGGGATCAGTTGGTCGGTGTTGATATCCAGGATGTACGCCGAGTTGTCGGCCAGTTCGACCAGCGCCCTGCCGCCGATGGCAAACGGGCGTACCTGCGTCACCGGGACGCCTGCGCTGCCCAGGGTGCTGCTCAGCCGCTCCCAACTGCCGGTATCCACGTTCTGAACCACAAAATCACCGCGAATCGTGGCCCATAGAATCGTCTGTTCGCCGCGCATCAGAAACACGGCCAGCCGGTTGTCGCGATCGGCCATGTCGGGCAGTACGATCGGCGGGGAAAAATCGCGGTCGGCCACGTTGAACAGTAACACGTCTTCCTCACCGGCATTGAGCACCATCACCCGTGTACCGCTCGCGTTCCACGGCAGCCCCAGCCCGATCTGCTCGTCCGACATAAAGATCGCGCCGCCGGGCAGCCAGATTTCCTGGCGGTCGGTGCCGTCCGGACGCATGGTGTACAGGTGCGCGACCTGGCGGTTTTCGCCCCCGCTGACCAGGCGGAACAGGTTCAGGCCCTCGCCGCCGTTGGTCCAGGCGAGGCGGCGGCCTTCGCCCAGCACATATAACTGCTGTGTGCCCAGGTTATCCACAAACGTGTGAAAACGGTAGCACACCGCGCCGTTACACTGGTCCCGGTAGGCGGCGACAAACGCCACGTAACGCCCGTGCGGCGACCACAGCACCGTGTCGAGGTACACGTTCCACGCGCCGGGTTCGCTGGCGGCGTACTGATCCTCGGATGGGGGCGACGCGCCGTACTGCGAGAACGGGAATAACAGTTGTTCCGTGCCGTCAGCGTGCAGCAGCGTGACTTCGCTGAGTCCGACGCGGTCGGGCACCACGTTATCACAGCGCGGTACGTCCAGGTGCAGGTGCCGCACCAATACCAGCCGGTCGCCGTCCGGAGATGGGAAAAAATCGTAGTCCAGTTCCGGCAGCGGGAGTTTAAGCGCGTCTTCGAATGTCGCGGTGTGTTCAAACGGCGTACCGGCCAGCCGCTCCGGGCAGATGGCGCGCACTGAGTCGAGCGCCTGCCCCAGAAAATTGATATCGACTTCCGGCCAGACTTCCTGCGGCGTGACGGTGCGGGGCCGGATCGTGAACACCGTGCGCGGCTGGGTCGTGCCGTCCGGCAGGGCGAAAAACTGCCCGATTCGCGCGCCACCGTCACGCACCTGGTACACGTTCAGGCCGACGGTGTACGGTTCCAAAAAATAATCGGCGCTGTCGCCTTCCGCGGCCCAACCGGTCAACTCGTTGGGAAGCTGCACCTGCCACCACACATAACCCAGGTTGCAGCGCGGCCCATCGAGCACGACTGCCGCCGTGCCGAACGGTACCAGCGCGACCTCAGACGCCCCGGCAGCGGTGGTCATCGGCTGGTTTTTCAGGCTCAGGCCGTAGCCGGACATGATGCGGGCATAGCCGCCGGGTTCCAGGCGCGGCGTTACCAGCCCGGCGCAGGGGTCTTGCGCGTGCGTGGGCGCGGAAGCTGGCAGCAGCCAGCCTGTCACGGCGATCAGCAGGGTGATCAGGAGTATGAGTCGCGGGTGGTACAGGTGCATGGTTATTCCTCCGGTGCGGCCAGAACACGCCGCGCCCGATCATACCACGCTCTGCGCGAAGGGGGGAGTGCGCCGGTCCAGCCGGTGGGCAGGCGCAGGTGATCGGTGTGGTGGAATGTTAAGAGACCATTTAAAAAGGCACGTTAAAAACCGGCAACTTTGTACATTCAGTCGTTGAACGCATAGGGAGCTAGTCTTCTGAGAAATTCAAAATAGGATTCATCATCCCAAAAAGAAAAAGGGATTATGCGGCGTGAAACCGCTGCATAATCCCCGTTGAACTGAGCCTGCGCGCCAAAGGCGATACTATGGAAAG
>JAFGHR010000105.1 GCA_016930015.1 Anaerolineae bacterium | reverse complement strand
TTTGTCTTCGGTGTTACCATTTACTTCAGGAACGTCGGCCATTGATGTCTCCTGTTAGTCGTGTTGATTCTGATCTGCTGTTCCTACTCAACTGTGTATAGTTTAGCAGGTGTCCAAAGCATGGTCAATTTTTATCATTACCATCTTTATAAATCGATCATCCAACCTCTACGGGCCGGACGCCAGCGTTTCGAGCGCGTTAGCGGCAGGCTTGCGCGAACCGTCCACGCGCCACAGCCCAAAATGGTGGCGTTCATCGTCCAGGCTGGCGCACGGCTCCGGGTAACACGTGACATTAACCGGAAAATCATACATCGTCCACACCAACCACCCCGCCAGTTGATCACCCTCGGCGGCGCGTATTGTCTCACGCAGGTATTGGGCCTGTTCGACCTCGGTATGGTGATAGGTGCTGCTGCCCACCGCGATCAACAAAATCGGCTTATCGGTGTACGTGCGCAGCGCCGCGACTCGCGCCCGCAGTTCGTCCGCGTCACCGAAGTGCTGAAAACTGACCACGTCCACCGCCGGGATCGTGGCTTCGGCATCCCCGGCCCACCCGGCTGTAATCGGGCGGTCGGGATCAAGCTGGCGGACAATGGCCGCGCTGCGGGCCAGCCATTCGAGCACCTCGGCGCGTGAAAAAGGCGCGGGATCATCGGTGAAGGGTGTGTAATCGGCGTCACCGGCATCGCGCAAATCCCAGGCCAGCAGCGCCGGTTCCTCGCGGTAGCGGTTGACGATAAACGCCGTCTGCGCGAGCGTGTCGCCGGGTTCGGTATACAACGCCTGCGCGCGCAGGTCCAGCAGGTCGTGCAGCACCAGGATCACGCGCAGATCATACGCGCCCGCCAGCCGGAACACCGCGTCCAGCCACAAAAACGCGTCCTGGTTGGGGATCGCGCCGCTGCCGGGACACACAAAAAACGGATCATACCACAGGAACAGGCGCACCGTGTTCACGCCGGACGCACGCAGCAGGGCAAAATCGTGCTCGACGATGGATAACTGGGTCTTATGAAAGCGGTGCCAGGGATGCAGTGACGGGAAATAGTTGATCCCGCGCACCACAAACCGCGCGCCATCGATCACAAAACCACCCGCATCCAGCCGGGCAAACGCACCCCCACCCGGCGCATACGCAGGCATACTGCGCAGGATCGCGGCGATCTCGGCCTCCGTACACGCCCCCTCGGACGGGGTCATGGTCACGATATCATGTGCCGTCGCAGGCGCGTGTGCCGTGTAAGCCGGTGTTCGCTCCGGCTGCGTCGGGCGCAGCGTGATCATGTCCAGGCCGGGATCATCCGGCGGTTGGGCGGGCTGGCACGCGCCCAGCGCCATCAAGCCGCACGCCGCCAGCCCGATTACGGCCCACCGGGTAAAACGGATCACCATCAAGTCTCCACCGGGTTTCACGAATCGGCAGTGCCGGTGAACTGCTCATCCATGCCGTTAACGTGTTCGCGCAGCCAAATCGACGCCGTATCACCTTCAAAGCGTATGGTGAATACCCCGTCCATCGGTTCAACCAGCGTGCGGAAATAAAGCTCAAACACGTTTTCGTCGCGCCAGTTCCCCCGCAGCCCGATGACCATCCCCGACCGCATGCGACTTGCCCGGAATGAACCATCCAGGCCGACCGGCTGCGGTTCAACTTCACCTTCGCCGGGCCACGTAATGGTGAGTTGGGCCTCAGGCAACCCGTCCTCAAAATCAAACCGGATCGCTTCCATTTGCCACACATTTTCGCTCAGCGTGTAGGTACGGCCCGATACCGTGTGGGCCATCTCCGGCAAAGCGGCTACGTCTTCAGGTTCCGGGCTGGCAAGCGCCTGGATCATCGCGTCCAGCGCGGCTACGCCTTCAGGATTCGGCGGCAGCGGCTCATCCGACACAGCCGCCTTGACAGCATATTCTGCCAGCATCTGCGCCATAGAATACTGGGCCGTTGATAACCCGCTGGTCACCACCACCACCATGTTTAGCTCCGGTTTAACCAGGATGACCTGCCCGCCATATCCCAGCGCGGCATAATAATCGTCATTGCTCACCCACCACTGGTAGCCGTACCCGTCATCCAGCGTACCGGAGTCGATCCGGTATTCGGATGACGCCGCCACCCATTCCGGTGATACGATCTGCTCGCCGTCCCATTCGCCGCCGTTCAGATAGAGATAACCGATCTTGGCCATGTCGTGCGGACGCAGCGCCAAGCCGCCCCAGGCAATCGCCCCGCCGACCGGGTCAACCTGCCAGGAACTATCCGTGATTCCCAGCGGGCCGAACAGGTACTGCTCGGCGAATGCGATAGTTTCCATGCCGGTTGTCGCTTCGAGAATCCTGGATAATACGTATGTCCCGCCGTTGCAGTACTCAAAACGGGTGCCCGGCTCGTCACGCATGGGCAGGTCGAGCATGGCTTGCAGCCAATCATCACTCGCCCTCATGGCCCGCAGCCCGCGCCAGTTGTATAGATAGGAATCCTGGCAGTCCAGCCCGGACGCCATCAGCAGCACATCTTCGAGCGTGATCGATTCTTTGGCCGCGTCCAGGTTGGCGATCGCGCGCTCCGGGAAAAAGTCAACGAGCCGCTGATCCACGCCCGCGATGTGTCCCTGTTCGATCGCGATCCCGATCAGGATCGACACGACGCTCTTGGTGCACGAGTAAATCAGGTGCAGTTCATCCGGTCCCGCCGGGGGCTGGTATACGTCCATCACGACCGCCCCATTCCGGACAACCGTCAGGCTGTTGATGTTCAACTCCTGCTGCTGGATGGGATTCAAAACCTTGAGCAACGCTTCAGAATCGATCCCCTGTTCTTCCGGCGTAGACACGGGCCATCCCGCGGTCGGCCAGATAGGATCACCGCCCTGAGCAGCAGCAGGCGCGGTTTGAACCAGTCCCGCCGCCAGCGCGACCGTTAGCGCGGCGACAACGCTAATCCATACCAGGAATCGCAGCGTATCATGCACCTTTTTTGCCAACATGCTTAACCCCTTTCCTTCCCCGGCGCGGAGCGCCCCCACGTGTTGACCATCCTCCCCAGTATATATGGCATTGGAAGCCAAAACGTGACGGTTTCCCGGCGTTCAGGCAATCACACCTACACCCACGGCTGGTCTGTGACGGTGCGCTCGCTCTCGACGTTGCCGGTGTGCAGCGTGGTTTTGGGTTCCAACAGCATGATATGGCATTCGTCTTCGGCGACCGGTTTATGCTCGACGCCTTTCGGCACGATGATAAATTCACCCTCGCCGACCTCTACATCCCCGTCGCGGAGCTTCATCGTCAGCCGCCCCTTGATCACCAGGAATAGTTCGTCTTCGTCGTCGTGATGATGCCACACAAACTCACCTTTGATCCTGGCGAGCTTGATGTAACAATCGTTCAACTCGCCAGCGATGCGCGGGCTCCAGTGTTCGTCAAACTTGGCCAACTTCTGGGCAATATTAACGGCCTCAAGCATGGGCATATCCTCCGGTTTAGTTGGTTTTCGGTGTGCATTGCAGGGAAAAAACGCGGCAATTGGGAGCGTTCGCCGCTTATTGTACGACGCTGATCACCACGCCCTGACCATCCACGCCCAGCGCCCAGGTTTTGGCTTCGACCCCGGCCTTACGAAATGACGCCTGGATCGCGCTTTCGATCTGCTGGTGGTTGAACGACGCAAACGCCATCATGGCCGGTCCGGCCCCACACAACGTGACGGCAATCGCGCCCGCTTCTTTGGCCGATTCCACCACGCCCGCATAACCGGGGATGTGCATCTGGCGGTAAGGTTCGTGCAGCCGGTCATCAAGCGCCTGCTGGAGCAGGTTAAAGTCGCCCGTGCGCAGCGCTTCGATCACCAGCGCCGTATGCCCGACATTGTGCACGGCGTCCGCCATGGGCACCATCGCCGGGAGATCATCACGCAAGCGCGGCTCATAGTTCGGCAGGTCGGGCAGCGCGACCACGACCCGCAGCGGCAATACCTCGACCGCGCGGTAAAAAATACCTTCCGGGCAGGTCGCACAAATGCCCAGGCCGCCGCGCATGGCGGTGACGACGGCTTCGGGCTGCCGCGTCAGCTTATTGGCGATGTGAATCAGTTCTTCGCGGCGAAACGGCGTTCCCAGCAGTGTATTCGCCCCCATCAGACCGCCAACGATCATCGTCACGCGTGAACTCAAGCCGATGTCCAGCGGAATATGGTTGTTACAGGCCACGTTTAGCCCGGCGGGCGCCTGTTCCAACTCTTGAAACAGCGCAATCGCCGCCGTCATGACGGGGTTGTAAAAATTCTCCGGCAGCACCCCTTTACCCTCACCCGACAGCGAAACCGCCAGTTGATCGTCGCTGGTCAGGTTCATTTCAATCACATTACGCAGGTTGAGCGCCAGCCCCAACGCATCATAACCGGGGCCAACATTGGTTGCTACTGCGGGAACCGAAACACTCACTTTGTGCATGGTGGCACCTGACATTTCACGCTATCAGTATCCGGGCATATCCTGGTCCCGGCGGGAACCGAAACACTCACTTTGTGCATAGTGGCACCTGACGCCTTACACGGCCATAAACCGGGCGTGACTTGATCCCGGCGGTCAATAGTCATGCCGATAATGTTAGATGCGGCGGCGGTGATTTGCAAGCGGGGGGAGTTTGAGGTTTGGACCACCACACCCGGCTACCAGTGGTTTAACTCGAACAAGGCGCCCGTCAGCGTATCGTCAATGCCGGGCTGAATCCGGCCCAGGTAAAACACGTCGTCCGGCGCGGGATTCAGCGGGACCGGCACGCGTCCCTCAACGATGCCCACCACAAACCGGATGCCTGCCGTCCGGCACGACTCCAGCACCAGCGGGTGAATGGTTTTCGACTGGCGGTCGTACCCGCTGCCAAACGGCGTGATCAGCGCGCGGACCGGTTGGCCGGTGCGTTCGGTGATCATACGCGCGGACGCGACGATCTCGTCGTCATAGTCTTTTTGGGCAAATGCGCCGTTGTTGAGATTCGAATGAAAACTCGTGTGCGTGGCGAATTCGATCCCTTCGTCGCGCCACGACACGATCTCGGCCCACCAATCCGCGTTTTGTGGCAGCAGCGGTGACGTGATCATGGCAAACACACCTTTGAACCCGTGCAGCACCAGCGTGTTTTTCATGGCCCGAAACGTCTCAAAGCTGGGGTTGCCGTTTACCAGCTCCAGGTCATCGATCGTGATGATGATCGGGCGGGGCGGCAGGTCCGCCTGCCCGGTGATCGCGGATTCCAGATCGGCATATGTCACGCCGTGATAGCCGCTGGCCATCAACGTATCCAGCAGGCGCGGCAGTAAATAACGGTGGCGGCTGTGTAACATAAACGTGGGCGGCACGGGGATACTGGCGGGTGTTTCACGGGCAAATGCCGGGCGGCGCAGCGCCTCTCCCCCGGCGATCACGGCTGCGCTCGCGCCCAGCCAGCGTAACACGTCTCGGCGGCGAAATTGGCGATGGTGGGGCATGGTGTTCTCCATTATGGCGGGCGCACGGCGCAGTTTACACGATTATGATTATAACGCTCCTGGCGCCGCGTGGCTCATCTGAACGATGAGTGGCACAAAGCGCCGTTTTGCTTTCGAACATTACATCTGGTAACCTCCTAACCGGCCTGGTAAATCCTGACACTCACTGCCACAACGGCCTTGATTTCATACAAGGATGTGAGGTAACAAGCATACATGGTCTTCATCGTAGATAGTGTGCTTATTGGCATATTTGCCGTGTTGGCTACGGCTCTGTTTCGATTGACAACCCGGCCCGCTGTTCCCCTGGGTTGGTTTGTGATGGGTTATGCAGATATCGTCCTGACCAGCGAACTGGCCGGGACATTTTTCTTGTTAGATAACCTGTGGTTCCACCTGGGCTTCCATGCCACACTGGCAGCGGCAGCGTGGTTCTTGTGGTGGCGGGGCGGGCAGCCGTCACTGCGGGGGCCCTGGCGCAGGGTGCAGATCGAGCGGCGGGCAGTCTGGCACGCGGTGCGGAACTACCCGGTCCTGTGGGTGCTGGGTGGAGGCGTGCTGGTTATGTACCTGGTTTTCGCTGCCGTGATCCTGGTCATGCCACCCAACAACTGGGACAGTATGACGTATCATATGGCACGCGTGGGGCATTGGTCACAGCATGCATCGTTCTACAAGTGGTATACGCCCATCCTACGACAAACAGCTTTTCCCATGAACGCCGAGTTGGGCATTTTCTGGACCACGCTGGTCATGGGGACGGATACGTTTGTGGAGTTCGTGCAGTGGATCAGTGTGCCGGTAGCGATGTTGGCGATTGTTGGGCTGGCGCGGCTGCTGGGGTTTTCGCGGCCCCAAAGCATATGTGCGGCGCTGCTTTGGGCGACACTACCGGAAATTGCGCTCCAGGCGACCACCACGCAAAACGATTTAGTGGTAAGTGCTTTTTTCGCCAGTATGTGCTATCTGCTGCTTTTAGGGCTAAAGACCGGTCACCGTGGCGCGTTGGTGCTTTCCGGTGTCGCGTTCGGGTTGGGCCTGGGGACGAAATCCACCTTCTTTTTTACCATGCCCGGCCTGGCCGTATTCTTGCTGCTGGCGTGGAAGCAGTATGGGCGTCGCGGGTTCGAGCGTTTGTTCCTATGGGGGAGCGTGAGTCTGCTGGCGTTTGTGTTATTAGGGGCCTACATATTTACGCTAAACCTGATCTACTACGAAAATCCCCTCGGTTCGGAAGTGTTGGTTGACGGGCATACCAGAGCAACCACCACGCGCCTGAGAATGTTTCCAGAGAACATGGCGCGTTACGGCTATCAATGGCTGGATTTGTCCGGTGTTCCCGATCGCCTGGCTATCCCGTTACAGGATGCGAAAGCCGATACAGCGGATACGCTTTTTCAGCAGGCAGGCATCTCTGCCCGTTCAGAATTCGATCCGTACACGCTGGGAAACAGCATGCTTCATGAAGACTTTAGTTGGTTTGGGGTATTGGGTTTCATGGTGCTGCTGCCAGTGCTGGGTTATCAGCTCGTGGCGGGAATAATCCGCAAAGATAACTATCGCTTTGGGCTAAGCCTGCTGTTTTGGAGCTTTTTGTTGACCGTCAGCGTTATTCAACCCTGGATACCGTTTCAGGGACGGTTCTTCATACTGCCGGTGACAACGGCTGCGCCGCTGCTGGCCATCGTATATAAACGTGACAGCGTGTTACGCCGGGGTATAACCTGGGGCGTGACCGGGGTCGCCCTGATTACCCTGCTAGCGGTAGTCATAGACAATCAGACTAAGCCCTTGCGGGGGGAAGACGCCATTCAGGGCAAAGATACAATCAGCCGCCAGGCGATTGATCACAGCTCAAAAGAGCCGCTGCTGCGAATGGTGGATGAGCAGGTACCTGCCGATGCGACGTTGGGGCTTGTGGTAAATGGCGATGCCTGGGTATACCCGTTTTTTGGCGACGGATACCAGCGCCGGTTGGTCTATCTTCCAGTATCCGCGTTGACCACTGGAGACGAACTGGCCGGGAACAACATTGACTTTATCCTGGCTTCTGACATATATCTGCCCGATGTTCTTTTGCCTGGTTTACGTGTCGTGGATCGTGTCGTGGATCGTGTCGAACATATCGAACGTTATACGCTGCTGGAAGTACCCTAGTATGAGGCAAACCTTAGTGGAGCATAAAAACACGGCGCTCGCCGTTGCACCCGCTTCGCCGCAGATGGCCGCTAAACTGGCCCAGAACCGCACCGGACGCCTGACCCGCGATCAACGCCGTGTCACGCTGGCAGCCATAGTTGTGCTGGGCGTGATGCTGCTGTGCCCGCTGGCGATGATCGCACAGTTCGCGGCGCTGGCGCTCACCGGGATGCTGCCACCGGCCACGCTGTTTAGCCTGATCCTCACCGTGTGCGGGATCGGGTTTATGCTGTTAATGTCGGCGCTGGTGTTTGCGAATTTAAGAACGTTTTGGGGAGACACGCTCAGCGCTGTCACCGTGCGTTACGCACGCGGCCCGCTAAAAGTCCACATGTCCGAACATGAGCGCGTCGAACTGCCGTTTTCGTACATCGTGGACGACTATAGTTTTGCGCCGTTTGTCGTACCGCCGGATATCGTGATGCGTCCCGGCGCGCCGTATATCGTATATTACGCGGCACGCAGCCGGATACTGCTCAGTATCGCCGCGCTCGATGCGCCGGATAGTGCCGACTGGCAACCCACGTTTGACAACCTGCCCTAGCGCGGCGTGTTCATGCGTTCGTCAGGTGCGGTTCGTCGGCGGCGTTTCCGGCGTCAGCGCCCTCATCAGGTTCGGCGGAACCATTACTTTCAAGGTCTGGCGGCATACCCAGGGGCAGCGTAAATGTGAGCGTTGACCCACAGCCCAGATGGCTTTCCAGGCCAATCTGGCCGCCGTGCGCTTCGACCAGGCTTTTGACAATCGCCAGCCCCAGCCCCGTGCCCTCGATAGCTTCTGTTTCGGGCGTGCGTACCCGGTAAAAACGGTCAAAAACGCGCGCCTGGTCTTCCGGACCAATGCCCAGCCCGTTATCCTGGATCACGACCTGAACATACTCCGCCAGCGGTTCGGCCCGAATCCAGATGTGACCTTCGGGCGGTGTGTACTTGATCGCATTACTCAGCAGGTTCGTCAATATCTGGCTCAGGCGGCTCGCATCGGCATACACGGGTGGGAAGTTTGGCGGGACCTCTACACTGATATCCATGGCCTTTTCGCGCACCTGGACCATCACCTGTTCAGTCGCTTGCCTGATGACGGTTGGCAAATGCACCCTGGTATAGCGCAGGGTGATACCGCTCTCGATGCGCGCCATATCAAGCAGGTCATCGATCAACTGGCGCATATGAGAAATCGACCGCTGCGCGCGTTTCATATATTCCTGGCCCTGCGCGTTGAGGGTATTGGTCATCATGATCAGGTCCAGATACCCTAACATCGAGCCCAACGGATTCTTGAGATCGTGGGACGTGGTCGCCAGCAGTTCATTTTTAAGCTGCTCGGTTTTTTTGAACGGCGTGACATCGTGCATCACAATCGACCAGCCAACCTGGGGCGCGGGCACGATACTCACATGGAACGTGCGATCCTCGGACAACTGCACCTGTTCTATCAGGCCTTGATTCAAGCCGCTGGCCCGGTCAAACAGCGCGTACAGCGGTGTCAGTTCGCGCAGAAGTTTGAAGCCGTGCCCGACATAGGTAACTTTGGGCGACAGCTTAAACAGCGCCAGCGCCGCCTGGTTGATGAGCACCAGGCGTTCCGCTTCGTCAACGACAATCACGGCATCAGCCGTGCTGCGCAGGATCAGTTCCAATTTTTGACTTTCCCGGCGCGTTTGATCAAACAGGTTGGCGTTATCAATAGCGACCGCCGCCCGTGCCGCCAACCGCTGCACAAAATCGAGGTTTCCGGTAGAAAACCCGTCCAGATTCCGGCTGTGCAGCGTGATCACGGCAATCACACGGTCTTCACGTGTCAGCGGCACCGCTAATTGTGAGCGCATGCTGGCTTCGATGGCGACGTAGTCCGGGTCTACGGTCACATCCGGTGTAACAATCGCCTCGCCGGTACGCACCACACGCCCCGTGATCCCTTTTTCGAGCGGCCACGGCTCTTTTTTCATCTGTTCCCACACCACCGGATCGTACCCGTAGCCGGAGAGAAATTTCAACTGGGTTCGATCCGGGTTAACCAATGCCACCGCCGCCACATGACTACCGGTGAATCGTAAGGCCCAATCAAGAGTCAGGTTGAGCACCCGTTCCACACTCAACACGTAGTTCAGTTCGCGGTCGATGCGGCTGAGAATTTGCAGTTCTTGAACGCGCAGGTTGAGCTGTTCGTCAGTCAGGTAATACAGCCGCGCGTTTTCGAGCGTGACGGCCAGGTTGGCACCCAGCGCGTCAAGCAGGCTGCATTGTTCCGCTGCGATAGGGAGATTGGTAGGGCTGTTATCGACCAGGAGCACCCCTTTGAGGCGATCACCAATCGTCAGGGGGATGGTATAAAACAGGCGCAGGTCGAGCATGGTCAGCACCCAGTTAAAATCAGACTTCAGATAGGGTGTGACTTCTTCTACCAGCACAGACTGCCCGTGTATCCACGCCCCGATCAAGGGATCATTCTGCCTGCCGACCAGGCTGAATTCCAGTTGTTCGAGTCGAAGCTGGTTGTCAGGATCAGGGGCCGCATGGCTGTATGCGCCGAATGTCAGCGCGTTTTTGTCTTCATCAAACACCAGCACCAGGCCGCGGTCAAAACGCAGCATATCGGTGATCGCACTAACCAGCTCATCCAAAATCTCTTTGCGATCAAACGTTGACCCCAATGCCAGCATTAAATCGCGGGCGGCGGTCTGGTCCTTGACCTGTTTGCGCAAGGCGTCGTTTGCCTGTCGCAGTTCGTCAGCCAGCCGGGCAGATGTTTCTGCCGTTTCGGCTACCGGCCAATACGCGCGCACGATCACACCATACACCAGCGCCGCCGCTGCGGGAAGCAGCGCCAGCCATCGTACCACCGCCGAACCAGGGCTGCCCGTCGCAGCCCACACGATCAGCACCAATGACAGAGACACACCCACCCCACCGGCCAACAACAGCCGCCGGTATCGGGTTGTGTATTCTGACTGCCGCTCGGAACGACTCTCAGCACCCACAGGTTATTCTTCCCCTTCCAGACTCAATGACTGGTGTTGTGCAGCATCAACAATGCTGCATGTGACCGTATTATATCATCGGCCTGATCTTTCCAAAAACATGACGCGTTTCTACTTTTGCAAACCTAACAGTTCGTTCAAATTTACTATAACGACATCTGCTTACTGTGCGCTAAAAAACTGGGAGCATTCACTCCCGGCAGTCTAACGCATCTCAGCCGCGATAAAACGGCACCGGCACAATCACGAGGAAAAACACGAGAATCGTCACCAGACCGATCACGGTGCGCGCCCGGCCCAGCGGTGTCAGGTCATCGTGCGGCGGCGGGTGCCGCAGCCCGGTAAACAGCCCCATGAAGGCCCATACCATCCACGCGATCCAGCCGCCTGTCAGCGCCAGCAGCACCAGCAGCCCAAAGGTGGTCTGCGCGACCGGCCACGCGCGGCGGCCAAACAGCGCGTAAGCGACGTGCCCGCCGTCAAACTGGCCCAGCGGCAGCAGGTTCAGCCCGGTCAGCAGCACGCCAAACCAGGCCGCCAGCGCCATCGGGTGCCCGTACAGCACAAACCGGTCGAGCTTGTCCGGATCAACATCGGTAAAAAGGCGCGCCAGTGTTTCCAGCAAAACCGGATTCGACACGCGCGTGATCCCGGCGCGAATCCATTCGGTGGGCAGGCCGACGGTTTGTTCCGCGCCCAACCCGATCACGTACAGCGGGATCGCCAGCACCAACCCGGCCAGCGGTCCCGCCAGCCCGACATCGAACAACTGCCGCCGGTTCATGAGCGGGCTTTTGATAAAGATCACGGCGCCCATCGTGCCCAGCGAGTTGGGCAGCGGCAGCGGGATAAAAAACGGCAGGGTGACTTTGACGCCGTGCAGGCGGGCCGCGACGTAGTGCCCCATCTCGTGCACGCCCAGGATCGCCAGCAGCGTCAGCGAAAACGGCAGCCCGTCACGCAAGGCTGGCCACAAAATCGCGGTATCCCACTCGCGCAGGGCGTCCAGCGTGCGGTCGGTGGGAATGCCCGTCAGGGCCGCGCCCATTACGGTCGTCGTGATCACGGTGATCACCAACAGCAGCAGGTGCAGCCACCACGGCGAGTTAAAACGCCGCTGGGGAATATCCCCCTCGACGGCGATCACGGCGTCCTCGTCATGATCACGTTGCAGCATGGAACTGTAACCCAGCGTTTTAAACCGCTCGGTGATGGTCCGGTACGCGTCTTCCGGCGGCACAAGCAAACTACCCCGGAAAATATAAACCTGCCCCACGCCGCGCTGTTCGGCGCTCTGCTCCCCGGCGATAGCCAGCACGCCGTGTAACGCGTCGCGCAGCCGGGGCACGATCGGATCAATGCCGGGTCCCGGTGGGCTCGCGGGCCCCTGTGGGCTCGCAGGCACCGGCGGGCCGGGTGGCGGCTCGTCGCGCGGCGGTCCCGCTGACAGATCACTATAGGATTCGGATAGACTCATATGTTGTCCAATGGACTCGTTAAACCTTGGGCAGAACAATCGCCTGCTGCGACTGGTATTTACCTTTCTTGTCGGCGTACGAGTGTTCACACACGTCGTCAGCCTCAAAGAATAATACCTGTGCAATGCCTTCGTTGGCGTAGATTTTAGCAGGAAGCGGCGTCGTGTTGCTGATCTCCATCGTGACGTAACCTTCCCACTCCGGTTCAAATGGCGTCACGTTGACGATCAGGCCGCAGCGGGCATAGGTGCTTTTGCCCAGGCAGACGGTCAGCACGCTGCGCGGAATCCGGAAATACTCGATGGTGCGGCCCAGCACAAACGAGTTGGGCGGGATCACACACACGTCACCTTTGAAGTCCACCATCGACGCCGGATCGAAGTTTTTGGGGTCCACGATGGCGCTGAACACGTTGGTGAAAATCTTGAACTCGTCGGCGATGCGGATATCATACCCATACGACGACACGCCATAACTGATCACGCCGTTGCGCACCTGCGAGCCAACAAACGGCTCGATCATGCCTTGCTCCTGCGCCATCTTACGAATCCAGTGATCGGGTTTGAGTCCCAAAACGATGCCTCCTTGTGTACGATATCGGGCCGTTTGCCGGACGTGCCCACCGGACTACCAAACTTACATGTAGTCCGGCGCGGACATGCCCATGAGTGTCAGCAGGCGGCGGAACACGACCTGCGCCGCCCGGTACAGCCGCAGCCGGGCTTTGGCTACGTCTTCGGGTACGTCGCTGTGCAGCGCCCGCACCGCGTCATACATGGGGTGGAACAAACGCGCCAGGTCCAGCGCATAAAACGCCAGCTTGTGCGGCGCTAATTCCTGGTAGGCCAGCACCAGCACTTCGGGCATTTCCAGCATTTTGCGGATAAATGCCTGCTCCTGGTCGCCCAACAGCGACAGGTCGGCCCCATCGTCTGTCAGGCCGCGTTCGGCTGCCTGCCGGAAAATGCCCGCACAGCGCACATGGGCATTTTGAATGTAATACACGGGGTTTTCGTTGGCGCGCTGGCGGGCGAGGTCCAGGTCAAATTCAAGATGGCTGTTGGGGCTGCGCGCCAGGATAAAATAACGCACCACGTCCGGCCCGACATCATCGACCAGTTCGTCCAGCGTGACATATTCCCCGCGCCGCGTGCTCATCCGGCGGGTTTCGCCGCTCTCGACCAGCGTTACAAACTGGTGCAGCAGCACGTGTACCGGCTCCGGATCATAACCGACGGCTTGCAGGCCGCGCGCGACGGTTTGCGCCTCGATAATGTGATCGGTACCGAGCACGTTGATCAGGTACGAAAAGCCGCGATCCAGCTTGTCCTTGTGATACGCAATATCGGGCAGCGCATACGTCGGCTCGCCGCTGGACTTGACCAGCACGCGGTCTTCGTCGTCATCCAATTGAGTCGAGCGGAACCAGATCGCGTTTTGAGCGTCGGCGGGCAGTTTGGCGCGTTCCTCGTCGCTGGCCCCTTCACGCACCACGGCCCGGTATACGTAACCGTTTTGCTCCAGTTCTTCGAGCGTATCCCATACGCTGTTATCTTCATAAACGCTGTTTTCGTTAAAAAACGCGTCAAACCGGATGTTCACCCGCGCCAGGCTGCGCTCGATCCACGCAAAGATCGCTTTTTCGGCCTCGTCCTTAAAACGTTCCCACGGCTCATCTTGCAGGCTGTCGCCGTGAGCCGCGACCAAATCGGCGGCGATATCGGCCAGGTAGTCGCCCTGGTAACCTTCTTCCGGCAGTTCGAACGGCAGGCCGAGTTTTTCACGGTAGCGGGCTAACAGGCTGCGTCCCAATAACTGCATCTGGCGCCCGGCGTTGTTGAAGTAATATTCCATCTCGACCGTATAACCGAGCGCGTGCAGGATATTGGCCATCGTGCTGCCGATCACACCGCCGCGCGTGCGTCCTACCGTTACAGGGCCGGTCGGGTTGGCGCTCACGCATTCGACCTGCGCTTTCTGGCCCTGGCCGATTGCCAGCGAAAACACATCGTCCCCGGCGGAAATGATCGTGTCCACCTGGGCCAGCACCCACTCATCGGATAGGCGAATGTTCAAAAAACCGGGGGGTGCGGCATCTATCGCGCCCACAAATGGCGCCGTCCCGACGTGGCGGACGATGGCCTGCGCAATATCCAGCGGTTTACGGCGGGCCACTTTCGCCAACTGCATCGCAACCGGGCTGGCGTAGTCACCCATTTCCGGCTTGGTGCTGCGCGTTACGGGCAGTTTTTCCGGCAGATCAAATTCAGGCAAATCACCCGCTGTCTGGGCAGCCCGGAGGGCGTCACGAAGCAGGGTAACAAGCTGGTCTGGTAACACATCCACAAGCACGACTCCTCAACACATGGTGTCTGGTTCAAAACATCGGGCCATTGTAGCATTTTCGCTGGCGCGTGGCGAGTGTCGTGATCGTGCGCGCCAGCAAACGCGCCTGCCCCCAACCGCCGATCCCACGTTACGATGGCCCATACCATAACTGGCAGCCGTCACTGTCCGGTTACACCTGCGCGATCAAGACTCGATCCTGATTCACCGGCCTGATCGCGGCATACCTCGTTTATCACGGCGGCCATCCGCCTCGTGATTTACGCCGGAGTCATAAGAACGGCCATAAAAGACTTGCGCCGTCGCCACACCGGGCTACAATCCCTCATAGACCAGGAGGCACACACGTTATGTTGGACTTGCGCCCGGCACAGGGACCCCGCATCGTATTACAACTCAGTTCTCACAACGACCGGTTGACTGTACGTGTGATCGAGTCGCCGGTTGGCGAGGAAGTCGCATCCGACATCGTGTTGCAGCACATTGACGAAGTGCTGCGCATGGCCAGCCAGAGCCAGTTTCACGAGGATGTCGGGCGCGGGCTGTTCCGCTCGCTGTTTCCCGGCGGCCTGGGCGAACTGTACCGCGCCGCCTATGCACAAGCCGCCAGCAGCGGCCAACCGCTGCACGTTGAACTGCGTTTTGACCGGGACCTGGTGCCGGTGGCCCGTTACCCGTGGGAACTGCTGCACGATGGCACGCGCTCTGTGATCCAGGCGGGCGCGGTCAGTCTGGTGCGTTACCTGACGTTCCCGGAGCCACCCCGCCCGCTGACGTCGCCCCTGCCGCTGGACCTGCTGGTTGTATCGGCGCACCCCAAAGATCAACCGCCGCTGGCCTCCGAATTCCGCATGATGGAGCAGGCGTTCGAGCCGCTGATCCAGGCCAAAAAACTCGACCTGGCCTACCTGCTGCCGCCGACGTGGGACGCGCTCATGGATTGGATGCTGGCCGGGGCGCCGGGTGTGCTGCATTTTGAAGGTCACGGCGCGTTTGACGAAACCGGCATGCTGGTGTTCGAAAACGAGGACGGCGACTCCGACCCGGTCAAGGCGGTCACGCTGGCCCACGCATTTTACGGCACCGGGCTGCGGTTGGCCGTTTTGAGCGCGTGCGAGTCGGCCAAAGCTGCCGGGTCCAGCCTGCTGTCGAGCGTTGCACCATCGCTGATCCTGGCGGGTATCCCTGCCGTGATCGCCATGCAGCGCAGCCTGCCGGACGCCGCCGCCGTCCGGTTTTCGCACGGATTTTATACCGCGCTGCTGGCCGGTCAGGACCTCGAAACGGCGGTGATGGCGGGCCGCAAGCAGTTGTTACGTTCAGAATACTGGTTTGTGCCCACGCTGTATTTGCGTTCGCGGCCAACAGCCAGGATCAAACGCGCGTACCTGGAACGCCGCGTCGATACTGCCGGGCCGCGCGCCGCCCCGGTCGATTTCCCGATGCGCTTCGGGTTGTGGATTCGCCGCCCAGATTCACCCACGCCCGACGATGACGAACTGCGCCGCCTGTTGGGGCTGGCCCCGCACCGCGAGGTCGAGCAGCGATCCACGCGCGCGCCGATGGAATTCCCGGTCGAAACCGGCCAGATTCAGCCGGGGCTGGTGAGCGTCAAACTGATCGCGCCGGGCTGTGAGATTCACTCGGACGCGGTCAAACATGTGACCGTGTTCCCCGATTTTGATACGCCGCCGGTCTGGTTCCCGCTCACGCCGCGCCGCACCGGTATGCTGGACCTGATCGTCGAACTGAGCCAGAACGGGGCCGTGGTCGCAACCGCCGCGCACACGCTCCGCATTACCAGACAGGCCGAGGAAACGCCGACAGCGTCGGTCAAGTCGCAGACCGTGACCGCGCCGGACGCCGCGCCGGAAGCCGCCCAACTTCAACCCGCACCCGCGCCCCAGCCCAGCGTCCCCAAACCGCCCGCGCCGGTCGCCGTACCACCGCCGCCCGCGCCTCCGGCCCTGGAACCGGTCGATTCGATGATCGAAACGGACGTTTTGCGCGAACCTGCGGGCGAACCCGTGAGCGCACCCACGGGCACACCCGCCGAAGAAGCGCCAGAAGAAGACGATTGGCTGTCCGGGCTGTTGTTGTCCACCGGACCGGAAGAATCCGGCGTCGAGGAAGTCGCGCCCGAACCATTCACCCCTGCCGCGGAAAGCGAGCCGCCAGCAGACGCGCCCGCGCCCGCAGACATAGACTTTGACGCGGAACTCGATCTGTACATGGACGATATGTTCGCGGAAGCCGAGGAAACGTCCGGAGATTTTGAACCGTCCGCGGGTTTTGGAATGCCCGAAGACCTCGACATGGCGGACATTGACATGGCGGACCTCGATATGGCGGACATTGGCATGGCCGCGGAAGACGACGGCACACCGGGCTGGCTCAAGGATGAGGAAAGCGCCCCTCCCGCCAGCGCGCGTAAACGCGAACGCGCCAGGGAAGACGCCCCGCCGCTGGATGCCGGTTTCGCGCCGCCATCGGATGACGAACCCGATTGGCTGCAAGCGATGCGTGACGAGGCCGCCGGTACAGAGAACGTACCTTCCCTCGAAGCCTTTGAGATGGATTACGCGCCGCCAGAAACACCGGTCAGTGTGCCGGATTCTGAAAAAACCGAGCAGATCGACAAAAAACGGCTTGAAGAACAGACCGCTGGCCCCTACACCAACCTGATCATCCACGTTGTGCCGGGCGCCGACGCCGTAGCTATCTACCGGTTGATCGATGGCAGCGGCTACGAATTCCGGCTCACGGCATCCGACACCACCGAGATCGCGAATTCCCAGCTTCTTGTGCTGCTGGCGTACATGCTGCGCGTAAACGCAGCCCAAATCAATATTCTGACCGGGCTTGATAGCGCCGATAAAATCATCGGGATATCGGGTATTTCACCGGACATGGCCGAAAATGCCCTGGCGACGTATGTAAACCCCTCACCGGGCGATTCGGATGTCCGGGATAAAGTATCGCTCGGCAAATTCGACACCAGTTCGGCGCGTTACGGGGCCAGTTTTTCGGTACGGCTGCGCACCGGGGCCAACACGGCCCAGATTGTCGGCATGGAAGACGAGGGCGCGATCGTGATCAACGTAACCGAACCCGCCAACCGCAATCGCATCAACGCCGAACTGATCCAGTTGCTGGCCAGCATCCTGCAAATTGAACCTGAGCGAATCGAGGTCGCGCCGGTCGCCGACCCGCGCCAACGGATCGTCAGCGTAGGCGGCATCACGCTAATCGATACCGTGCGCATACTGTCAGCCCAACTCGGCGACAGACCGCCCGATCCATCTCCGGCCACCACGCCAGAATCCGCGGCGGCTTCCGCAGCAGATACCGATCTGCCCTGGACCGAGCCGTCCCAGGGTGTTGACGATTATTTAGCGTGGCTGGAAACCGAACTGGCCGCCGAAGCAAGTGTTCCCGCCGGGGCCGTCGAACTGGATGACCGGGCCGCGCTGCTGGGGGAAACGCACGCCGGACTGCGGCTGCCGGAGCGCGTGCTGCTGGTGCTGGGTGTGATCGCGGCGCTGCTGATCATCGCCGTCGTGATCGTCGCGCTGCTTACGTCATAAACAAAACCGGGATGCGGGGCACTACCCCACCCGTATCCCGGCACAAGAAAAGATCACGATCCAGCTTTTTTACGGCAGGCCGGACGTATCCACCGGTTCGTTCACGCTGCTGAAGGTCACGGTCCGGCTGTCGGTAAAGGCCAGCGTCAGCGTGGCGTAATTCTGGCCCAGCGCATCAGCTTTCAAATCTGCCGACAGGTCAAGCAGCAGCATATGCGCCATCAGGGCGCCGCTGTCCGGATCAAGCACCACGCCCCATGAAAATGTGCTGTTTGTTAGCAGGCTGTCGAGCAGGACATCACGGTCCACGATGGCATCAGTTTCCCGCGCCAGGGTGTCCAAACGCGACTCGACCACGCCCGGCACGGCCTCAAGGTCCACCTCAACGATATACAGATCACCCTGGGTGCGCTTGGTGAGCGCATGCGTCTGCGGCCCATCAATGGACAGCGCCGCATCCAGCCAATCCATGAAACGGCCTTCTGACGTGCTCGGCACGGTTTCGACCACGTACCGTTCCAATACCATGCTCACCAGGTCGGGCACCGCCGCCAAACCCTGCACCGTAGCGGATTCCCAGTCACCCGGCACGGCTACGGCCAGCGACTCCTGACTGTCAAACGTCCCGCGCCAGAACAAATCACCCTCGACTACCGCCGTTTCAATATCCGCCGACCAACCGCCGACGGTCCGTTCCCCGTTCAAATCGGTTGACTCGTCCAGCGCGCCGGAATACGCCAGCAGCGCCGACATGGCGCGGTTCTGCGACAGGTCGTACCAGCCGGTTACCGTCGCGTGACCTTCCCGCGTCTGCCAGATATACTGTTTGCCTTCGACCACCAGCGCGTAACGCGTGTTGTCTTCGATCTGCACTGAAAACGTATCCCACGCGTCGTAGGCGGCATACGCGGCCCGAATGCGCTCTGCCGCGTCAGCCTGGGCGCGGGTAGGCATGACTCCACTCGCCCCAAGCAGCGCCACCAACACGATCATCACCAGCACCGGAACAGGTCGCATTGTTCGATCCTTTCTGCTGCCGCGCACCGGCCTACTCACCCAGCGGCGGCGGCGCGATATCCACCGGTTCATTAAAATCACGCAGCGTCAACGTTGTAATCGAGTCCTGAATGAGGTTCATAACCGTGCCTTCCGGCATCACATCACTCAACGCGCCTATATCCAACGACACATCCAGCACCGTGTGCGACGTCACTTCGACCAGCATCTGGTCACCGGCGCTGATGGCCACTTCCAGTTGAAACAGCGTGTTCTCATCATCATAAATCATCGCCAGCAGGGCTTCCATGTCGATGCCCAGTTCGCTGCCATCGAACATGGCCACCAGGTTATCCATGCCCAGGTAATCCACGGTGGCGCTGATGCTCACATCCAGGCGGTAGCGGTTGACCGCCTGCCCGTCGATCGTGTCCGGCCCCAGCAGTTCGACGTCGTTGGGTGTCTCCAAGAGCGCCTCCATGTAGCCCAGGTCTAACGCATTACCCGAAAGCTGCATGATCTGGTTTATATTGTAGATGCCCATACCGGGAAACATGGATGAATCGGCGGTGATCTCCTGCCAGCCTTGTGGCATCAAGGCTGCCTGGTCGCCGGAACTTTCGATCTTGTAGAAAATGCGGTCATCCACCGTGATCATGTACACGTCCTGGTTGATTTCCTCGAGTGATTCATCCGTACTCGCGCCGCTGATCGTCTGGCTAATGGTCTGCTGGATAACAAACGACTGGTCAGGGAACGCGCCGCCCGCCGAGAGCGCAATTTGCATGTCACCATTCGACTCGATGACCTGGTCAATATCGACCGATTGCTCCTGGTAAGTCATGCTGATATCCTGTACAGCGATCTGGTAATAATCAGCCTGGTAGGTATCGAGTGCCAGGAAATTAGCATACGCGGCCCGGACATCGTCCAGCGCCGCCTGCTGTTCCGGCGTGAAATCGTCTTGCGCGTGCGCAGGCACCCGCGCCACGACCACACCGATCACCACGATCACCAATCCCAACACGGCTATAACTTGCCGCATGTTGCCCGATCCTTTCTCCGCTTATGCGCCAGAATCGTACCAGTTATACCCCCGGATGGCATCCCGCGAAAACGGCGCATCCACTATCAAGGTAACACCTTCCCCCTAAATCCCCCTTCCAGCCAGGCTGGACGGGGGACTTGAACACGCACATCCGGAGGAAAGGGGCGCTTGCCGGGTATTTGGATATGCCAGCCCCAACGCCGCCCGATGGGCTGTACACATAATACACGGCGTACTACCAAAGCTTATCACAATTTGGCGATCACAAACCGGCGGGAATCCCATGCAGCACCAGCGCCACGGCCAGCAGCGCCCATCCGGGATCGGCGGGCTGCGTCAGCGAAACGGGCAGCCGGTACACGCGCCCCGCCTGCACCGCCGGAACGCGTGCATACGCCGGATTCGCCACAAACGCCGCCGCCATATCCGCCGTCCATGCCGGGGAGAGGATGATCACGTCCGGGGCCAGATCGCGGATCGTGTGGTCATCCACCTGCCGGAAATCAGCAAAACCCGCTTCTGCGGCAGCGTTGATGCCGCCCGCCGCCGTCACAATATCGGTGAACAGGGTCCCCTGCCCAAACGTATACCCTTCCGGTGTAAGCACCAGCACGCGCACCGGGTCACGATCCGCGATTACGACCTGCACCAGCGCCAAACGATCGTCCAACTGCGCGATCACACCAGCGGCGCGGTTATCCTGCCCGGTCGCATATCCTAACGCCTCAATGGTGGCGCGCCAATCGTCCAGACTGTCGATCAATCCCACCCGGAACACGGGCACTCGCGCCGCTTCCGCTGCCGTGATCAAGGCCGGGTACGCCGCCGCGACCAGGTCCGGCACAACCAGCAGCCCCACTTCGCGCCAGTCTGTGCCCGCTGCTTGCAGCGGGTCTGCCGCATGCACTGGATCAATCCACCGGATACGCGCCGCCGGGAATACGGCCTCCAACGCCGGGACCGGCCCGGCTGACGCGACGATCGGCGGGCGGGCCGGGATCGTCACGACCGCGCCGCTGGCGTCGATCACGTCACGCGGAAAACCCGCCGGATCGCCGTTCTGATCCGCCGGATCGCCATCCTGGGCCGCCACCTGCATCACCGGCATGATCACCAGCGCCAGGACTAACGCTGCCTGTAACATAAGATTTAGCCGCTGCATCCCAACCTCCCCGCCATCATCCCCAAAAAGAAACCCGGCCTGGGATAACGCAGGCCGGGCATACGTCGTGCAACAAAAATCAGGTGGGTGATTTACTCAACTTCGGACAAGACACTCGCATCAAAGACCGGCTGGTTCTGCGAATCCAGGAACAGGAAGCTGCGCATCCAGCCCTCGACACCATACCAGGCAAAATCGATCTCTTCAAGCGGTACCACAACCTTATAATAGTTACCGTTCTTGCCGGTCACCACTACAGGCTGTCCGGGTGGAAGCTGCGCAATCGAGTTGTACAGCGCGTCATTGGGGCCAGAACGCACGATCGCGTCACCAAACGGCATCTTCACCGGGACGTACACACCGCCAAAGTTGTCGGCCAGCGCGTAGACTTTGCCGTAGTCAGGATCAACAATCTCGATCCAGAAGTCATCAACCTTGCTGATGAAGCTCACGGTTCTGCCGTTCGCCGCCATACCGATCACGTCAGCAGCAAAGTCCGCTTCCGCATACAGGCCAGCTTCCGCTTCACCACCGGTCGCCACATCGACATACATCGTCGGATAGATCATAAGGCCAGACGCTACCGCCCAACCGAGGTTGCCGTCCATGGTCAAAACCTGGGCATACCCTTCGCTGGCGTCGCCAGAAGTGTACACCACATCACCATTGGCCAGCGTGGTCAGCACGCCCGACGAACCATCAGGTTCCTCGAGAACGTTGGTTTTATCGGTGGTGCTCAAATCGATCACGGCCACCTGGACACTGTCCACGACAACCCACGAAGACGCAATGGTCCAACCCATCACGCCGTCTTTGGTCATCACATAGGCCCATTCGCCATCGACACCCAGCACAGTCACCATATCACCCAGCGTAAAGCCCTGGATGAATTCCGAAGCCAGATCAGCCTTCTTGAACAGGGAGGAACCGGCGCTGTCAGACGCAATAACCGCTTTTGGCGCCAGTGCCGGTACGTTCAGCACCATGACACTCGTGGCTGGCAGATAACCCTCTTCCTCACCGCTGGCCACCATGTACCACTCACCATCCTCGGTGGTGGAGATGATGGAGACGATCGCATTGGCAGGTACAGCGCCAACCTGATCAGGCGCATCACTATACCCCGGCTCACTGTAGAGGCCTACGGTTTTTAGAGTCAAAGCCATCAACTTCGCGCCTTCCTGAGCCGACGCCAGATTTAAACCAGTGAATGCTGACAACGAAAGAACAACAATCAGCAACATAACAAGACGTTTCTTCATGTTTCTCTCCAATTCTTTATGTAAATTTCGCGCCATTGACTACAGGCGTCAGGACAACATACCGCTGCGACATGCCTTATTATACGTGAAATCGAAACTCTTTGCAGATCGAAATGGACTGAAAACCCAAGAGATTTTTTTACCCGTCTACTCTCTATTCTTTTACACCAACTTGGCCTGGCGGGCAAATGGTCACCGCATGGCATGGTTTACGGGATAACAGGTTCGTACCATTCCGATACGATAGTCTGGCCCGCATCACTTTGCATCCAGGCGAACAGGTCGCGGTAGATACTCTCATCGGCGGGCGGTTCCAGGCCCACGATCATGATCGGCGTGCGCAGCGGGTACAAATTAGCATTGATCGTGTCCGACGTTGGCAGCACCGGCACGCCATCACCGTCCGACGCAAGCGGCACCGGTCGAACACGTTCATCCACATACGCCAGGCTCACGTAACCGATAGCGCCGGGCTGCCGGGCCACCATGTCAACCACGCCTTGACTCGACAGTGCCAGCCGCGCCGTGCGCGTGGTACGCCGTTCGCCCATCACCAATATCTGAAACACTAACTGCGTATCGGCGCCGTCTTCCTGGCACACTACCGTAATCGGCATATCCGCCCCGCCGAAGCGTGCCCATTCGGTGATCTGCCCCTGAAAAATGCGGCGCAGGTCACGCGCAGACAGCGCGTTCACCGGGTTTTGAGCGTGCACAATGACGGCGATGGCATCCTGTCCCAGCGGCGCAACCCACCAATCTGTTTCGGGGGCGGCGTAAGTTGTCATGGCATACGGAAACTCACCCGCCCGCAGTTTGGCTTCGACTACGGGCCAACTGGCTGCCGCGCTGTTCACGGTCAACAGCGTGCCCGGTCGTTCGTAATGCGTGACGAGGTTTTGCAGCAGTGGATGTGTGGTTGTGGTGGCCAGGATACGCACGCCAACGGCGTCAGGTGTCATGGTCGGTGCATACGATGGTCCACGACAGCCCGCCAGCGCCAAGCTCAGGATTACGATGGTACATTGGGCCCGCTTCATCTCCCTACCCTCTCACGAGAAGAGGGCCACCAGCAGACTCACCGTGCCAAATGCTGCGCAGTATACCGCGAATCCAACCAACCGCCGTCGCTGCAACAACCGTAACAAAAACCAGATGCACACATACCCGACGACCGCCGACGAGAAAAAGCCAACGATCAACGGGCCGATCATATCACTCTCGACGGTGACGCTGCCGGTGATCACGTCCAACACCTGTTTGGCGCCCGCTCCCAGAATGATCGGCGTCGCCAGCAAAAAGCTAAAGCGCGCCGCTTCTGGACGCGGCAGCCCCCGCCAGATGCCGGTAACAATCGTACTGCCTGATCGTGAAATCCCCGGAAAGATCGCCACCGCCTGCGCGGTACCAATGAGCAGCGCATCGCGCCCTGTCAGATCGCTCAAAGACCGTTCTCGCGCCGAATACACGCGCTCACTACCAACCAGCAGCAGCGCTGTGACCAGCAAAAAAACTGCTACCAGCGACGGTTCGGAAAAAGTCGCTTCAAACACGCCTTCGAGCAGTGCCCCCACCAGCGCGGCGGGTATCGTCCCCATGATTAACAGCCAGAGGAGACGTGCATCAGGTTCCTGGTTTGTTGTGTGGTTATGGTTGTCAGTCTGGTTCGAGTGGGAATACAACGCAGTCCAACCGGCACGGAATAAAGTCAGCCAGTCGCGCCAGAAAAATATAAGCACCGCCACCAGTGTGCCCAAATGAACCACCACGTCAAAGATCAGGGGTGCTTCATCCCAGCCAAACCACCAGGGTACAAGCACAAGATGGCCAGAGCTTGAAACAGGCAAAAATTCTGTAGCACCTTGCAGAATGCCCAACACGAGCGCCTTAAGCAGGTCCAAACAGAGTCCTTTCGACTTGCATGCACAGGGTCACAGCGCCAGGCCGCATCACACGACAGGCGCCATACCGGCTAGCCAGTCGGGGCACCGGCCCCGCGCCGCGTTTGCACCGGCTGATAGGTCGCCAGGAACGCAGCCGCATAGTCGGCAAACGTGCCATCTAAAATGGCGGCGCGCATCTCACGCATCAGCGTGAGTAAGAGATGCAGATTATGAAGGCTAAGCAGTTGGTGCCCCAGGATCTCAGAGGCCTGGACCAGGTGCCGGATATACGCGCGTGAAAATGTCTGGCACGTATAACAGGTACATTCCGGCTCAAGCGGGTTGGGATCGTCAGCGTATTTCCGGTTACGCATATTGATCCGTCCCAGGCGCGTCAGGGCGGCACCATTGCGCCCCAGGCGCGTCGGCAGCACACAGTCAAAAATATCAACGCCGCGTGCCACAGCGTGCACCAGGTCTTCGGGGCTGCCAACCCCCATCAGGTAACGGGGCCGGTCCGACGGCAGCAGCGCCGTCGTATGTTCGAGGGTCGTGTACATGTCTGCCTTAGTCTCGCCCACAGCCAGCCCCCCAACGGCATAGCCAGGCAGGTTTAAGTCAGTTACAAAACGCGCCGACTGCTCGCGCAGGTCCGGGAAAATGCCGCCCTGCACAATGCCAAACAGGGCCTGCTGCGTCAGGCTCCCATGGCGCGCGTGTTCGTCAACACACCGTTCAAGCCAGCGATGAGTGCGCTCTAGCGCCGGTTCAATGATAGCGCGATCATCGGGAACCGCACACTCATCAAAGGCCATGATGATATCAGCGCCCAGGTTATGCTGGATGTCGATCGCAGTTTCGGGCGTAAAACGATACACTGTGCCGTCGATATGGCTGCGGAACGTCACACCGTCGTCGTCGATTTTACGGTTGTCGCCCAAACTGAACACCTGGAACCCGCCCGAATCGGTCAGGATGGGACCTTCCCAGCCCATAAACCGGTGCAGCCCGCCCAGGTCAGCGATCAACTCGTCACCAGGGCGCAGGTGGAGGTGATAGGTATTACCCAGCACCAGTGTCGCGCCAAGTTCGACCAGTTCACGCGGCTGCACTGCCTTAACGGTAGCCTGTGTGCCGACCGGTGCAAATGCCGGAGTTGGGATCGGGCCGTGAGGCGTGTTAAACACCCCTGCCCGTGCCTTATCTTGCTGAGCTTCAAGCGTAAACGAAAATGTCATAGCGTGTTTCTAAACACTACCAACCGGACAATAATTCCCAAATCCACGTACTACGACCGGGCACAGGCGACAACGGTGGACTATTATAGTCAAGAGGTCTGGATTTGGCGAAATCCGCCGTAGCGCCTGGAACCGGGGTATTGGCATATTTCCACGCTACACCCTAAACTAAAGTCAAACGGCGTAAAATTCTTGCGCCGCCATACCAGGATCAACGCACACAAGCACGCTGGAACCAGTTGGACGCATCATGATCAATCTGTACGATATTCTCGAAGCCGCCGACGGGCAGCTTTTTGGCGAACCCGTTGCCCAGATATTTTCTGATTTTAGCTTTGACGCCCAAACCGTGAAGGAAGGTGAATTGTACGTCGCCATCAAGACCGAACACGGCGACGGGCATCACACCATGGCCGACGCGGTCGCCGCCGGGGCAACCGGTATCATGTGCACCCACCCGCCCACGTTTGACACGGACGGCCTGACCGTGGTTGTCATGCGCAGCGTTGAAGATGCGCTCATACGCTGGACTGAGATCGTGCTTCAGAAGTACGGCACAACCGTAATCGGTGTTACCGGCAGCGTGGGAAAATCCACTACACAGGCCGCGATCGCGCAGGTTCTCGGCACACAGTACAACGTCTATCGCAGGCCGATCACCCTCAATGGGCGTTTTGGACTGCCGCTGGCGTTGGGTGGTTTGAACAAGGATCACCAGATCGCCGTACTGGAATTTAACACCGACCAGTTTGGCGAAATGGCCGAAATGGTCAGCGTGTCGGCGCCGATGGTGGGTGTTGTCACCGGGATCAGCCATGCCCTCACCGAACGGCTGGGCACGCTGGAAAATATCGCCAACGAAAAAGCCGAACTGATCCGCTCGCTGCCCCGCGAGGGGCTGGCCGTGCTCAATTTTGACGATCCGCTCACGCGGGAAATGGCCGGTGAAACCGCGGCGTCGGTGCTCACCGTCGGGCTGGATATTGCCGAACCGGCCTTTGGCGCCGACCTGATGGCTTACAACATCCTGGTGGACTGTTACAAAACCGGGTTCGATCTGCGGCACGGCCAGAGCCGTTTTGCCGGGCGCTGGGTGCCGCTGCTGGGCGCTCACCAGTTGTACGGCGTATTAAGCGCGCTGGCGATCGGCCTGAGCTATGGTGTTTCGCTCGAAGACGGCCTGCAAGCGCTCACCGAAATGGAGCCGCTGCCGGGCCGGATGTGCCCGTTAGGCGGGCCAAACGGCAGCTTGCTGATCGATGACAGCTTCGGTTCCACGCCGGAAGGCACCCTCGCCGCCCTGGAATGGTTAAAAGCGGCGCGTAACAAAAACGGTAAACTCATTTTTGTCATGGGTGATATGGGCGCCCTGGGTAACTACTCGCCGCTGGCGCACATGGAAGTCGGACAGCGTGCCGCCGATATCGTGGACCGGTTTATCACCACCGGCGACATGGCCGCTGAAGCCGGGCGGGCGGCCCTGGAAGCCGGTATGCCGCGCCAAAACGTACATGTCACCTTTAACGCCGCCGACGCCGCTACGATGGGCCGCGCCGACCTGAGTCCCAACGATATTGTACTCATCGAAGGCAGCACCGCCGCCCGCATGGAACGGATTGTCCGCCGCCTGCTGGACGATCCCGCCGACGCCGTCTACCTCGCCCGCCAGGACAGCGCCGCGCCGGTCAGGGTCATACAGCACCCTGGCCGCCCTACCTGGCTTGAGATCAACATGGAAGCCATCGCCTATAACGTGCGGCGTCTCAAAGAGATCGTCGGGCCGGACGTAACCCTGATGGCGGTCGTCAAAGCCAACGCCTACGGCCACGGCGCGATCCCGGTCAGTTCAACCGCGCTGAACAACGGGGCCGGCTACCTGGGCGTCGGTTCGATTGAAGAAGCCATCGAATTACGCGAAGGCGGGATCGAAGCCCCGATCCTGGTAATGGGTTATACAGCGCCGCAGTCCGCGCGCGACGTGATCCGGTATGGGATCACGGTCACCCTGTACGATATCGAGGTGGCGCGCGCGTTTAACCGTACCGCCCTCGAAATGGATACGATCATCAATGCTCACGTCAAGATCGATACCGGCATGGGCCGCCTGGGCCTGGAGTCGGAAGACGTTACCACGTTTTTCCGCAGCCTGTATAACATGTCCAATCTAACTATCGAGGGACTTTTTACCCATTTTTCGAGCGCGGGTGACAACGTCGCCTACACACGCAAACAGATCGCCACGTTCGAGGCTACCGTAGACCCGCTGCTGGCCGCCGGTTTCCGCTACCGGTACATTCACGCCGCCAATTCCGCCGCCGCGATCCACCTGGAAGAATCACGGTTTAACATGGTCCGGACGGGCCTTGCCATCTACGGACTCAGTCCCAGCCCATTCGCCCCGGTCCCGGCAGACTTCCGCCCGGCCCTGCAATGGAAAACGACGATCGCCCAGGTCAAACGGCTGCCGCCGGGCAGTTATATCGGCTACGGGAACACGTACCGCACCCAAAACACGCAGCGGATCGCGATCATCCCGGTCGGATATGCGGACGGGTTCCGGCTGGCGCCGCGCCGCTGGAAACATGTGCTGGTCAAAGGTGAGTACGCGCCGCTGGTGGGGCGCGTCAGCATGGACATGACCGCGATTGATGTTTCCACCATTGATGACGTACAGATCGGGGACGAAGTGGTCCTCATCGGGCGGCAGGGCAGCCGCAGCATCAGCGCGGACGATGTGGCCGAATACCTCGACACGATCAATTACGAGGTGATCACCACGATTTCGCCGCGCGTCCCCCGCATCAAGTAACGGGTCAGGCCCATAACGGTAAAATCCAAACGGGGCATGGACACAGCCATACCCCGCACATTTTACGTCATCAAATGCAGCCGGTCCGGCTTACGATCCCGGTTCCGGCGTGTCAGATACGGTTGGCTGGGCGGTAGACTCCGGCGTGCTGCTCACGTCCGCCGCACAGCGGAACCCGATCGACGGCGCGGTCGTGGCCGGTGCCGCGCTGCGCCGGTGCACCGATCGCAGGAACAGCGGCCCGGTATCCCAGCCGCCGCCGCGCAGCACTTTTTGCACACCGTTAGCCGGGCCCTGGGGATTCGACGGAATCTCGGCGGCCTGCTGTGTGTAATAATCGGCGGTGTACCAGTCCGCGACCCATTCCTGTACGTTCCCGGCCATGTGATACAGGCCATACGGGCTGATGCCGTTGGGATACCCGAACACCGGCTCGGTTCCGCCGATACCCGACTGTGACGAGTTCGCCCGGAAAACCTCAAACTCGAACCCCCACGGGTAAATGTTGCCCTGTGGGCCGCGTGCCGCGCGTTCCCATTCCGCCTCGGTGGGCAGCCGCCGTTCGACCGCCTCACAGTAGGCTTGCGCGCCCCACCACGTGATACCCGTGGCCGGGTGGCTGCCGTACAGCTCCGGGAACACAACCGAGTACGTATTACCGTCAAACGCAATCGTGCTGGCCGTGTCTTCGCCGGTAGTCACCGCGCAGGGATTACCCCCGCACCCGGTGAGGTGGCTGTCCGGCCCCAGCCAGTTCAAAAACGCCACGTACTGCGCGACATTGACCTCGAACACGTCCATGCGGAAACTATCCACCACAACCTGGTGCACGGGTGTCGAATCCATGATCCAGTCCAGGACACATGACGTGCCGTAGAGCGCACATTCGTCAACCGCCTGCTGGCCTTCTTCGGTGGTCGTACCCATCAAAAACACGCCGCCGGTAACCTGCACCATCTCGGTTTGCTGGGCGATCAACGTGTCAAATGTTTCGGTCTGGCGCAGCACATCCTCGGTGGGCGTGATCGACCGTAACGCGTTGGCTGTCGCCGTCAGCGGCGGGAACGTGGGCGCCAGGGTCAATGTGACAGGGGCGGTACGAGTCGCGCCAGGCAGCGTTTGGACGGCGGTTTCGGCCTGTGTCACCTCAAGCTGGCCTGACGCCGTGACCGTCTGCACCGCGAACTGGAATTCAGCCTCATACGTGGCGGTTTGGGCCACGTCCGGCGTCGGTGCGCCAGCCGTCGCGGCCAGGTCCAACCAGACCTGGGTTTTAACGGGAATCGTGGGCGTCAGCGCCTGGGCATCGACCAATGTATAGGTTCCGGCAGCCGCACCGGCCAGGGCGACCAGCCCGATCAGGCACACGGCGGCCAGATTTCGGAAGTGACGGTCACGCTTCATGATGATACCTCCCCATATGCTCCCAGTACACCGCCCCACCCCCGTCCCAAAAAATAGCGGGGCGAACGCGCGGCAGGCATTCCGATCCCCCGGCGGTTTAAGCGACCATAAAATGCAAAGTCAGGTCCAGCACGCCGTTAATGTACAGCTCCACGATCCAATCGCCCACCGTCCAGGGCACGCCGGATGTTTCCCAGTCCAGGCCGATCAGGTATATCTCGCCGCCGGTTACGGGTTTTTCACCGGCATCGAACGCATCGCCGTCCGGGCTGCAAAACACCGCCGCTGCGGTCATCGCCTCATCTGACGTCACGGTCAGCACCATGTTAAGATCGTCATCGGTGGCGAACACGGACGTCGCGATCACCTCGTCCGGCGTGTAACCGTCACCGGCAGCCATGTACACGTTACCGGTATACCTCCCGTTGGCGGGACCGTCCAGGGCATTAAGCGCCGACCAGCACGGGTCCGACAGGTAGCCGCTGTCTGGCGCGGCGGCGGCTTCGGGCGCATCACCGCCCGGCGATGCACTATCACCGCCCGGTGGCGCATTATCACCGGCAGGCGCAGGCTCGACGGTATCATTGGTTTCAAGCACCGCCGCGGTTAGCTTAAAATCGCCTGTCGTTTCGTCTACCACACCATCATAACGCAGCACAGACACAGATACTAAACCGTCATCCGGCCCGACAAACACCACGCGCAGCGACGATACCGCGTCCGGCGTACCGGCCCCGGTAATGAACGCCCCATCACTGGCCGTCACCATCACCTGTGGCGAAAAATCGCCGGACACACGCCGCCACTCGATCATGACGATCTCCCCGGCAGCAACCGGCATTTCGAAAGTGGCCACGGCCACATCAGCGGGCAGGCTCCCGGTGACAATTTCACCGCCGCTAACGTCAGCATCGGCTGGTTGGCTCGTGCCCTCCTCCGGCTCACCCTCAAATACACCATCCGTCAGGCCGGACGGCTCAGCCGGGATCGCTGTCGCGATGGGCGTGGGGGTCGATTCCGCTTGAGCCTCCCCGACCTGCGTTTCTTCGACGGCGTCCGCGCCCGCCCCCTCTGCCGTCGGTTCGCCAAACAACCCCTCGGTGAGACTGGGCGCTTCGGTGGGTTCGGCGGCGGAATCGCCTCCGGCAGTATCCACGCCATCCGCTACCGGCTGTGACGGCGCGGTATCCGGGCCGGACAGCGTCAGGTCAAATGTCCCGGTTGTGACGCGCATTTGTTCGTGCTGCAAGCGGCACACTGTCACCGTGTACCAATCCGTTTCCGGCAGTGTGACTGTGATCAGCGGGTCCAGGCCACCGCCGGACCGGTCATCGTTAAACGCGAGCGGATCGGCGGAAAAGCCGTCACCGTCGCGCACATACAACGCCATTACCCCGTCCAGGCTGCCGGACGTGCGCTGCATGTCCAGCGTGATCGAATCACCGGCCACGCCATCAAACCAGAAATACTCACACGGCACATCGTCGGTGATGGCGCCGGAAATGGTTTGACCTATCACCATATACGTACCGGACTGCGCACCGGGCGCGGCCTCTACGATCGGCCCGATGCCGGTCGGCAGACCGACTCCCAGTGCCAGCAGCATGACCCCCCACCAAACTGCCGGTGCCCACCACCGTTTTCCCACGATCATATAGTTCTCCTCCACGACAGCGCTCGACCGGGGTTCTGCCCCGTCATCGAGCATGGTTTCCTGATGCATGGTTTCAGTATAGTCCAAACGCCCAGGCTACCAAAAAAACACCGGGGGTAATTACTTCAAATGGATGGTTAAGGTTTTGTGAAACGCCTTCCCCCTAAGTCCCCCTTCCAGCCAAGCTGGAAGGGGGACTTTCCAGTCACACGTGCCCCGTGTGTTTTTCCCCTCCATCGCTTGGCGGGGGAGGGGGCGTTTTGGTTTTTGATGCAATCACCCCAGGTTTTTGTGCAACCTGTCATATCGCAATCCGGCGCGCCTGTGCTATAATCACCCTAGTTTCGGTCCGGTAACACCAACGGGGGTATGGACTGTACAAGCATATCGCCATAGTCGGACCTTGTCACCAATAATTTGACCGCCTGCGGGGAGAGCGCCCGACTACAAAACCAGTAGTCGAGTCACCGAAGGGGCAAGCGGGGAACGGCATCGGTTGAAGCCCCCCGCGAAACTCTCAGGTCCACGTACTCGTAGGCCGGTTCACCCTCTGGAAAGCGTGTTTTTTAGCACGCGCCGACGGGGCAATCTCACGGGCTGGCACTGCCGCCGGTGAGTGCATCTCTCAGGCCCAATGACAGAGGCAGACAGCCGTGATTTTCACGTGTCTGCCTCTTTTTATGTGTTTGGCAGCGATAATCTTGTGTTATACGACCCGCGCGTAGGGTTACGATGAGAAAAGGATTACCACACGATGGGTGATTGGAAAACCCCGGAAAACGCAAAATATACCAAAAACGACGAGTGGATTCTGGTTGAGGGTAATACCGCCAAAATCGGCATTACCGACTATGCCCAGGATCAACTCTCCGACCTGGTGTTTGTGGATATGCCGGAAACCGGCACCATGCTGGAAAAAGGCGATACCTTTGCCACCGTTGAAAGTGTAAAGGCCGCATCGGACGTTTATACACCCGCCGGGGGCGAGATCGTGGCGGTCAACGAGGCGCTTGAAGACAACCCGGAACTGATCAACAGTGACCCGTTTGGCGAAGGCTGGATCATTCAGATCAAGCTGGGCAACCCCGACGACCTGGACGGCCTGCTGAGCGCTGCCGCCTACGCCAAATTCTGTGACGAACGTGACGCCTGATCGCTCACACGCGGTTTTCGTAATGGGTTGTACCGTTAACAATTTCAGGGAGTTTTGTTTATGACCTACATTCCCCACACCGACGCAGATCGCGAAGCCATGCTCAAGGTGATTGGCGTCGATTCGCTGGCGGAATTATTCGACGCCGTGCCCGCCGAACACCGTTTCCCGGCCCTGGGCCTGCCTGAGGGCATGAGCGAAATGGAAGTCGCCTGGGAACTGGGCGGGCTGGCTAATTCCAACGTCGCCGCCCATCACTTCGCGATCTTTTTGGGCGCCGGGGCGTACAATCATTTTATCCCCAGCGTGGTAAACCATGTGCTGCTGCGCGGCGAGTTTTACACCGCCTATACACCCTACCAGCCCGAACTGAGCCAGGGCACGCTCCAGGCGATCTACGAATACCAGAGCATGATGTGCGCCCTGACCGGCATGGAAGCCGCCAACGCCAGTCACTACGACGGCGCGACCTCACTGGCCGAAGCCGTGACCGTGGCTCGCGTGCACTATCGCGGCAAACGCACCAAAGTGATTCTCAGCCCGTCCGTTAACCCGGAGTATCGCGCCGTGGCCCGCACCTACCACCAGGGCAGCGACATGAAATTTGTCGGCGACAAGGGCAACGCTACCATTCCGGACCTGATCGACATGCTCGACGAGGACACCGCGCTGCTGGTCGTCAGTTACCCGAACTTCTTCGGCCAGATCGATGAACTCGGCGGGCTGGCGCAGGCGGTACACGAGGCGGGTGCGCTGCTGTGCATGGTCGTCGATCCGATCGCGCTGGGCCTGTTCAAAACGCCGGGCGAACTGGGCGCGGATATCGTTGTGGGCGAAGGTCAGCCGCTGGGTATTCCGCTCAGCTTTGGCGGACCGTATCTGGGCTTTTTTGCCACAAATCAAACCCTGGTGCGTAAGATCGCCGGGCGCATCGTGGGCGAAACGATCGATAAAAACGGTCGCCGCGCCTTCGTGATGACGCTCCGCCCGCGTGAGCAGGATATCCGCCGCGAAAAAGCAACCAGCAACATCTGCACCAACCAGGGCTTGATGGCGCTGGCCGCGTGCGTGTACATGAGCGTGATGGGCAAAACCGGCCTGCGCAAGGTGGCGGAACTGTGTTATCACAAGGCGCACTACGCCGCCGAACAGATCAACAAACTCGACGGTTTCAGCGTGGATACCAGCAAGCCATTTTTCAAAGAATTTGTCGTCACCTGCCCCAAACCCGTCGCGGAACTCAACGACGTGCTGCTTGATCATTGGGGCATCATCGGCGGTTATGACCTGTCGCAGCACTACCCGGATCGTGCCAACCAGATGCTGCTGGCCGTGACCGAAATGAACACCAAAGACGAAATCGACACGCTGGCCGAAGCGCTGAGCCAGCACGACACGCCGCACCATCACGACCACGCCCATTAGCGGCGGCATAAAATACGTTTTAGGAAAGCATGGATGACCGACGAAACAACGACAACCACTAACGGCGCTCCGCCGCCGCTTGAACCCCTGATTTACGATCTAAGCTCGCCGGGCCGCACAGGCGCGATTCTGCCTGATCCGGACGTGCCCGAAGCGACGCTGCCCGACTCCCTGCTGCGCGACCGTCTCGACCTGCCGGAAGTCAGCGAGATCGACGTGGTGCGGCACTTTTTGCGGCTGAGCCGGTTCAATTACAGCATCGACCAGGGCTTTTACCCGCTGGGGTCGTGCACGATGAAGTACAACCCCAAGCTGAACGAAGATATGGCGCGGCTGCCGGGGTTCGCCCAGGTGCACCCGCTGCAAGACCCATCAACCAATCAAGGCGCGCTGGCGCTCATGCATGAGCTGCAAAACTGGCTGGCCGCGATCAGCGGGATGGCGGGCGTCAGTCTGCAACCCGCCGCCGGGGCACAGGGTGAGTTCGCCGGAATCCTCATGATCCGCGCCTATCACCTGGCGAACGGCGATCCGGGGCGCAACGTGATCATTGTGCCGGACAGCGCGCACGGCACCAACCCGGCGACAACCGCTATGGCCGGGTTGAAGGTGGTCGAGGTGCCGTCGGATGCCAACGGTGATGTGGACCTGGACAAGCTGCGCGAGGTATGCGGCGACACCATCGCGGGCATGATGATCACCGTCCCGAACACGTTAGGCGTGTTCGAACGGAACATCGAAGCCATTATCGAGACGATCCACGGCTGCGGCGGCCTGATGTACATGGACGGGGCCAACATGAACGCCATGATGGGCATCGCCCGGCCCGGCGACCTGGGCTTCGACGTGATGCATTACAACCTGCACAAAACATTCAGCACCCCGCACGGCGGCGGCGGGCCGGGCAGCGGCCCGGTAGCCGTTGGTGAAAAACTGCTGCCGTTTCTGCCGGGTCCGGTCGTGAGCGTGGTAGACGAGGGCAGCGAGGATGAACCGCCGCTGTACGGCCTGACCATGCCGGAAAAAAGCATAGGCCGCCTGAAAGCGTTCTATGGCAATTTTGGGATGCTGGTACGCGCCTTTGCCTACATCGCCATTCACGGCGCAGCCGGACTCAAGGACGTGACCCAGCACGCGGTGCTCAACGCGAACTACATCCGCGCCCGGCTCAAAGGCACCTACCCCATGCCGATCGATCGTATTTGCGGGCATGAATTTGTGTGCCAGGGGCACTTTGGCGCTGACGAAAAAGCGGGCGAATCCGGCACGGAGTCGCACGAAATCCATGCGTTGGATATCGCCAAGCGGCTGATGGACTACGGCTTCCACCCGCCGACGAACTATTTCCCGTTGATCGTGCCCGAAGCCCTGTTGATCGAGCCGACCGAAACCGAATCGAAAGAATCCTGTGACGCGTTTGTCGAAGCCATGCTCGCCATCGCCAAAGAAGCAGGCGAAAATGCCGACCTGCTGCACAACGCGCCGCTGACAACGCCTGTCGGGCGGGTGGACGAGGTCCGCGCAGCCAAACAGCTTGTGCTGTGCTGTAAGCCGGATATCGCGGATGTCCCATCCGTGGATGTCCCATCCGTGGACGTTCCGCCGGTCGTCGAACCGCCCGCCGCCGATCTGCCAACACCTGACGACTCATCACTCCCGGCCAAACAGGCAGAACCGGACGAAGGGCCGGAACCCAAATCGTAGAAAGACGGTGAAGTCTCACCGGAACTTTCGCAACGCCACAACAAAGGGCATGCCAATCTCGGCGGCCCTTTGTTGTTTCTGGTGATCGCGCCTGTTCAAGCGCGGTGATATTTCTTCGGCGTGTGCGACATCTCAACACACAGCGCGGTTTGATGGGTAGATGCCGTATTGACTTGGAGGAACCTACCTATGCACCACAACTATTTCCGGATCATCATTCTGGCATTAATACTGCTAACCCTGAGCGCGTCCGGTTCGCTGGTTATGGCGCAGGACGACGGCGGCGACGACACCACAATTGACGTTGAATTCGAGTTCGAGGGTATCATCACCGGTATATCCGATGACGGAATCTTGGTCGAGGTAGACGGGTGGATATTTACGCTGGCACCGGCGGGCGCGTTTAATCCATCAACGCTAGAAGTCGGGGACAGCGTGCGTTTTGATGGCACAATGCTCAATGACGACACGATTCAGGTGTCCGAACTGGAAGTTGTCGAACCGGAAGACGTACCGGATGATGGCGGCGACGGTGACGACGGCGGCGATGTGGATGATGGCGATGACGGTGACGATGACGGTGACGATGGCGGCGACGTGGATGACGGCGATGACGATGATGTAACCGCCTGCGGACGTGATGATCACCCGGTCGTTGAGGCGCTTGCCGCTGCATTCGAGCAGGACTATGACACGGTCATGGGCTATGTGTGCGAGGGGTTCGGTATGGGTGAAGTAGCCCGCGCCCTGCTGATCGCTGAACAAAGCGAAGACTACACCGTCGATGACCTGCTGGACATGGCCGCTGATGGTTTGGGCTGGGGCGAGATCGTGAAGGAAGTAGGCGTTGATCCCAGTTCCCTGGCGCCGGGCCAGGCCATCTCGGTCAATAAGAATAAGAACAAAAACCAGAACGAAGAGCAAGAACAGGAACAGGAACAAGAGCAGAATACCATTGATGCCGCCGGGCAAACCGACGACGACAGCGTAGCGCCGGGCAATTCCGGCAGGCGGGATGGCAATAACGGTGATGCACCGGGCAACAGCGGTAACGCACCCGGCCAGAACAAAGATGACGATGGCGCACCGGGCAACAGTGGTAACGCACCCGGCCAGAACAAGGACGATAACGGCGCACCCGGTAACAGCGGCAATGCCCCTGGTCACAACAAGGACAAGTAATCGGGCTCAATCTAGCCGTTGATTTCAACAGCACAGGCGCGAAGGAACACTAACCCCTTCGCGCTCTGTTTTTACATTTGTAGTGATTAACGATATTTGCAGCCTACGCTGGCCTTGTTATGTCTAATATTGCCACACGTCCCGATAGTATTGGTTCCAGGGAAATTGTTCTGTCCCATAATCATAGTGATATGGATTGCGCTCTTTCACGTTGTAGATGCGCTGCAACTCGTATCCAAAATGTTCTACCAAATCCCAGAAATCATCCCCATCGTGGAAAAGTTTTCCAACTTCTAGTTCATATGTGTACTGAATGTTCTTGTCCCTATACTTACGACACGCAAGAATTTCTTGGAGAATCTGATCGTTGCCAAACGATGATTCTCTCTTGATGTCTTCAAGGGGACTTCTCCATTTTCGTCCTTGTGATCTCCTCTCTGCAAAGCCTCCTATAATGCTACCCGAAGCACCAACAATATTTATCAATAGCTGTATTTTGCCTTGATAGTTTAGAACTCGATTGTATATCTCTCCCGCCAAGAAAAGGAGTTGCCACATTGCCCCTAAAAGGCCGACATAGTTTAGTTCGACCAGATCAACATTCTTGGAGTATTCGATGAAAAGCAGACGCATACCATCTGCGAACTCTATTTCTCCGTCCTCAGCAATTCGTAGAAAACGGCTAATCTGTGTTCCGTCAAGCCCAGTATCTATCGACACAGGATCAAACCTCATATATTCAGGTTTCAGATGACGTTCGTGGCGAAACATTTGTATTGGAAAATGGCGAAAAGGCGGTGCATCGTTAGCAAGCTGTCGTGTTCCAGTATTGGGTTGAAGCGGTTGAGGAAAAAAACGACTAACTTCGTCAAAATCCACATTTATTAGGACGTTATGTTCAACGGGAACAGTCACAATCGATACAAAATGTGTTCCTGGCAACCATTCACCATAACCTCTCCCATAGTTTTTTAAGCAGTTGGTCCACTTATTGCGGCCAAAATCATCTTGATCAAGATCAATAGAATAATTGTTTTTATGTAGGAATATGTTTCGTAAATCGGGCTGGGCTGAAGGACGCCAGCGATTGACAATTCCTTTTCGCTCTTCCTGTTGTTGAAAATCCTTTTGAAGAAACACAAAAAGCTCTCTAATTGGATCAAAATATCCCTCACGAAAATTGACGTACTGCAGATTGATAATAGGGAGATCAAGCGGAGTATCATCAAATACTAGCGGTAGTATCATCTTTTTCAATTCAAGTGCATAAATCAGCTCCTTTTGTACCCATTCTGACTCTGCGGCATGTTTTGTCCAGATTACCAAAACTATACCGGCTCCAGACAGGCCTTTTTTTATCTCATTTGGCCATGCTTCGGACGGATCAATCTCCAATCGATCGAGCCAAACTCGGAATAATTGATGTTCCAAATCACCGGCAATTCGCCGAGCCCATTCTATATCTTTGTGAGAATGGCTAATGAAGATACTGCCGTTTTCCATTCGAGCCTCCAAAAAACAGCTTCTGTTTAATTCACACTTAAAAGTAACTCCAACGGGATTAGAAATCAAAATACCTAAAATATGCGGCTAACACAGTGCTCACACCTCAGTTGACCTCAGAGGAAACTGAAGCGCGGTGACAAACGTGTCCGGATCAGAATTTTATGGTAGGGAACTGCTCAGATAACTGAGGATGGGTTTTACGACAAAAAAAGAAAAAGGGATTATGCGGCGTGAAACCGCTGCATAATCCCCGTTGAACTGAGCCTGCGCGCCAAAGGCGATACTATGGAAAG
>JAFGHR010000104.1 GCA_016930015.1 Anaerolineae bacterium | reverse complement strand
GGAACCTTTTTCAGTCGGTCGTCACCGTCGAAATCGGGTCGAAATGGATGCAAATGAGCTGATCACGCTATCTTGCAGTCCTACCACTGCTGCGCCAGCGGGCAAAATGTGAACGTAAGAACCAAGAAGCAGCCCTGAATAGTCCTCCAGGGCTGCTTCTTGGTTCTCCAATGAGTAACAAAACCCTCACTTGTGGTCGACCGGATGGGCGTTTCGGCCAGCATAGAATCGCCACGACGGCTGTGATTTGAGTCTTTTTCGCTTGGTGGTGTTTTACCAAACGTCGATTAATCCTTTTCGCCCCCCTCCCGTCCGCTTTTGTTTCGGCCTTTTGTTCGCTACCGCGTCGCTCACTCTCGAACTTGTGTTTAGTGTCCGTTGACCAGGTCCGAAAACACGACAAATTGCTCCGATGTGTTAAGTGATCGCCGAAATGCTCCTACGAATCACGGCTACCGCTTCGGCGGGATAATCCGCTAACCGCTCACGCAGCAGAGCGTCTGCCAGATCGAGCAGTCCTACCGCCGCCTGATCCAGATCGAGCCGCAGCAGGCGGTTGATCTCTGCGCCAAGCTCAGGATAGGCCATCTCAACCCGGCGCAGCGGGTCGAGGTTATCGAGGGCTTCGGGGTGGTCCGTAGGGATATATTTTGGGACCAATCTCAGCAGCGCATACAATGACCAGCCGGTAATAAACAACCGCGCGCTTATCTGCTCACCGCGACGGTAGCGCCCAACCCCGACCAGCAGATTCGTGAGGAACTGTCCCAGCAAACACTGATCATCTTCGGCTAACTGTTTGAACTCGGCGGTCGTTTCCGCCTGGAGCCGCTCCAAGTCCGCCGCCAGCCCGTCCCGATCGATCAGCAGGCGGTAATCGTTGACTTTGGCTTGCTGAAGAATCTGCCGATCCGATACGGCGAATTCGAGCAAATGCCCGCTCCGGTAGATCGCTTTGAATCCCCCGTGCGGCTCACGAAACCACAGCGCGATCTGGTCACTATCCGGCAGCCACTCGTGATGACTGTGAAGCCACGCCTGCGCGTCCGGCTCCACGATCAGCCAGAAATCATGATCCGACCATTCGTCGGGCTGGTGCGAACTGCCCGCCATCGAGCCGGAAGCCATCAGCCCGATCACGCGGGGATCGCGCTCAAGATTGCGCTGAAGCATTTCGGTAAAGGCTTGATAGTCGTGTGCGTTCATCTGTCAAATTTCAGGCTGTCATTCGCGGAAGCGCTTAGGGGCACGTATTCACCGAGGCGCTTATTTGCTCCCCAGGACACCGGAATCGCTGTGCGTGCACGCACGAATATGGGAATTCGATCCAGCGGCGCAGCCACCTGCACCGTTTGGTTTCCCGCCAGCCGTTCATGCGTCCAAAAATCGAACCAGGCGCCGTCCGGCAGGTAAACAGGCCAGATTGTCGCGCCTTCTTCTACGACCGGGCAAACCAACAGATCGCGCCCGAAGAAATATTGATAGGGCGAGGCGTCGCGTTCCCATAATGGCAGCGCGCGCATCATCGGTTGGCCAGTTTGCGCGGCATATTGGGCTTCCTGCCAGATGTACGGCATCAGGTTATGCCGCACATTGGTGAAAAAGCGGAAAATCGGGATCACCTGCTCGTTCCCGGTGCGAGCTTGGATATTCCAGGGCGTGCGGTCGTGGCAGGGTTCGCGGTGTTGGTTGAACTCGGAATGATATTGCATGATCGGGCAAAATGCAGCCATCGCCGTTCCACGCAGATACAGCTCGGCAGACGGAATCTCGCCGCTGAAGCCGCCAATATCCCATCCCCAAAACGGCACACCGGAGATCCCCGCCGACAATCCCGCCAAAATCGAGTGCCGGTAGGCGTCCCAGGTGGAATTTTCGTCGCCCGCCCAGTGTGCCGGGGATCGCTGCGAACCGGCAAATCCCGCCCGGCTGAAGAGCAGCGCGTCGCCATCGCGTTTAGCGGTGGTGAACTCGTAATACGCCTCGGTGTAAAGCTGCGGGTAGGCGTTCCACAGTTCATCCCCCCGGCGGCCATCGGCAAACCGGGTATCGCTGCCCCACAGATGCTCGCCGCCGTCCGTCTTGAACCCATCGACTCCCATCTCTTCGAGCAGATAAGCGCGCTTGTTCAGCCACCATTCGCGCGCCGCGGGGTTGGTCACGTCCCACAGATAGCCATTACGGAACCAGAAAGGCCGGATTTTGTACAGACTGCCGTCGGCCTCGCGCGCGCCGAAACCCTGCTGCTCGAAATAGGCGCGGTCGGCTTCGTGTTGGGGATGCTGGCCGTCGCTCGCCTTAAAGGCGGGAATCTGCCACAACACCAACCGAATTTGCTTGCGGTGCAGATCGTCGATCATACCCTTAGGATCGGGCCATTTGCCCTCGAACGTGAAATCTTGATAATGAAGCATTTTGTCGCCGGCAACGGGCGCATAATGGGCGTCATTCCAGATATAAAACGTCGTTTCATCGCTCCACGCCTCGATCACCAATACAGAGGGGAAAATCTCATGCACGAACGACTGCTCGACCTCATGCTGTACGCGCGCCTGTGAATTCCACTCGTTGCCGCTCATCCATAACCCGAACGTCCACAGCGGCGGCAGCACAGCCGGTCCAGTCAACTGCGTGAAGCGGCTGATAATGTCCAGCGGCAAATCGCCCGCAAACCACGTCAGATTGAGCGTTTCATCCGGTCCGAGGTCCGCTTCGAGCGTCCAGGCGTCCGGCTGTGTCGCCGCGAAATCAAACTGCATCCAACGCTGGCTGTCCACATAGACACCATAGCCTGCCGACGACAGCATAAAGGGCACCGGAAAATAAGTGCGCTTGCCCTGGCTTTTGTACTGCTCGTAACACCGCACGTCGAGGGTTTCACCGCGCTGGTTGAGCGCATTAAACCGTTCCCCCACGCCGAAAAAAGCTTCATCTGGCGCGCTGGCAAACGTGATCCGCACACGGCGCGCGCATTTCCCATCGGTCAGCCATTCAACGGCGCACACATGAGGCAGCGGCCCGTGATCCAGTGCGGTTCCCGGTTGGCCCCGGCGAATAGACATGGCCCATTGTCCGGGACAGGTTTCACTCAGCGACAACGCGGGCAACTCCGGCTGCCACGCTTCGCCGCACAAAGTATATTCCGGCCCGGTGTGACCGTCCGCCTCGATCCAATAGGTCAGGATATGGCCGTGCTCCGGAGCGGTAAGCTGCGCCCGCCAGATGTCCTGCTCGACCTTAACCATCCGATCCAAAAATTCCGCCCCGACACCCTCTTCCAGCCAGGGCTTCCAATCCGCTATTTGGCAGGCGGAGACAGTCGGTCCGGCAGCGTTATCCAGGCGGGTATGGACAGACACCGACCGAACCTCGCCAGGCGGACGGGTAACGATCCCGATCTCGAACGGTTGGCCCGCTAACGGCTCACGCGGGAAGCGTTCTTCCGGCAGTTGTTCGTAAGGATGTTCTTGTCCTTTGGGCGTGTGGATAATCATGTTCTCTTGTCCAATAAGGATTTAACGACCAGGACCATACCATGTGACCACAGCAGCGGAGATGCAACTGCGCCCCACCGCGCCACCCATTCGGCGTAGTGCTCAGGATGGAGAAGGTGATCGTTAACCTGTTCGGGCAGCGCGCCGTCGGGGGTGGCCTGCGCTTCAATCCACGCGACCAGATCGCGCGCTTCTGCCGTTCGCCCCAATTCGATGTACACCCAGGCCAGCCACGCTGACAGCAAAATCCACTCCCCGCCGCCATAGTACACATCATCGGCATAACGATACACACCCCCGTCGGGCCGGAGCAAGTCGCGTTCGATCTTAGCAAGGGTACGAGTAAACCGCTTGTCAGCCAAATCGACCAGCCCGTAGGGCACAGCGGTCCATAACAAGCTGGCATCGACGGCGCTGTTACCCAGGTATTTCATCAAGTGGCCTTCAGGCGCAACGCCCATTTCTAGAACGAAGGCGCGGATATTGGCGGGGAGATCGTCCGGCACGAGCGCGGGATTGTAGCGTCGAACCGCGTTTAACCCACCATACAGCGCGGCCAGCGTGCTGAGGTGAATCTGTTCGCGGTTTTCTTCCCAACAATCGTAATTGGGCGACTGCCACAACGCGGTCAGGTAGCGCACGGTCAGCGTTATGGCGGGTTCCAGATCGGCCCAAAGCGCGCGATCGCCGGTCATATCCACATGTGCGACCAATCCCCACAGCCATGTGCCGTACCCATCTAGCTGGAAATTCCACCAATCATCCCGGTTAATTTTGCCGTCCAGCGTGAAACGCGTCGGCAGATAATCGGCGTCAGAGGGCGTGTCGTCGCGTTCGAGTTTGCGCAGCAGGCGTTCCAGGTGATCGAACTGACCGGCCAAGGTGCGCCCGACCCAGGCATAAAACGCGCGGGCGCTGGCGTGCTGTCCGGCGCAGTCCATCCCATAAGCGATCCACGCACCATCCCGCAGCCATGCGTAGCCGTACTGCGAAAAGGTGGGCGAAGCCACATACGCACCGCTGGGAGCCTGCCCGGCGGTGATAATGTTCAGACTGGTGTTGTACAGGTTCATGGGATTCCGTCAATCATACTGGGGGGGCGTACCGCGATACGCCCCCACAAACTGGTGAAAAACTACTGGCTACTGGATCAACTTATCAAGTTCGTCTTTTGCCATATCCAGCGCTGTTTGCGGATCAAGTTCCCCGGTCACAACTGCGCCCAACAGGTCGTTGATTGTGTCCTGCATTTCGTTCTGGCGCTCGATGACGGGCGGCGTGATCGGGCTTTCGAGGGCCTGGAAGACTGCCGCACGGTTGGCCGGGTTATCCATCGCCAGATAGGCCTCGAAGTATTCAGGCTTGTCGAGCGCGGGCAATTCCCAACCCGTTTCGACGCGGAGCGTGGCGGCTTCCTGGCTGGCGGTCAGGAACTGCGCCCAGGCGGCAGCTTCCGCCGGATGCGCGGTATCGGCAGCGACGGCCACGCCGTTAGCGAAGAAGTGATGGCCTTTGTTCGCCATACCTGGCTCAAGCTGGATGTCCCAGGCGAACGGCGCGTCCTGGAACAGCGCGAACATCCAGATACCGGTAACGACCATCCCCAGCTTGCCCTGCTTGAAGAGGTCTTCGTTGGAGACACCCGCTAATTCGATGTCATCCGGCATGATATCGTCATTAATGAAGCTCATCATCGTTTCCAGCGCGGCGACACATTCCGGCGCATTGATCGTCGATTCGGTCATGTCCTCATTGAAGAAATGACAGTCGTTCTGACCGGCCTTCTTGTAGAACTCCCAGAACTGAACCGGAGAATACAGGCCCCAGATGTCATCGCCCAGCGCGCGGATCGCTTCGGCGGCGGCAACGGCGTCATCCCAGGTCCAATCAGCGGTAGGATACGCGACTCCGGCCTGATCAAACAGGTCCTTGTTGTAGAACAACAGCACGGTGGAGAAAGTTTCCGGCAGTGCACCCTGGATACCCTGATATTGGAAGGCTTCCAGCGCGCGCGGATAGTACGGTGCGTCGGGCGAGAGATAGCTGCTGAGGTCGAGCAGCACATCGTTCGCCGCGTAGCTGACGAAGTTCTCATAGTTCAGTTCAAACGTGTCTGGTGGTTCGCCCCCCACAAAATCAGCCTGGAGCAGCGTGAAGTAATCGGCATACGGTGCGCTGGAAACCTCAACTTTGATGCCGGGATTGGCGGCTTCAAAGGCGGTCACCAGCGAAGCGAGGTCTTCCACATGATCCGGGTCAGACGAGAAGTTGAAGTAGCGGACCGTTACGGCGTCTTGTGCTGCGCTGATACCCGGCAGCATGGCAGCCAACAGGCCGACGATCAGAGACAGGACGAACAGTTTGCGTAACATGGATATTCCTCCAAAACCTTGTTATGTAAAAACGAGTACGAGCGGCTTATCCTTTAATTCCGCTGAGAGTCACACTGCGGATAAACCATTTTTGAGCGAACAAATACACGACCAGGATGGGCAGCACTGTAATCACTGCCCCAGCCATCACCATATTCCACTGTGTTAGTGCTCTAGGACCTCCTTGCAATTTGGCAAGGCCGACCGGCAGCGTCATAAACTCATCTTTGCGTGCTACAAACAGCGGCCACAGATACGAGTTCCAATATTCCATGAAACTTAAAACCGAAAGCGTCGCCAGGGCGGGTTTTGAGATAGGCAGCACGATCCGCCAAAAAACGGTGAGATGGTTTGCGCCGTCGATAAAAGCCGCTTCCTCTAGTTCGCGAGGCATACCGAGAAAGGATTGGCGCAGCAGGAACACGCCAAACGCGCCGAAAAGCCCTGGCAAAATCAGGCCTTGAAACGAATTAACCCATCCTAATTGGCGGATCAGGATAAACTGCGGGATGAGAGTCACCTGGCGCGGAACCATCATGGTGAGCAGGTATAACACAAACACCGTATTGCGTCCCCGCCATTCCAGGCGCGAAAACGCATACGCCGCCAGTGCCGATACGAACACCTGACCTATCGTGCCCGCAATCGCAACGAAGGCGCTGTTAAACAGCATCCGATCCACCGGCATCAGGTCAATCAGGTTCGTGTAACTGCTGGTCGTCGCCGGATTGGGGATGAATTCCGGTTTGGCACGCAAGATGTATTCGGCGGGTTTCAGTGAGGTGCTGAGCATCCAGACAAATGGGATCAGCATCACCAGCGCCAGCACCAGCAAGGCGAGATAGATCAACCCGTTCGCGAACGTCTTCCGCGCGCTCATATCCCGTCTGGTCATGGTAATTGCAGATGTCTGGTTCATAATTCGTAATGCACCCATCGGTTTTGCAGGCGAAGCTGGACGAGCGTTACCGCAAAGATGACCGCGAACAGCACCCAGGACATGGTCGCCGCGTAGCCCATGCGGTTATAGCGAAACGCGTTGTCAACGATTTGCTGTACGACAACCGTCGTGCTGCTCTCGGCGAAACGCTCAGGCATAAGCCACGCCTGCTCAAAAATCTGGAAACCGTTGATCAGGGAAATAATCAGCGCGAAAAACGTTGTCGGCGTGAGCAGCGGCAGCGTAATGTGCCGGAACGTCTGCCAGGGCTGCGCGCCGTCGATGTGGGCCGCTTCGTAGTAGGTGGTCGAGATATTTTGCAGCCCGGCCAGATACATCACCGCGATAAAACCGGTATCTTTCCACACGCTGGCGATGATGATCGCGTACAGGGCGCTGTCGGGGTCGAACAGCCACGCTGGACCAGTGATGCCAACCTGGGCCAGCAGATAGTTCAGCAAGCCGTAACGCGGGTTAAAAATCCATTTCCACATGAGCGCGACGACCACCCACGACGAAACGACCGGCACGAAAGTCGCCGCGCGGAAAAATGGCATTCCGCGCAAAGGCCGGTTGAGCAGGAGCGCCGTCCCCAGGGCCAGAGCGAGCACGGCCGGGATGTAAAACACGAGATAGGTCAGCGTGTGTTGAAACGCACCACGAAATTCGGCATCGTGATAGAGTTCTTTGAAATTGTCAGTCCCGACGTACACTGGCGCAGATAGCAGGTTCCAATCGTACAGAGTCAGCCGCAGCGAGTAGAGAATCGGACCGACCATAAACACCAGCAGCCCGATCAGGCTGGGCGCGAGGAATACCAGCACCCATCCCCATTTCTGTATGCCGCGATTACCGGCCACAGTGTCCTCTTTCTTCATTCGCTAAAAAAACTTGCTCAAAAAAAACTAATTGGCCGGGATGGGTGACTGCGAACGGACCAACGGAGACTCAAAAAGCTTACCCACTACCAGCCCGGCAGCGCCGCGCGCCCAGGCTTGATCGTCCATCGGTTTCACCAGGATTTCGACACCATCCAGCAGCCCGTTGAAGGTATGCTCGCGCAGCGACTCGAACATCGGATCGAGCCGGCAGGCCCCGGCGGATACGCCCTCGCCGCTCACGATAATGAGCGCCGGACAAAAGAGATTGACGACGGTAGCCAGCCCTAGGCCCAGGTAATACCCGCTGCGGTCCAGGGCCTCACGAGCGGTGCTGTGGCCCCGATCCGCCGCCTGAACCACATCATCCAGCGTGACCGGACTCTCGAAGCTGTCTTTGACGCTGCCCAGCACAGCCGGATCGGCGGCGAGCGCCTCCAGGCAGCCGCGTTTGCCGCAGTCACACAGGGGGCCATCGGCCTCCAGGGTGATATGGCCCAACTCGCCAACCCCACCCTTGTGCCCGCGATAGAGCTGATGATTGATCACCACGCCCAACCCGATCCCGCGCCCCATCGTCATCACCACGAAGTTCGACACATCGTGGCCCGATCCAAAGAGTTGCTCGGTGATCGTCAGGGTATTGACGTCGTTTTCCAGGTAGACCGGCAGCGACAAATGCCGGGCGATCATGCCCGCTAAGGAAACATGCTGCCAGTGGAAAAATGGTGAGTAATGGACAATCCCGCTTTCGCCGTCGATCACCCCGGCCAGCCCGACTCCGACGCCGCGCACGTGATCGCGCGTGATGCCCGTCTGATACAGGGCGTGGATCACGATCTGCGCCAGGGTTTCGGCTACAGCGTCGGGAGAATGCGAACCGGTAAGCGGCTCGTCCAGGTAGTTGAGGACAGTGGTTTCCAGGTCTGATACAGCGCAGACCACACGGTTTTCCATAAGTTTCAGCCCGACGACGTAACCCGCCGTCGGATTTAAGCGCAGCATCACTTGGCGGCGTCCGCCTGTGTAGTCGCTTTCGCCAACTTCGTTAATCCATTTGTCTTCGAGCAGGTCGTTAACGATCTGGGATACTGCGCCCACGCTCAACCCCGAAAGTTCCGTAAGCTGGGTACGCGAGAGAGGACCCTGACTCCGCACGATATTCAGAATCAGGTTGCGATTCATTGCTCGCATCAAATCTCGATTACCCCGGCGTGGTTTGTTCATGATAACTTTCATCATTGAGTGAAATAAGTTATCGACAGCATATACGATATAGCGAAGTTTGTCAAGTCAGTTGTGCTTGTACTGGCCGAAATGTACATACGTTCGGATATCCTGTGGGGTATGCCGGGTCGGCTACCCGACTTCCGCATGATCTACGCTCACCGCAAAGAGCATGAAAATGGTATGCTGAGGGCAGGGACATCCAAGAGGTCGGTGTATTCGGCTGGTACTGCGAGTCCGATAAGTAGTTGGACCGGGAACCTCAAGAGCACCAAAAGATGTCGCGCCCAAGGGGCAGCACGCAGGGGAGAATACGTCAAACGCGAGGTTCAAGATGTCCCATGTGAGGCGAAGCATGATGAGGTACGAACAAGATGGACATTATCATTGAACGAAGTGCAGGATTGGATGTTCATAAGAAGATAGTGGTGGCTTGCCGGATCATCCCTGGCCTGGAGAGAAACTGGCAGAAAGACCTACGCACTTTTGGCACGATGACCGACGATTTGTTGGCACTGAGGAATTGGTTGCGTGAGGGAGGGGTGACCCATGTGGCCATGGAAAGCACCGGTGTGTATTGGAAGCCGGTGTACAACGTCTTGGAAAGCGAATGCGAAGTCTTGCTGGCGAATGCGAGACACATCAAATTTGTGCCGGGGCGCAAAACGGATGTGAAAGATGCGCAGTGGATTGCGGAATTGTTGCAGCATGGGTTACTGAAAGGGAGCTTCATTCCGCCCCTGCCACAGCGTGCTTTGCGTGACCTAGTTCGCTATCGGATTCAACTGGTTCAGGAACGTACACGCGAAGTCAATCGTATTCAAAAGGTCTTGGAGGACGCCAATATCAAGCTGGGTTCGGTTGCCTCCAATGTCATGGGGGCTTCAGGCCGTGCGATGCTGCGGGCGATTGTAGACGGGTGCGAAGACCCTCGCGTGTTAGCTGATTTAGCCAAAGGCAAGCTACGCCGCAAGCGCGACGAACTGGAACGTGCCTTGACCGGGTTAATTGAGGACCATCACCGCCTGTTGTTGCAACTACACCTCGGCCATATCGACGATCTGAACGACCGCATCGAGTGGCTCAATGCGGAGATTGACCGGTTGATTGAACCGCTCAATGACGACAACCAGCTTGAACGCCTGGATGCTATTCCGGGCGTAGGTCGCGACGTGGCCCAGGTAATCCTGGCTGAACTGGGAACGGATATGAGTCGCTTCCCCACTGCAGCCCATGCCGCTTCATGGGCTGGGTTGGCTCCAGTCAAGAATGAGCGCGCGGGACGTAACCAGTCTGCGCGTACATCACCGGGCAAACGCTTTCTCAAAGTTACCTTGGTCCAGGCCGCTCATGCGGCAAGGTCATCTCGTGGTACCTATTTGTCCGCACGTTATCGGCGGCTGGCCGCACGGCGTGGGCGGAAACGGGCAGCAATTGCGGTCGCTCGTTCGATTTTGGTCAGTGCTTATCACATGTTGCGTGATGGCACAGACTATGTCGACTTGGGCGGTGACTACTTTGACAAACGCAATGAAGACCAGGTTCAGCGGCGATTAGTCAAGCGCCTTGAAGGTTTGGGACTCAAAGTCACCCTTGAGCCCGCTTCTGTTTCAGTTTAGGCCAGTTGTCGTTTTATGGGGCGCAAGCCCTTAACAATCTATCACTTTACCGTTTCACTTGGCATTCAGGGAGCGGCTGATTTTGTGCTGTTATATGCCCGGTTCGACCCTTTTCAATTTGCTTTATTTTCAGGGGAGCCGGCACAGGTCGTGCTGGTCAGGTACGGTTCCAGGCATTGTAAATGTGCTAGAATGTCGGTCATGGGCTTTCTGTTGGTTGGGATCTGATATTCTTGGAGTGAACATCCTCTCTTTTACCACGAAAGCCCCTTTATCGCCTCATTTTTGGCGAAGGTATTGATATCAACAGTTAGATCGTAAGCGGCAGAAAAAACTGCTGCGTGAAATAATCGAACGAATAGTGGTTGATGTTGAGGGAGCTATTATAAGGATTGAATTGCTGTCCCCGTTTGCGTATCTGCATGATTTATCCCGCAGAACCCAACAGGCAGCCGAGGATAAGGCAGAAAAAACAAAAACCAGCGTTGATGCTGGTTTATGTTCGGATAGACTTCCGTCAGGCGTGCCTGGAGGGATTCGAACCCACGGCCTCTTGTTCCGTAGACAAGCGCTCTAATCCACTGAGCTACAGGCACAAATTTTTAGTGTTCGTGATCATATCATAGGGCCAAACGTTTGACAAGAGTTTTTTCACCAACCGCGGGCGCGCTCTACTATTGACAGCATTAAACCGCCCAGTATAATGTGTACGGCATACCGGCATCCGTCCGGGCGCAGAACATTCTCTGAGGAAGCCATGGTGTCAAACATATTTCAAGCCGCGTGGCATCGCTGGACCATTGTCGGCGAGGTTTTTGGTGATTTTCAAGCCCGGCTGTTTGCGGTGCTGTTTTATTTCACTATTTTTGCCCCGTTCGCGATTGGCGTCCGCCTGCTGAGCGATCCGCTTCACATCCGTAAATCATGTGCCCACTGGCCGGAGCGCCAACCGGTCAGTACCACCCTTGACGATGCACGGAGGCAGTTCTAACGATGGATATTCTTGGTGTCTCCTGCTTCTATCACGATTCTGCTGCGGCTCTGCTGCGGGATGGCGAACTCGTTGCCGCGTCGATGGAAGAACGCCTGACGCGCAAAAAACACGACAGCGGTTTCCCCAGTCGTGCGATCCAGTTTTGCCTGGATCGGGGCGGAATCAAGGGGCCGGACCTGGACTACGTGGTTTTTTATGAAAAACCGATGGTCAAAGTAGGCCGTATTTTGCAAACCTCGCTGGCGACGTTCCCTCGCTCGTGGGGTTTCTGGCGGGATGCGATCACGACCTATGTCAGTGAAAAGCTCTGGATCAAGAGCTTGCTCCAGCAGGAGTTGGGTGTGCGCCCTGATCAAATCCTGTTTTGTGATCACCACATGTCCCACGCGGCGAGCGCCTTTTTTGCGTCACCGTATGATGATGCTGCCGTGATGACGATTGACGGCGTGGGCGAGTGGACGACGACTACCATGGGCCGCGCCAGCGGTACCTGGAACAGCGAGGGTGAGAACAAGATCGACCTGTTTTGGGAGCAGCGTTTCCCCCATTCGCTCGGCTTGCTGTACTCCGCGTTCACGGCGTTTTTGGGCTTTCGCGTCAACAGTGGTGAATACAAAGTGATGGGCATGTCGCCTTATGGCGATCCAACCTTTGTTGACAAGGTGAAGCAGTTGATCACGCTCAACAGCGACGGCAGCTACGAGCTGAACATGGATTATTTCTCGTATCACTATTCGCCCACCCACAGTTTTAACGACAAGTTTGTCAAGCTGTTTGGTGACCCGCGCGTTCACAGCTCGGAATTTTTCACCGCGCGGAGTGATCCCAGCCGGGCGCACGAAACCGAAGCCGTCAAAGCCAACCAGTACTACGCCGACATCGCCAGAAGTATTCAGGTGGTCACCGAAGAAGCGCTGATCAACATAGGCAACGCGCTATATGAGCGCACCGGGGCCAAAAAACTGGTAATGGCGGGCGGCGTGGCATTGAACAGCGTAGCCAATTACAGAATCTTGCAGGAAACGCCGTTCGAGGAAATTTACATCCAGCCCGCGGCGGGTGATGATGGTGGCGCGCTGGGCGCGGCGCTGTGGGCCTATCACATTGTGCTGGGCCAGCCGCGCAAAATGGTGATGACCGATGCGTACTACGGGCAGGATTTCACCGACGACCAGATTCGCGCGTTCCTTGACAGCAAAGGTATCCCCTACGAACACGTTGAAGACGATGATGTGCTGCTTGACCGCGTGGTGGATCAAATCCTCGATCAAAAAGTGATCGGCTTGTTCCAGGGACGGTATGAATGGGGACCGCGCGCGCTGGGGAACCGCAGCATTTTAGCTGATCCGCGCCGCGCTGAAATGAAGGACGTGGTCAACACAAAGATCAAGTTCCGCGAACCGTTCCGTCCCTTCGCGCCGGTCGTGCTGAGCGAACGCGCCGCCGAATATTTTGACTATCCCGATGTCGAAAACGGGATGCTGCCGCGCTTTATGCTGGCCGTCAGCCCGGTCAAACAAGATAAACTCGACGTTGCCAAAGCGACTACTCACGAAGGCGGGACCGGGCGCTTGCAGACCATCGACCGCGACACCAACCCGCGTTATTATGAACTGGTGCGCCGTTTTGGTGAAGCGACTGGTGTGCCGATCCTGATCAATACGTCATTTAACCTGCGCGGCGAACCGATTGTCTCGTCGCCCGCTGATGCCTGGTGGACGTTCAGCAACAGTGGAATCGATTGGCTGATGATGGGATCGTTCCTGGTTGGCAAAAATGGCCAATGACACGCAAACCACTAACCGGTAATCTATCAGGTACGAACAAAAAGCGAATCATGACTGAACAAACCAATTCCGAAACAAAAAAACGTCCGGGTATGTTAAGCGGGATGCGAACCCGATTGGGCATTTTGGGTGAGCTGTTCGCGTTTTTGTGGGCGGCCAAAATGTGGTGGCTTATCCCGATGATCATTGCGCTGGTTGTTTTTGCGGCGCTGATCGTGTTGGGATCGGCCAGCGGGGGTGGCCCGTTGATCTATACCCTGTTCTAGGAGGCAACTCGAATGATAGATTGGCTGATCGCTTTTGTGATCGGGCTGGCTGTTGGCGTTGTGGTAGGGATCAAGATCGCACGCGACTCCAACCGCAAAGAGCCGGTCATGGGCGGGGTGATGGCCCACATATTTCACTATCTGGCCTGCGCCGGGCTGACCGGCATGCCATCGTTCGTCGTGGCCGGGATCATCGTGGGCCTGTCATTCCTGGTATTGTTTGGGACGGCTGTCGGCTTTTTGGGCGCAACGACAGTATTTTTGCTGCTGTATGCGGTCATTGAACGCAGTGCTCCCCCACCACCTGAGACATCACACCTGACCGAGTAACCGCCCCCATCCTGTAAACGATGAAGCCGGGGAACACCCTCTCCCCGGCTTTTTTGTTTACTGGCATATGAGTCCAGGCGCGGCTTACGATGCCCTGGTATCCCGGTCAACCTGTTGGGCGGCTGTCAGCAAGGCATGCGCAGCCCGTTCGACTGTTCCGGGCGTGATCGCGTGGATCGTGTCACTGTTTTGCCGCCAGTTGGGGATCAAACCTGTCACACGGTCATACGCCATCAGCGCGACCGCGCGCAGCGACCGGTCACGCAGCAGCGCGATTTCATCCATCGTCAGCATGGATTTCCCCATCATACCCAGGTCGGGCCGGGCATTGGCGACACGCTCCATCATCGCGACGGCTTCAGGATGCGGGTGGTAGTAAGCATATGGGCTGATGCCATGCCGCGTAACCCAGCACAATTCCCCCGTGCCAACGTTGTTTACCACGACCCACAGCGCATCTTTCCAATCGCCCCCATAAGTGGTCGCCAGCGCATCGGCCCCGGTCGCAACCGCCGTTGCGCTCCCGGTGAAGGCGAGCACAATTTCGGTGGAGTCTAACGGTTTACGGTGCAGAAATGCAGCCAGTCCCAGCAGCGCGGCCATACCGGACGCGTTGCCGTTGGCGCCCTGAATATCCTGCCCCATTTCGTCAGCCGCCGCCAGCCCTGCCGCACCTAAGGCGCTCAAGCCAATCAACGCCCGCAGCCATCGCCAATGCCGGTTACGGCCAGACAGCGCCGTCAGCACGCCGCCGACCAGCCCCATTAACGTGATCCCGCCCAGCGTGCGCGGGAGCTGCTGGACAATGCCCGGCCTGGCTGTGACCCGGTGTACACCGGAATCCATGTGTGCCACAAAGACTAAACGACGCTTCGACTCGCCGCGCGGCGGGATGCGCACGATCACATTCTGTGATTCGCCACGTGGCAGCCAGCTTTCCCAGACTGCCGGACGCGTCAGAAATGCATCACGGCTTAACATACTCAGGCCAATTGACATCAGGCCGCTGATCAGACGGCTGCGCCGGTCGCCGCGTAAACCAAACAGTAAACTTATGCCGGTCAGTGCGGCCAGCGGTGCGATCCGGTAGCGGAAGCCGTCCACGCTGCGAAACGGCTGGTTGACGAGTTCCCATTCGCCATCCAACTGCCGGATCACGTCGTGAATGTAAGCAGCGGCTTCACGTTCGGCGCGGCTGGTCGGGTGGCGCGGGCCGATCACAACACTGAGGTGCTGCACGTGCGCCATTAACTGCTCGGCAGAAAGCTCGACGGGTTGGGCCTGTTTGCTCATCGTCTATCCTGCTGTATAGGGTCGATGTATCTTGATTATGCCGCAACAGCGGCAAAAAGGCATCTTGAAGTTGTCCAAAAGCGGCTTCGCATATAGGCTACGAGCACGTGATATTTTTTAGCCACAAACCAGGAGTTGCCTCATGACACAGTCACAAGACCAACAACGCCAGCAGCTTTATGCCCTGTTAGGTGATTTGCCCGACCGCCACCACCCGATTACGGTTACCACCGTCAGCACCGAGGAACGCGAGTTGTACGTGCTGGAAACCCTGGTGCTGGACCTGAACGGGATCGAACCGGTCCCCGCGTATTTTGTGCGCCCGCATGATCACGCCGAGCCGCTGCCCGCCATCCTGTACCACCATGCTCACGGCCATAATTATGCCCTCGGCAAAGACGAACTGCTGTTAGGGCGCCCCTTGCTGCAACAGCCACCCTATGCCGAGGCGTTGACTCAACAAGGATACGCTGCGCTGTGCGTCGATGCGTGGGCTTTTGGGGAACGTGCCACGCGTACCGAAAGCGCGATCTTTAAACATATGTTATGGACCGGCCAGGTGTTATGGGGCATGATGGTGTATGACGGCCTGCGGGCGCTGGACTACCTCTGCGAACGCCCGGATGTGGATGCCAGCCGCATTGGCACGCTCGGCCTATCACTGGGCAGCACGATGGCATGGTGGATCGCCGCGCTGGACACACGTATCAAAGTCTGTGTCGATATCTGCTGCCTGACCGATTACGACGCGCTCATCGAAACGGGCAACCTGGACGGACACAGCTTTTATTATTATGTTCCCAGCCTGCTTAAGCATTTCACCGCCTCACAGATCAACGCGCTCATCGCGCCGCGTGCCCATCTTGGCTTAGCCGGGGATCGTGATCCGCTGACGCCGTCGGCTGGCCTGGACCGTATCGACGCCGACCTGAAAGCGGCCTATGCTGCCGCCGGTGCGCCGGACGCGTGGCGACTGCTGCGCTACGATACCGAGCACAACGAAATCGCCCCCATGCGGTCAGAAATTATGGCGTTCCTGGCCGAGCGGTTGTAGGCTGCCTCACACAACCTGATCTGGCGGGAACTTTTAGCAACCCGGCGGCGTCTATAGCATAACGACCCGTTAACAAACGGCCCGTTAGCATAACGCCGTTACAGCCTATGCCATGAACAGCCCATCAGGTGTTGTAGAGTTGTGGAGGATATGATGAAACGCACGTTTACCGCATTAGTGCTCATGTGTGTGCTGGTGGCAGGTGCCGCTCCGGCGCTGGCCCACGACGCCGCCCCTAACACGATCACTGTTCCCCTGTTCCAGCGTTCGGGCGTGATCATCGATCTGCACCGTGTCCACGTCAAAATCGATAACCAGGTCGCGACCACGCGTATCGAGCAGGTATTTTATAACGATAGTAATTCAATTGCCGAAGGAACCTACATCTTTCCGCTGCCGGTTGGCGCGGCTGTATCTGACCTCGTGATGTGGGTTGACGGCAGGCCGATCGAAGCCAAGATTCTGGATGCCGACGAAGCCCGCCAGATTTACGACGAGATCGTCCGGCAGATTCGTGATCCAGCCCTGCTGGAATACGTCGGCGCGGGCGCGATCCAGGCCAGCGTATTTCCGATTCAACCCCAGTCTGAAGTCAAGATCGAGATCGAGTACGGCCAGCTTTTGCCGGTCGAAAACGGGCTGGTTCACTATGAATACCCGCTGCGCACCGACCAGTTCACGCGCCGCCCGGTCGAAAGCCTGAGCATCAGCGTTGAGGTTGAATCCAACGACGAGATCAGCGCCATTTACTCGCCCACGCACCCGATCGCCATCTCGCGCCAGGGCAAATACGCGTTTAAGGCCGGGTACGAGGCCAGCTATACCCGGCCTGACACCGACTTCAGCCTGTATTACGGCCTGGCGAGCGACGAGATCAACGCCAACCTGCTGACCTATCGTGAAGGCGCGCAGGAAGACGGCTTTTTTACACTCATGATCACGCCGCCGGTTGAAGCCGACGAGGACCGTGTGATCCCCAAGGACGTGATCATCGTGCTGGATCAATCCGGCTCGATGTACGGCGACAAGTGGGACCAGGCGCGGGAAGCCGTCAAGTTTGTGCTGGACAACTTGAACCGCCGTGACCGCTTTAACGTGGTCGTGTTCAGCACGGGCTACAACCTGTACGCGCTGGATTTGCAGCCGGTGTCCGAAGTCGAACGGGCTCAAGACTGGGTTGATAACCTGGAAGCCCTCGGCGGCACGGATATCGACGCGGCGCTACACGAAGCCATGAAAATGAGTGACCGCGAGCGCTCGACCGTGGTCTTGTTCCTGACCGATGGCCTGCCCACCGAAGGTGAAACCGACGCCAGCGCCATTCTGGACAACGTCGAGAGTATGGCCCCGCCCAACGTGCGTATCTTTACGTTTGGCGTGGGTGATGACGTGGACACCTTTTTGCTGGACCAGCTTAACCAGAAGTTTCGCGGCGTGGGTGTGTATGTCCGGCCTGACGAGCGTATCGACGAGGAAGTCAGCAGCCTGTACGGCAAGATCAGCTCGCCGGTGATGACCAACATCACGCTTGATTTTGACGGCATGATGATCTACGACATGTATCCCGAAACCCCGCTGCCGGACCTGTTCGCCGGAAACCAGATCATCATCGTGGGGCGTTATCGTGACAGCGGATCGGCTACGGTCAAGCTGACGGGTGAGCTTGAAGGCGAAGAACACACCTACCGCTACCGGATGGATTTTCCGTCCAACGCGGGCGGCCAGGTGTTCATTCCACGCCTGTGGGCCACGCGTAAGATCGGCGCGCTGCTCAACGCGATCCGGCTGTACGGTGAAGACCCGGAACTGGTAGACAGCATCGTCCGGTTGAGCATCCGTTACGGGATCATCACGCCTTACACGTCGTTCCTGATCGAAGAGCAGGATATCTTCACCCAATCCGGTGTCGAAGAAGCTTCGGCTGTGTTTGAAGGCGAGACGAATGAAGCCTTTGCCTCGGTGTCGGGTGAAGCGGCGGTCGGCGCGGCTGATTACAGTTCCAGCCTGCAAGATGCTGAAGCCCCGGCGGTCGCGATGTCGCCCACCTCACTGCCTACGGCCACGTCGGCTGATGTGGGGCAGTCACACAATGGTGAGCGTGAAAAAACCGATGGGGATGACGAAGCTGGCGGTGGCGGCTACTACGATGCCCCGATGGAACAAGGCGCCCAGCCGGTGCAGTACGCGGGTGATCGCACCTTTGTCTGGCGCGATGACATGTGGATCGATACGCTTTACAACCCCGACACCATGACCCCGGAAGAAATCGTGTTCCTGAGCGATGAGTACTTCGACCTGCTGGAACTTGACCCGGTCGTGGGCGAATTCCTGTCGCTGGGTGATCATGTGCTGTTTGTGTGGGAAGACACCGCCTATGAGGTCGTGCCGGAGTAGGCGTTGACCGTTCTCTAACAAAATCGAACAATCAACACACGCCGGTAGGCACACCCTACCGGCTTTTTTGTGCTGACCCGCTGCTCGCTGCGCTTGTCGTGCTGTCGGCAGCAAGTTACAATCCATGGCAGAAACACACATGAGAACGCCTTAAGGAGTCTCTCTATGCGACGTTCGCTTCTGCTGGTCACGCTCGTGATCCTGGGCTTGTTCATGGCTGCGTGCAACGATAACGGCGACTCATCCGACGGCGCTGACTCCGGCGGCCCGTTGGGATTATTCGACTGGAATCGTGATCCCGACACCATCATTGTCCGCCTCGACATGCAGCCCAACCGGGGCAGCCCTGCCGAAGTCCTTAACAGCATTCCGCCATGCACCGTGTGGGGTGATGGACGGGTTGTATGGACCACGCAAACTGAAATCGGCGACGAAGATGTTCTGGAAGCGCGTGCCACTGATGTAGCGATTCGCGCGTTTTTGGAAAACATCATCAGCCGGGGTTTTTATGATTGGGAAGATGAACTGATCCCGCCCAGCGCCGAAACGTCAGGCGTTCAGTCGATCACGGTGTTTTTGTATAACGAGTTACGTACGATCCGGCACGTGAACACCTGGCCCCAAAATGGCTACGAAGCGATCCTGGATAGCTGCCGTACCCTGAGCGACCAGCCGGTGCGTGTGCTGCCCGGTGCCGGGTGGCTGAGCGCCTATGAAGTCCCGCGTGACATAGAAGCGCCGAGTTGGATATGGCCAACCAGCGCCCCGTTTACGCTTCAGGAACTGGCCCAAAACAGTGAAGCACGCTGGCTGGAAGGCCGGCTGGCGACCGATGTGTGGCTGAGCATCCGCGAGGGCCTTGCCGGTATGCAGGTGTTAGAACGCGGCGGGCGTGCCTACCAGATCGCGATCGCGGTGCCGGGTGTATCACGGGATGCCCCGCCGCCGCCTGTGTCGCTCGAACCGGAAGAAGCTGAATCGTAGGTATTCCCTTGAAAAATAACGTCCCGTCAATCCGCAGCGCGCCCTCGGCGCGCTTTTTGCTGGTCTTCTACCGGCCAGCAGGTGACACCCGGCGCAGTGTCATCTGCCAAACGCCATTGTAGGGGCACCCCCAGAAGTCCTAAAATAGAATTCAACAGATTTATGCGAAACAACCCGAAAGGATTAATGAATGCTGCGTTCGTTATTTTTGTATCTGTCACAAGCCGCCTGGGCACGCGGTTTGATCATGCATATCGGGCTGGCACGTCGCACCGCGTACCGGTTTGTGGCTGGCGAAACGCTGCCCGATGCAATCGACACGGTCCGGCGCCTGAACACCAGCGGCCTGGACGTGACACTTGATCTGCTGGGTGAAAGCGTGGTGGACGAAGCCGGTGCACGTGCCGCTGCGGACGAATACATAAAACTGCTTGATGCCATTGCAGCCAGTGACGTCAAAGCAACGGTTTCGCTCAAGCTGACACAACTTGGCCTGGATATCGACGAGGCGTTGTGCCGGGATACTATGCGCCGCATTCTGACGCATGCCAACACTACCGGCAGCCACATCACGATCGATATGGAAAGCAGTGATTATACCGATGTTACGCTGGCTATCTACCGTGCGCTGCGCCATGAGGACAGGTTTGAGAATGTCGGGATCGTTATCCAGGCGTATCTTTATCGCAGTGAGGATGATATGCGTGCCCTGGCGCAAACAGGCGCATTTGTCCGGTTGTGCAAAGGCGCGTATAAAGAACCGCCCGACCGGGCGTTCGCCGACAAAGCCGACGTAGACGCTAACTTTGTGCACCTGATGCAGCACTTTTTGACGCCGGAAGCCTGCGCCGCCGGGGCATACCTGGGCATTGCTACCCACGACGACAATATGATCAGCGCCAGCAAAACACACATCACCGCGCACAACATATCACCCGACAGTTTCGAATTCCAGATGCTGTACGGCATCCGGCCCAAACTGCAAGAACAACTGCGCGATGACGGGTACACCATGCGGGTGTATGTGCCGTATGGGACGCAGTGGTACCCGTATTTTATGCGGCGCCTGGCCGAACGCCCGGCCAATATCTGGTTCTTTGTGAGTAACTTTTTCCGGCGCTAGGTTCCGCCGGTGATGCTGGCTCATTTCGCGTGCTGCCTGGGGCATTAGACACAACATAGGATAGATGGAGAACAACGGAATCTCATGAAAGAAAATTTTCCGGTTAACTGGATCGCAAACCCCTTTGTGCTGTCGTCCGGCACCAGCCCGGCGGTAAACGAGATTATCCCGGCGGGAATATCACGGCTGACGCGTAGCTTTCACCGCCAGATTCCCGGCTATCGCATCAGCCCGCTCAAAAGTCTGCCCAACCTCGCCGCGATGATGGGTTTGGGTGGCATCTGGGTCAAGGATGAATCGGTGCGGCTGACGCTCAACTCGTTTAAGGTGCTGGGCGGATCGTTTGCCATGTACCGGTTTGTGCAGTCCCGGTTGGACATGGAGCACCTCGAAATCCCATTTTCGGAGCTAACATCCGATGCCATCCGGCAAAAACTGGGTGATATCACGTTTGCGACGGCCACCGATGGCAATCACGGGCGCGGTGTCGCGTGGGCAGCGAAGGCGATGGGGTTTCGCGCGGTAATCTACGTGCACAAGTTTACGAGCCAGGCGCGGATCAAAGCCATCGAGAGCAGCGGCGCGGAAGTCCACGTGATCGACGGGACGTATGATGACGCTGTACGGCAGGTGACGGTTGATGCTCAACAAAACGGCTGGCATGTGATCTCGGATACGGCATGGGAAGGTTACGAGGATGTCCCGCGCTGGGTGATGCAGGGTTACACGACTATGCTAAACGAAGCTCAAGAGCAGATCAACGCCCAGGGGATCATCAAACCCACACATGTATTTGTACAGGCCGGTGTTGGCGCGTTGGCCGCATCCACGATCGGGTTTTATCACCAGCTTTTCGGCCAGGATGACCCGGTGGCCGTGGTCGTGGAACCCGAAACCGCCGCCTGTTTATACCGCTCCGTCGAGCTTGGCGACGGCAGCCCGCACACTTATCCCGGTGACCTGGATACGATCATGGCCGGGCTGGCTTGCGGCGATCCCAGCCCGCTGGCATGGGATATTCTGCGCGATTGCGCGGACGCGTTCCTGTCATGCCCGGACTATGTCGCGGCTAAGGGGATGCGCGTGTACGGCGTGCCGCTGGCGGGTGATCCGTTCATCGTGTCGGGTGAATCCGGCGCGGTGACGCTCGGTGCCCTGATGTTTATCATGGAGCGCCCGGAACTGGCCGATTTGCGCGACAGGCTGCGACTCAACGCCGAGTCACAGGTGCTGCTGATCAACTCGGAAGGCAATACCGATCCGAACCACTTCCGCCGCGTGGTGTGGGACGGCGCCGACCAGGTTCCCGCCGAATACAAGGAAACGCACTAGCGCCGCATTAACACGACAGCCCCACTTGCGACTTAGGCCGCGCAGAACCGTAGTAGTTGATAGCGTAAATGGTTCAGGTCACGAATGGGGACTATATGCTGTTTAAACTGAATTCACGACTGGCAAACCTGACACCGGCACAAACGTTATTTTTCCTGTCGCCGCTGCTGGGGGAGTTGGTGTCCAGCTACCTGTCACCGCTGGAGTTTTTTAACCCGCTGCTGTTTGTGATCACCGTGGTGCCTTACGGCTGCGGCGCGTTGATCGTCCGCGAACTGGTTGTTCGCTCTCGCAAAGGCTGGATCAGCCTGGTGCTGTTAGGGCTGGCCTTCGGCCTGTTTTTTGAGGGGATCGTCACCCGCGTGCTCTTTAACCCGGACTGGGAAGACCTGGGGGCGCTGGGTGAGTATTCACATGTGTATGCGTTTACCTGGACGATGGCGGTAGGCGTTGTGCATTTTCACGCGGTGATCAGTATCATCTGCGCCATCCTGCTCGCCGAGATGATCTATCCGGCGCAGCGCCACGAATCATGGATCAGCACGCGTAAACTGATCACCTGCTGCGTCGCGCTGCCGGGCTGGACACTGGTGATCGGGACCTTTGCCCCGTTTATCCCGCCGCTGCCGGGCGCATTCGTTTTGATCGGGTTAGTCGCCGTCTTGATCGGAGTGGCGCTTATCATCCCGGCGGAACCATTCGCACCGCGCCAACGGCCCACTCCCCGCCCGGTGATATTCGGTCTGGTGGGGGGTGTTGGGATGACGGCGATCATGATCGGCACGTACATGATCCCGGAGTTTGATTTCCGCCCGCCGCTGCTGATCATGTTCGTGAGCCTGCTGGTCATGGTTGCGGCTGAGTTCGTGCTCCTGACGTGGCTGAATAACGGCGGCGCCGCGTGGTCGGACCGGCACCGGCTGGCGCTGGTCAGTGGGTTTCTGGTGTTTTTCCTGGTGTTTGGGATCGGGCAGGACCTCGAAGCCTTCACCGGGCGCAGTCTTGTGAGCATCGTAACGATCTGGCAGCTCCGGCGTTTGTGGCAGCACCTCGGCGCACGCGAGCGAGGTGATCTGCCGGTGCGCCCGGTTACCGCCGAAATGTAAGCGACCGATGGAGGTTGGTAACATGTTCACGCTCTCACAGACCTACGATCTGCTTGAGTCAGAAGCGCCCGGCTACGCAGACCGCAGCCGGATGTTGCGCATTTTCGGCGGCGCGATTCTGCTGCTGGGAATCACCGCCGCGTTCATCGGCCCGTTGGAAGTGCAGGCGTTTTACCTGTTCATCGAAGGCGGGCCGTTTCATTATGAAGGGTTCCGGTTCGGTTCGTTCGTATTCGCCTACATCACGGCGCAAACCGCAGGTTATTATGCGATTGCCGCCGTGTGTATTCCGCTTGGTTATGCGCACCTGAAGTTACAGCGGTGGGCAGGCGCCGCCATGCTCACCCTGTTGTGGTTCTGGATGCTCGCCGGTTTTCCGCTGACGGTGATCCTCTACCTGATGTTTCTCACCTCAAAAGCAACATCAATAGCCGGGGTGGTGCTGACCCTGCCGCTGAATGTGGTCCTGTATCCGGTGTTACCCTGGCTGTTGATCCGTTTTTATCAAGGCCGCGCGGTGCAGCAGACCTTCGCACGCAGCAGCCCGGCCCCTTCGTGGTTGGAGCGGATTCCGCTGCGGGTGCGGGTGGTGTGCGTTATCCTTATGCTGTACATCGTGGCGCTGTACAGTCTGGTCCTGGTCAACGGAGTGTTTCCCTGGTTCGGCGTGATGTTGACCGGCACAACCGGAATCCTGGCGCTGGACGTGGCGATGCTGGCCTTGGCAGGGTTGATCTGGGGGTTGGCGCACCGGTTTGCCCTGGCCTGGTGGCTGGCGCTGCTCGATTTTGGCCTGATGACGCTCTCAACTCTGATCACGTTTTCGCGCTACACGTACCGCGAAACGTTGGCGGCGATGGCGCTGCCACCTCACGAGATGGAATGGTTCCAGGATATCCCGTTTATCGACTGGTATCCTGCGCCGGTAGTGTCAGGACCGCTGCTCGTGACGCTGGTGTGCCTCCTGGCGATCCGGCGTTATTTTTCAGGCGCACACGTGCCATGATTTTTGTTGGGGAACAGGCGCCAGCAGGCGGTACAATGGGGTGTGGTGTACAATTATTTTTCATTTTCTCGACCAAGGGAGACATCAATGGGCACTATTCACGACGTGGTTATCAAGCACCTGGTCACAAACTGTGACGACCGGGGGTACTTCCGCGAGATTCTGCGTGACGACGATGGCTTGATGACCCGCTTCGGCCAGACCTCGTTTACCAGGACCTACCCAGGCGTGATCAAGGCGTTTCACTGGCACAAACACCAGGATGATTTGTGGTACGTGGCCGATGGTATGGTGCGCGTGGTGCTGTACGACCAGCGCAGCGACTCACCGACTCACGGCGAAACCCAGGTGATTTATGCCGGGGAAGACAACGCGCTCCTGATCCTGATCCCGCAGGGTGTGGCCCACGGTTACCAGGTGCTTGGTAACAAACCCGCGATGGTGTTTTACCATACGACCCGCAGCTACGATCCATCTGATCCTGATGAAGAACGTATCCCGTTCGACGATCCGACCATTGGTTTTGACTGGTCGATCAAAAATAGATAGCGATACCTGATGGTTTTTCCCGGATGCGCGACCCCTCAAGCCACTGCCGCTTACGCCGAACACCTGCGCACGGCGGACGGTCACTTCCGGCCCGTTGCTGATGGGCTGCTGCTGTCCTCGATCGGTATGGGCACGTATTTGGGCGAGCCGGACGACGCGACCGACAGCGCGTATGAGGCTGCTGTTTTGTGTGCGCTGGCCCTGGGCTGTAATCACATCGATACGGCGGTGAACTATCGCTTGCAGCGCAGCGAGCGCGCGGTTGGGCACGCCCTGAAACGCGCGGTCGAAAACGGCCTGGTGGAGCGTGAAGCGGTGGTGATCGCCACCAAGGGCGGTTTTGTCCCGTTCGACACGGAGATGCCCGCCGATCCGCGTAAATGGATTTACGAGCAGTATATTCAGTCCGGATTGGCGCATCCCAACGAGTTCACGGCCAACTACCAGCACTGCCTGAGTCCCGATTTTCTGGACGCCATGATCCGGCTCAGCAAACAAAATCTGGGTGTTGAAACGATCGACATTTACTACCTGCACAACCCGGAAACCCAGTGTATCAGCAATACACATGCCACGTTCCGGCGGCGTATGCTGGATGCGTTCGAAACGCTGGAGGACGCCGTCAGCCGGGGCGATATCGCCGCGTATGGCACCGCGACCTGGACCGCGTACCGCAGCCCGCCCGGCGCGCCGGATTTTGTATCGATCACCGAAATGGTCGGGCTGGCGTATGAAGTCGCCGGGGAAGCCAACCACTTTCGTTATATCCAGTTGCCCTATAACCTGGTGATGACGGAAGCGTTTTCACTGGTCAACCAGCAGGTGAGTGACGCGTTCCTGAGTCCGATTGAGGCCGCCGAAGCGCTCGGCCTGATGGTGATCACCAGCGCCGCGCTCAAACAAGGGCTGCTGGCCAGCCCGTTTATGGCCGATCTGTCGCAGTATTTCCCCGAAGCGCAGTCCGACGCTCAGCGCGCGATCCAGTTTGCGCGTTCGACACCGGGCGTATCGTCGGCGTTGGTCGGCATGAGCCGGACTGAACACGTCGATCATAACCTGGCGCTGGCGCAGCACGCGCCCAGCGATCCGGACGTGATCACGGGCTTGTTTTCGGAGCCATGACTTTGAGTCATGCCATGACCATCAGAGCATGACCTGACCGGATCAACACAGGGCACCCACCAGAGTGCCCTGTACTGAATGATGGTACGTGTTTGTCGATTATTCTTGCGACATGAGAAGCTGCATGTACTGCGCCCGCTCAAAGCCAAACGGGTTGGGCGTATTTTTCTGGCTGGCTTTGCCGCGGAACTCGTCCAGCGACTCGTAATCTTTTTCTTCCATCCAGTTTTGTAGTTCAAGCAGCAGCGTCGAGAGATAGGGCAGCCCGTTTTGCAGGAGCGCCGACGCGACCTGTACCACGGATGCACCGGCCAGCAGCGCTTTAACTAGATCGCGGCCCGAATGTACGCCCGTGTTCAGCGCCATGTCCAGTTTTACGCGGCCATACAGCAGCGCCACCCAGCGCAGCGGGACTCTCATCTCCGCCGGGGTGCTCCACGTCATGGCATTGGTGATCGATTCGTCGTCCACGTCGATATCAGGCTGCAAGAAGCGGTTGAACATCACGACCGCGTCCACGCCGCGCTTGTCCAGTTCTTTGACCACGTTGGCCGTCGAGGTGAAATAGGGACTGAGCTTGACCGCTACCGGAATCTTGACCTCCGCCTTGACCGCCTCAATGATGTCAAACATGGCTTTTTCGACATCACTGCCGGGCGTGTCGGGATCGGCGGCGACGGTGTAGTAGTTGACTTCCAGCCCGTCAATGCCGGTTTCTTCAAGCTGCTTGGCATAGCTGGTCCAGGTGCCTGGGTTGACCGCGTTCAAGCTGGCGAAAATGGGCATCTTGACCGCGTTGCGTGTTTTTTCCACCCACATCAGGTGTTCGCGCGGGCCGCCATGCGCGAGCGGCGGGAAAATCGGCGATTGGACCTCAGGCGAAATGTAGGCCGCCCGTTCCATAAACTCGGCCATCGTGATCCCGTCGGCTTGAATCTGTTCCTCAAACAGCGAGCGAATGACTAAACCGCCCGCGCCCAGACTCTCGGCCTGTTTTACTTTATCGACATAATTCGAGATCGAGCTGGCGGCTACGATCACCGGATTCTTCAGGTTAATCCCCATATAGCTTGTTGATAAATTAGCCATTTTCTCTCCTTCAAAAAATCACCACTAAAACCAAACCGGATTCTACCCGGAACAGGGTTCGCGATCGGTGACAGCACCCAACCGGCGGCGCTTTTCCACACGATCACAACCTTACTATATACCAGAGGTAGCATTTTAAAAAACGTGATCCAAATAACTCCTTCAGCCGTTGGCAAAGCAGCGGGATTGTGTTATATTACTCAATATCCCCCACCCCCTACCGGGGGGGATACCTGAGAGGAGTGAAACGGATGGACGACGCCACACGTACAAATGCGATCCACCGCCTGAAAAGCGTAGCCGGTCATGTGAATGGCATTGTTCGCATGTTGGAAGAAGACCGCTACTGCGTGGACGTAATCAAACAGATTCAGGCGGTTCAAACCGCGCTGGGACGCGTCAGCGAAACGATTCTAGACTCGCACCTGCGCACGTGTGTCACAACCGCGATCCGGGACGATGATCCCGACGACCGCGAACGCGTGCTGGGCGAGATCATGGAAGTGTTCCGCCACAGCGATAAATCATAGCTGTTCATGCGCCATCCGGCAGTTTAACGACCGTATCGATTCTGTTACACAACGGAGCATCAACCATGCAGACCAAAACGTTTGAAGTCCCCAACATCGCCTGCGGTCACTGCGTGCGCACCATCGAGAACGAGGTGAGCGATCTGGCCGGTGTGAGTAAAGTCGAAGCCAGCCAGGACACGCGCCTGGTTACGGTGGAATGGGACGATCCGGCCACCTGGGACCAGATCAGCAGCCTGCTGGCTGAGATCAACTATCCCCCTGCCAATGACACCGCTAACCGTGCGCGAGGATAATCAATGAGCGACAAAACACTGATGCTGCCTGTCGTGGGCATGACGTGCGCCAACTGTGCGACCAACGTTGAGCGCAATGTACGCAAGCTGGACGGTGTACAGGACGCTTCGGTCAACTTTGCCAGCGAGCGCCTGACCCTGGTATATGATGATGCGTTGTTAAAAACCGGCGCGATCGTCGAGCGCGTTCGTAAGGCCGGGTATGACGTCGCCCAGCAGACGGTCGATCTGGCGATCACCGGCATGGACTGCGTCAACTGCGCGGCCAATGTCGAGCGCGCATTAGCCAAAACGGACGGCGTATTAGAGGTCAACGTCAACTTTGCAACCGAACACGCGACCGTCACGCTGGCGGCAGGCACACCGCGCGACTCATTGGTCGCGGCGGTCGAAAAAGCCGGGTACAGCGTCGTGCAGGCCGAAAATGAAGACGCGCTCGAAGACGCCGAACAAGCCGCGCGGCAGGCCGAAATCCGGCGCAACGTGCAGCGCGTGCTGATCGGTGTGCTGTTCACGCTGCCGCTGTTTATGCTCAGCATGGGGCGCGATATCGGGCTGTGGGGCGACTGGGCACACGCGGCATGGGTCAATGTGCTGTTCTGGGCGCTGGCTACGCCGGTCCAATTTGGTGTTGGACGCGATTTTTACAGCGGCGGGTATAAGTCGCTGCGCGGCGGCGCGGCTAATATGGACGTGCTGATCGCGCTGGGGTCCAGCGTGGCTTATATATACAGTGTGATCGTGACGCTGGGGCTGCTTGGCGGCCACGTCTATTTTGAAACGTCGGCCATGATCATCACGCTGGTGACGACCGGCACGCTGCTGGAATCGGTCGCCAAGGGCCGCACCAGCGAAGCGATCAAAAAGCTGATGGGACTCCGGGCCAAAACTGCCCGCGTCATCCGCGACGGTGAGCCAGTCGATATCCCGGTGGAACACGTGCGCGCGGGGGATATCGTGCTCGTGCGTCCCGGCGAAAAAATCCCGGTCGATGGGCTTGTACGTGAGGGATACAGCGCGATCGATGAAAGCATGATCACGGGCGAAAGCCTGCCGGTTGACAAAGGGCCGGGCGACCCGGTGATCGGCGCGACGATCAACAAGCAGGGCGCGTTTAAGTTTGAAGCGACCAGAGTCGGCACCGAAACCGCGCTGGCCCAGATCATCCGGCTGGTGGAGCAGGCGCAGGGCAGCAAAGCGCCGATTCAACGGCTGGCGGACCGGGTATCGGCGGTGTTTGTGCCCATGGTCGTATCGGTCGCGCTGGTGACGTTCCTGGCGTGGATCGTGGGGACCGGCGAGTTTACGCCGTCCATGATTCGTATGATCGCCGTGCTCATTATCGCGTGCCCGTGCGCGATGGGACTGGCGACACCGACCGCGATCATGGTCGGGATGGGCAAAGGCGCCGAAAGCGGCATCCTGTTCAAAAATAGCGAATCGCTTGAGCGTGCGCAAAAGCTGACGGCGGTCGTGCTCGACAAAACCGGCACGATCACGCGCGGCGAGCCGCGTGTTACCGACGTGGTCACTGCCGCCGCATGGGATGAATCCCGGCTGTTGGCCCTGGCGGCCAGCGCCGAACGCGGCAGCGAGCACCCGTTAGGCGAAGCCATCGTACACGCCGCCCAGGATCGCGCCCTGGCGCTTAGCGAGCCGCAGCAGTTTGAAGCGGTCACGGGGCAGGGCGTTCGCGCCGAGGTAGACGGTCACAGCGTGCTGGTGGGCAACATGGCGCTGATGACGGAACACACCATCCACCTGAACGGGTTGGAAGCCGAGGCACAGCGCTTGCAGGCCGAAGCTAAAACCGTTATGTGGCTGGCCGTAGACGGGCAGGCCAGCGGTGTGATCGCGTTAGCGGACACGATCAAAGACGGCTCGGTCGAAACCGTGCAGCGGCTGCACGACATGGGGATCACGGTGGTCATGATGACCGGCGACAACCGCCCCACCGCCGAAGCGATTGCCCGGCAGGCACACATCGACCGGGTTTTTGCGGAAGTCAAACCGGGCGACAAAGCCGCCTATGTCCGCCAGCTTCAAGACGAGGGTTACACGGTGGGCATGGTCGGGGATGGGATCAACGATGCGCCCGCGCTCGCACAGGCCGACGTGGGAATCGCGATCGGCACCGGGACCGATGTGGCGATCGAAGCTGCCGACGTTACCCTGATCGGCGGGGACCTGCGCGGCGTGCCGCGTGCGATTGCGCTGAGTAAATCGACCGTGCGGTCGATCAAACAAAACCTGTTCTGGGCGTTTGGCTACAACGTGATCCTGATCCCGATCGCCGCCGGGGTACTGGCTCCGTTCGCCTGGGCGCCCGCGATACTGCGCCACCTGCACCCGATCCTGGCGGCGTTTGCGATGGCGGCCAGCGATGTGTGTGTCATCGGTAACAGTTTGCGGCTGCGAGGCGCAAAACTCGATTGAGCCGTCAGGGCTATTACTTCAAAAACCAAAAACGCCCCTCCCCGCCGGACTTCAGTTCGCAGACTTCGTCCGGCTGCCCCTCCCCGGCCAAGCCAGGGCGGAGCCAAAACAGCCGATTGCGCGTAAAAAATCCCCCGTCCAGCTTATTTGGGCGGGGCGCCGTCCAGCTTGGCTGGAAGGGGGAAATAGGGGGAAGGCGACACGCCGTGTCGCGCTGCATTTCAAAAGCCCACCATTTGAAGCGATTACTTCGGCTGAGCCGTTCCGCAATTGTCACAGCCCGGCAAAATAGCTTATATTCAAGTGAAATAACGGCCCCGAACCAGCGTGTTCGACCCGAACCGGTGTGTTCGGGAGCCTGTTGCTGCGAGCCTGGTACCCGTGAAAATGTCGATGTGGACCAATCATGCCGATCCGATAACGGTGGTTCCTCCGAACTACCGGGAAGTTGACTATATCAAGATCACCAACCGCCGCGCGTTTTTGTGGCTGAACGTGATGTCACTGCTGCCGCTGACGGCCAGCGGGCTGCTCATGTTTGGGGCGCTGCTGGTCTATCACGAGGAAATGGGCGGGCCGCTGGTGATCCCGGCGCTGTCCGGCGAGCTTCCGTCCCTGGTGGGGCTGCTGCTGGTGCTGCTGGTGCTGCCCCTGCACGAGTGGATTCACGGCTTGGCGATCCGCCGCTGCGGGCATACACCGCGCTACGGTGTCAAACTGTTGGTGCTGTTTGCCACATCGGACGGAGCGCTGTTCCGCCGTAATGAATTTATTCTGATCGCGCTGGCGCCGCTGGTCACCGTTACACTCGCGGGGCTGTTCGTCATGGTCTTTCTGCCGTACCAGCTTGGTTATTGGATCGCGCTGGCGGTGGTGTTAAACGCCGCTGGCGCCATTGGTGACCTGTGGATGACCATTGCCGCGCTGCGCTTCGATGCGTCGGCGCTCATCCGTGACGAAGAAGACAGTATGCGTATTTTCGCCCGGATGGGCCGCGCCGGTTACCTGTAAAATTCGGCCCCGCTCACGCGGCCCCGTTATCGAAAAAGGCCACGATCTGGTCAATGGTCGTTTCCAGCGGTGTGGATGGTTTCCAGCCCAGCACGGCCTTGATCTTGGCGATATCGGGCACACGGCGGCGCATATCTTCAAAACCGGCTTCGTATGCCTGCTCGTAAGGAATATACACGATTTCTGAATCACTGTTCACCCGCGCCCTGACGGTTTCGGCCAGTTCGCGAATCGTGACTTCGTAGTTGGTGCCGATGTTGAAGACTTCGCCCGTTGTCGACTCGTTGTGACCGAGCAGCGTGATCGCGTCCACAACATCATACACGTTCGCAAAACAGCGGCTTTGCTCACCGTCACCGTAGACCTGGATCGGTTCCCCGGCCATCGCCCACTGTACAAAACGCGGCACAACCATCCCGTAGTTGCCGACCTGACGCGGCCCAACCGTGTTAAACAACCGGAAGATGGTTACCGGCAGCCCGACGGCTTTGTGATACGCCAGCGCCAGGAACTCGTCCAGCGCCTTGGAAGCGGCATAACTCCAACGGCTTTTAGTGGTGGCTCCTAATATGCGGTCGTCGTCCTCGTTAAACGGCACCTTAACGCCCTTGCCGTATACTTCCGACGTGGACGCGATGAGCACTTTTTTGCGGTAGCGCCGTGCCGTTTTGAGCACGATTTCCGTGCCGCCCACGTTGATCTCGATCGTGTCGATGGGGCTGTGGACGATGGCAAATACACCCACCGCCGCCGCGAGATGGTAGATCAGGTCACATTCGCTGACCAGGCGGTCCATCACCGCCGCGTGACGGATATCTTCGATGGCAAAGTGGAAGTCAGGTTCTCCCACCAGGTGAGCAATGTTTTCAAACCGGCCTGTTGACAGGTTGTCGATTACAGTGACCTGATCGCCCTGGGCGAGTAGTTTTTCGGCCAGGTGACTGCCGATAAACCCGGCGCCACCGGTGATCAATGCGTGCGCCATGCTGTTGTCCTTCTTTCGAGTGCGCGAAATTTACACCGGGCCATTATAGCGGTATCCACACACCGATCCAATGGCGGTTTGGCTGCGCTTGCCTGACAGCCAGCCGCAGCCCTGCTTATTCTGCGCTGGGGCGGGGCAGGTTGGGTGCCAACCACGACAGGAACGCGTCTTCCGACCGGGTCTGGATATATACGCGGCCCGGCCCGGTCAGGTCAACAACTAAGCCTTCACCGCTGAACAGGGTGGATCGCACCCCGCCGATGCTGCGCACCCGGAAGCCCATCCCGTCCGAAAATGCCACCAGGTGCCCGGTATCCACAGTGTAACGCTGGCCGGGTTCCAATTCGATGGGATGGATCGCGCCGTAGCTGGACAGCAGCAGCAGACCCATCCCGCCCACACGCAGCATGATCAGCCCTTCGCTGGCAAAAAACGTTTTGGCGCCGCCCCACTTGGTATCCACCCGGAGATCGATAGAAGACGCAACAAACGAGCCGCCCTGCACCAGCAGTGATTCGCCGCGCAGTTCCAACACCATCATATCACCGGGCAGCGCCGGGGCCAGGTTGATCTGCCCGCCAAAGTCGGGTGCTTCGTAGATATTCACAAAAAAGCTCTCGCTACCCAGAATCGAGCGTGAGAGGCTGCGCAGCAACCCCCCTTCGGCCCGTGTTTGCAGCGTAATACCTTCGGTCATGCTGACCATCGAACCGGCCTCAACGCGGATCGCCTCGAACGGAACCAGATCAACAATGGCCATCGAATAGGACGGACGGTAGGCAATTTCGACTTGCATACAACCTCCTTGACAAGATGCTGTCGGCGAATTCGGCATCAGGCAGCAGCTAACGCCGCAAAGCGTGATAGGCGTGTTTTTGCAAAAGGTTTTTC
>JAFGHR010000103.1 GCA_016930015.1 Anaerolineae bacterium | reverse complement strand
TCTTTGCTTTTACAGTTTTTGCGCTCGGCTTTCGGTATTTTTTCCTCATTTCTTTAGCTCCGTTTGTCTATGCCCCGATTTACCCATCAGCATAACACGGAGTCAAAAACCGGGCCGCGTGTGCCCGGCCAATGCTTATTCAAGTCCACGTTTGCGCTTGACACCAGTCAACAGGCACGCGCCAACCCGCAGTAAATATCATTTTTGTCAAGGTTGGTGCGGAATGTGGGTCTAAATCCCCCGTCCAAACAAGCTGGACGGGGAACTTTTCAACGCGTGTTCGCTGAACACGTGCTGTTTTGGCCCCGCCTTGGCTTGGGCGGGGAGGGGCGTTTTTGGTTTTTGATGCAATAGCCCTGGTTACTGATCCAGTTCGCCGGACGGCAGCCCAACCGGCAGCGGCGCGGGCTGTGTGACCTGCCCGGTAAGCGTGATATGCTGCCCGGTGTCGGATGCTTCGATAACGGCCTGCATCACGTCCACCACGTGAAGCGCAAGCTCGCCGCTGGCGCGGTGCAGCCGCCCGGACCGGATCGCATACGCCATGTCGGCCACGCCGGTACCCCGCCCCACCGCATCACTGTGAGTCAGCGGCACGTCGCGCCATTCCCGGTCCTCAGTGCGCCACAACTGCACCGGGCCGCGGAACGTATTCGGATCGGGCACGCTCAGCGATCCCTCGGACCCGTAAATTTCGATGCGGGGCAGATGGTGCGCCCACACGTCAAAGCTTACGAGCAGTGTAGCGACTGGCCCGGCAGCAAAATCAAGCGCTGCGGTGTAATGTGTCGGCACCTCGACGGGAATGACCTCGTTGGTGTGGCCTTCGCTGGTCGCGATCCGTTCGGGGAACGAGGTACGCGCCGTCCCGGTCACACGCCGGATCGGTCCCAGCAGATTCACCAGCGCCGTCAGGTAATACGGCCCCATGTCAAACAGCGGGCCGCCGCCGCGCTGGTAATAAAACGCCGGGTTGGGATGCCAGCTTTCGGGACCATGCCCGGCCATGAACGCGATCGCAGCCACCGGGTCACCGATCGCGCCGTCATCGATCAACTTGCGGCAGGTCTGAATGCCGCCGCCTAAAAACGTATCCGGCGCGCAGCCGACACGCACCCTGACAGCCTGGGCCGCCGCCATCACGCGCTGTCCTTCGTCCCGTGTGATAGCCAGCGGTTTTTCGCTGTACACGTGTTTGCCCGCCTGGATGACGGCGAGCGCGACCTCGGCGTGCGCGTTGGGCACGGTCAGATTCAGCACGATCTGGATATCGGGATCGGCGAGCAGATCACTCACGGAGCAGGCCCGTATGCCGTATTCCTGCCCAAACGCCTGTGCACGCGCCAGATCGATATCCGCGCAGGCCGCCAGGTCGATGATGTCAAAGGGCGTGCAGCCGCGTATGTAGGCCGGAGCAATCGCACCGCAGCCGATGATGCCTACGCTAACCTTCGCGCCCACGGCCCAACCCTTTCGCCACCAGATAACGGCAGCTTTTTTCGACGGCTTCGAACATGTCGGTCGCACAGCGATCCAACTCCACGATCAGCCACTCGGTTGATCCCTGCCCGGCCCGGACAACAGCGGGGATATCGACCGCGCCTTCACCCACCGCTACCATGGAGTCACCGGGCTGTTCGGCAGGGCCATCCTTGATATGTAATAAAGGCGCACGGCTGCCCAGCCGGGTCACGATCTGCGCCGGGTCCACGTTGGCGGTTTGCACCCAGTACACGTCAACCTCAAATTCAATCGCGGGGTCCAGGCATTCCAGCATAACGTCAAAAGCCAGCCGCCCCTCGATCACCTGGAATTCCCACCAGTGGTTGTGAACCACGAACGTCAGCCCGTTTTGCGCCGCCACGTGCGCCGCCTCGTTAAACATCTCGCAGGAGCGTTTGGTGGCATCTTGCGTCTGGAAATCACCGGGGCCGCGCCCGGCCACAATACGTTTCAGATCATACGCCTCGGCAATCATCAATACGCTGTCTTTAGCGTCACCAGTCGGCACCGGCAGGTGTGCGCTGGGAATAACCAGGCCCAGATCACGGATCAGAGCCGCCAGTTTGGCCGGGTTTTCCGGCATACCAAACGGCTCGACTCCAACATAACCCATCGCGGCAACGCGCCGGAGCACGTTTTCCGCATCAGCAGCCAGCGCCTCGCGCAAAGTATAGAGTTGAAGTGCAATTGGGGTAAGAGTTTCAGACATGTTGTTAACTGGTTCCTCGCAGCAAAAATAGAGTCTCGGTAGTTGTGTTAGCTTACCCTGAATGTCATCTTATGCCCAACCCGGCCATACCCGTTCAATCTATGAAAAATACGTTAAGATACTGCAAATGCTTGACAAAACGTAAAACTTCATTAGAATATAATTAAGCAATAATGAAACAGCATTGCGATTTTAAGCCTTCAATTCTGATGTGTGTGGTATGGTTCAATCGTAGTTCAACTGTATTGTAATATGGTAGGTTGTAGGGAAATTCCTCCGCGCGCAGCAGGTGATGTGTAATGGGATATAGACTCGGATAACAGTGTAGGAATTTCGGAAACGCGCAACGGGGACCGATCATCAGAAGCGGGACGTTCCAGACCAGGGAACGTCCCGCTTCGGTGTGATTCGGATGAATTGGCTTAGCGGTTAGCCCTCAGTGTCCGCCGCATCGCCGGTTTCGGCGGACTCATCGCCCGCTTCCGCCCCGGATTCCACTTCTGCGGCAGGTTCAAACGCATCCGACTCGGTGCCGCCCGTGATCGTGAACAGCAACCCTTCGCTGCGCCCGTAGACCTCCGGGAAGTAAAATTCCTGGCCCGTGGTCGGGATGACGTTGTAAACGCCCGGCAGACCGGGATAGATCACGTAGTTAAACTGGTAGGTGCCGCGCGGCAGGTAGGTCGCGTACATGACCACCTTTTCGTCGCGCATCTCGATATTCGAGAACCACCACCAGCCCCAACCCCGGCTTAGTGGCCGCTCGCGGTTGATCGTCGGGCGTGTACCGATCTGGCTGGATGTCGTCAGGTTCGGGTTGACGGCGTCAGCACCCGCCGGGAGCGGGTCTTCGATCACCACGTAGTGCAGGGTGCTCGGCGCGATGATCGTCAGCGTCACCTGGACCGCCTCACCGACCGGGGCCGAGTCAATCGGCTTTTGTTCCGGGTCGTTGAGCAAGCTGTACTTGCGCCCGATGATGATCCCCCGGTTGAGCGGCTCGACTTCCGGCACGGGCAGGTAGGCCGTCAGGTGCGCGGTGTAGTACAGGTTACCGTCGCCCTCGCTGCGGCTGATGGTCAGCCGATTCGCTTCGTCGGCCAGCAGATCAGCCACCTCGATTCGTAACTGCTCGGTTTGTTTGACGTTGTCGGGCGTAGCCGTGTTATCCTCCAGCGCCTGGCGGTCGCCGTTGAGTGACACGTTAAACGTGTAATCAGGATACAACTCGCCGGTCACGACCATCCATTCCGTCAGCGCCATGATAGCCCAGGCCGTTTCCTGCGTGGTTTCCCACGAGTCAGCCTTACGAGCCACCATCAGCCAGCGCACGATCTGCGGGATCATCTGGTTATCGGGATCGATCTGCGTCATCGCCAGCAGGCCCAACGCGTTCGTGCGCGTGTTGGTATTCCAGTTCCACCAGTCGTGATAGGTTTCTTCCCAGTGGGCACCGGTCGCGCTGACGATCAGGTCGTTGTTGAGATCGGTGATCAACTCCATGGCGCGGCTGTCGTCCGGATCAAGCATGTGGAACGTCATCGCCAGGTACATCTTGGCGTACAGGCCCATGTTTTCGCGTTCTTCGAACAGCCGGACGCTGCGCGGCATATCGCCCTGCCCCGCCCAGGCCAGCGCGTAGAGCAAAAACGCCTGCCGGTTGATGGTCCACGTTGCATCCTGCGCCCTGATGGTGCGCAGCGACTGGCGTACAAAATCTACTGCCCGGTCGATGACGTCCTGTTCAATCGCGAATCCGGCTCGCTGCGCTTCGGTCAGGCCGATCAGCGCGTAAGCCGTCACAATTGGGTTGGACTCATCCTGCGGGAACCAGCCCCAGCCGCCGTCAACTTTCTGTTGGGCGTACAGGCGCTGGATAGCGTAACCGACTTCTGTCTGAAGATGCCCTTCAAGTTCGGGGTCCTCGATGCCCAGGTCACGCAGCGCGCGCACCGTGACGGCGTTGGGCAAAAAGCGGCTGATGATCTGTTCGATGCAGTAATACGGGTAGTTGCGCAGCCACTTCATACCGTCTACAGCGGCAGCGGCCAGCGAGCGATCCAGGCGCACATCCAGGTGGCCCTGCGTCACGTCAAAGCGGCGCGGCAAAACCACCGATTCGGTGCGGCTGCTGGATTCCGGCCCGTAGAGCGTGCCCGCCGTGCCGACCGTCTCCGGGACTTCGTACTTGTACACGGGCAGCTTACGATCACCTTCGCGGCCCTGGGGCGGCTTGCTGGCGTCCGTGTACGCGCCGTCGTTGGCATTGGCGTAGAACGTCGCGTCTACCAGGTCCACGTCGAGAATCTCGACTTCCCAGTTCACGCGGGCGCGGCCCTTGGCAGGGACGTTCACAAACTGCGAATGTTCGACACCGTCAGCCATTGTAAAGCCGGTGCCCTCAAGCGTGACTTCGGTCAGCAGGTCTTCCTGCGTATTGTTGTTCACGACCGCCGCCAGCGTAGCCCTATCACCCACGATGAAGAAACGCGGCGTACCGGGCCGGATCAACACGGGGCGCGTGCTGAGCAGGTCAAACGTCGTCTGGCCGACCAGCATCGGCCCGTCGTCACCGGACGTGACCGCGCGGGCGTCCAGGCGCCACGTGGTCAGGTTATCGGGCATGGTGACGGATACGGTCGCTTCACCGTTTTCGTCGGTCATCAGCGTCGGCGACCACAGCGGCGTATCGACAAATTCTTCACGCACGTCGAACAAACCGCCTTCGCCGCCGCCGCCGCCACCACCTTTGATGGTGTCGATGATAATCTGTGTCGCCTGGTCTACGCTGATGGTCAGCGGCACTGCCGTGCGGACCGTGACCCCGCGCTCAAAGTAGAAGTACGGCAGCAGGTCGGGAGAATTGGCCCCGGCAATCGACAGCACCGCAAGATCGGTCACGCCGACGCCGATTTCAGCGTTGGGTACGGGCGTGCCTTCCCAGTCGGTCGCCTTGATTGTGTACGTGACTTCGTCGCCCGGTCCGGCAAACTCACCGGCTTCCACGTCGATGTTAGATGTCACGTCGAGGTCCATCACCAAACGTTCGGTATCGACGTTAAGCTGGGCGACCCCGACACGGAACTGGGCTGTCGGGTTGTTTTCGTCAACACCCTTAACCAGCACCGCGCTCACAAAGATGTTGGGCGCAAACCCCGGCTGGATGGGTAGTTCGAACACGTGGCTGTTGGTATCCATGCGCACGACTTCTTGCGTCAGGATATCGCCGCGCTCCACCGTGATCATGGCGTAGGCGGTGCCCTGCCACGGGCTGGGGATCAGAATCTTGGCCGTATCACCGACGGCGTAGTCGTCCTTGTCGGTGATCAACTGGACGCGGTTTGAGTTTTCCTGCCGCCAGTTGATAAAGTCTCTGCCGCTGACCCACAAAAACGCGCTGGATGTGATCGCGTTGCCGCTGGCGTCTTTGGTACGCGCGTAAACTTTATACACGCCGCCCACTTCAGGCCGGAACATGATATCGGCCTTACCATCGGCATCCGTGGTGACGGTGCCGCTGCCGCCTTCGACCGGGTTTTCTTCAACTTCCCAGGTCCAGACCGTGCGGCCCATCTCGTCTTCTTCCTGCACGTTGTACCAGTGGCGTTCGACCACTTCGTATTCGACTTCCTGATCCGGCACAGACTCGCTGAACCAGTCCACCGCGATCAGGTGCACGATGTTATCCCGGTTGGCAAACCCGATGTAGTCGGCGGGCTGCAAACCAACGTAAACTGCGCCCTGGTGGACCACGACCGATGTACGGCCCGCCACCAGGCGGTCGCTTTCGTCGATCACCTGGGCTTCGATGGTATACGTCTGGCTGCTGCCCTTCTCGCCGAGATCGGCTTTCATCTCGATCCAGAACACGCCCTGATCATCGGTTTTTGCTTCGCCCTCATCCACGACCTGCCCCTGCGGGCCGTAGTATTCGGGCGAGTAAAAATCATAGTTCTGGTCTGTAAACGACCAGTAGCCGGGCTCTTTGCCGGTGTAGCGGAAGTTGTAGTCACGCGAGAGCACGGTATACCGCACGGTGGCGTTAGATACCGCCCCGCCGAAGAAATACGTCGATTCGACGCGGACGCGAAGCGTGTCACCCTGGGCGACCTGGTCCTGGTCGGGCGTAACTTCGACCTGGAACTCCGGCGCGCGATATTCGGCCACGCTGAAGCCCTGCCCGAAGTTGTCGCGCCGGTTGCTGCTCACTTCGGCCACGATGCGGTAATAGCCCAGCGGCGCTTCCGCGTCCAGCATCAGCTCACCGCTGAACGATCCCATAGCATTGACCGGGAGTTCTTCTTCATAGATCAACTCGCCGCGGTCGTCAAAGATCGTGACCGGCACGCGCTTGATCGTGGGGACGGTATACGTCACGTCGTCGCGGTCGCGGATGATGCCCTTGAAGTACACGGGCTGGCCGGGCCGGTAGATCGGACGGTCGGTGTAGATGTAGGTGGTCAGGTTTTCCGGCTCGTAGTCGCTGGACACGTCGAACTGCCACGGCTCCAGGCCATCCGCCCAGGTGCTCACGGTATAACCAAAATGCCCGCCATCATCGACCGTGGCGTACATCGTTGTGTAGAGGTCGCTCAGGTGCGGGATCGTGACCACGGCCAGGCCATCGGCATCGGTGCTCGCCTGCGCGACGGGGTTAAAATACTCATTGTAAAAGATCACCGGCACGCCTTCGACCGGCACGCCGCTGTCCAGGTCGGTCACCCACGCCAGCCCGGTATCCTGGCTGAACTTGAGCGTGATATTAGCCGTCGCGACCAGCAGAATATGCCGTTCAGTGCGATCGTTCCAGTCGTTCGTTTCAGGCGACTCCGCCCTGAGATAATAAATACCCGGTTCCAGTGATTCCGGCTGGTAGGCCGCGCCCGAATCGCCTGATTCTGGCGCATTCGGATCGTCAGGGAACGCGCCCAGCGGCTCGTAGAAGTACATCTCCAGGTTGCCTTCAGCCGCCCAGCCCTCGATGCCGTTGTTCAGGCGAGCCTGCCACCACAGGTAACCGTCCGCGCAGAACGGCCCGCCGATGATCTGGAACGTGTCGTCGGGCAGCACCTCGGTGATGATCTGACCGCCCATATTCGGCTCCTGGCGGATGTTGAGCGGCAGCTCGTCCTCGCGCCCCACGATCACCACGTCACCCTGTTTGACCTGCGGGTCAGGTGCGCCCAAACACTGGATATTTGCAATGCCGCTGGCGCCTTCATCATCGATGTACACCAGCTCGTAACGGCGCAAATCCTGGTGGCTGCTGACGTCAATCGACCAGCGGCGCAGCAGGTCGGCGTTGCGCGGATTGTATTTCTCCCACGCGTCGTAGCTGTCCGGGCCGGTCAGCTTGGCCAGGCGCGCCAGGGATACGCGCCACAACGCGAAATCGATACGCGACACGTTGCGATGTGTCACAAACACACGTGTCGCCTCGGTGTAGGCGCTGTACAGGCCAACCCGCCCCGTTGTTTGAAGCGTCAGTTCGGGCGGATAGGCGCGCGTGGTGTAGTTGACAACCAGCCCTTCGTCAATCGTGTTGCCGTAGCGGTCGGCCATGCCGGGCAAAATCGTGATCGTATATTCGGTGCTCGGCTCGGTATCAAACGACAGCGAATAACTGTTGCCGTAGTCGTAGAAATAGGTGTCGTACTCGCGCCACGGCTCCGGATCAACGCTGACTTTACCTTCCATCGTGTCGAAATCCATCGCGCCTTCGAAGTAAATCGTAAAACCGCCGTAGGGCGATGCCTGCGTATCACCGTCGGATGGTGACGTACCCGTGATGCGTGGATAGGGCACCGTGCTAAACTCGCTGGAAGCCGATTCACGCAAAAACGCGCCGCTCGTGCTCTGGGCGATGTCGTTGTCTACCGTGATCAGATAACGCGATTCGATATCCAGCATCTCGACCGGTGAAAAGGTCACCTCGCGCCCGTCGTCGTCCCAATCGAAATCACCGACCACCGGTTCAGCGGCGGCGGCTTCTTCCGCGTCTTCAAACGGCGCGACCTTGATCACCTTGATCGCCTGCTCGGTAGTCGCCGGGTCCATCGCCTGGCTGAAACGCACCGAGATATCGGTTTCCAGCAGCACGCCATTACGCCCGTCACTGGGAGAAATTTCAAGCACATCCGGCTGAAGCGTGGCAAACGACCATGAATAGTCGTCCTTGAGTATGCCGCCGGTTGCATCTTCCAGGCCAGCGGTTACCGTCACGGTGTATTCTGTGCCGCCGCGCAGTTCCCTGCTGGGTGTAAACAGGTAGATCGACGTGTTAAGCCATTCGCCCTTACCTTCGACCGGCGGGTCAAACGTCAAGGGGTGCGGCAGGTCGCCCATGTCCTCAACCGTGACCAGTGGCACGACCGGGCGGTTAAAGATCACGGTAAAAATGCTGTCCGTGTCAACCGCCGTTGATTCGTCGGCGGGCAGCACTTCGGACACTTCAAGATAACCAATGGTGCGCAGCGTGAGCGAAAAGGTGTCTTCGAGTGCCACCCCTTCCGCCGAGAGCGCCCCCATACCAAGCGTAAACGTGTATTCGGTCGCCCGTTCATACGGTGCCGCGGGCGTAAACGTCATAGCGGTGTTACCGTCCGACCAGGTTATTTCACCGTCCACAGGCCCCGGCAGCACCTCAAATGCCGCCGCGCTTGCTTCGGGATCCATCGGCTGGTCAAAGAAAAAAGAAACCGCACCCTCTAGCGGTAATTCTTCGCCGGGAAGCGGAATCGTGTCAAACACACGGGGCGGAAGACCGTTTTCCTGGCCGCCGGGTGCACCCCACGCGACCAACGGCCCGCCGATGAGGCTGGCAGCAAGCGTGATCGTCGTCACGATGCCCAGCCCGATCACCCACCGGAATCGTCGAGTTTTCATAAGCGTTTTCTCCCACCAATAGTCTAATTATCTGACCGATTGAGGCGTATTCATTATAGGTGAATCAAGCATCAAAGAGAAACCGGCTCGATGGCACAGGGTGCGCTTGAAGCCTGAGGCGGGATACCGCGCCGCACAACACACGGCGTCCGCGGCGTATTTTCAGCCTGGAATGCACCTGTCAATCGAATCAGGTTTACAAGCCTGTAGCCCAAACCACAGGGCTCACTTTTAATTGTAGAGGCTGGAATTTGCCGCACGCGACGGCTGTGCAACGCTTATCCTACGGCTGGTAGGTGAAAACGGTCTGGCGCCAAACAGGGGACACGACAGGCGATCAGGCGCTGCCGCCGTTGTTCTTACTGAGGATATGGTCGGTGACTTCGATAAGCCGCTGCATGGTGACCGGCTTCACGACAAAATGTTTGACACCCATATCAAGCACACGCTTTTGCCAGCGGTCGTTTGCCGAGATAACCACAATGGGGATGTTCTTCAACCGGATATCATCGCGCGTGAACTCGATCAGCCGGGTGCCGGGGGCACCGGGCATATTCAAATCCAGTAAGATCAGGTCATAAAGCTGGTTGGTCAGGGTGGCAATGGCCTGTGACGCACTTTCGACAATATCGACTTCGTACCCCTGGCGGGACAGCATCATATCGTATAGATAACGCAGATCGTCATCGTCTTCCACGACCAGGATATGAGTCATCCGTGAATCTCCAGTGTACGTACTGAACTAAAAAACACACCACGTCGTTTACAGTGTACCGCAACTTGGCGGTCGATTGGGCCCAAAGCGCCCCATCAAGCATAAAAATTCATGAAATCACGGAAAATTTCACAAATCGAAGTCGGTGTAGGGCAGTCTCAAGATCGTTTTGGCGGTATACCACCCCACCGCCGCGAGTTCGTGCAGCACGCCGGACACATACTCCGACCGGTCAAGCGGCCCGGTCGTGACCTGGGCCGGGCTGGTCCAAACGGTGATATCCTGCTCATCGAACATCCACCGCGCCCGCCACAGGTGATAGTTATCACTGACCACAACCGCCGTTTGCCAGCCGCGCTGGCGCATCACCGCCGCCGCATGGATCGCGTTTTCCTCGGTGCTGAAACTGTTGTTTTCCAGCAAAATCGCTTCGGGCGGTATCCCGCCTTCCTTCGCGATGCGCGAGCAGCGTTCCGCCTCAGTGTCCCCAAGGTGCAGCCGCAGTCCACCGGCACACAACACATACGGCGCGTAGCCCTGTTGGTAGAGTGTCACGGCGTGCTGGGTGCGCCTGATAGTGCCAGCATACCCGCCGCCCAACACAACGATCACATCGGCGTCGCGGGTGCGGTCCACGTCACCATACCGTACAATCGTGGCGGCTAACGCGCCCGCCAACAGCATACCCACCAGCGCCAGCACGATCCCCACGAAAATTAACCGGCGTCCCCAACGCCAGGTGGCTGCCCGGTGATTGGTCACTCGTTCTGATCCGTGACTCAAGTGGCTGTCTCCGTGCCATCATGATCAACACACCCGCCCCATTATACCGGGTGAGCACAGTCTGTCATGGGGGAAACCGGGCGCGGTATGGCAATCGCCTTAAGTGTATGGATGCTTTTAAGCAACGCCTTCCCCCTAATCCCCCTTCCAGCCAAGCTGGACGGGGGACTTTTCAGCTTGCGATCAACGGCTTTTTCCCCTCCATGACTATGTCGGGGAGGGGATACCGCGCGTAGCGCGGAGGGGAGGGGCGTTAGCGTTTGGATATAATCACCGGGCGAGACACACAACAGGGACCGGCACACCGCCGATCCCTGTTCCCCATTTTTCGCTCACACGCCGACAAACGAACGGTTAGCACTCGCTGAAACCGCAGCTATAACACTTGCGGCAGCCTTCCTCGTTGACCAGCGCCGCCGCGCCGCATTCCGGGCATAAGTCGCCGAGGCGACGCGGCGATCCCGTGGCCGGTTTTTCCATCGGCAGCGCGAGCTGATTTTCCGGCGGCTGGATCGCTTCGTGCTCAGCGGTGCCCGTGTATTCGTCGCTCTCGTCCAGATATTCCTGGAGCACCTGGGCCACACCGTCCGGCAGGCTACGCACCCGTGACGGTCCAAAACCGATCGAGCGCACGCCGCCAATCCCGTTAAGCTGGCGCACGATCTCCAACACGCGGTTACGCGGGCTAACCGGCGATGACAGCCGTAAAATGTAGGACATCAAGCGGCCCATCGCCTCGGAAACTGCCGCCGTATCCGTCCCGGCCTTGGCGGTATGGACAAACACCTCAAACGGGTGACCTTTGCCCTGGCCGTTTTCGTTCACGGTGACATACGTTGTGCCCAGCGGCGTCTGGATGCGGTACGTCTTGCCGGTCAAAAAGCGCGGACGGGGTTTCTTTTCTTCGTTGAACAAACGCGGCTGGATGGCCGGTTCGGTATCATCACCCTGCTGTTTCTTTTGGGCGGTTTCGGCGGTTTCCAACACCACCCTGTCACGGCTGCCGGTCACGTAGACGGTCAGGCCCTTGCAGCCGAGTTCCCAGCCCAGCCGGTACGCGTTGGCGATATCGTCCCGGCTGGCATCAACCGGGAAGTTGCAGGTTTTGGAGATCGCGTTGTCTACAAACACCTGCAGCGCGGCCTGCATGCGTACATGTTCGTCGGCGGTGACATCCCCACTGACGACAAACACGCGGCGGATAGCCGGAGGCACAGCCGCGATGTGCTGGCAGGTGCCGCCCTGGTTGACCTCGGCGATAATGTCTTGGATAGTTTGTTCGCCCAATCCGGCAGCACGCAGCGCCCGTTCAAATTGAGGGCTGGTATATTGCAGGGTAAGCTGTTTGCCGTTGTCGTTCACGTAACGCATGTAGGCCAGCGCAAACACCGGCTCGCAGCCGTAACCCTCACAGCCCGCGACCGTGGAAATCGTGCCGGTCGGCGCAATCGTAAGCTGGGCGCCGTTGCGGATGCCGTGCTGGCGGATACCGTCCTCAATCTCGGACCAGTCCAGCGCCGGGCGTCCCCAGTCGTGCACATGCGGCACCAGCGGACGCGGCGGCTGCCACGTCAGGTGGTTCGGATCGTAAATGCTGCCCTCGATCGCCGGGAAGGGGCCGCGTTCCTGGGCCAGGTCGATGCTGGTTCGCATGCTGTGGAAACGTACAAATTCCATGACCTGGCTGGCGAATTCCTGGCCTTCAAGCGAGCCATAACGCACACCGAGCGCGTACATCATATCCGCCAGCCCCATGATCCCCAGGCCGATACGGCGCACACGGAGAGCGGCCTCTCTCAGTTTCGGCACGGCGGGCACATAGGCGTTGGCCGTGACCACGTCTTCGAGAAAACGTGTCGCCAGCTCGACCGATTCGCGCAGTTTGTCCCAGTCCACAAAACCGTCAGGGTCCAGGTGCCGGGCCAGGTTGACCGATCCCAGGCAGCAGTTTTCATACGGGCCGAGGAACTGCTCGCCGCACGGGTTGGTCGATTCCAGTTCGTAGAGCTGCGGGACCGGGTTGTCACGGTTCGCTGTATCCAGGAACAACATGCCCGGCTCGCCGTTGTGATAGGCCTGTTTGACGATCAGGTCGAACAGGTCGCGCGCCCGGACCGTTTCCCACACGGAGCCATCCCGCGAGTCGAGCAGATCAAAATCGCCATCCTCTTTGACAGCCTGCATAAATTTATCGGTGACACCGACCGAAATATTAAAGTTGGTGATCGCGTCCTCGCTGGTCTTACATGTCACAAACTGGCGAATGTCGGGGTGATCCACGCGCAGCACGGCCATATTGGCGCCGCGCCGCGAACCACCTTGCGCGATCTCGCCAAATGCCTGATCGTACACGCGCAAAAAGCCCACCGGGCCGGTTGCTTCGCCGTTGGACGATTTCACAATGGCACCTTTGGGCCGCAGCCGGCTGAACGCAAACCCGTTTCCCCCGCCGGTTTGCTGGATCAGGGCCGCATGGCGCAGTGTCTCAAAAATGCCGGAGCCGGTACGCCCCATGTCGTCATCGATCGGCAGCACAAAACACGCCGCCAACTGGCCCAACGGCGTCCCCGCCCCGGTAAATGTCGGGCTGTTCGGGAAAAAACGCAGCGTCGTCAACAGGTCATAAAACCGGCGGGCGACCGGTTCGATCTGGCTGTCGTGTTCTTCTTCGGCTTTGGCGACATGATACGCCACGCGCCAGAACATTTCCTGCTCGGTTTCGACCGGCTGGCCGTCTTCGCCGCGCCGCAAATACCGCTTACGTAAAACGGTACGCGCGTTATCGTTTAGCGGGATGCTGCGCTGCAAATCGGGCGGCAGCGCCACTTTCTGAAAGCCGTTGGCCCGTGGATCGACAGTTGTGGATGTTGTTGACGGTCCCACCATGATTATCTCCTTGTGCACTCGTTACTCCGTCAAATGATGTGTTTGCCCACCCGGCAAAAGCGAAAAGCAAGGCTCAGGTCCTGAACAAACAATCAGACAGGACCCCCCAATGAGGTTGTGGTTGAAGATCAGCGGTCGTCGGTTAGGACGAGGTTTCCGGTGTTGGTCGTGACGATACGGGTGTAGCTGCGCCAGCCGCCGAGGATGTGGTCGAACTTGCGCTGGATTCTGCCGGTTTGGATCGAGAGGCCGAAGACCGGACCGTTTTGGCCCTTTTACCTGGCTTGTCATTCTGGTCGCCCAGCAGATTGTCGATCATGTCCCGCACGCCGGTGAGATTGTCCAACCCCAGATATACAATCGCATACCGGATATACGCGATCGGGTCGAGTTCCTTCAGGCCCTCGATCACCATGTCGCCTACTACCCGGCTCGATACTTCGTCCCGGCCCATTTGCTGTAAGTGTGTTTCAATACGGTTCACCAGGGCATTGATCCCGGAAGCCGGGATCGGGCGTTTTGCACACGAAATTTGAATGCCCCGGATTAACTTTTCACGGTCAAAGGCTTCACGGTCGCCATTACTTTTTACCAGCAGCGGCGTGGCACGCAGCACTTTTTCATACGTGCTGAACCGCCGCTTACAGTTTTTGCACTGGCGACGACGGCGAATACCGTCCTGAGTGTCGCGCGTGGTATCGAGCACGCGTGACTGGTCTTCAGCGCCGCAATACGGGCACTTCATGAACGTCAGCCTTTCCGAAAATTAGATTACCCCGACTACGTGTTGCAGCCACCGGCGATTATGAGGTAATGCGTCAGACTGCCAACCCTGTTGAGAAACAAAACACCATATATGGGGGTTGAGGCCATACATGGCCCCTATATATGGTGGTTAACTGGACTCTCACTTTAACACGAACAAGCATTCTAGTGTATAGTACCTGGGTCCTTTTTTGGTAGGTTTACGGTTTGAATTTTTTTCGCGCATCATAATTAAGCGGACGGGTATCAGCACGGCGCCGGGCATCACGCAAAATGTCTCCCCACCCAGGCAAACAGGCCCTATCCGCCCAGATGGGAAGACATCATTCAGGAGGGTTAACACGCACACTCAAACCCGGACATGTGGCACACACAGCCATCATCCAGGTTAACCGGGTTGATACCGGTCGCACGCACCCTACCGGCGGCGTAAAAATGCCGGAATATCCAGATCGTTCGTATCGTACACCCGCGACGTAAAGTCTTCTTCGACCTTGCGCTGCGCGGGCTGCGACTGTGACGCATCATCCGTGGTATCCGCTTCGGTATCGGGCTTCGCGGATTCGGTCGAACGCGCCGCCGGGCGCGCGGCTGGCGCTGCTTTGCCAACACGATCACGGGCGCTGACCGGGCGGCGTGTCGCTACGCGCGACTGCTCGAACCCGGTCGCGATGACGGTCAGGCGAACTTCCTCGCCCATGTTATCGTCGATCACCGCGCCAAAGATCAGGTTCACGTCGGGGTGCGCTGTTTCCTTGATAATCGCGGCGGCCTCATTCACCTCAAACAGGCTCATGCCGGGGCCGCCCGTAATATTAAACAGGATGCCGCGCGCGCCATCGATCGTTACGTCGAGCAGGTTGCTGCTGATCGCCTCTTCGGCGGCCTGCCGTGCACGATCCTCACCGGTCGCACGCCCGACAGCCATCAGCGCCGCCCCACCCTCTGACATGATGGTGCGCACATCGGCAAAGTCCAGGTTGATCAGGCCGGGTACCGTGATCAATTCAGAAATACCCTGGATACCCTGGCGCAGCACGTCATCCGCCATCCCGAACGCATCTTGCAAGCTGGCGCGTTTATCAACGATTTGCAGCAGGCGATCATTCGGAATCACGATCAAGGTATCGACCTGGCCCTTGAGCGCCTCGATCCCGGCTTCGGCGGCTTGAATGCGGCGTGCGCCCTCAAATGTGAACGGGCGTGTCACAACACCAATCGTCAGCGCGCCAAGTTCTTTCGCAACTTGCGCAATGACCGGCGTGCCCCCCGTGCCGGTGCCGCCGCCCATGCCGCTGGTAATAAACACCATATCCGCGCCGCGCATCACTTCATACAGCTCGTCGGCGCTTTCCTCGGCAGCCTTGCGGCCCACCTCCGGATTCCCGCCAGCGCCAAGGCCGCGCGTCAGCTTGTCACCAATGCGCACGCGTGTTTTGGCCTTGCTAAGCATAAGTGCCTGGGCGTCTGTATTAATGGCAATAAATTCAACTCCCCCCAAGCCTTCTTCAATCATGCGGTTGACAGCATTGCTTCCGCCACCGCCGATCCCGACGACCTTGATACTGGCGAAGTTTTCAGTAATGGGTACCGTCGCCTCAGTCATACGATTGTCCCTCCTAAATCCTTGTGCAGCCCGGCCAGGATGCCAGCCATCCCCGTTGTGTTGGGCCTGGGTTGACAGCGTCGCCCTGTTCCAGTGTGACTCATGCTATTCCGTTATTGTACGGCATTTTCGCTAATGGAAAAATAAATCTGTTTACCCGGCTCCTAAACGTTTAAAAAAACGTCCGTTAAAAAGCTGCTCGTAATTGAAAAGAACGACTTATAATCCACTTCACATTGTTATGGTTTATCACGGTTTTGCTTGAAGCGCAATCCGCCCGGTTAAGTACGTTGGTCCCGTGCTGTCACGATGTAGGGCAGCCCGGCTTCTTTGCGGCGGCGATAATACTCGCGCCATTGTAAACTCCAGGCATCCGGGTACTCGGCTGGACCGAGCAAATGCCATAACTGCTGTTCAGTCTGCGCCAGTTCCTGTTCCAGCCTGGCGAGTTCCTGCACCAGGCCCTCATCGCACAAGGTCGGATCGTGCCGGCAGGCCTCGATCTCGGCCTGAAGGGTACGAATGCGGTGTTCGAGCCGTTCGACCGCCAACCGGTCACTACACGCCTTACAGGTGTTGGTGCGCTTGTCGTGGCTGGTCCCATGCAAGAAAAAATCACCCAGCCATTTGACCTCACAGCAAACATCACATTCTTTGCCAATAAAATCACCGCTGGCGTCAAACCGATGCAGGCTCAGCGAATAGGATGTTGACCCTTCATCTTCCCAGTCATAATAGTAGGGCTGGCCGGATTCGTCGGTCTGCATTGGCAGCGCACTCGCCGCCGGGTTGTTTTGCGGTTCGGCACGCGAGGGTCGCTTTTTACCCTTACTGCTGCGATTGGTCATAGACATAACAACAACCAGGATGCCCACAAAAATAAGTAGAATGGCTCCAAAGGCGGCTGCCTGGTTCATCGTCACACCCTGACGACCGGCGTTTGCCGGTTGTGTTATGTTCCTCGATTAGTCTGACCGGTTCCGGCAGCGGGCATACACGTGCACCGCCACATCACGACCGGCGCTGGCAGCATTACTCCTCTTCCTCACCGGGCAGCAACCGTCCGAACGCCCGCCGCAAAAACCCGCCAACATTGACACGTGAGTGATGATCACCATTGTGCCGCATCGATTCGCGGCGGTCATCTTCAAGATCCATGATCAGGCCCAGTTTTAGCAATCCCACGCTAGTACTGTACGACGGATTTTTAAGCTGCTCAGACATGCCGGTCAGGTTTTCGGGATGGGCCACGCGCACGGGGGTTTTAAGCACACTTGCCGCGACGGTTTTGATGCCGGGCAGCAGACTGCTGCCACCGGTCAGCACGATCCCGGCTTTTAACAAACCGTCATACCCGCTGCGTTTGGCCTCTTTCATGATGAGTTCAAACATCTCGGTCACCCGCGCATGGATGATATGCGCCAGGTCGGTGCGCAGGACTTTGCTGGGCAGTTCCTCGCCAAACGGCTGGATCGGGAATGCCTCTAACGGGCTGACCGCTTTGGGATCGGCGTGACCGTACTGGAGCTTGACCGCTTCGGCCAGTTCAAACGGCAGGTGCAGCCCGTGCGCGATATCATTGGTAATGTGCTGGCCGCCAACCGCGATCACCGCCGTGTGCCACACCGACCCGTCAATGAACATCGCCAGGTCGGTTGTGCCGCCGCCAATGTCCACGACCATCACCCCGGACTCGCGCTCGGTGTCGGCCAAAATCACGTCTCCCGACGCCAGCGGATTCAGGATAAAACGGTCCACGTATACCCCGGCGGCTTCGACAGCCCGTTCGAGATTTTGAATGCTGGATGTGGCCGCCGTGATCACGTGCGCTTCAACTTCCAGCCGGAAACCGAGCATACCCAGCGGACTGCGCAAACCGGTCTGGTCGTCGAGCGTATAATTACGCGGGATCACGTGTAACACTTCGCGCCCATGCGGCAGGGTGACCGCGCGGGCGGCATCCATCGCGCGCTCCAGGTCGGACAGCACCACGCCGCGCGTATTGGATACACCGACCGCGCCCCGGCTGTTGACCGACTCGATATGCCCGCCCGCCACCGATACAAACGCCCGCCCGATCTCATACCCGCTGCTGCGTTCGGCCTTGTGCACTGATGATGAAATTGCCGTGGTCAGGGCATTCACATCAACAACCAACCCTTTTTTCATGCCGTGCGAAGGCTCGATACCCACGCCCAACACGTAGATGTCCGTTTCGCGGACTTCCCCGACAATCGTACACACCTTGGTGGTGCCGATATCAATGCCTACAACCAGTTCGCCCATAATATTGCCATGCAGCCTTTACGGTTGATGCCCAAGCGTTTCAAGACCGCACCTGCTCATTCCCCTTCGCGCCACAAGATGTTGTAATAGGGCCGGTCCGGATCGCTGACAACGATCTCGCCGGGCTGAATCTTCTGTTCCTGGATGTTGCGCACGACGGCATCATACACCAGCAGCTTCACATCAATTTCATCGCCGGTGCCGAACCATACCGTCCAGCCGCGCCCGTCACGATAGCCCAGGCCCTTCATCGGATCATACAACAGAACGTCGATATTGGGATGGCGGCGGCGCAGTTGGAGCGCGCCGTCTACAATGGTGGCGGGGATGCGTGCCCCGGCGTCAAGCGGTTCCGCCGCGTCCGGCACCACGATGCGCAGCAGGTCGGGCCGGTCCTCGCGCTGTTTCATCACGATGCCGTTTACGTCCACCCACACGCGCACGCCCTGTTCCCAGATCAACGCCGGTTCGCGCTCGGTCACAATGATCTGGACCATGTCGGGCGGCCAGCCAATGTACACTTCAGCATCGGCGATATTGGGCACTGCTTCTAAACGCATCTCGACATCGTCGGGATCAATCCAGAAAATATGCTCACGCGCGATATCGCTGAAACGAAAAATTTCCTCGCGTGATAAATAACGCTCGCCGCCGATGCCGACCGAGTTGACAAAAAAAGCCTCAGCCGTCAGGAACAGGTACAGCACAACCGCCAGCCCAAACACAATCATACCCGAAACCGCCCGCCAGCTAAATAGCCAGCTTGAGCGTTTCGCTCGCCGCCGGGAGCGCGCCGGGGTACGCTGCGCCTGAATAGTGCGCTTCCGGGCGCGGCGTTCGGCCCGCCGCTGGGAAACCCGCGCTGGGCTGCTCACCTGTGATTGCGAGCGCGGGCGCATCCGGCGCGGGGCAGCGTCGGCCCCCGGCGGTGTTTCCGACTCGCCGGATGGACGCACATGTCCTCGTCCAACAGGTTCACGCCGTGGTTGGCGCGGTTTGGTTTTTAACGAGGAAGTCATCGGCTGTGTTCGCTGCTGATTCTTGACGAAACCGCTAGTAAAATCCGGCTGCTCCAAACGATCGGCCTGTGCAAAAATGCCACCTGCGCACACGCCGCCGGTGTTTCCCACACACTAATCCCACTATAATCCAACATGGCGCGCTTGTCCAATCCGCCGCCAGGATATTCGCACCAAAAAACCTGACGCCCCTCCCCTCCGGGCTTTAGCCCGCAGGCTGCGCCCGGTTTCCCCTCCCCGGCCAAGCCATGGAGGGGAAAAAGCCGGTGGCGCCAAGTCCCCGTACACCTGGCTGGACGGGGGATTTGAGGGGAAGGTGTTGAACAAAAGCCAACCGTCAATTTGACGCAATGTGTTCAACAGCACACCTGATAACATAGGGAAAACGGCTGTTTGGTGTGGCGTGGACGATCCTACTCCACCTCGGAATTCGCTGCCGAGTCCGCCTGATCGCGCATGGGCCACAGCCGGACCGTGCCATCACCGCCGCCGGTCGCCAGCAGCGACCCATCCGGACTGAAGGCCGCGCCCGCCACTTCGTAGCGGTGCCCATCCAACACACGCACCAGGCTGTCGCGCAGGCTGTCCCACAGGCACACGTCAGCGCCCTGACCGGATGAAACTAACCGCGTGCCGTCCGGGCTGTAGGCCACACGCAGCACCGCGCCCTGATGCCCGCTTAAATCACCTACCGCCGTGCCGGATTCCATACCCCACAAACGCACGCGCTGGTTCTCACACGCCGCCGCCAGGATCGATCCATCCGGGCTAAACGCGACACCGGGTATCTGCCCGGCGTCACAGTCAAACGAGTATAGGCGCTGCCATTGGGCGGTATCCGTCACGCGCAAAAATCCATCCTGGGCACCCGCCGCCAATAACGCACCGTCCGGCGACCAGGCCACGCTCAATACCGCGCCAATGTATCCCGACAGCGTGCGTTCGTGCTGGCCGGTGGTCATATCCCAGATACGGACCGTACTGTCCGCGCCCGCCGACGCTAACAGCAGTCCATCCGGGCTGAAGGCCAGCGCCAAAACCGGCTGAACATGCCCTTCCAGCGCCATGATCTCGTCACCTGACGCGCCGTTGATCAATGTGATCGCGCCGTCCTCAGCCCCGGCAGCCAGTACCGCGCCCGCCGGACCATGCGCCACACACAGCGCCCAGCCGGGATCGCCGGAAATCACGTGCCGCAGCCTGCGATTTTCGATATCCCACAACCGCAGCACGTCGTCCGCGCTCACGGTCAGCACCACGCGGCCATCAGGACTCCACGCCAGCCCGCGCACCGTGTCCATGAACCCGTGAAGCGTGTGCAGCAGGCTGCCGTCAACCGGATTCCACACGCGGATCGCGCCGTCCCAACTGCCGACCGCCAGCCGGGACCCGTCCGGGCTGTAGGCCAGGGACAGCACGCCGCCCGTATGCCCGGCCAGCGTGAACCGGTCGCCGCCGGTTGTTATGTCCCACAGCACCACGTCGCCGTCATCGCCACCGGTCGCCAGGGTAACACCGTCCGGTGACACGGCTACACGTTCGACCGTGCCATCGTGCGCTTCGATCACGTGCCGAATCCGGCCCGCTGCCGCGTCCCAGACCCAGGCCACACCATCTACGCAGCCCGCGACCAACACCGCCCCATCCGGGCTGTAGGCCACACTGTTCACGAACGCGCCATCCGTTGCCAGCCGCCGGACCGGTTCGCCGGTTTCACCATCCCAGATCGCAACCGAACCGTCATTGCTGCCCGATGCCAGCGCGGATCCGTCCGGGCTGTAGGCCACACTGAAGACCGTGCCGCCGTGCCCGATCAGCGCGTGTAATTTGTTACCGGTCGCCGCTTCCCACACGCGCACCACGCGATCATCGCTGGCCGACGCAACCAGGCGGCTGTCCGGGCTGAACATCACGCTGCTAACGGCATCATAGGCCCCTTCCAGCACGCGCTGCAACGTCCCGGTGACAGCGTCCCACACGCACACGGTGCCGTTTTCGGTCCCGGCAGCTAACATGGTTCCATCCGGTGACCACGCCACGCACAATAATTCCTCGTCAGCGGGAGCCAGCAAACGCGGGGCCGCGTCCAGATCGGCGGCAGCGTAGACCCACATGCCCACCGATCCCACCGCCGCCAATGCCGCGCCATCCGGTGACCAGGTAATTTCGGCCAGCCGTCCCTGGCCCAATATGATCGTTTCAGCCGTCATGTGATCCCCCTACCAATCCCCCAGGTATTCGATCTCCAGTTCCAACGTCACGCCAAACCGCTTTAACACCGTCTCGCGGGCGTGATCGATCAGGGCGCGGTAATCGCTGGCCGTGCCCTGGCGGTTGTTGATAAAAAAGTTGGCGTGCACCGAGGAAATCTGCACACCGCCGATCGCAAAACCTTTCAGCCCGGCAGCTTCGATCAAGCGCCCGGCATGATCGCCCGGCGGATTCTTAAAAATGCTGCCCAACGAGGCGCCCGGCGGCTGAGTCTGTTTGCGATGCGCGACAAACCCGTCGGCGGTGGCGTTGAGTTCGGCGGGATCGTGGCCCGGCGTCACCTTGAGCGTAGCCATCAGCACCACGTAACGCCCGTGTGTGCCCTTCAGCGCCGAGTGACGGTAGGCGTAGTCCATCTGGCTCACCGACCAGACCACCATATGCGGCTGATCGTTCAGGCACAACAGCTCGATCCAGCGCAGCGAACCGGACATATCCCCGCCGTGCGCCCCGGCATTGTTGATCACCGCGCCGCCCAGTGTGCCGGGCACGCTGACCGCCCACTCCAGCCCGCTCAGTCCCCGGCTCATACAGTGCCGCGCCAGCGTGGACAGGTGCATGCCGCTGGCGGCGATCACCTGATCGGTCTCGTAACGTTCGAGTTTGGCATGGTTGACGATGACCAGGCCGCGAAATCCGGCGTCGGCAGCGAGTACGTTCGCGCCGCCGCCCAGCACCCGCCACGGGATGCCGTGTTGGTGGGCCAGCGTGATCGCGTCCACCAGGTCGGCGATCTCACTGACCGTCAATAGGACGTCCGCCGGACCACCCAGCCGCGCCACCGTATACCGGGCTAACGGCTCGTTACGCTGTAAAACCGCGCCGAAGCGTGCATAAAGAGGCCTATAGGCGTCGCTCATGATTACCCCCCTGTGTTGAGTCCAGCCAATACCTGCTGCCCGATGGACGGGGCATCACCCGCCGACAGCACGATCACCACGTCGCCGGGCCGGACGTTGTCGATCAGCACGCGCGCAGTCTGCTCGTGCGTGCCGGTATAACGCACATCCGCGCCCGCTGTGACGGCGCCCGTGGCGGCGCGTTCAGCGCGAATACGATCCGCGATACCGGGCGCATCCAGCCCCGGTGACTGTTTTTCGCGCACGGAATACACATCCGTCACCAGCACATGATCGGCAGCGCCAAACGCCCCGGCGAAATCACCGGCCAGCGCGCGCAAACGCCCGTAAGTGTGCGGCTGCCACACGGCCCATACGTCACGCACACCGGGACGTGCCCGGTATGCCGCCAGCGTCACGCGGATCGCGGTCGGGTGGTGCGCGTAATCACTGATCACGGTCACGCCGCCCGCCTGCCCCATGACC
>JAFGHR010000102.1 GCA_016930015.1 Anaerolineae bacterium | reverse complement strand
GCCGGTAGTCGATGTAATAACCGCGTTCCTCGTCCCAGCAGTGGATTTGCAGCAGGTGCTGGATATGGCGCGCGTCCTGAACATATGTCGCGGCGAGGTCCGATTCGCCGGTGTGCCGTGCGATGTCGGCGGCGGCGTCGAGTGCACCGTACAGCAGCGCCAGGTCGCAGGTGACCCACTCGCTGCGCAGCACGTTGTCGGCCCAATCGTTGGGGGCGCGATCTTTGGCCGGGTTGGCGATCAGGCGGTTCAGGCAGTTTTGCGCGCACGTCCAGATGGTGCGCCCGTCGGGGTGTTTTTCCTTGAGAATCGATGTGTCACCGGTCCAGGCCAGGTACTCGTGCAGCAGCAGCACGTAAAACGCCGGGGAATCATGGTGATCGGCCAGCCAGTCCGTCGCGCCGGATTCGTCCTGGTCTTCGAACGCCAGGATCGACCGGTCGATCACGCCGCTGGGACACTCGCCGTCGGCGTGAACGCCGCTGGTCAGCGTTTGAATGTGGCTGCGCACCCAGTCCGGGCGGTAGGGCAGCAGGGGGAGCGCCGTCCAATAACTGTCACGGAAGTATACGCGCGGCGGAAACGCGTAATTCGGCCCGGCCCACAGTCCCTTGAACCCGCTGGGCAGCTCCTTGTACATGGCCATCGCTACGTTCAGGCTGGCGACAACCAGGCTGCGCAGCAGCGGATCATCACATTCAAATGCCGACGTCAGCCACGCTGTGAACTGGTCGGCATCCGCGAGCGCGGCGCGGTACGTGTTGGGATCGGCGTCGTCCGCTGCGGCGACGATAAACGGCAGCGTGTAATCCCGGCCCGGTCCGATCACGGCGCGGTAGCTGGCGTTTACGCCGTTGGCCTGTGCCTGCCAGTCTGCCGGGACATCGCCCGCTCGCAGCGTGGCCGTGATGTCACCGCGCGCCCGGAAACCATCGCTGAGCGCCTCAACGTCGAGCCGCACCGCGTTTGAGCGGGTTTTGGCGTGTTTTTGTGTTTCGCTGATCGTGTCCATCAACCCCCAGCGGTACACGCCGATTGTGCGCCGGGCTACGGGATTTTTGCGCAAAAAACGGTAGGCGCGTGCGCCTGACGTTGACGGCCCGACGCGCACGGCGGGCAGGCGTAGATCAAACTGGACATCGAGGTTAACCGTAAACACACGCGCTGACTCACCGCTGTTGTGGACCTGCCAGACCTGGATCAGCGCGGCAGTGTCGGCATCACACACGGTGCGGAGTGTGACACTGACATCAAGCGCTTCACCGTGCAGAGTCCACGAGCGCCCGACGGCTTCGGCTTTAAGCCACGTCACCGGTACGCCGTCCAACCGCGCCGTGATCTGCCACGCATCCAGCACGGCGGGGCCTTCGGGCAGGCGGAAGCGCGTAATGTTACCTGCGCCGTCCAGGGATGCGAACAGGCGCAGGTTGCCCATGTCGTACCGCAGATCGGCGGTCGGGTTGTTGATTATGAGTATGCCGTTGTGTGTTGGGGCTGCTTGCATGGTCATCGCTTTCTACGTGCAGTGCATAAATGGTTACCGTGCGCGGCAGCAGGTGCGGACACGGCATATCATTGTGATAAACACGGATCAACCCCTTTAAGGTACGGGCGACCTGCCGTAAACAAGACTTGGCAACACGGTCACACGCTGAACATAGCGGCGTTATAGCACAGGTAGTGCACCGTGGAAAGCGGCGGTTTGGATGAATGGGATTCATCGCGCTCAAAGCTGGATGCCGGTATTGATCTTAACAATATCTTAACAAAAGTTTGATCGGGCTTTTATGGGGTCAAGCGCTGATTGCCTTATGCTATTTATGGTGGTTAATAATAGCCCAATAAATGAATAGGCTTGTTGGCTGCTGTTTGTCCTGCAACACACGGTTTACCATTCAATGCGACGTGACAGTTTTGGTTGGCTTTAGCCCATTTATTTATAGGTAGGCGGAAACAGGGTAGGGCGCGAGTTATTCCAAACTGCACTTCGCGGTACTGATGCCGGGCCAGGGGGTGGCCCGGCATTTAATTTTGACCCCCCGCCATTTGTTGGCGGCTGGCGCTTGTTGGCGGCTGTCCCTTCTTGTATAACCTGTGTACAGGTACAAAGTGCCAGCGCAAAAACGGCCAAACGAGGTGACTATGGCAAACCGTCTACAGCACGAAACCAGCCCCTATTTGCTCCAACATGCCAATAACCCGGTGGATTGGTATCCCTGGGGACCCGAAGCGCTAGAAACAGCCCAAGAACAGGATACGCCGGTGCTGCTCAGCATCGGTTATTCGGCCTGCCATTGGTGCCACGTGATGGAGCGTGAGAGCTTCGAAGACCCGGATATCGCCGCCTATATGAACGCGCATTTTATCAATATCAAGGTGGACCGCGAAGAACGCCCGGACATTGACGATATTTACATGCAGGCCACGCTCGCGTTTAACCGGGGCAGCGGGGGCTGGCCGATGACGGTCTTTCTCACGCCGGATGGGCGCCCGTTTCACGCCGGGACGTACTACCCGCCGGAGCCGCGTTATGGTATGCCGAGTTTCCAGCAGGTGATGGAAGCCGCCGCACACGCGTTTCAGACCCGGCGCAAGGAGGTTGAGCGTACCGCGCGCACGCTGTCCGCCGACCTGACCCGTAACATGTTGGAAGGGTTGTCAGCAGAGCCGGAGATGCTGGCCGTATCTCTGCTGGATGACGCGGCCCAAAACCTGATCCGGCGCACCGATCCGGTACACGGCGGCCTGACACGTGCCAAACCCAAGTTTCCTAACCCGGTTAACCTGGAGCTGCTGCTGCGCTATCACAAGGCGACCGGCAGCCAGGAAGCGGCCCAGGTAGTGTTGTTTACGCTGCGAAAAATGGCCCAGGGCGGCATTTATGACCAGTTGGGCGGCGGTTTTCACCGCTACAGCGTGGATGAGCGCTGGCTGGTCCCTCATTTCGAAAAAATGCTGTATGACAACGCGCTGTTGGCACGCGTGTATTTGCATGCCTGGCAGCTTTCGAACGACGTGTTTTTCCGCGAGATCGTCGAGGATACACTCGATTACGTGCTGCGCGAAATGACCGGTCCTGGCGGCGGGTTTTACAGCACGCAGGACGCCGATTCCGAGGGCGAGGAGGGCCGCTTTTTTGTGTGGTCCGATGCGGAACTGCGCGATGCGCTGAACGGCATCATCGACAATGTGAACGCCGTGCTTGCCTATTGGGGCGTCACGCCGGAAGGCAACTTCGAGGGACGAAACATTTTGCACGTGGCCGACATGATCGAGCGGGTTGCGATCCGGCACGGGCTGTCAGTCGAGCAAATGCGCGACGATGTCTCGACGGCGCGAACCTTGTTGTTCACGCTGCGCAAAAACCGGGTTCCGCCGGGGCGTGATGAAAAAATCGTGACGGCCTGGAACGGTATGATGCTGGCGGCATTTGCCGAAGCAGCGCGTGTGCTGGGCCATGACGACTATCGCCAGGCCGCGCAGGACAACGCCGCATTCCTGCTGAGTGAATTGTCCGGCCAGGATGGACGGCTGCGGCGCACCTGCCGCGACGGGCAGAGCAAAATTAACGGCTACCTGGAAGACTACGCGCACGTGATCGACGGCCTGCTGGAACTGTACCAGACCACGTTTGAGACGCGCTGGTTTGTCGAGGCGGAACAGCTGGCGGAAATTGTGCTGACACGGTTCCGGGCCAAGGATGGCGGATTTTACGACACGAGTGACGATCACGAAGAATTGATCGTCCGCCCGCGTAATTTGCAGGATAACGCCACGCCATCCGGCAACGCGATGATGGCGTATGTTCTCATGCGCCTGACGGGGTTCACCGGGGAAACACGTTATGAAGAAGCGGCACTCAACCTGTACCGCTCGCTCGGATCGTCGTTGAGCGAGTACCCGATGGCGTTTGGTGAGATGCTGGTCGGGCTGGAACTGTATTTGCGCCGCCCGGTCGAGATCGCCTTGATCGGCGATCCCAAGGACGCGCGGTTGCGGGCTATGCTGGACGTGGTGCAGCAGGCATACCGCCCGCTGGCGCTGGTGGCGCTCTCGCCCAAAGACGCCGATGGTACAGCCAACCCGCCGCTGCTGCGCACGCGCACCTTGCGCGATGGCGGTCCGGCGGCGTATGTCTGCGAAAATTTTGTGTGCGCGGCGCCAGTCACCACGGCAGAGGCGCTCGCCGCGCTGCTGGACCGACCGCCCGAACCGCCGCCGGGTCCCCCGCCCGGTATGCGGCGGATTGATGTGCCGGACGACGAGGAAGCGCCGGACGGGTTCGAACCGCTGGATGAAGCATGATCACACAGGGCGACCATGACACCTACATTCCGCACCGCCAGAAAGCAAAATCGGAATTTATTGCTGACCGAGTCCCTTGCTCCACAATCTCCGGCGGCGTCGCTAGCCGGGTAAATTGTTCGGCGTAGGGCAGAAACCCGCGATCGCGCGGGTCAATGACCTGTACGGCGTTCGAATTCGAACGTGTGGTAAACTTGTCTTGAGACATGCAACCACGCGTATCCAGATCATAGCAGCACCTTAAAAATTGCCTATGGAGGTTCAGCACATGAAACGTATGATGACTATCGTACTCGTGATCGTCCTGCTGCTGGCCGCACTTCCGGCACACTCGCAAGACGACGCCATATACAGCGCCCCGATCCCCGCGTGCACGCCTGAAGAGTTCGGCATTATGCACACGATTGTTCTGGATTATGCCGACGGGTATCAGGCTATTTCGGATCGCATGGGGGAAATGGAAACGCTGGCAGACTTGCAACTCGTCATTATGATGCTTGATGACTTCCACCAGCGGTGGGTGCTGACTGACGCGCCGACCATGCCGCGCTGTGCGCTGTCGGTGGAAGCCAGCCGTATCATTGAGAGCATGTTTACTGAGCCACTGCTGGCGAGCCTGTTTATCATGACCGAAGACACCGACCGAGCACAAGCGCATATCGTCAATATGGACGTTGTCGCCGCAGAAATGCATACCATGACGGATGAGATCACGGCCATGCTCGAAGCCGCGCAGTAGCGGCAGATCGTCCGAGGATGTTCGTTTGCCCGCACTCACACGGGCCAGTATTCGCATTGCGTGACACCTAATTATATTGTTATGACTCTTGTAGTATAGACCGATCCATGCGCGTATTTTGTTCATGATTACCTCTTTTGTTTCGTCCACCATAGCGCTACTTACCACCAGGGGCAAGCCCGAAAGCATAGGGGATCGAAAACCGGGGCGCGCGGCCCCGGCTGGTGTGCAACGGTATCTTGGTGGCTTACACCCCGGTCGCCCTGAATTTTTCCACATGATGACGCGCTGGCCAATGTCCTACGGCAGTGGTTCCAGATAATACATGCCCGGTTCGCCTTCCGCGACAAAACCGCAGAGTCCGCTGTCGAAGCAGACTTCCCACCACGTGTAACCGGATGTGCACGTCGGGCCGCTGATCACGGTGAACGGCGCGCCCTCTTTCTGGCTGCCGATCTTGATCCCGGCGGGTGACTGCCGGATGTTGATGGGGCGTCCGTCAGTGTACGTCACGCGCCCGCGCTGGTTCACCTGGAGCCGGGATGCCGGGGCACCGGGACACTGTGTGTTGGTGGGCTGACTGCCTGGGGCGGCGAAGCCCACGGTGCTGACAATGCCAACCGCATACCCCATAAATTCGCCGCGTGCCGTGCGCAGCAGGGCGCCGCTGTTGGCATCGATGATCGCGCTCTGATTGTACCAGCTCTCACCGACGACCAGCGTGTTATCGTCCAGCCACCCGCTGATATGCCCGAAGGTCAAATCATAACCGACCGCTTCATCTTGCAGCACCACGCGAGACTGGCCGCTCTGGATATCGAGAACAATCGTCCAGAATTTTTCATGCTCCGGGTCGCTGCGAGCGACCTGGTAGGCGACCCGGTGCCCACCGGGGCAAAACTGCGCGCCGCCGCCTACTACCGGGATTTCACCCAGCGGGGGCAGCGGGTGGCTGGCGCTCTGGCTGGTGGGAACATAGGTCACGCGCAGGCCGCTAAGGCTGCCATAATCACCTTCGACAGCCGCGACCGTGTTCGTATCAGCCGAAAAACCGTCCACGCCGCCGATCAGCGCGATCGTGTTCTGGTTGACATTTAACTGCTCGACATCTGAATACTGCCAGAACAGGATGTAACCGCCGATGCCGTGCGGCTGGTGATGCAGCAGCAGTGTCGTGCCGTCCGCGCTCCAACCGAGCGGTTCCAGCGACCACCAGCCATCAGGATTCGTAACTTCGTGGATCAGGCGGGCGTCATTCGCTCCGACGGTTTGCACATAGACCCAGCTTGTTGATGCATCTTCGCCGTTGGTGGGCATCTGCGCAATGCTGTACGCGTAGCGCTGCCCGTCCGGCGTAGGGACCGGGCTGGACAGCGAGTAGTAGTACTGGGTGGTATCGGCTGGCTTGGTGACAGGTTCCCGGTTGGCGACACCGGTGAACGGATCAAACACATAGATTCCGTCCAAATCCCAGCCAAACAAGCGGCCCCCGGCCTGTTCGCCCCAGGACTGGTTACCGAGACTAAATGACGCCATGGTGTTACCGGCGCTGTCGCGGTATTCCACGGTGTGAACGCCGCTGTCACGGTCGCGCATGATCCACACCTGGAGCCAGGATATCTGGTGCGCCTCGGTGGTGCTTATTGGACTCCATGCGGCAGCGCCCCCCGCTGCCAGCAGCATCAAAACCAGTAAGAATCGCAGTGATTTCATGTGACTATATTCTCCATTGAGTGTGTGTTGACTCTATTCATGCGTGTAGGAAAGTACAAGTGATGTGTTTGGTGCTCCTTAATCTTACGACCTTGGTGTCCCTTCAAAAACTAAGCGAAACCTAGTTCATTAAGCAGCTTTTCCACTACATCATGGTAGCTTTCTGCGCTCTCTTCAAGAACACGAATAGCTTGCTTACTTTCTACGAATTCTTGAAGCCAGTCAGGGTGTTCTGGTTCTTTACAGTATTTGAAACCGGGGTGCCAGATTGGTATTCTTCTCTGTTTTTCCGCCCATTGAATTTCACTTCTGACGTACTTGGATTCTAAGGCTTCTTTGGTGATCAGGCAGACAAAAAATGGACAGCTTTGCACTGTGTTTTTCAGGCGTTCGTGCCAAGGATCACCTTTTGGGATACTTCTATCGATGAAAACAGGGATTTGTTTTACTTGAAGTCGATATTCAATCATCATGGCGAAAGCGCTGCTTGTTTCATGGCAGTAGGAGATGAATACTTTTGGGGGGATAACTGGTTGTTGCAGCAAATCATATGCTTGCGATGTGAGAATATAGAAGGTGCGCTCGTGAGGAAAAGCACCCTGTGTTCCTATTCGTTGTAGATATCCAAGGGATTCGAGAAAAGAAGCCTGTGGTTGTAGGAATTCCCATTTTGTTTTTAGATATTGGTGCAACCGTTTGCTATAGTTGGTATGGCCTAATGAGCCCCAATTTTCACCGACAAATTGGCGGTTTTCTGGGTCCTCTCTTGGTGTAATTCCGAATTTTGGCGACCATTGATCAGTCAAGGTGCCATGCGCAAGAACTTTCGCTAAGAAGTGTATTCGTTCTTCGTGGTTCTCGCTGGATGGCGGGTCTATTTTGAGCAGGTCTTCTTCATCTGAAATCCGGTTATCACTACTCATTAGTATTTAAACTCTCTGGTTTGATCTACAAGTGCAGCCACAGTATAGGAAAAAACCCGGCGTGGTGCGAGTCAATGTGACCGTATGCGCTCATGTGCGCCCGCGCTGCCAACGCCCGCGCATCCAGCGCACCAGATCGACCCCCAGCGCGATCACGAACACCAACAGGCAAATGCACCACGGGATCAGCGGCAGGATCATGAATGAAAATCGTGTGCGATCCGCCAGGAAGAAGGTTGCGCTGGCCATCATGATCAGCAGCGTAATCGCGGCCAGTCCTCCGCTGATGACCGTGACCCGATTCACGTGCTCCCACGGATAGGGCGTGTTCCGCCACAGCAGCGCCCCGGCGATCAACGCGGCAGCGCTCAGCGCAAAAACGGCCAGCGTGATCTGGCAGCGCGGGCGGTCGGGACCATCAGCTACCTGCTCGATCAGGGAGGGGCGCTCGTTGGTATCGTGTGAGGACTCGTAGGACCAGCTTTGCCCGTACATCAGCTCATCAAACAGGTTGTTGAGTTCGATACCCAGGCGATCCAAATAAGCCACCGTTCCCACGATCAGACCGGCCAGGAACAGAACCCCGGCCAACACTCGAAGCCATTGTTTTGAACGTGTCATGGGTTACTTTTTCCTCGTGCGCGCTGGCTGTTTTGAGTTAAGTATCTATCCGTAAATTCCCTCTTGCAAGAGCACGGCAAACCGCGTTGTTTTCGCACGTTCAAACGAGTAGAATGGCTGGTTAGCAGGTTATTGACTGGCTCCTCACAGGAGGCGTGAGCATGTCGAGTTTCTTTCAGCGCCAGCAGTTGGCCAATATGATTTCGCTCTCCCGGCTGGGTTTCTTGCCCTTTATTGTGCTTGCCGGACTCCAAAAGCAGCCTGAAGCTTGTGTGGGATTGTTCGCCGCGCAGTTGTTTTTGGACGCCGTAGACGGCTTTGTAGCGCGGCGGCTGCATATTGAATCGGACCTCGGACGGCGATTGGATACAGTGATCGACCTGGCGATCTGGTTACCGAGTATGGCGCTCTTTGTCTGGCTCGTCTGGGACGAGTTCGCCAGGGTGTTTCCCGTGTACCCGCATCTGTTCATCATCCCGACCATCACCTCTGCCCTCATGTATATCACGGCTTACCACTATCTTCACACCGTGGCCGCCATCCACCTCTACAGCGGAAAGCTGGCGTCCGCGCTGGTGTTACTTTTGATGGTCACCATGCTGCTGGATCGATTCCATCCGCTCCTGGGGTATCTGACGGCGTGTACTGCCGTTGTTTACCACCTGGAAGCCATGACGATTTACTTCCTCAAGAAAGATCGGACTGACGAGAACGTAACGTCGTTGTTGCAGGTGTTTCGTAGTGCCCATTAAGCATACCATACGTGCCCTGGCGTGACTGAACCGTGACTGTGGTGATCGTTCGATTGGGCAATCATGTCCCGGTCGGTTATGATGGAGTAGTAATACTACTTTTTGACAGTGTGTGATGGGATTGAAGGAGTGATTAAGAATGGCGCAAAAGACGCTGCCGCTGCGCAGTGACATACCTGTCGAAAACACCTGGAACGCGCCCAGCGTGTTTGTTTCGGATGAGGCGTGGGCGGCAGAACTCAAAGCCGTGTCGGACAGTCTGCCCGGCTTTCAGGAGACATACCAGGGGCACCTGGCCGATGGTCCCGGCGTGCTGGCCGATTACCTGGAGGCGTTCGCCGACCTGTACGGGCGCACGGGCAAAGTGTACGTCTACGCCAGCATGTATAGCGCGATGGATACCGGCGATCAGGATGCATCGGCCAAAGCCGGGCAGGCGATGGGCCTGTACAGCCGGTTGGCGGCGGCGAGCGCGTTCGCTGAGCCGGAAATGCTGGCGGTCGGGCGTGAGACGCTTTCCGCCTGGATGGAACAGGAGCCGCGCCTGGCGATCTACGCGCATTATGTCGATAACCTGTTCCGCAAACGGGCGCATGTCCGCTCGGCAGAAGTCGAGGAAGTGCTGGGCATGGTGGCGCAGCCGTTCGGCAACGTGTATAAAACCGCGACCACGCTGGCCAACGCCGACCTGAAGTTTGCTGACGCGACCGCGCAGGACGGCGAACCGGCCCAGGTGGCATCCGGATCGATCCAGGGGTTGATGGAACAGGCCGATCGTGACCTGCGGCGCACGGCGTGGGAGAGTTATCACGACGGTTTTCTGAGCCTCAAAAACACGTTTGCCAGCAGCCTGGCGACCGCCGTCAAGCAGGACGTGTTTTACGCGCAGGTGCGGCGTCACACAACCGCGCTGGAAGCGTCGTTGTACGCTAATAACATCCCGGTCGAGGTGTTCCATAACCTGCTGGATACCTTCCGCCGTAACGTGCCGACGTGGCACCGCTATTGGGAAGTGCGCCAACACGCGCTGGGCGTGGATACCCTGCACCCCTACGATATCTGGGCGCCGTTGACCGAGTCCGCGCCGGTCGTGCCCTATGCTCAGGCCGTTGACTGGATCAGCGCGGGCATGCAGCCGCTGGGCGATGACTACGTCAACACGCTGCGGCAGGGCTGCTTACATGATCGCTGGGTGGACATTTACCCCAACCAGGGCAAGCGCCTGGGTGCCTTTTCCAGCGGGTGGAAGGGCACGTATCCCTTCATCATGACCAACTACGTCGATAACCTGTTCTCGATGAGCGCGTTAACGCACGAACTCGGCCACTCGATGCACTCGTACCTGACGTGGCAAACCCAGCCGATGGTGTATGCCGACTACTCGCTGTTTGTGGCCGAAGTCGCCTCGAACTTTAACCAGGCACTGGTTCGCGCGCACCTGCTCGACACGAACGACGATCCCCGGTTTCAGATCGCCGTGATCGAAGAAGCGATGGCGAACTTTTACCGCTACTTCCTGGTTATGCCCACGCTGGCACGTTTTGAGTTGGAAATGCACGAGCAGGTTGAGCGCGGCGAAGACCTGACCGCCGACGGTTTGATAACGCTGATGGCCGACCTGTTCACCGAGGTATACGGCGATACGATACACATCGACCGCGAGCGCGTGGGCATCACGTGGGCCACCTTCAACCACCTGTACGCCAATTTTTACGTGTTCCAGTATGCGACCGGGATATCGGCGGCGCACGCGCTCGCGAAAGCCATTCTTGACGAAAAGCCGGGCGCGGTCGAGAGTTACCTGAGCTTTCTCAAGGCGGGCGGCTCACTGTACCCGCTGGACGCGCTTAAGCTGGCGGGTGTGGATATGCTGTCACCGGAGGCGGTCGAAACGACGTTCGCCACGCTGGCGGGTTATGTCGAGCGGCTGGTCGAGCTTACCGGGGCGTAAACGCGGGTCAATCGTACTTTTCGAGGACAAATGCCCCTCCCCTCCGGGCATTAGCCCGCAAGCTACGCCCGGTTTCCCCTCCCCAGCCGAACTATGGAGGGGAAAAATACGCCGATCGCGTGCGATCAGAGATCGCGCGTATTCAAGTCCCCCGTCCAGCTTGGCTGGAAGGGGGATTTAGGGGGAAGGCGTTGCACACACGTCCCTGGTTTTGTGATCTATGGCGCACCGTAGATCGTGCGGTACACGGCGTACTGTTCGTAGATGCGGCGCACATAGGTTTGTGTCTCGTCGTAACTGATGGTCTGGATGAACTGGTCCAGGTCCGGGCCGGACAGCGCCGCCCACTGCACCGCGTTGGTGGGACCGCCGTTGTAGCCTGCCAGCGCCACGTAGGGCAGGCCGTCCACCCCGTCCAGATCGAGTATCCAGCGCAGGTAAAATGTCCCGAATTTGACATTGATGTAAGGCCGGTAAACGTCCGTGTTCTGATAATTGGGCCATTGAAGCTGCTGCGCGACCCATGCCCCGGTGTCGGGGATGATCTGCATCAAGCCCTGGGCGGCGGCGTAGGACGTGGCGAAACCTTCGTACAGGCTTTCCTGCCGGATCAGTGAAAACACCAGCAGCGGATCGAGGTTATTTTCCGCGCATTCGGGGATCACGAGGTCGTCGTAGTAGGTCGGGTAGCGCAGCCGGGCGATGTAGGCCGGGGCCTGTGTGGTGTCGATCTCGGCGCTGGTGATCAACGATGCGGCGACGTGGATCGACAGCCGGTACAGCCCCAGGTCACGCAGGTAGATCGCGAGCTGGTACATGGCCAGCGGATCGTCCTCGATATCCAGGCGCAGCGCTTCGAATTCGCCTTCGGCGGCGTCGTAGGCGCTGACGGCCATGAGTTCCGTCCCGCGCACCAGGCGCGGATCATTTTGCAGCGAGTCGCCCAGCGGGTAAAGGGCGCCGTCCTGCGTGATATCAAACGCCGTGCGCAGCCACGCTTCAGCCTCGGCCAGTTGGGCGGCTTCATCGAACACAAAAATCGTGCTGGCGGGCGGCTGGAACGGTTCGCGCCCGTTCAACAGGTCATCCGCGCGCAGGCTGTAATACCCGCCGGGATCGGCGGTGGCCGCGGCTCCGAACGCCTGGCGCGCCAGGTCGGTTTTGCCGTCCTGCTGGTACAGGCGCCCGATCGCGAGATAAGCCCTGGCCTGGTATTCACCGCTGCCGGTGCTGGCAAGCTGGCTGTAAAACTGGATCGCGCGGGCGGAGTTTCCGTTGTTGGCGGCGATAGCTGCACCCAACAGCAGCCCTTCTTGCGCCCAGTCCGTGCCGGGATACGTCTGGGCGAGGATGTCGAACGTACTCAGCGCGTTTTCGACGTCGTTTTGCGTGCTGAACAGGTACCCGACGCGCCACAGCGCTTCCGCGCTTTCGGGCACGTCCGGGTAATTGGTCGCCAGTTCGCCGTAACGCTGGATCGCGACGGGGATATCGCCGCTCAGAAACAGGGTGCGCCCCTGTTCGAGCCACGCTTCACCGAATACCGGGTCGGTGGGGTAGGTGTCCAGCACGGTTTGAAAGGTCGTGATCGCGGCCTGGGTGTTGCCCACTTCGCGGTAAGCGCGGCCCAGCATCATCAGCACCTCGGCGGGTGCCAGGCCGGTTTCGCTGGTGTAGGTGTTAAAATCCTGGATCGCGCCCGCGTAATCCTCGTTGGCATAACGAATCAGGCCGCGCTGGTAGCTGCTGATTTGCAGGCCCGCCTCAAGGACGTCTGCGAGCGCCAGGTAAGCCCCGTAGGTTTCGGGATCATCTTTGATGATCGTTTGCAGGCGTGTGTATCCCCCGGCGTTATCCCCGGCGCCGAGTAAAATTTGCGCCGCCTGGTACTGGATGCTGGCGCGGTAAGAGGCGTTTTCAGCGATCGCCAGGATGGCGTCATAGTGTTCGACGGCCTTGAGCGGTTCCCCGGCGTTAAAATACCCGGCGGCGACCCGTTCGTGCAGCGCGACCAGCGATTCGACCGCGCGACCGGCGTCGGCGGCCTGGGCATAGGCGGCCAGGGATGGCCCCGGCTGGCCGAGCGCCGTATAGGCGTCGCCGATGCGCTCGTAGGCGTAACTGTCGATCACGCCGGGGCGCTGCTGGATATACGCGTTGTAATCATCGATCGCATGCGTCCACTGGCCCAGGCCCACGTAGGCGTCACCGCGCATAAAATAGGCGTGCGGGATGTGGTCGCTGTCGGGGTGCTGGGTGATGAACTGCGTCAGCGCGGCGATCGCTTGAACGTACAACCCTTCGCGCAGCGCGGCTTCGCCGAGTCCAAACGCGGCTTTGGTCTGCATGGCCGGGTTGATGTCGTACTGGTCGATCACCGCCTGGAAGGACAGCACGGCGCTGACGTAATCACCATTTTTGAGCGCAAGCTGAGCGTCGGCCAGCGCGATATCGGGCGGGGTCGTCGGCGTGGGCACGGTAAGCGGTGTAGGCGTGACATACGGCACCGTGGACGCGGGCGGCGCTTCGTAGGTGCTGGGCGTGGCCGACACGAGGATCGTTTCCGGCTCGGTGGACAGCGTGCAGGCCGTCACCGCCAGGATCAACATGGCCAAAGGCAGCAAAAGGGTCAGGGCGCGTGGTGTGTTCATGCGGGCGATTATCGCGGCATGTGCAGGGCTTGTCAACCGGCGCGAACCCGGCGGATTGTAAACGGCAGGCGGAGCAGCACCCGATCCAGCCGCGTTACGGCACATCGACCGGACCCAGGCCGATCTGGGTATCCGTGCTGCCGTCGGGCAGAGTCACTGTGAGCAGGCGGAAATCGTGGGCGGCGTCGTCGCGCACCGAGAGGCTGATCCACCACGCGCCGGACGATTCGCCCGCGACCTCGCCCGCTGGCGCGACCTCGCCCGCGGGCTGGCCGGACAGCGGCAGCGTGATCGTGTCACCCACACGCTCGCCGGGCGCCCAACACGTAGTCGGGTAGGCCATATCGAACGGCTGCCACTCGACCGCCTCCCCGGCGGGTGTGCCGTCCGGCGCGACCAGCAGCGCCGAGAACAGGTAAGGTCGCGTGATCCGCTGCCCGGCTTGCCAGTCCAGGCGCAGGATCACGGCATTGGTTTCGGGATCGACGGCAGCATCCCAGCCGGTCAACATCAGATCACCGGCAAACGTGGCGTTGACCGGGTGCGCGGTGTTCAGGCCGCCGGGAGCGCCGGGCGGACGCGTGTAATCGGTGCCGATCACGCCCAGCACGACCGCGATTACGACCGTGAGCACGGCCTGGCTGCCGGTGATGGCGACCCACACCGCCCGGCGATTCGACGCCAGCGTATCCAGGGTGGACGCGGCAGCGATGAGTACGAACGGCGCAAAAAACAGCCAGACGCGCCCGGTTTCACCGCGCGCCGTGCCGCTCAGGTCCAGGATCAGCATGGTCAGCAGCAGCGCCAGCGCGACCGGCGATCCGGGCCGGGTCCATGCGCTCGCACGCAGGCGATTCACACTGCCAACCAGCCACAAGGCGATCAGGGGAATACCGCTGAACAGCGCCCATTCCCAAAAATGCAGCCACACCCACGGTAAATACTGGCGTTCCTGATCCAGGTGGTTGTTTAGGGCCGAATCGAGAATGTCGAGCGGCGTGCCGCCCGTGACCAGCCCGTAAATGATCCAGGGAATCACGAGTCCCAGCGCGAACAACAGCCCGGCGATCACGGGGCGGGCCAGTGAGGGCGGATCACTGGCGCGGCGTTCGACCAGCCAGAAACGTAACAGCGTATAGAATCCGAACAGGCCCAGCAGCGGCACCATCGAGATATTGGCGAACGTCAACAGGCCGCTCACAAACCCGGCGCCGATGAAGGCAAAACCAGACGCGGCGCTGTCCGGTGGACGGTCCAGCCCCACGATCAGCAGCCAGAACGCGATCAGGCTCAGCAGCGGGAACAGGGTATTCCACGTGGGCGCGAACAGGATCAGCGATGGCACCAGCGGCCACCATAACGCGGCCCAGTGTGCCGCCTGCGCGTTGATTAGCCGCTTCGTGATCGCGTGCAGGGGAAAAATCGCCAGCGCGGCCCACAGCGGCATCAGGATACCAAACCAGGCCGACGCCCATTCGGCGGGGGTGTAGACCAGCAGGTCGTAATTGTGGCACTGGTACGGGAGCACCACGCGCTGAAGTGGTCCGGTCAGGCCGGGGACCGCGTCCAACAGCGTGTTGAGCAGGTGGTAAAACAGCGGCAGTCCCGGCGGGCTGAGCGCGACGTGCCCGTTGCCCAACGTGCGCAGCCATTCCATAGTCGCGGGCCAGTCGTGCCAGCTCGAATTACCCCAATCGATCACGGCCCCGGCGTGATGCTGGCCGGTCGTCAGCGGGGCCGCCGTGCGCGTGAATAACTCGTACAGCGCGTGATCGTGGCGCAGCCAGATCACGGTAATGGGCAAAACGGCGGCGCTCAGCACACCCCACCACAGCAGCGGCGCGGCGCGTTGGCTCCGGTAAAGCAGCAGCCTCGCCCCGCCCAGGTATACGATCATCGCCGCCAGCAGGGGCAGTATGCGCGCTGCCGCCGGGGGATCGTATTCCCAGCGCCAGCCGTAGCCGCCGCGCAAAAACGGGATCACGTCGAAGGCCAGCAGCGCGGCCAGGATCAGCGTTCCGGCGGTGATGAAACTCACCGCAAGCGGGCGGGGAAAACGCGCGTTTGTCGGGATCATGGGTTGTTGCCTGTGTGAATGATCGGGATCACGACGGTGTACTGCGTTTCGCTGCCGGACGGAATGCGGAACACGGCGTTGATTCCCGGCGTACCATCGTCGCGCAGGCGCACACTGTCGAACAGCCCCACGTTGATCCCGAACGGCCCGGCAGCACCGGCGGGAATGTCAAGCGCGATCCGCTGCACCAGCAGATCGCCGGGTTCCCAGGCCAGGGCCGGGATCACGCGGCCATCGGCGACGGCGAGCTTGTTTCCGCTGGAATCGATCAGGTGGGCAAATGGCGCAAAAGCCCACACACCGCGATCCGGGTGCAGCGTTTCGACGCGCCACACGGTGATCAGCGTGACGGTGTGCCCCGGCGCTACCATGCCGTCCAGCGTCCACCCGGCGAAGGTCACGTCAATATCGGACGGGATTTCAGCGGGGTGATCGGGCTGGATATCGGCGGGCGCCGTGTGCCAGAACGTGATCTGTGCGCCGTCCCGCAGGATCAGCGGCTCACTGGCAGGATGTGCGCCCAACGGCGGCGCGATCGTGTCACCGCGCGTGTACAGGATCGTCAGCGCGCCGTCCGGCGGGATCAAGACAGCCTGATCCAGGCCGGTCAGCCGTTCCACGCGGAACTGGTTACCTGTGATCGTGATTGGCGTCCAGGGATCGATATCCGCGGTCAGGGTCATGTTTTCGTGACGCGTCTCGCGGATGCGCTGGCCCAGTTCCATCGACTCGGCCAGGGGCAGGGTCGGCAGGTCTTCGCCGGGGTGGGCGGCGGTGTGTTCGGCAAACCGGACCGTGTTCAGCCCGTTGATCACGCCCGTGATCACGACCAGCGCGATCAGCAGGCCCGCCGTGTTGCGCCGCCGGAACAGGGGCGCGGCTCCCCACGCCGCCAGCCCGTGCCCCGCCGGGATGGTCAGCAGCAGGTAAAACGGGTGCACCACGCGCGAAACGTAACTCATCATGATCACGGGCAGCACAAACCAGGCCAGCAGCACCAGCGCGGTATCTCGTGTGTGTGGATCGCTGTTCTGCCTCCAGACAAGGGTTAACAACGCCCGGCCCAGGCCGCCCACCAGGACCAGCAGCCAGATCAGGTGCAGCGCATCGCTCCACGCGCCGCGTTGATCGGCATCGTTTGCGGGCGCGCCGGTACCGCGTGCGGCAGCGTATTCCCAACCGGTCACCAGCCGCACCGCGTGCGTCAGCGCTTCGTCGGTCAGTTGAGCGCTGCCCGCCGCAAAATCACGCGCGCGCCGGGATGTCGCGTCCCGGTCCTGGAGCAGGCCGACCGCGTACAGGCCCATCAGCAAAACGAACACGCCCCCGCCCAGGATCACCGTGCGCCAGGGGAACGGGTCAGCCCAGCGCCGCCGGAACACGATCAGCAGCAGCGCGACCGGGGCGACCAGCGCATACGCCAATAAATAGGTGTTGGCGAACAGCGCCAGCCCGACCAACACGATCAGCAGGTAGCGCCGGGACAGGCGGCGGTGGGATGTGGTCAGCAGCACCAGCGCCCAGAAGATCAGGCACACAAAAAACGGCATCAGGCTTTGGACCCAGGTGCGGCGGCTGTCCTCGATGATCCACGGGTTGGCGGCCAGCAGCGCCGCGCCGACCAGCGCCGGGCGTGTCCCGGTTAATCGCCGCAGCGCGCGGAATGCCAGCCAGATCGCCAGCGTGTTGAGCGTCAGCGTGAGCATGTACGCCGCGATCGGCTGCCGTGTGAGCGCGATCACCGGGACGAACAGATAACCGGTCAGCGGCGGGTTGGCGAACAGCACCGACGTTCCCTGGCCGGTCAGCGGGAGATCACCCGCGTCCACGGTTTCGAACGCCTGCCAGACCGGGTATACCTGGTCGATGTTGTATTCGATAGCGCCGATGTGCTGAAAACGCAGCCACGCCCCGGTTATCAAAATGACGAGCAGAGCCAGCCGTTCCCAGCGGCGGGATCGAGCCGATTGAACATTCATAACGGTCACCGACTGCCGTTTGTACCGGCGATGCGTGTTATTTACTTGACGCCGTGACACCGTTTGCCGCACGCTGGCATAACAGCCTGTGCGAGCATATCAGCGCGTTATTATAGGTCACACGGCGGTTGGCGTCGAGGTGCGTATCGCGGCCAGTTTGGCATCTACCATTGACGCTGACGGTACGCTTGGCTACAATGGGCGCGCTGCGTGGTCACGTGCGGAGCTTCCGCCAGCCGGAAGTCGCAGCCGAACGATACAACCAGCGCCCGCGAGTGTGACTGTTCTCGTCGGACTTGATATTTTCATAAAACAATGGCAAAACTACGGGAATCTGGCGAGACGCTGCGGTAAGCCAGCCGATCCTGGTAGAATGATCCCGGTAAGATTTAAGGAGAGTAAGTGTCATGGCTGAACAGATTACGCTTGAAGCAACCAGGCGTGAAGTTGTCGGCAAGAAAACGAAGCTGCTTCGGGCAAAAGGAGCAGTTCCGGGTGTGCTTTATGGACCGGAATTTGAATCAATCGTACTCCAGGTGCCCTGGGCCGACCTGCGGCCCGCGCTGTTTAAAGCGGGTGGTTCACAGATCATAACGCTAAAAGTGGACGGCGAAGAATACAACGCCCTGGTGCGTAGTGTTCAACGCGCGCCGCTTAAGGATGTCGTGCTGCACGTGGATTTTTACCATGTGCGCATGGATGTCGCCATCCGTACCGAAGTGCCGATTGCGCTGGTCGGTGATACGACCATCATTGATGCTGCCGGTGGCCAGATCGTGCAGGAAATGATCTCGGTTGAGGTTGAATGCCTGCCCACCAACCTGCCGCATGCGATTCAGATTGACATTTCCGGTTTGGAGGATGTTGGCGACAACATGGTCGCAGCCGATCTGCCCGACCTTGAAGGCGTTACGTACCTGTGTAACCGCGATGATGTCGTGGTATCCACCAGCTACCTCCAGCGGCCTGAGGTTGAGGGCGAAGAAGGGGTTGAGGTTGGCGTTGGTGGTGAGGAACCCGAACTCATTCGCCGTTATGAAGACGAAATGGACGAAGACGAAGTATAAACCGAGCCGGTTCGTTTTCGCTGCATACCAATCCGGTAAAAAAACGGGACCACACAGAGTCCCGTTTTTGTATTATGCGTTTGGGCTGTCGGGCGTGGGTTCGGACGGGGTTGTTACGCCATCGTCCGGTGGGATGCTGTCGCTGGTGGGCGGGTTATCGGGCAGCGCACCGGGTACCGGCGGGCGTTCTTCGCGCTCGGCGGCGCGTGCGAAAACAAGGTAACCCGTGTGCCCAACCATTTGATCGTCGGGCCGGATACGGGCCGGGATGGTCTTGTACGAGCGCAGCAGCAGTTCCTCAACTTCGAGCAAGTACCACGGTCCCTGGTAGAGATAACTCACCAGCTCGGTCACCTGGTTCATCGTGGGGATGATCGCCCCGAAAAAGCCGCCGCTGCGCAGCGCGGCCCGCGCCTGGTCCAGGTACTCCCACGGTTCGCGCACGTCAAGAAACAAGGCGTGTACGTCGTGTTCAATGAAACCCCGCTCGATATCACGCTGGTGAAACGTCACCCGGTGCAGCAGCCCCAGCCGCCGCACATTGGTAATGGCTCGTTCCTGCATGTTGGCGCGGCGTTCGTAGCTGTAGACCTGGCCCTCATCGCCGACCATGAGCGCCAGCGTGAGTGTCAGCGCCCCGCTGCCGGTACCGGCTTCGATTACGGTGATTCCGGGCTGGATGCCGAGCTTGAGCAGGATATACCCCAGGTCTTTGGGAAAGATAATCTGCCCCTCACGTTGGAGATGACGCACGATCTCGTCAACGCTGGGCGCGAACACAAATATGTTGTGCCCCATATGGGTCTGGACTTGTTGGCCGAAGCGTGCTCCAACCAGGTCATCAAAATCGATATAACCCAGGTGGCATTCAAAACGCTTGCCTTCACGTACAGACCGTAGAAAACTGCGGCGATCCTTGCCGACCAGCAGCACAATATCGCCATACGCGACGACTAAATCAGAGGGTAGTGGCAATCAGGTACTCCTTCAACCGGTAAAAACGGGGGTGATCACCCGTTGTGTTGGGGTAGCAATTATAAAGAGTAGCCAGCCGATCGCAAACCCCGGCCAGCCTGAAAGACCAGGTGGGCGCCGGGATTGGCGTCTACCCGAAAAGCATTGTATAAACTGGTTAACGACATAACACCTTAATTTTTTGACGGTGTTACGAGAGTTGAAGTACTGGCGTGAGCTAGATAACGGACACACTCTCATTGCGTTATTGCGCAGCACGGTTTTAGTGCTAAACTAGGTAGCAGTACAGGCGGCGACCAAAAAGGCTACCTGAAAAAGAATGGAGAAGCCCGGGTTATGAAGCGGATTCTTGTGGTCGATGACGAAATTGGAGCCCTGACTCTCATCGGGATTATGTTAGAACGTGGTGGTTTTGAGGTCCTAAAGGCAAAAGATGCCCGACAGGCGCTTGATGTTCTGGAACTCGAAACGCCGGACCTGATTATTCTTGACGTGATGATGCCGGGTATGGATGGTATTGAGCTGTGTCGGGTTCTGCGTGATCGGCCTGATACTGCCGACCTGCCGATTCTGATCCTGTCTGCCCGTGGAGATGCCAAAAGTGTGATGAGTGGTATGGATGCCGGGGCAAGCGACTATCTTCCCAAGCCTATTTTGCATCATGACCTGGTCGCCAAGGTGCGCCGCATGTTAGACCTCGATCTGGTTTCTGAAGACTGATGGTTGGCTGCCGTCCGCGCACGGGTTAAATAGCCAAAAACCGACTGGACGCCATTGTTAGCCTGCTGAGTGTTACTAACTCCGCAGGCATTTTGTTTCTATACGGGCGTTTGTGATGGGCGTTTTGTGCGCTGCGCCGTGCCATGTTGGCCAAAACTATGAAGCCGTGTTGGCTAAAAACTATGAAATAGTGTGTGCCCAACCCGGCCCAGACAGACAGGAGCAGTTCTATGTTACCGATTGGCGATGAACATCACGGCGCAAAGGGGATTCCAGTCGTCACGCTGGCCCTTATCGCCGTCAACGCGCTGGTGTATCTGTACCAGATATCGCTCAACTCGCAGCAGCTTCACGACTTCATCTACGATTATGGCATGATCCCGGCGGAAGCTGAACGCGGCGCTGACCTCTATACGTTTCTGACATCGATGTTTGTGCATGGTGGATTTGCGCATATCTTCGGCAACATGTTGTTTCTGTGGATTTTTGGTGACAACATCGAGCAGCGTTTTGGGCACGGCGTGTTTTTCCTGTTTTATGTCGGGACCGGGTTGGCTGCCGGTGCCGCTCACCTGGTCACCAACGCGGACTCGACGATCCCGACGGTTGGAGCAAGTGGGGCGATATCCGGGGTAATGGGGGCGTATGTGCTGCTGTACCCGCGCAACCGGATACGCGTGATCATCGGGTATTTTGGGATGATATATGTTCCCGCTTTTGTGTTCCTGGGTGTGTGGTTCCTGATGCAGTTTATGAACGGGCTGGCCGCGCTCAGCGTGGAGACGGCGCAGAGCAGCGGGGTCGCGTTCTGGGCGCACATCGGCGGGTTTGCAGCCGGGGCGGCGGTCGCGATTGTGGTAGGTTCGATCCGCAAAGACCCGCCGCGCCGTGAGGCCAGCTTCGCGATGTGGCAGGACCGCGACCGCCGCCAGTAGGCCAAAAACTGGACTCGCGGCATAAGGCGTTCTACAATAAACGGCACGTACTGTGGTTTTGGCTGGAAATGAAATAGTTTCGGTCGTGATAGGGAGGAAAACAGACGTGAGAACACCGCTGTTGGTCGTGCTTGCGGGTGGGGCGTCGTCGCGCCTGTGGCCGTTAGAAGAAAAATCGCTGATCAAGTTTATGGGCGAGCCGCTGCTTTGCTTCCAGTTGAACCGGTATGCGCAACTCGGAATGCGCGAGGCGGTGATCGTCGCCAATCCTGAGAATGAAGCCGTGATCCGGGCGTTGGTCGAGCCGTTGATGCGTATCAAGGTAAGCGTGGTTGTCCAGCCGGAACCCAAAGGCATGGGCGATGCGCTGCTGCAACTGCGCCCTTACCTGGACGCGCATGGTAACCAGCCGGTTTATGTGACACAGGTCCACGACCTGACCAGCATGGAACTGCACCAGCGCATGCTGACCGCCTACCAATCCGGGGCGGCGACGGCCTACCTGGCGGGTTACCGGGTTGACGAGTATTTCCCCGGCGGGTATCTGGAAGTTCAGCCGGGCGACCGGATCACGAATATCATCGAGAAACCGGGCGCGGGCAACGAGCCGAGTAATCTCGTTAGCATTGTGGCGCACATTCACTCGGACGCGGCGCTGCTGCTGGATCATGTCCAGGCGGAATACGACAGCCCGAACACGGCTGACGACCACTACGAGCGGGCAATGGCCCAATTGATGCAGGCGCACATCTTCCAGGTGGTGCCCTATGCCGGGCCGTGGCAGGCGATCAAATTCCCATGGCACGTGCTCGACGTTATGAACGTGATGTTAGGCCAGATCGAAGGTCAGCGTATTTCACCCGAAGCGGTCATCGAGGAAGGCGTGGTCATCAAGGGTAGCGTGGTGATCGAAGCCGGGGCGCGGCTGTTCCACGGCGCAACCGTGATCGGCCCGGCCTACATCGGCAAAAACGCGATCGTCGGTAACGGGGCATTGGTCCGCGAGTCGATGGTGGGCGAAAGAGCGGTTGTCGGTTACGTGACCGAGGTCGCTCGTAGCTACATGGCGGACCGCACTCATTCCCACGCCGGTCAGGTGCTCGACGCGATATTGGACGAAGACGTAAACCTGTCCGCGACCTGCACTACGGCCAACCTGCGCATCGACCAGGGGCCGGTGTGGAGCATAGTCAGGGGCCAGCGCGTGAACACCGGGCGCGACAAGCTGGGGTTGATCGCGGGCAAACGGGCGTTCATCGGCGTGAACGTGATGACCATGCCGGGCGTCAAGATCGGGCGTGACAGTGAAATCGGCCCGACGACCGTCGTCAGCGAGGATGTGCCCGACAATACCCGCGTATGGGTCGAACAGGTGATCCGTAGAAAGTCCAAGTCAACAACACGGAAAGTATAGAGGCTGCTGTGATTGAACCGGGAATCTTTAAACGATATGATATTCGGGGTCGTTACGGCGAGACGGTGACCGAGTCCGCCGCCATCCAGATCGGGCAGGCGTTCGGTACGTTTTTGCTGCGCCAGCACGTGCGTGACGTGATCGTCGGCCACGACAACCGCACCAGTTCCCCTGCGCTGGCTTCCGCCTCGATCCTGGGGCTGACACGCGCGGGCTGTAACGTGACCGATATCGGGCTGGTGGCAACACCGGTTGTGTACTGGTGCGCGGTTACCGCCGGGAATATCGGCGGCCTGGTGATCACGGGCAGCCACCTCAAGCCGGACATGAACGGCTTTAAGCTGTCGATCGGCAAACGTAATCTGTACGGCGACCGGATTCAAACACTGCGCACCATGATCGAAAACGGCGATCTGGCCGTGGGGGAGGGGTATTCGGTCGCTGATGACGGTGCGAATGCGCGTTACCTGGACATGGCGCGCGCCAAACTGGCACGCGCGCGCTCGCTGACGATCGTGATCGACGCGGGCAACGGCATGGGCGGGTTATACGCGCCGGAGCTGCTGGAATCGCTGGGACACACCGTGATCCGCCTCTACTGCGAGCCGGATGGCACGTATCCCAACCACCAGCCCGATCCGCAAAACGAGCGTAATCTCGCCGATCTCAAGCAGGCCGTGCGTGAACATCACGCCGACCTGGGATTAGCCTTTGACGGTGACGCCGACCGCGTGGGCGTGGTCGATGACCAGGGTAACATGATCGGCGCCGACCGCGTGCTGGTGCTGCTGGCACGTGATACGCTCTCCCGCCATCCGGGCGCGACCGTGATCGCGGACGTGCTCAGCACGCAGGTGCTGTTTGACGAGATCACAAAGGCGGGCGGCAGGCCGTTGATCTGGATCAGCGGCCATTCGCTGATCAAAGCCAAAATGGCCGAGGAAAACGCGCTGCTGGGCGGCGAGATGAGTGGGCATATCTTCCTGGCCGACGGTTATTACGGGTTCGACGACGGCGTATTCGTCGCAGGCCGGATCGTGCAGCTTCTCACCGCGCAGGATCAGCCGCTTTCCGCGCTGATGGCGACCGTGCCGACGCTGTACGCCACGCCGGAATATCGCCCGCACTGTCCCGACGAACAAAAAGCGACCGTGATCCAGGCCGTGCACGACGCGCTCAAAGATGAGTATGCGATCAACGCCGTGGATGGGATTCGTATCACGTTTGATCGCGGCTGGGGGCTGCTGCGCCAGTCGAATACGGAGCCGGTGCTCAGCCTGCGCTTTGAGGGTGAAACCGAGGCTGACGCGCTGGCCTACAAACGTATTGTGCAGGACGCGTTAGCCGCCGCCTATCCTGAGGTGGACGATTTTTAGAACGCGGTTGAATAGAATCACGCGTGACATACCCGGTCTGGACGGTTGCAGCCGGGTATTTTTTGTGTCGCGTGGTGTATGTTGGGGCGATCACGCAAAACGCAGCAGCACGCCGGTCGCGTCGTCGTGAGTCTTCATGCGCGGGTATTCCTCGTGATTCGGGTCTTCGGTTTCGGCTTCGCGCAGCAGGTCCAGGTAGCCGGACAGCCCCCGGTCGATGATCTGCCCGACCATGAACGCGTGGCGCTGCGCGCGGCGTTCGCGGGCTTCGTCGGCGTCGTCCGTAAAAAGCTCGTTGGCGCTGGCGGGCCATTCCAGCCCGTCGGTCATTGCGCACACCAGCACGGTATGATCCATGTCAATTGTGTTCGTTTTGATGAAATAACGCAGGTCCGGCAGGCCGTTGATCACGCCGGTCCCGTGGGCGGGTTGGGGCAGTCCGTGTTCGTCCACGTAGTTGTGGCGCAGGCCATTTTGAAGATTCAGCGAGCGGATTTCCGGCTGCTGGAGCAGTTCGCGGAACGGCAGATCGGGATGGTGCTGGCGCTGCTGGTAGGCGATACGTTTGAGTTTCACATCATGATCCACCGTGTCGGTGTGGGTGGGCACGCTCACCCGCCCATCTTCATAGGCGACCAGCAGCAGCGTATCCCCGGCGTGAGCATAATGCAGCTCGCTGGCGGCAGGATCGTATTCCGCCAGGGTGACGACACACGCAGGCAGCCCCAGCCGGATCAGGCGCGGATCGTGGGCCAGCGTGTTGTACACCTCTTGTGGATAGTTCATCGCTTCCAGCGTCAGCGCGCCAAACAGGTTGATCAGGCCCCGGCTCAAGTCGTCGTTGGCCGCGATCAGCCGGGCGCGGAGGTCAATCAGCAGCCCTTCGGCGGCCTGACGGGCGAGTGAATCGCGCGTCAGGCGGGCCGCATACGCAGCGGGAGTCAAGGCGTCGGGCCGCGAGTCCAGGTAGCGCTGGAGCGGCGGCGGGGTCAGGCGTGTGGTCGCGCCGTCAATCGCCGCGATGGTGATCGTATCACCCAGCGGGCCGCTTTGCATCGCCAGCCATGCGTCTTCATTGAGGCGGTTGGGCGTGGTGTGGCAAACAACCTGGACTGTCGGGAAGCGAGAGACGCGCACAGCTTTCTCCTTTGGTGAGCAACATTCCGGTTCGGCGCGAACTGGGCAGCATCCCGGCATCGTGTCAGCCGGGCTGATGCCTGATCCTACACGGTTTGGTGGTACATGGCGAGTGGGTGGTAGGTGTAGGGCGGGATGTGCTGCATCCATATGTCGCGCACCAGAGTTATACAAAATCGGAATTGATCCGTTTTGACTAACATTCCACACCTGTTCGGCGGTTATTCTTCTCTGGGGCGGTGGTTTTTGTGTCCAACCTCACTCGATTGTATAGTTTTACGAGATGCGCCAGCTCAATAGAGGAGTGAATAACTAGAAATGGCTAAAGAAGCAAAAATTGTTGTGTTCACAATCGGATTTGGACGGGGGACCGATGTTTCCGATCTGATTTTTTCCAGAGAGGATGCCGAGGGTGTACTGAGCGAGCTTTTTAGCGATGGATGGCATATTGTGGTTAGCCAACATGCCCGCGATGAGACGGAAAAAGACTGTGTGGTTCTTATCTTGGAACGTGATGTACCAAATTGATGCTAAATTCAGTGAATCACGATTAGGGACTCAACATCAGTGCAGGATGTGGGTTACACGCATATAGCGCAGCAAAAAAGGCATTCCAACAGGAGAATGCCTTTTTTAACAGAGCGGGTAAGGGGATTCGAACCCCTGACATCCAGCTTGGGAAGCTGACGTTCTACCACTGAACTATACCCGCAGGATGTGATCATTATACGGCTGGGACGCGGCGGCTGTCAAGTTTGGGACTGTGCGTACGGGGTGCCGGGGAAACGCTTTTCTGCTGCGCAAATGCGAACGGTGGGGAATTGATATACCACGCGTGTAAATTCCGTATAGCGTCGGAACGGCGAAAACCGCTATAATGGCCCGCTGTGTTGCCACGTTGGTAGACTGGTTGGTTGCATGAAAAAACGATGGCCGAGCCTGGTGCTGGGCGCTGCTGTATCACTGGTCGCGCTGGTTTATTTGTTTCGCCGTGACCTGAGCGGCGTTCAGGACGAACTGGCCGGTGCGCGTTACTGGACGGTGATTCCATGCCTGGCGGTGAGTGTGTTCGGGCTGTGGCTGCGCAGCCTGCGCTGGCGCGTGCTGCTCGATAACCGGATGTCGCCCGGACACAGCTTTCACATACTCAACGTCAGTTATTTTGTGAACGCGGTGCTGCCGCTGCGGGTGGGTGAGTTGGTGCGCGCGGCGCTGGCGGCCCGGCTCGATCCCCCGGTGCGCATTCTCACGTCGCTGAGCACGATCCTGGTTGAGCGGCTGCTGGATACACTGGCCGTGTTTGCGTTGCTGGGCCTGACGCTGGCGTTTCTGCCGACCGGTTTGGAGATCGGGATCGTGGGGGCGGTGTTGGGCGTGGGCGCGGTCGTGGGCGTGATCGTGCTGGTGCTGTTCGCCGCTCATCCCGCGTGGGCACACAGCCTGTTAACGTGGAGCGGGCGCAGGATACCGCTGCTGCGGCGTCCCCGCTTGGCCGAGTGGCTCGATCACATGCTGGACGGGATCGCGCCGCTGGCCTCGGTTCGCGCTACCCTGCTGGCGGTGTGGTGGACGGCGGCGGGCTGGACCGTGTCGGTCGTGGCCGGGTACATCCTGCTGTATGCCATTTTTGACGATCCTACGTGGGTCGCGTCGATGGCTATGGTCGCGCTGGCCTCGTTCGTGATCGCGCTGCCCGCCGTGCCGGGCAACCTGGGACCGTTCGAGGCGTCCGTAGTCGTCGGGTTAGCGGGCGCGAATCTGGTTTCAGAGGCCACCGACGCCCCGGCGCTGGCGTTTGCGCTGCTGCTGCATGCCGTCAACCTGGTAACGTATATTCTGGCTGGGTTGGTGGGCCTGTGGGCCGAAGATGTCAGCCTGGGCGAAGCAACGCGGGCCGCCCAACTGCTGCGCCGTGACCGTATCGTAGACGCCGAACCGGTGCCCCCGGTGATGAACCGGGTATAGGGTTATCCGGTTTACGATCTAACAACGAAAAGACGGGTTATGAGGACGCCAACGCCACACACGGACGACAAACCGCTCAAAATTCTCGCGGCGCTGCAATATTATTTGCCGCACCGTACCGGCGTGCCGATCCACGTGCAGCGCGTCGCTGAAGAACTGGTCCGGCGCGGGCACCAGGTGACGGTGCTGGCGGCGCGCCACAGCATCGACCTGCCGCGCGATGAGACGATCAACGGCGTGCGGATCGTGCGCCTGTGGGCGCCGCTGCGCGTCAGCCGGGGCATGGTCATGCCCGCTTACCCGTATGCGGCGCTGGGCCTGATCCAGCGGCATGACGTGGTATGGCTCCAGCTTCCGATGCTCGAAACCGCGCTGATGGCGTTCCTGACCCGGCTGGCGGGTAAGCAGTTGGTCGCCACGCATCACGGCGATCTCGTGCTGCCGCAGGGATTTTTTAACCGGTTTGTGAGCTGGTTTACCTTCCTGAACTATCGCCTGATGGCCCCGCGCGCGTCGCGCCTGATCGCCTATTCGCAGGATTACGCCGACCACAGTTATTATCTGCAACCGTTCCTTGACCGTGTGTCGGTGATTCACCCGCCGATCCAGGTGCCGGAGCCGCAGCCGGAACGCGTCGCCGAACTGCGCGCGCGCTGGCAGCGCAACGGCGGCCCGGTGATCGGTTACGCGGGGCGGTTTGTTCAGGAAAAACGCCCCGACCTGTTGATCCGCGCGTTGGAAGTGATCAACCGCACGTATCCCAATGCGCGCGTGGTGTTCGCCGGGGAATATGACATCCGTTATGAAGACACCTGGGAGCGGAATCAAGCCCTGGTCCAGCGCTACGACGAGCAGTTGGTATTCCTCGGCGACCTGAGCAGTATGCAGGCGATGGCGAACTTTTACGCGGCGTGTGATGTGCTGGCCCTGCCGAGTGATACCGAGTGTTTCGCGCTGGTGCAGGTCGAAGCGATGTTGTCCGGCACGCCCGTTGTGATGACCGATACACCCGGCGGGCGCGTCCCGGTCACCAAAACCGGCATGGGTAAGCTCGTGCCGCGCGGCAACTGGGAAGCATTCGGTCATGCGCTGGTAGACGTGCTCAGCCACCCGGCGCAGTATCGAAAATCGCGCGAGGTTATCCAGCGCGTGTTTAACTTTGGCGAAACGGTTGATCAGTATGAGGCGCATTTTCGCCGTGCTGCCGGGCGTGAGAACGGGTGAGTGATGACCTCAGGATCACCTGATACGGTAAGCGAACACACGATTCAGCACATGGTCCGCAACGAGGCCGACATGGCTTTCAAAAAGCGGGTGCAGTCGATCTTCGAGTGGATTCCGCCCGGCGACGACAAACGCATTTTAGATTGTGCGTGCGGGCGCGGTTTTTACCTGAACATGTACCGTTACGTGAGCGCGTGCCCGCTGGTCGGGTTGGAGCTGGACGCGGCTATCATCCGCAAGGCGCAGCGTAACGTCGGGCACCTGCCGGATATCACGCTGGCGCGCGGCAACATGTACCGGCTGCCGTTTCCTGACGATTTTTTTGACGGCGTGATCCTGTCCGAAATCCTGGAACACATCGACGATGACGTGGCCGGGCTGCGCGAGGTCCGGCGCGTGCTCAAGCCGGGCGGCGTCGTGGCGATCACCGTGCCGCACGCGAACTACCCGTTTTTGTGGGACCCGGTCAACTGGACGTTAGAGCACGTATTCGGCACCAAAATCCGGCGCGGGCCGCTGGCGGGAATCTGGGCGAACCATGTACGCCTGTACGAGCGCGACGACCTGCGCGAAGCCGTGATCCAGGCCGGGCTGGATGTCGAGGTCGAGCGCTCGTTTACGCATTTTTGCTTCCCGTTTATTCATAACCTGGTGTACGGGATCGGAAAGCCGCTGCTGGAATCGGGTATTCTCCCGCAGCGGATGGCGAACGCCGCCGACCGCACCGCGTTTGATACCAGCCGGGGCAGCCGGTTGAACCCGGTTCGCCTGGGGATCGCGGTGCTGAACCTGTTCGACCGGCCCAACAGACTCAACGAGCCGCCGGACCGCAGCACGGTGAATCTGGCGCTCAAGGCCCGCAAGCCTGTATAACAGGGTGATTGCGCGCGATGAGTATCGCGCAGGATGGCCAATCGTGCCGCGATGGCCGATCGGTTAAAAACCCAAAAACGCCCCTCCCCTCCGCGCTACGCGCGGTATCCCCTCCCCCAACCGAGTTAAGGAGGAGAAAAAGCGGTGTGTGCGCAGGTCTGGAAAAGTCCCCCGTCCAAACAAGTAGGACGGGGATTAGGGGGAAGGCGTTTGATGGGCAATCGCACGCGATGGGCAATCGCACGCGATGGGCAATCGCACAGCGACCTGTTATCGTCTTGGATAGTGTTGACTGGTTAGGGCGATACAGGAGTAGAGAACATGGCTGACAACATCGAGAAGATCACCAGGAGTGAGCGTGAATGGCGGGCCGAACTGACGCCGGATCAGTACGCTGTGCTGCGCCAGGCGGCGACCGAGCGGCCATTTACCGGCGAATACGTGCATAACAAGGCCGACGGCAACTACTGCTGCGCCGGGTGCGGCTTGCCGCTGTTTTCGTCGGGCACCAAGTTCGATTCCGGCTCCGGCTGGCCGAGTTTTTGGGACGTGATCGATCAGGATCGTGTTGATCTGAAGGTAGACAAGAGTCACGGCACGGTCCGGACCGAGGTCGTATGCAGCCGGTGCGGCGGTCACCTGGGGCACGTGTTCGATGACGGCCCGCGCGACAAGACCGGCCAGCGTTATTGTATCAACTCGGTGGCGCTGTCGTTCGAAACCGGCTCTGAGGATTGAACACGCCGCCAGCGGATAAACAAACGAGTGTGACGTAAGGGGCGTTTGCCCCTTTTTGCAGATTTTAGTTATACATAGTAGTCATGAGCGATTATTTCCCTGATCCACCAGCCGAAGAATCAGACGACGCGGCCTACAGCGACGGTACCCCGCCGGAGTTTGCATCGCCGGAAGCAGGTTATGCGGAACCGGACGCGCCGGAAGCTGTCGTTTTCGAGGAGCTCACACTGGCCGAGGCGCTGGCGTTTTTGCTCTGGCGACCAGGGCAAACGCTGCGCCTGTTCTGGTATGTCCTGAGTTACGATCCGGACGCGGTACACGCCCGGTCCGCGACTCCCGTTCAGCCGCCGGTACCACTCGCACGCGGTGATCGGGCAGCGGCTGACTCCATCGCTGCCCCGGTGTTCGATGCTGCCGGGGGATCATGGCAGGCGGAGCTTCCCCAACACGCCGGGGGACGGGTGGCCGCCGCGCTCGGTGATCTGGGCGAGCGGGTGACATGGGCCTGGATCGTGGTGCTGTCGCTGGCGTGTCTGCTGGCGGTGTGGGGCGGTCATGTGCTGTATGATGCCGCGATCGACCCGGCCATGCATATCGCGTATGATACCAACGGCGCGCTGTTATGGTTTGTGGCGGCGGGCGCGGTGGTCGTCGGGGCCGAATTATTCCAGGGCCGGGACTGGTGGGCGCGGCGTTTTCCGCGTGCCGCGCGCTGGCTGTGGTCGCACATCATCCAGGGACCGGCGCCGCTGGCCTGGAACGCGGGGCTTACTCTGGCGCTGATCGCCGCCCTGTG
>JAFGHR010000101.1 GCA_016930015.1 Anaerolineae bacterium | reverse complement strand
GTTAAGCATATGAACCTCTTTCTGATCATTGAGGTCAGCTTATCTTGCCCGCCCTTTTTTGTCTAGCAAATGGATAAAGTCGAGTTCGATTGTGTTAGCGGAATCCCCAATGCGCTCACCTGCATGAGACAGATGCCTGGAAGCCATTAGAGCCCTTTGTGCCAGAATGGCTGCAACTGACCGGCAAACAAATCTGATCGATCTAACTGAGATCATACCTCAGCTCTTGCATTACGTTATCAGGTTTTTGTCTATTCATCGTCAGGGCGTTATAACCTTCACGCAACGCCGTTGATATTGGTGTTCCTATGCCGGTATTTCGGATGGGGGAATGGAGAACCTGTTGATGGATAAAGAAAACGAACCTCCAGAAGATTTCACCGTGACATGCCCTATATGTCATGGTTCAATGGCAGAAGCGGAGTTGAGAGCACCCGGCGGAGACAACAAGGCCTACGTTGAGTTGTGCCAAAGCTCGCACCCACATCAAACCCTCCTGATCCGCGCCTTTGTCTGCAACAAATGTGGTTACATCCAATTGATCGCGGTTCGCGATCAAGAAGCGTAACCCGGATTATTCTCCAGGAGCTACCTGGATGTCAGATTCATTGCTTCACGAGCCTGTAGCTGTCTTTCTCACCATCATGGCCGTGATCCTGATCACGCCGTTACTGACACAACGCGTCCGCCTGCCGGGCATCGTGGGTTTGATTCTGGGCGGAATGCTCGTTGGCCCGCATGTCTTGAATTTGCTTGCGACCGGACGGACCATTGAACTGCTGTCATCCGTCGGCCTGATCTATCTGATGTTTAGTGCTGGTTTGGAGATCGACCTGTACCAGTTTGCGCGTGTTCGTAACAGAGCGCTGGTATTCGGCCTGCTGACATTCACTATCCCTCAGGTTTCGGGTATTGGCCTGGGGCGTGTGTTGGGCCTGAATTGGTCTGCATCGATCTTGCTGGGATCGGTATACGCCTCGCACACGCTGCTCGCCTTCCCGATACTCAGCCGCCTTCGCATCGTACGCAATGAGGCCATTGCTGTCACCATCGGGGCGACGGTGTTCACCGATGTGGCGGCGCTGCTGGTGCTGGCGATTGTGGCTGGCGCGCAAGATGGTGACGTGTCCACCGGTTTTTTTGTCCGGCTGTTTGGGCTGATGATCGGGTACACGTTCCTGATTTTGTTTGGATTACCCCGGCTTGGCAAGTATTTTTTCCGCCGTTTTACCACTCACTCGGTCGAGTTTCAGTTCGTGCTGGTCGCCCTATTCGTGGCAGCCATGTTGGCTGAACTGATCGGTATGCACGCGATAGTGGGCGCGTTTCTCGCCGGGCTGGCGATCAATTACACGTTACCCAGACGCAGCACGGTGATCAGCCAGGTACTTTTTTTAGGTGAGTCGTTCTTTATTCCCCTCTTTTTAATGTACATGGGCATGATTATCGACCCGCTTGCCATTGTGTCCAATGTCGAAACCCTCTTGACCGGCCTGGCGCTCACCGTGGCTGTGTACTCCACCAAGTTTGCTGCCGCCTGGCTAACCCGGCGATTGTTCAACTATTCGCGTGACGAGTTATTCACCATGTGGGGCCTCTCGCAAGCCCAGGCCGCCGCGACCCTGGCAACCATTCTGGTCGGCCTTGAACTTGACATTTTTCCGCTTAGCGTTTTTGACGGGGCTATTCTGATGGTGTTGTTCACTTCCATCACATCACCCTTGCTGGTAGAACGCTTTGGCATGCGCCTCCACGCCGAACCGGAACCGGTTGAACATGCCACCCAGTTCGACCGGATTCTGGTTCCGATTGCGAATCCTGCAACCCAGGAGCACCTGATCAACCTGGCCGGTATCCTGGCGCGTGTCAACGATGGCACGCTGTTGCCCTTGAACGTGGCGCTGGATCGGGGCGGGCATATCGTAGGATTGAAGCACCAGCGCGAGCTGCTCTCGGCGGAGGTTCTGCAAGACCCTGACACCAATATCCAACCTGTGCGCCGGATCGACACGTCGATTTCCAAAGGCATTTTGCGTGCCGCGCTTGAAAACGATGCTTCGCTGATCGTGATGGGCTGGCGCGGAAAACCAACGCTTCAGCAGAGCATCCTGGGTACTGTGCTGGATGAAGTGGTTTGGAACGCGGAGGTTCCGGTCATTGTGGGCCGGATTACCACGCCCATTAACGGCATGACGCGCGTGATCCTGGTCGTTCCCTCGCGCAGTCTGAATCCGGCGTTAGCGGAAAAAACGATCGAGATCGTAGTCTCCATTGCCAAGACTATCAATATCCCGATCCTGGTACTCACAGCCGTATCCTATCAGGCCAGTCTCAGCGACAAGGTGAATCATGCCAAAGCGGAGTATCCAGCCAAAATCATGACACTTGGCGGAGACGCCATACAAGAAGTGACCCAACATGCCAGCGCACATGACATGGTTATCATCACATCGATGGGATCGCCGGGACGTTTTCGGTCAGGTTTGGGACGTATTCCTGAGCAAATTGCTGCTGCAATTTCAAGCTCGATTGTCGTTATCCATTATCCGTGACAGTGTCGAACCAGTTCCTTGATCTGACAAGCTTTCTCGCGGCGGTTTTGGGCAGGCAGCTCGTTCAGACCGTCCCGCAGCGCCTGAGTAACTTCAACGCCCAGCACACACTGCTGTTGGAGTCGCTCGATAAAATGGTCTGGGCGGCATGTGAACAGCTCACGGATTCTATTTGCGTCAAAGTAACGCATAGGGGTAAACAAAAATCGTTGCCCCGCCGATTTGTAGAAGGGCACAGCCTTTTCAGCTAGAATACCAACCATGCATTTTCACCCGCCTGGCTGAAAGGTCCCTGTTGAAAAAAACAAGCGGCGTTTATACCCTGGGATTTGCGGTAATACTCATCATAACGTTTGGGTTACGTGTGGTCGATCTCGCCCATATTCCCCCCGGCCTCCATTTTGATGAAGCACGCAACATGATCCGCGCCTGGCGCATTGCCGGAGGTTATGGTTTGCCGCTGGTGTTTGACGATATCCCCGAACCATTCGACGCGGTTGGGCGCGGTATATTTGCCAGCATGGCGGGTATATTCCCGTTTACGCTGCGGCTGTTCACTGTTTTTCTGAATATCGTAGGAACGGCAGCCGTCATAAGTGCGGCACGTGTGCTGAACCGCCAGCATGTCTACCGGGACACGATCGCGCTGTGCGCCGGGCTGGCCTTTGCCGTGATTCCGTCGTCGGTTGTGATCGGTCGTGCGATCTACCGCGCGAACTGGATACCGTCCATGAGTATGCTTGCCCTGGCGTTTCTGTTTCGAGCGATGCACGCGCGGCGCACGCGCTTTTTTGTCCTGGCGGGTGTGTTTACGGGACTGTCGGCCATGTTTTACCTGGGCGGGCTGGCTTTCCCGCCTACGCTGGCGGTCGTATTTGGGCTGAGTGTCGTTCTCAAGCGCCAAACATGGCCCGGCTGGCGTAAGGTGGCGCTGATGGGCATGGCGGCGAGTGTGATCATGCTGCCTTGGGTCTATTTGTATGTCCGCGTGCCGGATTGGCTGACGACGCGTGTCGATGACTTGACTGTTATCCCGTCTCCCATAAATGAACCGGGCGCGTTTTTAAACCATGCGTGGCAGGCTGTCGAACCGATCTACCGCGCCAACGTCGAGTTTTTCCCCCAGTACAACACGCTGACCGATCCATTCCTTAATCCGGCCCTGCTGGTTCTGCTGGGTATCGGTGTGCTGGCGGCGGTGTGGCGCTGGCGGCAGCCTGAAGCCCTGGCGCCGCTGCTGGTCGGGCTGGGATTTTTGCTCCCAGCGATGCTGACCTCGCATCCCGCCGAACCGATCCGGCTGGTGTCCGTTTTTGGGCCGCTGGCGCTGCTGGTCGGGACGGGTTTCGGGGTGGCGCTGATGCTGGTTGCCCATCTGCCGCGTGCCGCACAGGTGGGAGCCTGGGCCGTGGGTGGGTTGATCCTGGTTTTGAGTCCAATTCACACGTACAACCAGTTTCACTATCATTTTTACGAGCAGCCAGTCTGGATCAAAGATGAGATTGGCTGGCCCGGTATCGATCATACGTATTTTACCCGGCTGACTGATACCGCCGATGTTGTGATCCATGCCGGGCAGCCGGTTTATTTCCCGGTTCATTACTTGAACTATCCGAATCTGACGGCCCTGCTGCGCCCGACATACTTTCCGGACGTGCAGCCCTACGCCGGGGAACCGCTGCCGGATGGTATACTCTTTGTCCCGGTAACGGGACCGGAAGATGCTACCTACGGGTCGCCGTATATCAACCACCCGACCCAATACGCTGTTTTGCTGCCCGGCCAGCGCCGCATGATCCTGCTGCCCCCCCTGGATGCAGCCGCGACGACTGAACTCGAAGCAGCCGTGCGGGCTGGGGGTGATCCCGTGACGAACGCCAAGGGCTGGACTCTTGGCTGGACCCGGCCCATTACGCAGGCACACAACCCGTTTTCTGATACCCAGTACCGCGAATTCGGATCAGAACACCAACCCCTGGCCGTTTTTGACGGTAACCTGGAACTGCTTGATATCGCGGCTGAATCCGAGGTAACACCGGGCGAATGGACTCCGGTGACCGTGTACTGGCGTCTGAGAGAACACACACACAAAGATTATTTTGTGACGCTGGGCATCATCGAACCGCAGAGCGTGAACCGTCGTGGTCGCCAGGAGGAGATATTCACCGGCATTTTTCACAATGTTTACCCGACGCCAATGTGGGAACCCGGACAGGTGATCGCTGAACGGCGCTGGATCAACGTGTTTCCTGACGCGCCGCCGGGCGGTTACCGCTTTAGTGTCGTGGTTGAGACATATCCCGGCCCGGAACCGGTCGCGTTTACACACGCCGCGAACACGTCACGCTACGAGGATATTCTGTTCGCGGGGCGAACCGTGGTTCCCCTGCCGCCGTTTCCCGAACCGGATTCCAGCGCCACAGTCATAAATGCGGTATTTGCAGATAGGATCAAACTCACGCACGCGCAGTTTGCACCATCACCGGAACAAGCGCAGCCCGGCGACCGGATCGATATCACGCTGTTCTGGGAGGTGCTGGCACCGCCTCCGGCAGATTACACGATTTTTGTGCACCTGTACGATGCCGGGCAGCAACTTATAGCCCAGTACGACGCGCAGCCGCTTGATGGACGGTATCCATCCAGCACGTGGGCGGAAGGCGTAAAACTGAGTACGCATTACCAGTTAACCATACCGGAAAACGCACAAGCGCCGTTTCGTATTGTGGCGGGTATGTACACGTGGCCGGACCTGGTACGGCTGCCAGTTACGCAAACGGATAGTTCGCCGGATACCGCAAATATTGACGTGATTCGCCTGTATTAAAGCTGATCGGGCTTGCCGCCGCACGCAGAACGGTTTATAAATACCCGCCGCACACATGCAGCTTGTTTTAGCGGGTTAATTGGGCGTATGACGAAACGTAAGACAGATCGACACGCACATGTTTTAATCGGGCTGGTGATTCTGTTGATCGCGGTTTTTGGCCGCTTGTGGCAGATGGACGATGCGCCACCCGGTTTGCAGCATGACGAAATCTACAACGCCGAAGACAGCCGCGAACTGGTCAAAAATGGCGAGTTTCACCTTTATTATCCCAACAATCAAGGGCGTGAAGGTGGGTTGATCTGGGTGTTGGGCCTGTCATATGAGCTGTTCGGTACCACGCTGGTTATGATCAGGTTCCCGTCCTTTGCGTTTGGACTGGTTACCGTCGCGCTGCTGTACCGGTTTGCCGGGGAGGTGTACGGGCGCAGCGTGGGCGGGATCGCGGCGGGACTCGCGGCGGTGTCGTTCTGGGCGATTTATAACAGCCGCGTTGGCCTGCGCAGCGTGATGCTGCCCGTGATGACTCTATTGGTCTTGTGGGGACTTCACCGGCTGTGTTTCCATAAACCGGAATCATCCTCGCGGCGCTGGCGGCTCGCGCTGCTGACCGGTGTGGTTGGCGGTGGCGCCGTATACACCTATACATCGGTGGTCGCGCTGTATGCGGCCTTCGGGCTGTTCCTGGCTGGATTGGTCGTGTTCGACCGCGTGACACTCAAGCGGCGCTGGCCGGAACTGCTGCTGATTGTGGCCGTCACCGTCGTGATTACGCTGCCCATGATCAACGTGCGGCTGAACGAACCGGAAGGGCTGCACCGCGTGCACACGCTCACCCGCCCGTGGGATGATTTCCGCCGGGGTAACCCGGATGAACTGATCGACAATGCGCGTAAACTGGCCGGGATGGCGGCTTTTACCGGTGATCCCGAATGGCGTTACAACGTCGCGGATCGCCCGTTGTTCGTGCTGCCGGTCGGGCTGCTGGTATATGGTGGGCTGGCGGTGATGGTGCGCCGCGTGCAGCAGTTCCCGCTAAACGGTATGCTGCTGGGATTGATCGGTTTCGGCCTTTTACCCAGCTTGCTGACGGTAGCTGCCCCCTCGTTTTTACGCTCGATCGTCATACTACCTGGCGTGATGATTTGTGCTGCCCTGGCCGTGCACCAGATCGCGCAGTGGCTCCCGCGCTTCACCCCGTCACAATGGACGTGGGGCATTGGGGCCGCCGTGATTCTCACAGTCGCGGTCACCGATTGGCCCATGTTTTTTGATACCTGGGCCAGCAATGATGAAGTCAACGCGATCTATCGTGACGATCTCGAACAACTCGCCGATTACCTGCGCGACGGGGACGAGTCGCTTGTGTTCGTTTCGACCTCAGATGACGAACTCGACCCCTTACTGTACCGGTACGCGAATCCGCCAGGGGATCAGGATGTTCACGTGGTGTTTTTTGACGCCTTCGCCAACATCGTGTTAAACGATGAGCCGACGCTGTTGTTCGTGTCGCCCCTGTCGCCTGTATCTGAAGCGCACGCCGACTGGTTGACTCCGGCCAATGGCACCGCGTATGTCGGGCAGCTTCACCGGCACGATGGCGCTGTGGCTTACGACATCTACCGGTTGAGCGAGCAGGGCCACACCCTGCGCGATCGTTTGGAAAGCGCGAGTCAATGGCCCGTCTACCTCAGTCCGGCGGGTGAAACGCCCTCGCTGGATATGGCCGAATGGCACGGTGTGACCGGCTACCCGGTCAATTTTGGTAATGTGCTGCGCCTCGTCGGGGTCGAAGTGCCCCGGTTAGAGATTCACAGCACCTTCGACGGCGTGAACAACCAGCTTTACTTTCAGCCGCTCGTCGAGTCGCAATACCTGCTGCTGAACGTCTTCGTACACCTGCTCACACCGGAGCAGGAAATTGTAGCTCAGCGCGACCTGTTAGGCGTGCCCAGCCGGTACTGGCATACGGATATCACATTCATGCAGGACAACTTTGTTCCGTTTTGGGACCCCGTTCCGCCGGGGCGCTACATCCTGACTATGGGCGTGTATAACTGGGCCACAGGCGAACGACTGCCAGTCCTGGATCAAAATGGTGAGCCTATCGCCGACCATCTAAAACTGGGCGTTATCGACGTGATTCCGCGCGAGTAACCCCCATTCCCGAAGCTCCCTGTTGTTCGTCTACCCAAAATTACCTGTTCCCACACAGGTCGCGCAAGCGCGACACTGGCGAGACTCCGCAAATAGTCTTGACAAACGGGCGGCAGCGTACTATAGTAACCCTAGACTGACCGGTCAGTCTAGGGCGATCGGTCGAGAAAAGGAACTTTTATGGACGCAAAAAAAGACACACGTGCCAGTATCATCCAGGCGGCTTTTGAAGCTTTTTCTGAAAACGGTTACGACAAGACCAGCATGGACGATATCGTCAGGCGCAGCGGGCTTTCTAAGGGGACGCTGTATTGGCACTTCAAAAATAAGCATGACTTGCTGTTAGCCACACTCGACACCCTGATGGGACAGATGCAAAAAGATCTTCAAGCCGTGGCGGAAATGGATAAGCCCGCCAGCGAACGCTTATATATCGCGTTTATTGAAGGCACAAAAATGTTTCTTGCAAGCGAAAACATCATTCAGCTTATGGCAAACTTTTTTTTCCAGTCCTCACAAAGCCCGGAAGCTCAGGCCATCATGCGGGATGCGTATGCGGGATTCATAGATGGGTTTGCAAACATCATCCAGCAAGGCATCGACAGCGGCGAGTTCCGCCAGGTTGATGCTCGCATGGTAGCGATCATGATGATGGGCGCGGGCGATGGTGTGGTGTTTCAATCACTGCTCAAACCGGATTGGGATGTTATGCAAGTCCTGGAGATGTTATTCGATTTTGGCCTGCGCGGCCTGAGGAAGGAGCAGAACAATACATGATCCAAGTGAACGGTTTGGAGCGCACGTTCAAAAGCTGGCTGAGTGGCAGGGTTGTTACGGCTGTTCAGAATCTCAGCCTGCACATTCAACCCGGTGAACTGTTCGGGCTGGTGGGGCCTGATGGAGCGGGGAAAACAACCACGCTGCGCATGTTGGCCGGTATCCTCAAACCGACCGCAGGTGAAGCCACTGTCAACGGGCACGATATCGTCAAAGGGGCCGAAGCCATCAAAAAAGAACTGGGATACATGCCGCAGCAGTTCGGCCTGTATGGTGATTTGACCGTTGACGAAAACCTGAATTTTATCTGTGACGTGTTTGGCGTGACGGGAGCCGAGCGCGAACAACGCATCAAAGAGCTGCTCGATTTTACGAATCTGCACGAATTTCGTAAGCGGCGCGGGCGGCAGTTGTCCGGCGGCATGCAAAAAAAGCTGGGGCTGACGGCGGCGCTGGTCCACCGGCCTAAACTCCTGCTGCTTGACGAGCCGACTACCGGCGTTGACCCGGTCGCCCGGCGTGAATTCTGGGACATTCTGGCCCAGCTTCACGCCCAGGGATCAACCGTTATCGTCAGCACGCCCTATATGGACGAGGCGGAACGGTGCAACCGGGTGGGATTAATGTATAACGGCAAACTGATGATTTGTGATACCCCCAGCGCGATCAAGCGGTTGCTGCCGGGTATTGTGCTGGCCTTGCGGGTAGATGATCTGAACACCTCCGAACGATTGTTAAAACAGATCGAGGGTGTGATCGACGTACAGCCATACGGTGATGTGCTCAACGTGATCGTACAAGACCAATCCGTCCAACCTGTGATCGAAAAACAACTGGCACAGGCTGGCATCCAGATCACCAGTATACGCCCGGCGCCGCCGCGTATGGAGGAAGTCTTCATCTATTTTGTGCGTCGTTACGTGGAAAACCATACCCAACCAGAAGAGGAGGTGCACGCATGACCTGGCGACACGTTATGGCCATTGCTAAAAAGGAATGGTTACACATCATTCGTGACCCGATGACCATTTTTCTGCTGGCGGTTGGCCCGGTGTTGATGCTTATTCTGGTGTCGTATGCGATGGCGACGGATGTCAAAGACGTGCCGGTATATGTGCTCGACCAGGACAATTCACAGCACTCGCAAAACCTGATCGCTCGCCTGGATAACGATGATGTGCTGTCTGTTAAAGGTGACGTGACCAGCCGGGATGCTTCCGAGCGAAAAATGGAGCGCCGCCAGGCAAAAGTAATCGTCATCATCGAACCCGGATTCGCGGATCAACTCAGCAGTTTGGCAGGCATGCAGAGCATGTACGACAGCGGTCCGGCGTTCAGCTTTATCGTTGATGGAACGGACCCGATCTCGGCGGAAGTAGCTACCGAAGCTGCCATGAACCAGAGTGAAGCCTACGTTACGGGCGAATTGAACACCCTGCTGGAAAACCAGTTAGACGCGGGAGCCGATCCCACCTTGATCAGGTTGCTTCGCCAGCAGATCGAATCGCCGGTTGTGTTTGATATCGAAAATCGCTATAACGCCGACCTCAAAGCGATCTGGGACCTGGTCCCGGCTCTGATCGCGGTGGCGCTGGTGCTGCCCGGCATGAGCATCGCGACGGTCATTGCCCGCGAGCGCGATCAGGGCACGCTGGAAGCGCTTGTAGCCACGCCCATCCACAAACAAGCGATTTTGATGGGTAAATCGCTGCCATATATGTTCACGTCGTTGATCAATGTGGGGTTGATGTACGGGGTGGCGCGGGTGGTATTTGGCGTACCGTTTCGCGGCAATCTGTTGCTGTATCTGGCGTTGTCGGGTTTGTACGCTTTCGCCACACTGGCGATCGGCCTGTTGTTCAGCATCCTCATTCGCAGCCAGGAAGCGGCGATGTGGAGCGCGATGTTGTTTTTCCTGTTCCCCGGCATCCTGCTGTCTGGCATGTTTTTCCCGATCGAAGTGTTCCCGTTCATGGTCAAAATCGAGACTCTCGAACTGCCTGCCGTCAGCGGCGTGTTGATCAATCGCGGTATGTTTTTGCAAGGCGTGGGTCCGCGCGTACTGTGGTGGAATATCATCCTGCTGCTTTTCATCGCGGTTGAGGGGTTCGAGATCGCTGGACGTATTTTCAAGAAAAGGATCGCGTGATGCTTCGTAGAATTCTCAATGTCGCATGGAAAGACATGCTGCACCTGTGGCACAATCGCCTGCTGCTCGTCCTGGTGATCTTCGGCGCGACTTCTGAAATGCTGCTGATCGGCTGGGCAACCGGCGCCGATATCGACGGGCTGCGTATGGTCGTGGTTGACAACGACAACACGCCCACCAGCCAGGCGTTAATCGATGCCCTGGATGACACCGCTACACTCAAATTTAAAGACGAGGTCAGCGATGTGTTCAAAGAACACAACAGTCGCGGTGACGCGTTGGACGATATTTTTACCGGCGGGAACTACGTTTTCAGCCCTGATCCGGTCTTGCTCGTAGAGATTCCGCAGGGTTTTGAGGCAGGCCTGACCGCCATACAGCAGCCGGAGGTCCGGCTAACGCTCAACGGTGCGAACAGCCTGCCCAGCACAACGGCACGACGCGCCGCCGAGGCGACCATTACCCAGTTTGGCGCGGTCATCGTTTCGCAGCACATGGCGCAGCAAAACGGTACGCTTGTGCCCACCAGCCAACAGGTTGTCTCCGAACTGGAAAACATGCAGCCGGGCATCACCGTGCGGTACAACGAAAAACTTGACCGGGCGCACTATACGGCGCCAAGTGAATCGGCCTTTATCCTTTACATCATGACTATCATGACGGCGGCCTTACTGCTGTCACGCGAACGCGAATACGGTACATTCGAGCAACTGCTCGTGATGCCGATGCGCCCCTTAGAAATCATCGCCGGAAAATCGCTCCCGGCTGTGTTCGTCGGTTATGCGAACTTCGTTTTGCTGCTGGGTGTCATGAATGTCGTGTTCGGTATCCCGGTGCAAGGCTCGCTGCCGCTGCTGTTAGTGTTGGCTGTGGGATACCTGTTTGTTGAGCTGGGACGCGGGTTCATGGTCGCCATGATCTCGCGCACGCAAAACCAGGCGTTGTTGATCGTCATGTTAATGGCATTTGTTGACATCACGTTTTCAGGTTACGCCGTCCCCGTCGAGTCGATGCCGGGTATCATGCAGACGGTGGCCAATTTCTTTCCCATACGCCACTGGATGATCATCTTACGCGGCATTTTGCAAAAGGATGTCGGCCTGAGTGTGTTGTGGCCGCAGATCGTTTGGCTGGGGGTATTGGGCTTGATCATCAACAGCGTTACGTTGTGGTTCTTCCGCCGGTCATTGGGCGAACAAAGGTAGGTCATGATGCGAAACAACAATCACAGGGATACCGTTATCGAAGTCAAGGGGCTAAAAAAGCTCTTTGGATCGTTCACCGCCGTTGATGGCGTATCTTTCGAGGTCAAACGCGGTGAGATATTCGGCTTTCTCGGCCCCAATGGTTCCGGCAAGACAACCACCATCCGTATGCTGCTGGGGCTGCTGCCGCCGTCCGAAGGCACCGCGCTTGTGCTCCAACATGATATTCAGCGGCAGTCCCGCATGATCCGGTCACGCCTGGGCTACATGTCCCAGAAATTTACGCTGTACAACGATCTGACCGTCGAGGAAAACCTGCTGTTTTACGGGCGTGCCTACGGGCTGCGGAACAAGCGTCTCAAAGACCGCATACAGTACGTGCTGGAAATGGCCGACTTAAAGGGACGCGAACATGAAACGCCGCCGAAACTGTCCGGCGGGTGGCGACAGCGCCTGGCGTTGGGCGCCGCCATCCTGCATGAGCCGGATATCGTGTTTCTGGATGAGCCAACTGCCGGAGTAGACCCGCTGTCACGGCGCGCGTTTTGGGATTTGCTGTATGAAATCTCGGCCCAGGGCACGACGATCTTTGTCACCACCCACTATATGGACGAGGCCGAACACTGCGAAAACCTTGCCTTTATATACTATGGCGGGTTGATCGCACAGGGGGCACCCGGCGACATCAAAACCGAACACCTGCCCGGTGATGTGGTCCAGATCACGCCCGTGAATGCCACGTCCGCGTTAGCCGTCCTGAACGACGCCCAGGCCTCAGGTATGCTCGGCGACGCGCTGGATATCAATCTGTACGGTGCGCAAATTCACATTCTGACGCATCAAGCCGAAACAACCCGCCAGCGCGTGATCGACACACTGGATCACGCCGGTGAGCGCTACAGCGATGTAGACGTGATTCCCCCGTCGCTCGAAGATGCGTTTATCCGGCTGGTTCAGGCTCAGCATTAACACGGCCAGCAGCCCGGTTTAGCTCACAACCACTTCACATGCCCTGGTGTGTACCGGGGCATGTGTTTTTGTGTATTCCGCTGACTTATGCCTCACGATGGCTGTTTTCGCCTGTTTCTGGCCAGGTGTTTGCTGTATTCCGGCAAGGCGATTATAGTGTGGGACACTTTGCGGAAAAACAGCAGGTTAATCATGTTTCTGGACACCGTGCCCGTTTTAGGCGATCTTCCCTCATCAGAGCGGGCCGCACTCTTGGAATCAGCGCAACGCAAGCATTTTGCAGCGGGTGACGTATTATTCTACCAGGGTGATCCGGCACGTGAGTTAACCGTGTTGGCGGCAGGCACGTGCAGCGTGCAGCGCCCAGGTGCTGACGGTGATATCGTGCATCCTGGCGCGCTGCTCGATCCGACAGCGGCGCTAGGTGAGCTTCCTCACGCTGCCAAAGTAAGCGCCGTTGACGATGTCGAAACCCTGGGCTGGCCGCTCGACCTGTTACGGAACTATGCGGGTTTTTCGACGGCTGCGCAGCGCTTTCTGGCGGGTGAACTGCGGACGATCCAGACACGGCTGGCCCAGTTGGAAACGCCGATCCACTATCAAGAAACAGGCGCCATACTCCAGCCGGGACCGTTTATGTTTGAAGATGTGGCGATGATCATCACGTTTTGTGAAGCGAACCTGGACAGCCTGCGCCAATTACTACCGCCCGGCGTGCGGTTATTCTACCGGCCTGGGCGACAGCGAGGACCGCTGTTCCTGGCCTTTGCCGAGTTTCCGCACGCTTACCCGGAGCATACACCCGGCGCCCGTTTTGCTTACACGGAAACAACGTGTTTTGTCCCGGTTCGCCACCGCCGCCAGGTTGGGCTGTTTGTTCCCCATATATACCCGTCAACGTGGGAGCCGATTCTGCTGGGACGCGAAATCTACGGGTTTCCCAAGCGCCTGGGATACACCGCGTTGGAGCCGCGTACAACTACGCTGGCAGTCGATAAAACAGAGCGCCTGCGCTTGACCTGGGACGGGTTGACACCTGCCAACGAGCCGCGTTTGGTGCGCGCGCTGGTCGATTGGCTGGGCCTTGAGGGACACACGGCCTCACTCGCATTCCAGGCCGGTGACCTGCTGCGCAAGGCAATGCAGTTACCGCCCTACCGGGCCGTCGGCGTTTTTAACCATAAACGCATCCCGGCCATTGACACCACGGCTGACACACCATCCTATGCCGTCGATCAACTGACTCACGCTACTTTTGGAGTCCTGCGCTGGCACCGGATTACGCGTATGAAAAATCCGGCGCTTACCGCCAGCGGAAACCCGTTTGCTGGCATGGATTTAACCTTGCGTGACGCCTACCGTACCCAGTTAGACATGCGCCTGAGTGTTGGGCACACCGTGCGCGACTACCTTGCTGAATCCAGCCTGTCTACCAGGCCATAGAAGGATCATGATACATGCCCGTTGAATTTGATGATGATGTATTTCCCGCCGTTATCGTAGGGGCCGGGTTGGCCGGGCTGTCAGCTGCCGTTCACCTGGCGGCGCGCGACATTCCCCCGCTGGTGTTAGAAGCTGACACCGAGTGGGCAGGCGGATGCCTGTCAGGTGGGCCGCCGGACACGTTCGAATTCGGCGATCGCACATGGTCGTTTCGCTCCGAACACGGCGCCCATGCATTGTGGGGCGGCTATGATAATATGCGCGCCATGCTCGATCACTTTCTGGACATCGAACTGCGCGCCTCTGAGGGCGAAGAATGGATCAACCGTTGGAAAAACCGGGTTCGATGGCACGAAGCCGGTACTGCTGTGCGCCGGACATGGCTGGTAGCGCCGTTTCATTACCTGCAACTGCTGTTAAAACCGCGTTTTTGGAACACGATCACCCCATTGGATTTTCTTTCGCTGCCGGGCTTCCTGATCAGTTTGTTGTTAACCGTCGGTTTTGACCCGATTGAGGAAGGCATTGAGCTGGAAGGTCTGCTGATGAAGGACTACTTCCGGCTGTGGACGCCCAACTTGCGCGCCACATTCATCGGGCTGGGGCACAGTTTGCTGGCGGCCCCGTCCGAAAAAATATCGCTGTCGGCATTCATTGCGGCCATACGGTATTATACCCTGCTGCGCCGGGATACCTGGCAGCTTGAATACCTGCCTGCTAATGCGCATGACTGTCTGATCCAGCCCATGATCGATTTTATCGAGGGTAAGGGCGGCAAAGTCATATTGGGAGCGCGCGCCGTGTCACTTCAGCGCGAGGAAACACACTGGCAGGTGCGCGTTGACGATGCGCGGCGCGGGGGCATACGTTCGTTGGAAGCGGCACACGTGATCCTGGCTGTGGAGCCACCGGCAGCCCAGCGTGTGTTAATGGATAGCCCCGGCACGGCGGATGCGGCTGCCAGCATCACATTTCCGCCCGCGCTGCGTAATGCGACGGCGCGCCTCTGGTTTGATACCGTCCCCCGTGACGGCGCACCGGGGGGAATGTTTACGGGCGAATTTGCGATCGATAACTTTTTCTGGCTGCATCGCCTGCACGAAGAATTTTTCGAGTGGCACCGGGTAACCGGCGGCAGCGCGATCGAAGTTCACTTTTATGCAACGGATGACGTGCTCGACCAGTCGGACCAGGTGTTATTGATCATGGCCGTGGACGAAGTGCAGCGCGCTTTTCCGCGCCTGCGTGGTCATTTTGTGCATGGCGCTATCCGGCGCAACGGCAAAACACAAACACAATTTCTTGTTCCTACCAAAGACAGCCTGTTTGTAGAGACACCGTGGCCCCAACTTTATGCTTGTGGCGATTGGATCGGCCATCCGTCCCCGTCGTTGTGGATGGAGCGCAGTTGCATCACCGGTATGGAAGCCGCCAACCACGTGCTGCGAGCGTATCAGGCCCAACCGTTCGCCATTATCCCACCGCGCGAACCAGAGCCGTTGGCGCAAAATATGGGTAGGATAGTAAAAATAGGTCGTCGCATCGTTGGCCCGCCGATCCGTTTTATCGCTCGGACACTGCGGAGGATTTGATAGCTGTTTACATAACTGATTTTATGTTCCACGTTCGGTCGGTAAAAGTGTTAGGAGAAGCAGGATCATGTCATCGCATGTGTTGAGTCCCAAAGAACTTGAACACTTCCGCAACAACTTGTCGCCAGAAGACACTATTGAAGCACAAAATGTTGCCCTTCTACGCGAGTTAGCATCTATCGACCGTCACATACTGGCCGAGTTGATCACAGAAGAAACGTATGCCCCTGGCGAGTTCGTTTTCTGGGAAGGTGCGAGCGGCGATACGATGTATTTGATCTGGTCGGGACGGGTTGTGGTGCTCAAAGGTGCGCTTGAGGACCCTACCATCTTAGGTTACCGGGGGCCAGGTGAGGTGATAGGCGAGATGGCGCTGCTTGAAGGGCAGCCGCGTTCGGCATCGATTGCTGCGCTGGAAGACCTGCGCTTGCTCAAAGTCGAGCGGCATAACTTCCGGCAGTTGTTAGGCTCTGATCTGATGATTGGCATGAATATTATGGCTTCATTAAGCGCACGGCTGCGGGATTCCGACAATGTTCGCAGCGTCACGGCGCAGGTGGGTAAACAGCTCTCACGGCAGGTATCAGATTTAGAGCAGCAAAAACAGCAGCTACTCGAACTGCAACAGATACGCGAAGAAACAGCCGATCTCATTGTCCACGACTTACGCAATCCACTGGGATCAATCCAGGGCGTTCTCAGCATGTTTGAAATGGTGCTGCCCCCCGATATCCTGGAAGAGAATCGCCAACTGCTTGACATCGCGCTCGGATCGTCACAAAAAATGCAGCGGCTGGTTGACACACTGCTTGACGTAGCCAAGCTAGAAACAGGCGAAACGCAGCTCAGTGTGAAGCCAATCGCTATAGGCGAATTGATCCAGGCGGTGCTGGATCAGCAGTCAGTCTTACTCAAAGCGCGCGAGATCAACATGCGGTCAATAGTCGCGGCGGACCTACCGGCTGTGGTCATGGATTATGAGATGATGGAACGTGTATTGGCGAACTTGACGGACAATGCCATGAAATATACCCCGCAGGATGGCATGGTAACGATCGCTGCGGAACAGATTGAACATGAAGTGTTTATCAGTGTGACTGATACCGGATCGGGTATCCCTGAGGGAGAACGCGAGCGCATTTTTGAGCGTTTTGCCCAGGTGGCCGGTGATCGACCGGTGAAAGGTCGCCGGGGTTTTGGACTCGGCCTGACCTTCTGCCGGTTGGCGGTCGAAGCGCATGGCGGGCGCATTTGGGTCGAGGCTGGTCCGGATGACATAGGGAGTCGTTTTGTGTTTACGCTGCCCATCGACAGTGAAAACTGATTTTTACACTTTTTATTATTTTCAGTTGTTTATCACTAATCCCAAGACTATCAACAATTGTGCTGATATCCACTAAAGAGCGCGGGTTAGTTATGACTATAATTAACCCCGCATCTTGTTTTGTAATTTTATTATTACTCGTATGAGCCAGGCCGAGGTCAGCACGTCGTTTCCGTTGACTACTGAAAAGTCATATGTTAGATTGGAAATGGACAGGGAAGGGAAATACATAACGGGGTTAAAGTTGGTATGTATTTGTTAAATAGAAAAGCAAATTTTTTTTCATTTTTATGTGTTATTGTTATATGGTTGTTGTACACTTCGGTGCCCACGGCGGCACAAGATGGTGAAACAACTGCAACCCCATTGCCCACTCAATCCCCCCTGGCACCAACGGCTGCCGCGCCCGTACCGGATGATAACGAACCATCTCAAAGCCTGACTCCACAAGAAACGCCGTCACCAGAACAGGCGCCAGATACACCAATGCCTGCCGGGCCACAACCAACGCTGTCGCCTACCCCATCAGCCACTGTACAAACCACACTCGAAGACGCCCTGACCCAGGCAACTGCAACAATCGATCCCAGTCTCACACCCGATGCCAGCCTGTCAATGACGCCGACTATCAGCCCGACCATGATGCCTACGCTGGCGCTGGTCGAAGTCGAAGGACTGGCTCTTTACCAGCATCACGAACCGGATGAATCGGGCATTGAATTGCAGGTGTTCATTGCTGAGGACATCGTGCTGAGTTCGTCAATCACTGACTCGGAAGGTGTGTTCGTGCTCCTGGTGCCGGTTGATGTGCCCTACCAGTTGGCGGCACATGCAGACCTGCATCTTGCGGAAGTATATGACATGATGCCGGGTGAACCGCTGCCAGAAATTGTATTGATTGGCGGAGATATCAACGGTAATGGTTGCATTGGCAAACATGATCTGATCGCGTTGTTCGAAAACTACAACCTGCCGGACATACTCGATACGGACACTACCGGGGATGATATTACCGACGCCAGTGACCCGGCGGATACACCCGATGCGGACATTACCGGCGCCAGCGACCCGGCGGATACGCCCGGCACGGATATCACCGGGGATGGCATTACCGACGCCAGCGACCTGGCGATTCTGACGGGCAATTTTGATCCGGCGTGTGAAACAGGCCCCCTGCCTACTCCGGATAGTGAACTGAGCCCAACGCCCGATTTCACCCTGACCGCGACACCCACACTCGACCAGACCATGCTCACGCCTGACGGCACACAAACGGGTACTGTTTCACCAACACCGACTCTCTCGGAGCCGGTGCAAACCCTGACCGAAACCGTCACCGTTACGCCAACACCCACAGAAATGTCCGCACCGGTTGGCCTGCCGTTTTACGACTCATTTGACGGCGAACACGGTGAATCCGGGTGGGTGGCTGGCGGCGCGTGGCAAATAGACGCTGAGACAGCCTATAACGGCACGGGCTGGTTTGCCGACTCAGCACAACGTGACGCGTTCAGTACACTCGAATATGAGAACCCGTTTGATCTAAGCGGCGAAAACAGCCCGCAGCTTACGTTTTGGCAGAAAGGCGAGCTTTCGACCGGCGATATCCTCACCATCGAAATCAGCCTTGACGGCGGCATGTCATGGCAAACCGTCGATCAGCAAACCGGTTTGACTACCGATTGGGCAGTACACACGGTAGACCTTTACCTCTATCGCGGGCAAATGGCCCGGCTGCGCTTTGGCCTGTATACCATTGGTACGCTGCCGGACGGCGAAACAACGGTTGGGTACTGGCTGGATGAGTTGGTGCTTAAGCACGTTTTGCTGCCGACGATGACACCAACGCTCATTGATACCACCCAAACCCTGCGAACACCGAGTCTCACCCCGTCGCTAACCGCGATAACCGGTGAAACACCTGTCACGACACCAACCCCCACACCGGTACCTGCCAGCCTGCCGTTTATTCAGTCCTTTGATAGTGATCTGGGCTGGACGGCCAGCGGCAGCTGGTTAATTGTCCCGAATGCCGGATTCACGGGGAACAGTTGGTTCGCTATTGGCAACTTGCGCGACCAGAACAGCCTACTTGTATATGATGGAACGATCGATCTACAAACCGCGACTAAGCCGCGTATGAGTTTCTGGAGCAAGGCCGATCTGTCGGCGGTTGACGTGTTCGGGGTAGAGGTCAGCCCGGACGATGGTTTGACCTGGCATACGCTGGACCTGCACACTGAGCCGGTTACCGATTGGGTACAAAACACCCTGGAACTGACACCCTGCCAGGGACAGGTGATCCGGCTGCGGTTCCGGCTGGATACAACCGGCGTTTTGCCGGAGAACGTAACTACCATTGGTTTGTGGCTAGATGAATTGAGCATCTGGGATGATTCGATGCCGCCGACCGCGACCTTCACGCCTTCTGCTACCCCGGCACCGGGATTGCCTACCATGACCTGGACCAGTTCACCCACCGTGTTATTGGAGGGCACGCCGACGGCTATCCCGACACAAACACCGCTGCCCGTCAGCAGCCTGATGCCGTCATGGACGCCTACATCACTTCCAGTTGATAGCCCCATGCTGCCGCCGACTGACACACCGACACCGTTCCCGACAGCTACCAGTTCGCCAACCGCGATACCGACGGAGCCACCGCCTACGTTCACGCCTACTACCGTTCCTCCGAGCGCGACCTATTCACCAACTCCAGAACTGGAGTTCACACCAACCTATACAGCCATACCTGATGAATGACCGAAAATCAATTTACGGAAGGGGAGGGGCGATATCGCACGAGAATTGAATCATACTGCTCGATTGCAGCAACCCAAACTACCATTATATCACTCAGAGGACATCGAGAGGAGCTAGGTAAAAGGGTATGAATACTAAGCATGTTCGGTTGATCTTTTTTGTATTTGTCCTGACTGCACTGGTAGCCGGGCTGGTGCCAATGGCTACCGCCGCCGAAGCGCCCAGCATCAACGTGGCGCCGGTATGGCCCGCAACAACACTGACCAGCCTGGACGAGAACGGTACGGCGTTCCCGACCTGGGACACGGACGACGACTATCGTTACGTCAGCGCCGAGCTTTACGTCACGACTACGGTGGAATTCTGGGCAATGGACATGGCGTGCACCGTCGACAGCCGTTACCTCACCAGCTACGTGTGGGATGATACCAACGCTACCGGCGACTGGGGCGACGACCAGCAGCCGATCTGGTGGAATGACAGCGTGTGGAACGGTAACAACGGCAGCTACGTGGCCTATGAACCGGCGCCTACGTTTAACGCTCTCGCCAACACCATGACCGTCAAGGCCACGGTATCACGCGAGGGCAACCAGGCCAATGCCATAGGCCGCAACGGGCAGCAGACCACGCTGCAACTGGGCGCGCTGACCTTCCTGGTCACTGAAACCGCCGGGCAATCGCCGCTCAACTGCAGTTTTACGTTCCTGGATCGTGATGGTAATGCAGTGCTGCGCCGGTCCGGTTACACCGCGCCGCCCCCACTTACGACAACCGAAGGTTTTATCGTAGAGGGGCACGCCACACACCAGGTGCACACCCGCACCAACGGCATCGGGGTTACCTGTCAGGTGGATGGCGATCCTGGCACTCAAGAAACGACCACGACCGACCGCAACGGTTACTACAAACTGCCGCCGATCCGTGAAGAAGGCCATCTCGACTGCTGGTATGAAGGTAATGTAACTGTTCCCAACGCCGATCTGTACATTACCCGTGATATCAATATGAGCATGTCCGACCGCCACTCGTACTACTTCTTGCCGGTCGAACTGCTCTCCGGCAACCTGGATAATGTGAATGAATGTGGTGCGCTGGGGTGGTACCACCAGTGCGTTGACGACTGGGACATCCAGAAGGTAACGACTAACTGGGAACTCAACAATAATGGTGACGCCAACGGCGACGGGCTGACCAACAAAGCTGACCTGGCGATCGTAGCCGGTAACTACTACATACACGAAACCTGGTCTGTCAACCACGCGCTGTACAGCCTGGCGCGGTCGTTCACCGACACGGCCATGGACAACAGGGTCTGGGTTGGAGACAACAATTCCGGTCCTGTCAGCCAACTGGTGCCGCCGGGCCGGGGCACGCGTGACTTCTGGGCAACAATGTCACCGGATGGCCGCACGGTCGCTTTTGTGCGTGCCAGCACGCCGCGCGGCGCGACCTACCCGAACTACGAGCT
>JAFGHR010000100.1 GCA_016930015.1 Anaerolineae bacterium | reverse complement strand
TTATGTGCTGCCCGACGTGGCGTATACACCGGTGGCGCTGCTGCCGGGTGCGCTGCCGTGCGTGGTCGGCGCACCGTCGGCGACGGCTGAAGTCATGATGCACGTTGGGCCGGGCGCTCAGCGCGGCGCATTCGGTAACATGCTGACCAATTTGATCTACACGGTCACCGGTTGGGGCACCGATCCTGAGGGGGTCCCGTGGTGGCAGATCGATCTGGGCACCGATCAGGGCTGGGTGCCGGAAGCATCGGTGCTGATGTTGGGCGCGTGTGATGCCGTCGCAGAGGCCGAAACGCCGCCGTTGACTTTCGCCCCGCCGGAACCCCCTGCCGAAGGTGACTCGGCCTCTGATGAAGCCGACACCGGCGAGCCTGATATGTCGCCGACCGCCAATTCGGTATGGCAGATGTACCCCGGCACTGATAACATGACCGGCAACTGCACGGGCGCACCACCCATCAATTTCTGCGATCACCTGGCCGCGATCCAACCGGCGACCGGCGGCATCATGTGGAAAGGCATGGAAGCCAGCCCGTATTACCTGGAGCGCATCCAGCCCAACGTGTACGCCTATTCCGGGCCGAACATACTCGGCACCGGCACGATCAACATGACGCTGACGTTCACCACCGATAACACGCTCAAAATGACGCAGGGCCTGACGTTGGCCAGCGAGCCAAGCTGCCAGCACGTGTACTATTACACCGGGACACGTAACTGGTAAGCGTGCGTTTTCGCGTGCGCTGCTGAACGAACAATAAACGGGCGTTGGAGGTTTACCGGCGCCCGTTTGTGATTCTGGTACAGGGAGGTGCTCAGCTAACGCCAGCGAGCGACAACCGGCGATCCGTCAGGTGGGGTTACGTCCTGGGCGGTGCCATCGGTCCGGATCACCCACAGGCGCGATCCCGCGCCGCCTTGCGTGGAGACAAGCACGGCGGTGCGTTCAAAATTCCATTCCGCGCCGACAATCTGCCCGCTGATCACGTTTGATACGCGCACGGGCTGCGCTCCGGCTGCCGCCTGGGTAGTGTACAGGGCAAATGAGCCGGGCGACGCGCTGCCCAAAAACGCGATGCGCCCGTCGTGTAACTGCGTCGCCGCCTCCATCGTTAAGCCGGTTCCGCCCTGGTTCAGGTACTCAACGTATGTCCAGTTGGCGTCAAGCATCACGCGCCCGACAACCGTACCTTCACCCCACTTGAGGCCGCTCACGATCAAGGATGCGCTGTCCGGTGCCCAGTTTGCGTAAGCATACGGGATCGAGTTGATGCTGTCGTTGGCGTTATGGGTCACGGGCATGAATACGGTAGCGAATCCCAGCGGCGTTTTGAGCGTACACGCGACCGCCGTACCATTCGGCGCCCAGCGGATACTGACCGGCTGGCGCTGATCGTGAAGCTGCGCGACATGGCCTTCGTACCCATTGCGGAATATCTGCCACGACTGGTTAGCGCCCGGATCGTAAATCCACACCCCGGCATCGATCGCGTTGGGGTTGTCCGGATCAGCCGCGTCAATGCGCAGGGCCAGCCGTGTGCTGTCCGGCGACCAGACGACATCCCCATATGACAGGTTGGGCGTCATGCCGTAAACGCTGGATGGTGATATTTCCATACGCTGGCCGTTGACATACAGCCACCGGTCCCCACCGATAACGGCGACCTGGCCGCTGCGGCTGACGTCAAAAATATCGCCCTGCCCTAACGACGCGGCGGACGCGGCCCCCGCTCCCCCGCTTAAGCTGAGAATCGGCACGACCTGCCCGACATAACTGATCACAATCGATTCTTGTTCAGGCAGCGGCGGGCCGCTTGGCCCACTGTCACCGGCAGGCGCGACCGGCAGACTGTCCTGTCCGGCAGCGGGCGCGTTAGGATCGTAAAACGTGCCGCTGTTCTCTGCCGCCGCGGCGATTTCCTGCGGGGACAGCGTGTTCGTGGGTGGCACGGGGGTCATGGTAAAAATGCCGCCGGGCGTGTTGGTGGTTGTGGCACCTGTGCTGTCCGGATTATCCGGGTACATCGTAGCGGGATCAACCGTCGGGAACGGTGTGAAGGTTTGCGTCGGCGGGCGTGTGGCGGTCGGGATATTTTGCTCAGCAATGCCCGGTGTGGGCGTGTCAATGATGACCGGGGTGTCGCTGGGTGTCGCCGTGGGCACCTCGGCCAGCGCGATAGCCAACGTCGGCGTGCTGGTGGGCGGCAGCGTAGCCGTGTGTGTCGGTGTGGCGGTCGGCTGGGCGGTGTTCGTCGGCGTGCGGCTGGGTATTGGCGTGACGGTTGGTGTGGCCGTCAATACAGGTGTTGTGCTCGGCGCCAGTGTTTGAGTAGCTGTGAGCGTATCTGTTAGGCTTGCTGTCGCGGTAGCCGTCAAGGTCGGTGTCGCCGTCGCGGTGGGAGTTGCGGTCAGTGACGGCGACGGTGTCCCGGTCGGTATCCCGGTCGGCGCCCCTGTAGGGGTGTTAGATGGCGCTGCCGTCGGCGTGTGTGTCTGCGTGGGAGTGCCGGTCGCCAGGCGTGCGACAGCCGTCTCGTCCAGGGTGGGCGAGAGGACCACGGTAGGCGTTTGTGGTGCGTCGATGTGCAGGTTACAGCCTGCCAGCACCAACAACACCAATAACCCCACAAACAGGCGCACAGGCTTGGTGTTCATAATGTTATTTTAGAACATTTTGGTCAAGCGTAGGGGGAGAGGCGGGCAGGCGACCGGCGATCATGTGCCGGGCGACACCGGTGCTTCTCCCCCTATAGTCAGATCATGGGGAAAACAGGGTCACGATCAGCCGTGCTGCTGCATGTCGATTGGTTTAGTCTGCATATCCAACACTTTATCATCGAGCGCGTCAAGCGCCTGGTTAAGTTGTTCCAGGTCGGCGCCTTTTTCTTTGATGGTGATATAGGGAATCTGCTCGTTTTTGCTTTCCCATGTCACCACACTGACGATGTTACCACCCGCATCAGCGACCGTTTGGGCGATCTTGGCCAGTACACCGGGGCGGTCGACAGCACGGACCGTGAAACGCGCACCCTCTTGCCCGCCGCCCAGCATGCTAACAAAGGCTTCGAAGATATCGGTGTCGGTGATAATACCGATCAGCTTGTCGCCCTTCATCACCGGCAGGCAGCCGATGTTTTGCTGAAGCATGATACGGGCGGCTTCTTCCAGTGAGCATTCACCGGCAACCGTATACACCGGGTGCGTCATGATTTCTTTGATCTGGAGTTTTGACAGCAGGCTGTGAATCTCATAAATGCTCAATGTGGTGGCCGGTGTCGGCTCAGATCGATACATGTCTTCTTCCACCACGATGCCCACCAGCTTGCCGTGTTTGTCCACCACGGGCAGGTGCGCCACATTGTGTTCTTTCATGATCTCGTTGGCCTGCCGGTGCGTGGTTTCGGGTAAAAGCGTGACGGGATTCGTTGCCATGAAATCTTTTACAAGCATGTTTTTGTCTCCAAGTCATGGTGAGAACCGCTATCAATACATCATAAACAGGCATATGTACCCATTAAACAAGTGCCTGTTAAAAATCGTATTCCAACCCCACCCGGCTGTCAACCGTCCGGGTGGGGTCCACACACGACGCGCGGTGTGGGTAGACAGGGCCATTACCAGCGGTGGTGCACCTGCGGGCGTATGTATTGATCGTAAATGGCTTCTATCCTGGCCATGTCCTGGTCCGACAGCGGGGGGAGTTCCGCTGCGCCGATGTTGTCCTCCGCCTGTGACGGGCGCTTGGCGCCGGGAATCACGCAGGTCACGGCATCGAACATCAGAATCCACCGCAGCGCAAGCTGGGCCATGGTTGCGCCTTCCGGAACCAGCGCCCGGAGTTCGTCCACGGCATCCAGCCCGGTTTCATAATCGACCCCGGAGAAGGTTTCACCCCGGTCAAATGCCTGGCCGAAGCGGTTAAACTTGCGGTGATCGTCGTCGGTGAATTCGGTCGTGCGTGTCATTTTGCCTGTCAGCATACCGCTGGCCAGCGGCACCCGTGCGAGAATCCCGATCTGGCGGCGCTTGGCTTCCGGGAAAAACAACTCTTTCGGGCGATGCCGGAACATATTAAAGATGATCTGCACCGTTTTGACGTTGGGGTATTCGATGGCTTTGAGCGCTTCTTCTACTTTTTCCACGCTGACACCGTAATGGCGGATTTTGCCCGCCGCCACCAAGTCGTCCATCACGCCGAAAACTTCGGGCTGGTAGTATGCGTCGGTGGGCGGACAGTGGAGCTGCACCAGGTCAATACAATCGGTGTCCAGGTTGCGCAGGCTGCGTTCAACAAACCGCGTGAGATTCTCGGCGTTGTAGCCGTCCGTGACATGCGGGTCCAGGCGGCGACCGGCCTTAGTCGTAACGTAAATCGTCTCGCTGCGTTCTTTTAACACCTGGGCGATCAGGCGCTCGCTGCGACCGTCACCGTATACGTCGGCGGTGTCGATGAAGTTCACGCCCAGATCAACCGCTTTGTGTAACGCAGCCAGCGATTCGTTATCGTCTACGGTGCCCCACGTCCCGCCGATGGCCCACGCGCCAAAACTCACTTCTGACACCTGCCATCCGGTGCGTCCCAACTGGCGGTAATTCATACTTCCATCCTCCTTAAAATTCGGGCCTGTTTTGGACCCCAAAATGTTAATCATTCATAGTTGATATTGTCGTACCGCTGTGCTTTATTGGCAATTGATGATCGTATGAACCGTGAGCACACTCACGGGATCAAACGGAAGGCGCTTCTGTGTTATGGTGATTTAGCTGCCAATTCGTGCAAATGGCGTGTCTTTTTGTTATCCTTTACCATCATATCGCGCAGGCAAGAACCAATACCTTTTGTGTGGAGAATTGAATGGTTGAAACAAAACTGACCGGAGCTGAAGAAGTTGTATGGGATCTGAGCGATCTGTATGCCGGGATCGACGATCCGAAACTCGATGACGATATCAAGCTCGCGAATAAGCGAGCCGAAAAATTATCGGCGGCGTACCGTGACAAACTGGCATCACTTGATGAGGAGGAGTTGTACGAAGCCGTTGCCGAATATGAAAATATCATCGAGATGGCGCATCGTCTGGCGTCATTTGTCCACCTGCTGTGGTCCACCGATACCGGAAACCAGGAGTATGGCGCCATCTTACAAAAGATCACCGAGTGGTCATCACAGCTCGAACAGCAGCTTGTGTTTTTTGACCTGGAGTGGGTCAACGCGCCAGATGACTACGCCGCAAAAATGATCGATCACCCGGTGCTGGCCCATTATAAACATTGGATGGAAGCCTCACGGCGTTACCAGCCTCATGTTTTGAGCGAGCCGGAAGAAAAAATCCTGTCCGAAAAAGCGGTTACCGGGCGCGAAGCCTGGACACGTTTTTTCTCCCAGCTTATGGGCAATATGCGGTACCCGTATGATGGTCAAGAACTGACACAGTCTGAAATCCTGGCTAAGTTGTACGTTGGCGACCGTGATGTGCGAAAAGGGGCAGCGGATTCGGTGACGCAGGTGCTCCAAAGTAATCTGCCAACGCTGACCTACGTCTTTAATACGCTGGCCGCTGAAAAAGCATCCGACGACCGGCTGCGCAGTTATCCGACCTGGGTATCGTCGCGCAACCTGTCCAACGAAGTCAGCGATGATGTTGTGGATGCGCTGATTGAGGCCGTGACATCGCGGTATGACATTGTGGCGCGTTATTACACGCTCAAGCGTGGCTTGCTCGGCCTGGATACGCTGTACGACTATGATCGTTACGCGCCGCTGCCCGCCGCCGAAGGACACTATACCTGGGACAAAGCCCGCCGCATGGTACTTGACGCGTATGCCGCATTCCATCCCCAGGCAGTCGAGATCGCAGAGCAGTTTTTTGATCACTCGTGGATCGATGCCGCGCTCAAACCCGGCAAACGCGGCGGTGCATACAGCGCCAGCACGATACCGTCGGTGCACCCGTATGTATTCATGAATTTCACCGGGGCCGCACGTGATGTGATGACGCTTGCACACGAGTTGGGCCACGGTATCCACCAGTATCTTTCACGCGAACAAGGCATGCTCCAGGCGCATACACCGCTCACAACGGCGGAGATGGCCTCAACCTTTGGCGAAATGCTGGTTTTCACCGATATGATGAATCAGGAATCCGATCCGAATGTGCGCTTGGCGCTGCTGGCCCACAAGATCGAGGATACGTTTGCGACCGTTTTCCGCCAGGTGTCGATGAATCGTTTTGAGCACGGTATGCACGTCGCTCGCCGTGAAGAAGGCGAACTTCCCAGCGACCGCCTCGGCGAAATCTGGATAAAAACGCAGCAGGATATGTTTATCGACAGTGTCACCATGTCCGAAAACTACCGTGTGTGGTGGAGTTATATTCCCCACTTCCTGCATACACCCGGTTATGTTTACGCTTATGCCTTTGGCGAACTGCTGGTGATGGCGCTGTTTGCTCGTTATCGTAAAGAAGGCGATTCGTTTGCGCCGCGTTACCTCGACGTGCTGCGCGCGGGTGGTTCGGATTGGCCCGAAAAGGTGCTGGCGCCGATGGGTGTTGATCTCACCGATCCCACGTTCTGGCAAGAGGGACTTGGCGAGATTGATATCATGGTGAACCAGGCCGAAGAACTGGTCGAACAGACGTCATAACAACGACAGCCAGCTGCATTGTTCAGTTATCCATACCCGATACGCCCCGGTCATGTGTTGGCCGGGGCGTTGTTGGACCGGCTAATGCATGGTATTTCCCCCTGGTTTTTTGCTTGACAGACAAGTTCTTTATTCCTATACTCCCAACATGTTACGAACGTAACCGTTTAACTCAACTGGCTGTTTGTAGTTGCTTGCGGAGTTGCCAACCTCTGAATTTTTATGGCACACCGGAACGTTGACATACCGCACGATTATGGTGAATCATGATGTTGGCCAGCCAACATCTGCCGTGTTTGCGTGCGGTTTTTGTTTTTTTGATGATTGACTGCCTATTGAGGAAAAGACGGAATGACGACGATACAATTTCCTGAAAACTTTCTATGGGGAGCCGCGACCGCAGCCTATCAGATCGAAGGGGCCTGGAATGAAGATGGTAGGGGCGAAAGCATCTGGGATCGTTTCAGCCACCGCCCGTACATGGTTAGTAACGGTGATACGGGGGATGTTGCCTGCGATCACTATCACCGGATGCCCCAGGATGTAGTCCTGATGAAACAACTGGGTCTGAAAACCTACCGGTTTTCGATTGGATGGCCGCGCGTACTGCCTCAAGGGCGCGGTACGGTCAACGAAAAAGGACTTGATTTTTACGACCGCCTGGTCGATGCGCTGTTGGCCGCGAATATTCTGCCGAATGCGACCCTGAATCATTGGGACCTGCCCCAGGCACTTCAGGATCAGGGTGGCTGGCCCAACCGTGATATTACCGATTGGTTTGCCGACTATGCCCGCATTGTTTTTGAACGTCTGGGGGACCGGGTTGCGTTGTGGGCCACGCATAACGAGCCGCACGTGATCGCCTATAACGGGTACGCGGATGGCGTTTTCCCGCCGGGCATTGCTGACCACTCGCAGGCATTCCAAACCGTGCATCACCTGCTGCTGGCGCACGGGAAAGCCGTGCAGGTATACCGCGCCGGGGGATACAAGGGCCAGATCGGGCTTGTCCATTATTTTGGTAGTTACGTTCCGGCCAGTGACAGCCTGGAAGATCGGGCCGCATGCCAGCGTGTGTACGAAAAATCATCGGCCATTTTTGGCGATCCGCTGCTCCTGGGCAAATACCCCGACATGCTCATGGAATGGATTGGGTCGCACGCCCCCACGATTAAGGCTGGTGATCTCGCCGTGATCAGCCAGCCAATGGATTATTTGGGCGTGAACTATTACTTCACGCAGCGCATTTCAGCCGATCCGCATATGGGGCTGCTCAAGGCGCAGCTTGAGCACGTTGCGGCGCCCCATATGGGTTATACGGAGATGGGCTGGGGTATTAACCCGGCGGGTTTAACTGCGTCGCTGCTCGACCTCAAAACGCGCTATAACAACCCGCCGATCTACATCACTGAAAACGGCTGCGCAATCGACGAAACACCGGACAAAGACGGTTTTGTTAACGATTGGCAGCGCGTGGTTTATCTGCGCGAACACATCCGGGCTGCACACACCGCCATGCAGGCGGGCGTTGATCTGCGCGGATACTACGTGTGGAGCTTGATGGACAACTTCGAGTGGACGCACGGGTACGGGCCGCGTTTTGGCCTGGTTCATGTTGATTATCCCACCAGCGAACGCACGCCGAAGCAGAGCGCACACTGGTACAGCAAGGTGATCGATCAAAACGGCTTGTGTGACTAAGTTGGGTTGGTTTTTCCGCCTGAGTCAACGTGTATGTGAGAACGCATATCCACATAACCTAGCGGTCGCGAAAAGAGACAAAACATGTTATTTCCGCAGTCAAATCCATATCGCCAGGTTGTTGATCTATCCGGTTTTTGGGACTTCCGGCCCGATCCGGGCAAAGTCGGTGAACACGACGGCTGGGCCGATGGCGTGCCGGACAGCCGCCCGCTGGCCGTGCCCGCCAGTTGGAATGACCAGTATGCTGATCTGCGCGATTACCTGGGCGATGGCTGGTACCAGACTTATTTTGATCGACCCTGGGGCTGGGACGGCAAACGTGTTGTTGTGCGCTTTGGCTCGGTGAATTACCTGGCGGATGTGTGGCTGAACGGGACCAGGATCGGCCAGCACGAAGGCGGCCATCTGCCGTTTGAGTTTGATATAACCGGCCATGTCCAACCGGAAAACAACCGCCTGGTTGTGCGTGTCAACGGCGAACTGGCGCCGGATCGTGTGCCGCCCGGCGCCGTTGGCCGGAATCCAAAGGATAGTTTTAGCAACCTGGAATATCCACCGGCCAATTTTGACTTTTTCCCCTACTGCGGGATTCACCGCCCGGTGCAGCTTTACGCGGTGCCGCATCAGGCAATCCGCGATCTGACGGTCACCACGGACATTGACGGCGCTCGCGGACACGTACACATTTCGCTGGCGTGTCCATCCGGCGATCCGGCTGTAGCGCGTTTTACGCTGTCCGGCTATGACACTGTCGTGGAGGAAGAGGTTGTTATTCAAGCGGGTATGGCCGAGGTGACGTTAACGGTTTCTGATGCAAAACGCTGGTCACCGGCGGCGCCGTGCCTGTACACCCTGGTCGTAGAACAAATCAGCGGCGGGCAGGTGATCGACCGGTACACACTGCCGGTTGGTATCCGCACGGTCGCCGTTGATGGGGATCAGTTGCTGCTCAATGGCGAGCCGGTGTATTTACGCGGGTTTGGCCGTCATGAAGATTTTGCGCTGACCGGGCGCGGTTATCTGCCAGTGACCATTGTCAAGGATTACGATCTCATGCGTTGGATTGGGGCCAATTCGTTCCGTACCAGCCATTATCCGTACTCCGAGCAGATGATGGCCCTGGCGGACCGGTTAGGCGTTTTGGTGATCGACGAAACACCTGCCGTCGGGTTGTTCTTCCACCAGGACGGGCTTTCCAGGCGAACAGCCGTGTGGCACCAGCAGATCCGCGAGCTGATCGACCGCGACAAGAATCACCCGTCAGTGATTATGTGGAGCCTGGCTAACGAGCCGCACAACAAGCGCCCGCCCGCTTTGCAAAGTTTTCAGGACGCGTTTGATCTGGCGCGTTCGCTTGACTTTACGCGCCCGGTGACGTTCGTGAGCCAGGCTATGGAAGAAATTGATCCCACCCTTGAGTTCTGTGACGTGATCTGCCTGAACCGGTACGATGGCTGGTACACTGAGGTGGGCCAGCTAGAAGCCGGTTTTTCACATCTGGCCGACAACCTGGATGCGATTTATGAGCAGTACCCGCGCCCGGTGATCCTGTGCGAGTTTGGCGCCGATACGATCCCCGGTATGCATGCCGATCCGCCGGAGATGTTTTCCGAGGAATATCAGGCCGAGATGCTGGCCGGGTTTATCAGGGTTCTGGATGCCCGGCCTTATGTGGTCGGTCAGCATGTCTGGAACATGTGCGACTTCAAGACCGGGCAGTCCGTGCAGCGCGTAGGGGCGATGAACTACAAGGGTGTTTTTACGCGTGACCGGCGCCCAAAACTGGCAGCGCACCGGCTGCGGGACTTGTGGCGGGGGGACAAGTAACAAGTATTTGTGATCCTGCTGGTGTAATAGTGATCCGCGTTAATCGGGGCCAGGTGTGGTGGAGGCATTTGTATGGGCATTTTCCTTGATTCAGCCAATCCGGACGACGTCCGGCGTGCACAGGAACTTGGTTTTGTGAAGGCAGTGACAACCAATCCCACGTTGATCGCGCGCTCAGGGCGCTCTGGATTAGACGTGTTGAGTGAGTTGGTCGAGCTGTTTGACGGGCACGTGTTTTACCAGGTGACAGCCGATACGGTCGAGAAACGGTTTGACCAGGCCTGGGAAGCGCACCGCATCCGTCCCGACAGAGTGATCATCAAAGTGCCGGCCACAACTCAGAACCTGGCGATGACGGCGCGGTTGGTGGCTGCCGGGATCGAGTGTGCTGTAACGGCGGTTGCGAGTCCGGCCCAGGCATACCTGGCTGCCCAGGTGGAAGCCAGTTTTGTAGCCCCCTATATCAGCCGCCTGACGCAGCATGTGGGCGGCAGTCTGGACGTGGTGCGCGATATCGCCCGCCTTCTCGAAAACACGCAAACCGAGATTCTGGCCGCCAGCATCAAATCGGTTGATGAAGCCGTTGCCGTCATGCTGGCCGGGGCGCAGCATGTGACTCTGCCGCTGGAGTTGATCATGGCGATGGGCGAACATGAGCTGTCGCAGCAGGCAATAGAGGAGTTTCACGCTCAGCATCACGGTGAATAAATCGTAATCAGCAGGGTACGCGGCTGGGCGAAACGGACCATACCCATTTTTATCGTGATGGTCATCGTAAGGGATTGGTCATTACGTTTATCAAAAGGAGCACAGGAAAACCGTTTCCGTCGTGCCCTTTTTTGTCAGCCCGGTTAACCTTTCATACCGGTCGTCGCAATGCCGCTGGTGATGAAATGCTGCAAAAACGCAAACACCATCGTGACCGGCAGCAGCGTGAGCACGGTCATAGCCAGCACGTAGTGCCACTGAATTTGTAATTCACCCTGGAAGGCGTTCAGCCCGACTTGCAGGGTAAACAGCTCGCTGCGGCTGAGTACGATGAGCGGCCATAAGAAGTCGTTCCAGCGCCACATCACCGAGAAGATCGCCAGCACAGCCAGGGCCGGACACGCCAGGGGCAGAATGATCTGCCAGTAGATGCGCCATTCGGACGCGCCATCGATGCGGGCTGCGTCCACCAGATCATCGGGGATCGTGAGCATATACTGGCGCAGCAGAAAAACGCCGGTTGGTGTTGCCGCACCGGGGATGATCACGCCCCACAGGGTATTGTTCATGTTCAGCCTGGTGATCACCAAAAATACCGGCACCAGGATCACCGAAATCGGGATCATGAGCGTGGCGATGATCGTGACAAAAATGGCATCACGGCCAAAGAACTTATATTTGCTGAGCGCAAACGCGGCCATACTGTTGATGATCAGGGTGATGATGGTCGCGACCGTGGTTACGATCACGCTGTTTTTCAGATAAGTGGCAAACTTGAACTTTTCCAGCGGGTCTTCATAGTTTTCTAACGCCAGCTTCACCTTTTCGACTTTTTTACGATCATCAATATTGACCTTGATAACCTCATCTTGTGAGGGACGCCCAGGTTTCGCAAGCGGGATTTCCGGGTCGATCATCTGGGCTTCGATCCCGACACGTCGCACCTGGGCCAGTTCACGTTCTTCGCCGTTTACGGTCACCAGAAACAGGGGGAGCGGCTCGTCATAACCCGCGATTTCGATCGTTTCTTGCGCATAGGGCAAAAAACGGGGCGGGAACTCGATCAACTGGGCCTGGGTTTTGAACGATGAAATCGCAACCCACACCACGGGACCAAACATAACCAGCGTGCCCGCTCCCAGGTAGAGATACGTCAGGAAGTCGGTGAGATCAACCCGGCTGCCCCCGCGTTTACGGATTAAAAAGTTACGAATAGTTTCCATAAGTTAGTTTCCTTCGGGCGGGTAGGCGGTTCTACGTAACTTCTGATTTGCGGCCCAACCAAAGTTGGAACAGTGTGAAGACCAGCAGCACGCCGCCTAATAACACAGAGGCCGATGCCGCCAGGCCGCGCCGGGGTATCTGGTTTATAAAGCCGGTTTCATAGATATACTGCACCATGTACTTGGTCGCTGTGCCTGGTCCACCGCCGGTTAGCACGAATACCTGGTCGAACACCTGGACAGCGCGTATCAACGATAGAACCAGCACGACAAACATGGTCGGCATGAGCAGCGGGAGTGTGATGTGCCGGAAACTCTGCCAGTTGTTCGCGCCGTCGATCTGACCGGCTTCATACAACACGGCGGGAATCGATTGCAGACCGGCCAGCAGGATCAGCGTGTAGAAACCCATCTGTGCCCAAATGCTAACCAGGATAACCCAGAATGCCGCCCAGTTCCGTTCCAGCAAAAACAGGGTTGCGTCACGTTCCGGGTCGAACGTTTCCAGCAGGCCATTCAGCAGTCCGTGGCGCTGTAGAATCCACTTCCAGATCAACCCCACCACAACCGGGGAAAGCAGCACGGGATAAAAAAACACGCTGCGGAAAAACCCGCGTCCTGCGATCTCACGATTCAGGATCAACGCCGTCAGCAGCGCCAGCAGGACCAGCCCGCCGACCTGGAAGATCACAAAAACAACTGTATTTGAGACAGCACGCCAGAAAAAATCCTCATTACACGAGTTCGGGTCTGTAAAATCCTCACAGTCAAATAACGTTTGGTAGTTTTCGGTACCCACCCAGGTACGATCTTCGGGGAACAATTTGGTGCCCGCCGTGCCCGAATAGTAAAAGTTCAACAGCATCGGGAACAACACAAAAATACTGAAGATCAGCATATTGGGCACGAGAAACAGGTAAGCCATGCGGCGAATACCGATCCGGCGCTGGATGGGAGTTATCACCAGATCGATGGTGTTCATGATGAAACCAAACAGCAGGCTGAAAACGTCGCCGAACAGATCACCGATAGTTTTCCGCGAAAAACGAGGTGAAACACCTACCCGGCGGGCAGCATCGATCCGGGACATAAGACCCCCTCCGTAGTAAGCATAAAAAGCAGGTATTTATGAGACTACTGGCATCTCCTCTATGGTGAAGAAGGTTGCCAGTAGTCGCGAACATTCAGGATTCGAGAATAACAGGTGTTTTATTCAGCGAGCTCGTCCAGGCCCTTATCAACGTCTTCCTGGATGCGCACCATCGCATCGTCAAGGCTCAGTTCGCCCACGATAACCTGGGCCAGGCGATCGCGGGTGGCGTCGAACATGACACGGTTGAATGGGTACGCCTGGAGATCAAAAGCAATCGGGCTGATGTTGGGCACCTGGATGCTCCAGTCGCTGAGCGCTTTTTTGGCCAACTCAAGATCGGTGTCCCATGCGATCGCGCTGGTGGCAATACCTTTGTGCGCAGGGATGAACAGTGTACGGGCGTGGAACTCGCGCAGCACGTCTTCATCGGCCAGGTAGGTCATCACCCGGACCACTTCTTCAGGGTGCTCGGTATCTTTGATGGCAACGGTCGCCGCGCCGCCGGGCATGCCGGTGCAGCCGCCGGGACCGCACGGGAACGGAACAACTTCCCAGTCGAACGCGTCGCCGATGGTGTTGGTAAACTGCTGGACCTGCCATGTGCCGGACATGTAACACGCGAGTTGAGCATTCGCGAATTCTTCGTTCGCGCCTGCGTAACTGGTGTTGGCGGCCCAGGTATCACGCAGCATAGTGCCGTCTTCGTGCCACTTCACGAACAACTCGGACATGGCGATGAAACCCTCATCGATCATGGCTGGATAACCTGCTTCATCGAAGAATTTTGCGCCCATGCTAATCGCCGGGCCAGCAAAACGGTGCCCGCTGCGGTCCATCGCCAGGCCAAACACGTCGTCGCCCAGTTCATCGGCAACAGCCTTGCACGCACCTGCGAATTCTTCCCACGTGTGTTCCGGATTCTCATCACTCGGCACATCAACCCCGGCCTGTTCGAACAGGGTGCGGTTGATGTACGGGCCGGTGATGGTCAACTGGTTCTGGATGCCAAAGATACCCTCGGTATCGCCCGGAAGCCGCAGCCATTGCAGGAACGGGCCAAAGTTTTCTTCGAGGTAGGCGATTTCTTCATCGCTCAAGTAGGGACGCATGTCCAGATAGTATTCGGCCAGGCCGCCCAGGTCGGTGACGCGGGCGATATCTGGGCCTTCACCAGCGGCCAACTGAACGGGGAAATTTTCAAGAATGGTCGTATAGGGCACGGTGTCAATTACGATTTTGATATCGGGGTTATCTGCTTCAAATTGATCCAGCAAGTCGCGCAGAACTGCGCCTTCATTACCATCATCGTACCAGGTGATACGGAGTTCAACCGCATCCTGACCTGATGTGGTGGCTGCTGGAAGGGCCAACGCTGCTACAATCAACAGGAAAAGAATAACACGCAGCTTCACAATTTATTCTCCTTACATATTTATTTAGCCAGCTTAAAGGTAACGTATTACGCGCTGATACCTCCATTTTGTGGGGGTCAGTTGCGAGGCATGTTATTGCGGGGGATATTATAACACGACAGTCTATCGTGTGCGGGTTAGCGTTATACCCAGCCCATCAGGCGTGTTATGGTTGCCGTTGTGAGCGTGATAGTGAGTCCCATAATCAAGGGCAGCAGTGTAGCGACGGCGGTCCATTTTACGCTTTTGGTTTCGTTGTAGATGGTCATGATTGTGGTGCTGCACGGGTTGTGAATCAGGCTGAACAGCATCAGGTTAACGGCGGTGAGCGCCGTCCAGCCGCCCGCGCTTAGAATATCCTTGACCGCCGTGTTGGAGTCGAGTTCGAACATAACACCGGCGCCCGCACCCACGCCGGTCAATCCGGCGGTTAACACGGTGAGCATCAGTATGGTGGGGATCACGATCTCGTTGGCCGGAATCGCCAGGATGTAGGCGACCAGGATAACCCCGTTCAGGCCCAGCAGCCAGCCGAAGCCATCAAGAAAACCTACCATGTGCTCGGCCAGGCTCTGGTCGGCAAGAGTGATGTTGGACAGTGTCCAGATCAGTATGCCTGCCGGAACGGCCATCATCACGGCGCGGTACAGCACAATTGCCGTGCGGTCGATGATCGAGGTGTAGATCGTTTGCAGGATGCGCGGCGGGCGGTAGGGCGGTAGTTCCAGGCTGAACACGGACGATTCACCCTTGAGCCATGTTTTTGACAGAAACCACGACACGGCAAATGTCAGGAGCACGCCCAACACCGCAATACTCACAACTGCCGCGGCGGATATCAGCCCAGCGGCGGCTGCCGGTACCGAACTGCCCAGGAATACACTTGAAATCAGGATCAGGGTCGGCCAGCGCCCATTACAGATGGCGAAATTGTTGGTAATGATAGCGATCAACCGTTCGCGCGGGCTGTCGATAACGCGTGTGGCGATGACTCCGGCGGCGTTGCAGCCAAAACCCATAGTCATCGTGAGCGCTTGTTTGCCATGCGCGCCGGTGCTGCTGAACAGGCGGTCCAGGTTAAAGGCGACGCGCGGCAAATAGCCGAAGTCTTCCAGCAGCGTAAACAGCGGGAAAAAAATCGCCATGGGCGGCAGCATGACCGAGACGACCCAGGCCATCGACAGGTACGCGCCGTCGAACAAAACACCGCTCATCCACCACGGCATGCCGAGTGAGGCGCCCAGGTCGTTTAGTGCGGGATGAACCGTGTCCAGCAGCAGCGATGATAACATGCGGGAAGGCACATTCGCGCCTTCGATGGTGATCCAGAATACAGCCGTTAGCAGTAAGAGCATAATCGGAAAACCCCAGCGGCGGCTGGTCACCAGTCGGTCGATGGTGCGTTCCAGGTCAAAACGTGAGCGCGTATCCGGGTGTGTGACCGCCCGGTCTGTTATGCGAGCGGCTTCGGCGAACAGCGCTTCGGTCAGGTGATCGTGTGAATTCTCGCCGACTTCCTGCCGTAATCTGCGGGCGGTGTTCAAGAGATCAGATGCTGTTGTGTTGGCTGTCACGCGGGCACCTCCGCGATCGTCAGGCGCTCGGAAACGGCCTGTGTCTTGTCGCCCCGTGACAGGTCGCCCAGGCTGCCATCACGAATAGCGCGTTCGATCTGCTGATCGCCGTCCAGCAAACGCAGGGCCACCCACCGTGCATTGGGCAGACCGGGGAATGCGGCTTCGAGTTGGCCGCTCAGGGTATTCACCGCCGCGTCGAGCGCCGGGTTTGCTGTGGAACGAAGGCGGCGCGGTCGGGTTTCGATAACGCCGGTAGCAACCTCGCTCATCACCTGGAGCAGTTCGGGGATGCCTTCATTCTGGCGGGCGGCGGTGGGAACAACCGGCACACCCAGGTCACGCGCCAGCCGCCGGTGATCGACGATCAGCTTGTGCCGCCGCGCCTCGTCTACCAGGTTCAGGCATACGACGGCTTTGTTTGTGATTTCCAATACCTGTAACACCAGGTTCAGGTTACGTTCAAGCCGGGTAGCGTCAACGACAATTGCCGTGACATCCGGCTGGCCGAACAGGATAAAGTCGCGGGCAATTTCTTCGTCCACACTCGCCGCCAGCAGCGAATACGTGCCGGGCAGGTCAACCAGTTTGTAGCGCTTGTTGCCATATTGAAAGCCGCCTTCAGCACGGGCTACCGTTTTACCGGGCCAGTTGCCGGTATGCTGGCGCAGACCGGTCAGCGCGTTAAACACGGTGCTCTTGCCGGTGTTTGGATTGCCTGCCAGCGCAACCACATAGTCCCAGTTGGTCATCTTCACGCCCAGGCGTTCAAGATGCTGGTTCATCGGGCAGGTGGCGCAGGCGCTGCCGGAAGCATGGAGTGTGTCAGTTCTCAACGTCATTTTTCTGCCTCGGAGGATACATCGGAAATCGAGACGAGCCGGGCCTGGTCCTGGCGCAGCGCGAGCAGCGCACCCCGGACACGGTACGCAACCGGGTCGCCCAGCGGACTGGTCATTTCGACAGTAACGGTTGTACCTGGAATGATGCCCAGGTCCATCATACGGCGACGTTCGGGACCCTGGCTATACAGTTGGGTGACAACACCAGATTGGCCGGGTTGCAGGTCTGCCAGTGTTGTTTGTGAATGGGGCGTGTTATAAGTCATCAAATTTCCTCTGCCGTTTCGCCGTACTTATTTTTACCTAAATTGAAATTCATCTCTCAGGTTGAGAGTAGTATAATTTAGGTGAACCGAAAAGTCAAGTGCGGTTATATAAAAACTTGATAAAAATATCAAAAAACAAAACGCGGCTGGTTGGCCAGCCGCGTTAATACGAGTATGGATTCTATTCGTTTTTGGTTTTTAGCTTCCCGTGCGGCCTGTCAGGAGCCGCAAGCCGTTCAGCACAACGATCACGGTGCTGCCTTCGTGGCCCACAACGCCTAACGGTAGGGGCAGGCTGGCCACAAAGGAACTGATCACGGGGGTGACTTGTGTCTCAGCCGATCAGGAACTGGAATAGGAGCATCCCCATCGCCGCCAGGACCGTCGCCGGATAGACCGCGCGCGGCGCCATGTTTTCCAGTGCATCGGGCAGCAACTCTCTGAAGACCATATAGAACATTGCTCCGGCAGCCAGGCCCAGCCCAACCGGCAGCAGTGGTCGAAACACGGTCACGAATAGAAAGGCAGGCCCCGCCATGATTGGCTGTGGAACGCTGCTGAAGACGCTCAGCCACGCGGCCCGTGAGACGCTCATGCCGCGTGGAATGAGCACAAGACTGATGGCTAATCCTTCTGGGATGTTGTGAATCGCGATCGCAATCGTGATCAACAGACCAAACGAGTTTTCTCCGGCATAAGACACGCCGACGCCCACACCTTCAGCAAATGAATGTACTGTCATAACGCCCATAATCAACAGCATCTGGATAGCATCTACACCTTTAGCCTGTCCGATCTGGAAATCCGCATCTCGGTCTGCCAGAAGGCGCTGAGAAACAAATACCAGCAACAGCCCCAGGATAGTCCCAATGGAAAGGCGAACGATCGATTGATGGGCGTCCTCCAATGTTGCGCCTTCGATCAGCAGTCCAACGCTAGCACCCAGCATCAACCCTGATGCCAGTGCATTGCCAATGCCCAGCCAGCGCTTACTGATGTTTTGAAAAAACAGGAACGGCAGTGCACCATATCCGGTCGTCACGGCGGTAATGCCGGCGGCGACCAGCACAATCCAGACGGTTGGTTCGCTGGTTTCGAGACGTTGACTCACCCACAATGTTCCGATGATAACCGCAACGAATAAAAGTAGTTCCGTAATGCCACCGCGCAGGCGCTCTTTTGGCGAGGGTTTTGCTTCTTGGACGTTTTGGTGGGTTAACATCGTGTTTGTGTGCTTTCTCCAGACATTGCACGTTTTCTGGTAAATTTGGCTTTGGGTTAACCGTTTTCGGCTTCGGTAGGTGCTTCGCTGTCACTGGAGTGGGCAAGTGATTCAAAGATGCTGCGATCCTCGGACGACAGCCGGTCCAGGACTTCGGGACCAAGCTGCGAAAAAACGCGGTGCGCAAACAGTTCCATCCATACGAACTGGCGCCCGATTTGAACCATGTTGGTGTTGGTGGTGACAGTCGCGGTATAGTTGGCGGACTGTGGGCTGGCGATCAGGACTTCTTGTTCGTCCACGACGACCACCAGGCTGTCTTCCAGTTTGTGAATCTGGCTTTCGAGCGGTGGATGGTATGCTACCTGATTGACGTTCAGGTCTTCTTCCCCGGTGAGCAGTGCGCCCACGCTTACCCCGCGCGCATGGGTCTCAAGAATCGCCTGGCGCAGAATACGCAAATTCGTGTCTGTGAGAACCAGCATGATTTCCTTGTGCGCGTTGTTGATCATGTCGCGTGCGTAACTCAGGACGGCTTCTTCACCGCTAAATGTCCACAAGTGGCCTTCGTCCTGGGCGGTGTAAATCGTATCGAGTCCCTGGCGCAGTATGTCGATACATTGTTCGTGATCGACAAGCAGCCGGTTCAGCAGCGCATCGGGCGGCATCGGGCGGTATAACGTAGCTTTTGCTTCTTCCGTTTTCAGAACGGCATCGCGTGCGTCCAACCGCCCCAGCGCCTCGTAAACCATCGAGCGCGGGATACCGGCCTGTTTGCTCAACTGGTAGCCAGTCGCCGGGTGAGACCTCAACAAGGCGATGTAAACTTTGGCCTCGTATTCCGTGAATCCAATCGCAGTCAGATTGTCCAATAGGTCCATAATACACCTTAGTAGTTTTAAAACGAACTAGTAGTTTGATTCTACACTACTATCGGGCGGGGTGGCAACCCCACAATAGGGCGACAGCATCCCCCGATTGGTGAACACCCACGCGAGATTCTGCCTGAGTTGTGAGCATATCCCCGGTATGTGTGCCAAAGTGCCAAATGGTAGGCGGCAAACTGTGTCAAACGCGGTATTATTTATCGGGCGTAGCAAAAAGGTGTTTGTGTTGGGCTGCGCCCGGTTCATAATCCATCAAAAACTCCCTGTTATGGGGATGTTAGGAAGGGCATCATGTCGGGTGACGTGCTTCAACATACCGATTTGCGGCAGTCCAGGCGTTTTTTGGAAACGTACTCGCCGCCCAAGATCAACGGCGAGTTTGCCGGAAAACACATCATCTCGGTCGAGCAGTTTGACCGCAGGGATTTGCAAATTCTGTTTGATGCAACAGGTTCGATCCGGCGCCGCATCAAACAGCAGGACCGCGGCTTGTTAGAACTGGCTGCCGGAAAGCTGATGGCAACCCTGTTCTACGAAGCCAGTACGCGTACCGATCTGTCGTTCCAGGCGGCCATGCGTCATTTGGGCGGTGAAGTGGTTGCGGCCAGCAACGGCGTGCATTTTTCATCGGTTTACAAAGGTGAGAATCTCGCCGATACGATTCGCGCGGTGGGCTGTTATTCGGACGCGATTGTGCTCCGCCACCCGGATGTCGGATCGTCTTACGAAGCAGCCTATTATCTCGATCAGTTAAACAAGCAGATTGCACGCCAGGTTATCGTGATCAGTGGGGGTGACGGTGTGGGCGAACATCCCACCCAGGCGCTGCTCGATCTGTTCACGATTTTTGACTTCAAGGGGCAGATTGACGGGCTTAACATTACGCTGGTAGGCGATCTGCGTCATGGGCGGACGGTGCACTCACTGGCCAAGCTGATCGCGCGTTACCAGGCGGAAAACGTCGTGCTGAACCTGGTCTCGCCGCCGCTGCTGCGCATGCCGGAAACAGTCGTCCAATACGCCACCGCAAAAGGTATCACTGTGCGCGAGACAGATGACCTGTATGATGTGCTGCCGGAAACGGATGTGATCTACTGGACGCGTATTCAGGAAGAACGGTTCGATGATCCGGCGGATTACGAGGCGATCAAAGACCGGTTTATCATGACTCCGCCGGTGCTGGCCCAGGCGCCCGACGACGCGATCCTGATGCACCCCCTGCCCCGCAAGCACGAAATGGGCACGCCGGACGATCACGACGCGCTGGACGCTGATCCGCGCGCGGTGTATTTCCGCCAGATGGAAAATGGTATGTTCGTACGAATGGCGCTGCTGGCCAAGGTGCTGGGCGGCCTGTGGGTATAGCGCCGCGTGGATGACAGAAGCTGATGATACGCGAATTGCAGCTACCGGGCATGTTCGACCCGCATGTGCATCTGCGCGGGTTGGACTGGTCCCACAAGGCGACATTCGCCAGCGAAACCGCTGCCGCGCTGGCTGGTGGGTATTGGGCGGTGCTCGATATGCCCAATACACCGCCGCCAACTATCGACGATCCGGCGCTGGACACCAAGTTAGCCGCGATCACGGCTGAGGCGGTGTGTGATTGGGGCGTGTATTTTGGGGCCAGCCAGGCCGACAACACCGCCGAATACGCGGCAGTCACCGGGCGTGTGTGCGGCCTCAAAATATACAACAACGCGACGACCGGCACCCTGCTGATCGATGATCAAACCCAACGCGCCCGGCACTATGCAGCCTGGCCGCCGGACCGGGTGATCGCCGTGCACGCCGAAGGGTCAACCGTGCTGGATATCCTGGCGCTGGTACGCCAGAGCGGGCGGCGCACGCATTTTTGTCATATCAGCACCGCCGAGGAGATCGGGTATTTGCGGGCAGCCAAGCAGGAAGGACTGCCGGTAACAGTTGGCGTCACGCCGCATCACCTGTTTTTGACCGCCGAGGATGTGCGTTCATTGGGCGCCCTGGGCCGCATGAAGCCGGAACTCAAAACAGCCGCCGATCAGGCCGTGTTATGGCAGGCCATCGACAGCGGCGTTGTTGACGTGGTGGAATCGGATCACGCACCGCACACGCTGGCCGAAAAGGCTTCGGAGAATCCGCCGTCCGGTGTGCCAGGGCTGGAAACTACGCTGCCGTTGTTGTGTACGGCGGTGCATGAAGGCCGTTTGACCGTTGATCGCCTGGTTGAACTGGTGGCTCTGCGCCCGCAGGCGATTTTTGGTAAGCCGCCGCCGCCCGGCACATATACTTTGGTTGACCTGGAAACCTCGTACCTGATCGCGCGTGAGAATCTGCACACCTTGTGCGGCTGGTCGCCGTTTGAGGGCCAGCGCGTGTTTGGTAAGGTGCGCGAGGTGTGGATTCGCGGCCAACGCGTGTTTGACGGTGAGCGCGTGTTGGTGTCGCCGGGATTCGGTCATAATCTATTTGCCGGGATGGGAACAGGTTGATGGCGAGGCGGTGTTTTCTGGCGCTGTACGCGTTCACCTACCGCTGGTTGATCCGGCCCGTGATCTTTCGGATGTCCGCGCAGGCCGCCCACGACCGTATGTTAACCCTGCTGCGGTGGGCGGATGGGCAGGGCTGGCTGGTGGCGTTATTCAGTTGGCTGAACCGTTTCGTCGTTCCGAAGCAGTCGCTTGAGGTGGGCGGCGTGATGCTCACTTCCCCGTTGATCCTGGCGGCGGGTTTGATCAAGGGCGACGGTTTCGCATCTGAAGAACAGGCGCTGGCGGCGGCTGACCGGCGCAACATCATACCCGGCTGGCGCGGCCTGTCGCACCTGGCGGCCCCGGTCGAATTCGGCTCGTATACGCGCTGGCCGCGCCTGGGCAACAGCGGCACCGTCGTCTGGCGTGATGTACCGTCACAGTCAACACAAAACCGTGTTGGTTTGTGTAATCCCGGCAGTCTCGCGGCGGCGGTATTCCTGGCCGCGCACCGCGATCGATTACCGGCCCAGTACGGGATCAATATCGCGGTGAGTCCCGGCGTTTCTGCGCCGGATGACCAGGCGCGAGAGGTGACCGAATCGCTGGCGGCGTTCGTTGAACGGCAGGTGTTCCCGGCGTGGTTTACGCTGAACCTGAGCTGTCCCAACACGGAGGATGATCCCGGTGGGCACCAGACCGCCGAACAGGCCCGGATCGTGTGCGGCGCGGCGGCAGCTTATCTTTATGCGGCGGCGGCGCAGGCCGGGCGGGACCTGCCGTTGTGGGTCAAGATCGGGCCAACGCTGGCCGGTGATCAATACCGGGCGCTGATGCAGGTGTTTGAAGAAATCGGTGTACGCGCGGTTATAGCGACGAATACGCTGCCCCGGTTGATGCCGTCCGATGCATTACAAACGGCTGGGGTGGGCGGCGGTGATTTGCACAAACGGACGCTGGCGGTCGTGGCGGACTTGATGCAGGAAAAAGAAAAACACGGCTACCGGCTGGACGTGATCGCGTGCGGCGGCGTACAGGATCGGTACACGTTGGCCGATTTCGCCCGGCTGGACGTACAGGTTATGCAATATTGGACGGCGCTCGTATACCGGGGGCCGCTGGCCGCTGCTCTGATCCTGCGGGAAGCCGATTCGAGTGTAAGGAACAGGTGACAATGGGTAATCTGGTGAAAGAACTACAGGCGCAGGTTGCAGGCGCTTTATTAGAATGTGGCGCGGTGATCTTCACCCCCGACGAGCCGATTACGTTTAAATCCGGAATCAAAGCCCCGGTGTACATCGATAACCGGCGGCTGCCTTTTTTCCCGTTCCAGTGGCAGATTGTGATCGAGGGCTTCAAGCAGTTGATCGCGCTCGATGGCTGCGCGTTTAACGTGATCGCGGGGATCGAGGCGGCGGGAATCCCGCACAGTTCCGCGTTAGCCTATGTGCTCAAAGTACCGTCGGTGTTTGTGCGCAAACAGGCCAAAGAACACGGCACGCGCAGCCGGATCGAAGGTGGCGATGTGGACGGAAAACGCGTGCTGCTGGTCGAAGACATGATCACGACCGGCGGCAGCAGCCTGGCCGGTGTCGAAGCGCTCCGCGAGGTGGGGGCCACGGTGGAAGACTGTATATGTGTGGCCAGTTATGGGTTTGAGGAAGCGGCGCGCGCCTTTGAAGCGGCACATGTCCGGCTGCATGTGCTCGCACCCTTCGCGGCGATCGTGCTCGAAGCGTCACGCCTGGGCCGGTGTGGTGAATACGAATTAGAAGCGCTCGAAGCCTGGTCACGCGATCCTCACAACTGGGATCAAGCGCGGCCTACGCCAGGGCAGGAGGACACACAGTGATGAGTGCTGCCATAGATAAGTATAACCGCCGCGTTGATCGGGTGAATTCCCTGGTGTGTGTTGGGCTGGACAGCGCGATTGACCGGCTCCCGGCTTCGGATGACGGCGATCCCCAGTTTGTGTTCAACCGCTGGATCATCGAGCAAACTCACCCTTACGTCAGCGCGTATAAACCCAACCTGGCGTTTTACGAGGCACGCGGTGAAGCCGGTTGGCAGGCATTGGCCCGCACAATGGCGTATCTGCGCGAGCATCACCCGGACATTTTGACCATTGCCGACGCCAAGCGCGGCGATATCGGCTCGACCAGCCAAGCATACGCGGCGGCCCTGTTCGACGAACTGGGATTCGATGCCGTCACGCTGAATCCCTACCTGGGCCGGGAGGCGTTACAGCCGTTTCTGGATCGGGCCGACAAGGGGTGCATTATCCTGTGCCGCACGTCCAATCCGGGGGCGGGCGAGTTTCAAGACATCGAACAGGACGGTAAACCCCTGTGGCAGATCGTGGCCGAGCACGTCCAGGCGGAATGGAACACCGCCGGAAACTGTATGCTGGTCGTGGGTGCGACCTATCCCGGTGAACTCCGGCAGGTGCGCGCGCTGGCCGGTGATATGCCGCTGCTGGTGCCGGGTGTGGGCGCGCAGGGCGGCGACGTCGAACAGGCGGTTCGCGCTGGCGTGGATTCCCAGGGCCGGGGCCTGATCATCAACTCGTCACGCGGCATCCTGTTTTCGGACAATCCGGCAGGCGCAGCCCGTTTATTGCGGGACACCATCAACTTGAATCGTTAGCCGACCACACACCATGAGGCACTGTTTATGATCGAAGCTGTAGTTTTCGACATGGATGGACTCCTGATCGACTCTGAGCCGTTGTGGCAGCGTGCCCGTATTGAAGCGTTTGGCGCAGGGCGGCTGCGCTGGACTGAAGAAGACCAGCAGGCCGTTATGGGCACCAGTACGATTGGATGGGCGACGATGCTTGCCGAGCGCCTTGAGCACGAATACACGGTTGATGAAGTGATTGACCGCGTAACCGACCAGATGATCCGGTTTTATCATACCCTCACACCGGTGATGCCGGGTGCGGTTGAACTGCTGGAACAGCTTAACGGCCACCTGCCGCTAGGCTTGGCGTCCGGCTCACCGTACCGTTTGATCGATGCTGCCCTGGCGGGCGCGGGCTGGACCGGCGTGTTTTCCGAGGTGATGTCCAGTGATGAGGTCGCGCAAGGGAAACCGGCGCCGGACATTTACCTTGAGATCGCCCGGCGGCTGGACGTCCCGGCGGGCGCGATCGCCATTTTCGAAGACTCGGCAAACGGCATTCTGGCCGGTCATGCGGCGGGTGTCCGGGTGATAGCCGTGCCTGGCGATTATGCGAGTCCTCAGGCGGACGTGCTGGACAAAGCCGATCGCGTGATCCAGTCACTACACGATTTCTCACTCGATATGCTCGATCTGATGTAACCCGCGATCTGGGTGTTATATGGATGTGATAGGCGCGTCGGGACGGTATCCCGGCGCGTTTGTGGTGTGTATGTGTTGTAGTTGAGGGGTGGGCGCCCTGTGCGGGCTGCTGCTAAATTCTGTGTGGATAATTCACCGATCGCCTAATGGTAGGCTTAAGCAGGAGACAGTCACATGAGCAACCGCCTCGGTATGAAAGTTGGAGACGCTGAGCACCACATCCAGGGGGATATGCTGGCAGTGGGCAGCAAGGCCCCGGATTTTAAACTGATCGCGACTGATATGACCGCCAGAACCCTGGCGGACTACGCGGGCAAGGTCAAGATTCTGAGTGTGATTCCGTCGCTTGACACCGGTCCTTGCACTGCACAAACTCGCCGTTTTGAAGAAGCAGGCGAAAACCTGGGCGATGGCGTCGTGATTTTGACCATCAGCGCCGACCTGCCCTTTGCCCAGAAACGTTGGGGCGAGGAAATGGGCATTGAAAACACCGAGACACTGTCCACGCACCGCGACATGAAATTCTCGGATGATTACGGCGTGCACGATACCGAATGGCGTATCAACCAGCGGTCCGTTTTTGTGCTCGACAAAAACAACGTTGTCCGGCATGCCGAATATATACCCGTGATCGGCGATGAGGTCGATTTTGACGCGGCGTTAGCCAAAGCGCGCGAGTTGATCTAGCTGGCATCTTCCCGGCAAACACTGATCGTGTTCGTGGCTGGCCGCTTTATGCGCCTGGCCACGTTTGTTTTTGAGCACCGGTTGTGTGCCGGATAGAATTAGATTACGCTAGCACATGATGTTGACGACTGAGTGTGCACTACGAGAGAACAACCATGCCCGATGCCAACGGATATTTGTTACCTGATGAACGCCGCACCCTGCTGCGCCGGTATGCCCCGGTGCTGGTGTTGTTTCCTGAAAGTTACAAACAGGCGCCCTACCCTGACGAGGGCGATGCGATCTACACCATGCGCGGCTCGTACCATCCCCGCGATGTGGCATTTTTTCTGAAATATGCCCGGCTGCGCTACCGGCGGCGCCGGGTACTGCGCCGGCCCGGACTGTTTTTCCGCCCGCGCAAAATCTCGGATGAACTGGCGCACGTCAGGCGGTCGATATCTGAGCGCGAACTTCAAAAAGCCATCGAAACATACCAGCATGACCCGGCATTTGCCGGTCTGGAAGGTGACGCGCTGCGTCATGCAGTCCAAGAGCGGTTGGCACAGTGGCGCTTGAGCACGCGCATTCGCGGGTTTGATCTGCCGCTGTTTCGCGGGCACAACCTCCGGCAGTGGACGGCCTATTTTAAACATTTGTCCGAAACCGACCCGCTCACGCGCCGCGCGGCGGTTTATGGACGGCTGGTACAAGGTATGGTCGCGCCGGACCAGAAACAATCTGGGGAGGTGCCCGGTGGTGTGAATGCTATCGGACCGTATGACATTCGCCGCAACCGGATCGCGCTGCAATACTGGTTCCAATACTATTACGACGACTGGGCCAACCGTCATGAAGGGGATTGGGAATCGATCACAATCCTGCTCGAAATCGACCCGGCACTGCTCAGCCAGAATCGTACACTGGACGAAAAAACGCTGCTGGCAGGCGTCACCGAGAAGGACGTGGGCTATTCCGCTCATGAGGACGGGCACCGCCGCCTGTGGGATGATGTCCAGAAAACTGCCGGTGGCCGCCCGATTGTTTATGTGGCACGGGGATCGTCGGCCTCCTATTTTTCGTGGCAGCTAACCGGTTTCCCGACATCGGCGCGAGTGGGCGCAGTGGAGCGATTGGTAGCGGCGCCGTCGATCTTTGTACGCGGCTGGCGGATTTTTGGACGGCGGTGGGACACCGAAGTCCAGGCCCGGTTTACCGGTCGTGATCCCAAAAACACCGATTGGGTCGCTGCCGACCCGCTGCCGCGCGATCGATTGGACGATCACAGCAGCGACCCGCGCGAGCGGCTGGTCCCGCCGGGGTGTCGCGGTGTGCGCCGCGTGCCGGACTTCGGCCCACATGCCGGTCAGAATGCCGCCAGTTATCACCTGGAAACCGATGATTTGTTCTGGCTGGAAATGGTAGAGGCATACGGCGTGCAGTGGGGCGAGAACTCGTTTTTGCCCGGCACGCAGGGGCCAAGCGGCGCCAACAAGGCCAAGCGCGACAAACAACAAATCGAGATCAACTGCCTGGCGTATATCGAACATGCGATTGAAAAAGCTGTCGATCAACTGATGGAAGCCCAGATCATGGGCACAGCCGCGATCCCGGAACTGGACCGGGCGCTGCGCTCGCTGCGTCCGACCGTGCTGCGGCGGCAGAAGTGTTTCCCGGCCAGTGTGCGGACATACATTAACACGATGTGGGCGGCGGTATTGAGCGTTCATCCGGAAGCGTGGCCCGGCGGTCCGGGGCTATGGCTGCGCTGGGTGTTTTCGCGCCGCGCCAAACCCGACCGGCTGCTTCAGCGCCAGGACCCCATGTACCATCTCAAATCGCTGCTGGCGCAGGTCCGGCGCACACGGTACGAGATACAGGCCGACGAATCGAAGTGGGATAATCCGTTTGCATGGGTGCGCCATGTCTGCCGGGCGGATACGTTTTATTATGGCATCTCGCCCGGCGCCAAAGATCACACGCTGGACCTTGCCTGCCTGGATTGCGCCGACGTGGACATGTCGGTCACCTGATCCGGCTGGATCGGGCCTGATCCGGCTGGATCAGGCTTGATCCGGCATGGCTCAACTTACCGGATCAGGCATGGTCAGCGGAGCAGGTCGTCCAGCCGCGCCGATGACCGTTCTTTGATCTGCTGGTGCAGGCTGCTGCCGTGGCTGTCCATGGTTACGACAGCGGGGAAATCCTCCACCCGGATGATCCAGAACGCTTCCGGCACACCGAAGGCCATTTTGTGCACGGCGATCACTTCTTTGACGCTGCGTGCGATCAGGCTGGCCGCGCCGCCGATGGCGTGCAGATACACCGCCCCGAAATCCTGGCACGCCCGGAGCGTTTTCGGGCCCATGCCGCCCTTTCCGATGACGGCGCGTAATCCGAAATGTTCGATCACGTCGGCCTGGTACGGTTCCTCGCGTATGCTGGTGGTCGGCCCGGCGGCCACAAACGACCAGGTGCCGTTTTGCTGCTGCACCACCGGCCCGCAGTGGTAGATCACACCGTCACGCAGCACCGTTTGAAGCGCCGCGTATACGTTTTCCTCAGACGCAGGCGGCTGGCCGCCGGTCTTGATGAAGGTTTCGATCATGTATTTGTGGGCCGCGTCGCGCCCGGTCGCGATCACACCGCTCAGGCTGACCGGCTCACCGACGGTCAGATCGCGGATCGTGTCTTCGCTGATGGGAACCGTCAGTTTACGCATAGGAAATATCCTCCCCAACAATACGCATACTGGCGCGGCGGTTGGCCCAGCACATATACGCGATCGATACGAAATAGGACGCAGGTAAGCGGTGCATGGTCCCGATCTTCACGCCGAGCAGCGTGGTGCTGCCACCAAAGCCCATCGGCCCGATGCCGAGTTCGTTCCCTTCCGCCAGAATTTGTTCTTCCAGCGCGGCGAGTTCAGGCTCTGAGTTGTTATCTTCGAGCGGGCGCAGAAGCTGCTGTTTGCTCTTGATGTAGGACGCGCCGCGATCCCCGCCGACGGCGATCCCCAGCACGCCCGGCGCGCAGCCCAACCCTTGCGCCTGATTGACGGCATCCAACACCACGCGGCGCACGCCTTCCAGGTCGCGCCCGGCGCCGAGTCCGGCATCAGGCAGCTTGTACTGGGTGCTGACGTTTTCGCAGCCGCCGCCCTTCAGCAGCAGATCAACCTGGATACCGTCGTCGTCCCATTCGGTAAAGTGCATCGTCGGGAAGTCGATACCCGTGTTGTCACCGCTGTTTTCGCCTGTCAGGCTGTTTACGGCATTGGGGCGCAGGTAGGCGCGTTCGGTGGCGATGGCGCACGCCCGGCGAATCTGGTCGGCAAGCTGGCGGGTCGAGACGCCCGGCGGGTAGTGAATCTCAAAGATCGGTGTGCCGGTATCCTGGCAGATGGGGGTAGCGTTGGCCCGCGCCAGCTCAACATTTTGAATGATGGTGTCGAGCGCACCCTGCGCTGCCGAACCCGGCTCCTCGTTTTCCCTCGCGTCGCGGATTGCCTGTTCCATGTCTGCCGGGAGTTGTGTCGATGCCCGGCGAATCAGTTCTACAAATGCGTCTGTGAGGTCTTGTGTCATCGTGTGATCCTCGCGCTATCTCCAACTGCGTTACGCTGTGCCGCGCAAGCGCCGTATGTTCATCATAACCGGACTGCCTGAGAATGCAAGGCGTTCACACGGCGGCGGCGCGTTTGATCATCGCCTGCGCCCAGATGAACGCCGGATAGGGTTTCATGCCGCTGATCGAGAAGTTGTACACGGCACGCTGAGTCTGTGCGCCCCACAACGCACCGCCGGGTACCTTGACTTCTCCCAAAGAATCTTTTTCAATACGAGAGTCGGTGGTCATTGTTTTGTCTGGTGGCAGAAAGCTGCCGTTCCTTTCCTTTGCTCAGCTATTGGATCGAGTCGCAGTCAGATCATTAACAAGACGACGCGCCATTGCCAAACACACCGACGACAACCACCGCGGCGATTTGCTCGTGATCTTTCTGTATGCGTAAAATCGATCTGGATGATGAACAGTGGTGCATAGATGAGAGTACGGATTTATAGACTGGCCGCACTGGTCAGTATCATTGGAATAGTCTTAGCGGGACTGCCGACGCCCGCGCCAGATCACGTAACAGCGCAGAGCAGCTTGAAGGCATGGACGCGCTACGCGTTGACGGTATACAGCAGTTCCAGCCGGTCCAGCTCGATTGTGGGCGTGCTGGCGCCCAAAGCCGACTTGATCCTGGAATCGCGGAACGCGGATACGCGGTGGGTGCTGGGTCACACGCTGGACGGCAGCGTGCGCGGCTGGATGGAAACGCGCTTTTTGGGTTACGAGTCGGAATCGATGATCGTAAGCCTGCTGGTGAGCAACGAGGAAATGTTTGTTGCCCGCACCACGTCTTTGAACGCGACTTATGCTAACATTCGCCTGGATGCATCCCCGGTTATTCCGCGTGACCTGGGGCGGGCACGCACGCTCTTTGAACTGGGGCAAATTCGCGGGGCGAATCCGCACGTTGTCTCAAAAATCGGTGACTGTATCACCGATAACGACAAGTTCCTGGTGCCGTTTAGCGGCACAAAATACAACCTGGGCCAGTATACCCAGCTTCAGCCGGTGATCGACCAGTTCGCCGACTCGCTGGGATACGACAGCCTGGCCGCTTATGATGGGCTGGTTACTACGGCGGTGCTGGACCCGTTATTTGCTAACCCGGACGTGTGTTTGCCCGGCGAGTCACCCCTTCAGTGTGAATTTCGCGTGCGCAAGCCGAGTGTGGCGATTATCATGTTTGGGGCGCAGGACCTGCTGTTTACCCCTGCCGTTGACTTTGATCGTAACCTGCGGCGTATTGTGCATGAAACCACCCAGGCGGGTGTGATCCCGATTGTGAGCACTTTTCCCGGCAACCTGGAGCTGTGGAAGTTGTCGATCCAGTACAACAAGATCGTGGTCCAGGTGGCGGCGGATTACGATGTGCCACTGTTGAACCTGTGGCAGGCGTTGGAAATGCTGCCTAATCACGGTTTAGCCACGGATGAACGCCACCTCAGCCAGCCGATCACGTCTGCCGGTGATCTGAGCGGATCGAACCTCAAGCGCGGGTATCCGGCCCGCAACCTGGTTACGCTGCAAGTGTTGGATGTTGTCTGGCGCAGCACGATGTATTAGGCCGGGATTTTGTGACGAAAGTTTTACATCAGGCGGCACATTGGGTAAAGTGGAGTGATACCAGGGCAAAACCACCCTGGTTTTTCAAAGTGAACATTCGCATCGAACATCCGTTATGTGACATAGTCTATCACCGACGGAAGGAGACGCTATACTATGTATCGTAAGAGTGGTTTAGTGGTGGTGATTCTTGGGTTGGTCCTGGCAGTTGCGCCGGGGTTGGGCCTGACTCCGGCAGCCGCACAAGGGCCGGATGGTTGGGCCACGTATGAATTAAATATGCGCGCCGGTCCTGGCCCGGATTTTGACTCGGTGGGAGTCATTGCGGCCAGCACGGGGGTGATTTTTGAAGCTCGCACCAACGATTTAACCTGGTTGTTGGGACACAGTGAAGATGGCAGCGTGCGCGGCTGGGTATCCAGCAGCTACTTCCAGTACCAGACCGGTTTTGCGGCGGCGCGTTTGCCCGTGAGTAATGAAGTGGTCGGCGGTGCAGCCGCTCCGGCCCCGGCAGAAGTCGCCCCGGCTGAGCAGCAGGTTCCAGCGGCTGAAGCCGCACCGGCAGCCGAGAACCCGGCCCCGGCAGCGCCTGCGGCAGCGGGCGGTGTAGCGTACCCGGTTTATGATCTCAACGTGCGCAGCGGCCCCGGCACCGAACATAACGAGGTAGGCCGTATCGCCGCCAGCACACCCATTGTGCTCGAAGCGCGTAATCCGGATACAAGCTGGGTGCTGGGTCACACGCAGGATAACGCCTTGCGCGGCTGGCTGGCAGCCATGTACTTGCAGCTTAACAACGTGAATCTGAACGCGCTGCCCTTCAGCGATGAGATCATGCCCGGCGGCGCGCCTGCTCCCCCGCCCGGCTCGGTTATTGTCAACAGTCCGATCACCGGTGCTTTTGAGCCTAACACCGCCGTCGATTACAGCAAGGTTTTCATGGGCGGTTTTGATCCAAATACTGTGGCGTACATCAATCTGGCTGAGGTGCCGATCGTCGGCCAGTCTACCGCGCGGGCGCGGTCCATTTTCCTCAAAGGCCAGGAAATGGGCAACGATCCGCATGTGCTGGCCAAGGTGGGCGACTGCTCCTCCGAGCACTGGAACTTCCTGAATCCCTTCGGCTGGAACCGCTTCAACCTCGCCGGACATACCGATCTGTTGGGCGTGATACAGCACTTTGGCGAGTCGTTAGCGTTCGACAGCAACGCGACGCACAACGGGTTTAATATCAATACCGCCCAGAGCAAGGAATGGGCCGACCCGGCCAACTGCATCCAGGGCGAATCACCGATGCTGTGCGAGTTCCGCGCCAACAAGTCGAGCGTGGCCGTGATTATGTTCGGCACCAGCGACCTGCTGGTCATGACACCCTTTGAGTATGACTTCTTCCTGCGCCGCATGGTCGAACAAGCCGAGCTAGCCGGTGTGATCCCGATCCTGAGCACGTTCCCCAGCAATATCCATTACTGGGACGCTACGATTCTCTACAACCAGATCGTGGTTGACGTGGCGTATGACTATGATGTGCCGTTGATCAATCTCTGGTTGGCGCTGGAAAGCCTGCCAGACAAGGGCCTTGAGGCCGACGGGTTCCACCTGAGCCAGCCGTATTCCGATGGCGGTGACCTGAGCGCCGCTAATCTGCAAACCGGGTATGCCATGCGCAACCTGGTGACGCTGCAAACGCTCAACAACGTGTGGGTCGAGGCTATGCGCTAACCCACACGTTATTGCTAACACACACCAGGGGTGGCGCGCGCTGCCCCTGGTGTATCTCACCCAAACATACCTCATGCGGCGATCCGTTGTACTCCTGGTGTTGTTTCTGTCCCTGGTATGGCCGCTGGCACCTGACACCGTCAGCGCCCAGGCAGACCCCGACGCCTGGATCGCTTCCACTCAAAATGTCAATTTACGCACCGCCCCGGCTCCTGACGCCGAGATTATCACGTCGCTGGCACCGGGCACCGGGCTGCTGCTCGAAGCCCGCAGCGCGGATTCCGCGTGGCTGCTGGTTCAATCCGTAAAAGGGGTGGATCGCGGCTGGATCATGCGCGATTTGCTGCGGTTCCGGGCCGGGTTGAGTGTGGCCGATCTGCCGGTTAGCGATATGGTCATCGACCTGGACGCGGAGCGCGCGCGTTTGGAGGAACGGGCCGCCGCCGTGGACCTGGCCGCCTACCCGGTCATCCCTGGCGACATGGGACAGGCGCGTGCGGTGTTTGTCCAGGGGCAGGCGCTGGGCCGCGACAGCGCGGTAGTGTCAAAAGTGGGCGATTGTAATTCCAGCGAGTGGCGTTTTTTACATCCCTTTGGTGAAGCGCAGTACGACCTGGCGGAACATGCCGACTTGCAGCGTATTGTCGATCGTTTTGGCGTGTCGCTGGGCTACCGCACGTATGCCGCGCACAACGGCCTGAACGCGATGGCCGTGCTTGATTCGCTGTGGGCTTCGCCGTCCGCCTGCCGCCGTGACGAAACGCCGCTGGCATGTGAATACCGGGTGCATAACCCGGCGGTCGCCATGATCATGTTTGGCACAAATGACCTGATCGTGCTCGACGCGTGGCAGTTTGATCACTACTTGCGGCGCGTGATCGATGCCACCCTGGAAGCCGGTGTGATCCCGGTGTTGAGCACGTTTCCGCGCCACCTGGCATTCCCCGACCGCTCGATTCTGTTTAACCAGATCGTGGTGCTGGTTGCCCAGGACTACGACATTCCCCTGATCAATCTCTGGCTGGCGCTGGAACCGCTGCCCAATCACGGTATTGCCCCGGACGGCTTTCACCTCAGTTCGTCACAAACGAGCGCCGGTGATATGTCCGGGGATAACTTGCTGTCGGGTTATCCCATGCGGAACTATGTCACGCTGCGGGCGCTGGACGTGGTCTGGCGGCAGGCCATGCAGCCGTAACACCCGCCCGGTGTTCGATCAGTACGGCTCAACCCAGTATTCCTGGCTGCTGCCGTTGGCGGTCCAGCCAATGATGCCGGTATAACTTACCTGCCACCACGTATACCCGTCCGCGCAGCGCGGCCCGCCGATCACGGTGAACACACCTTCACCCGGAATCGCGCCTACCTGCGGCGCGCTGGTAGCCGGTTCGCTGCGGATTTTATTCGGCAGTCCCGGCGTGACGCGTCCTTTTTGGCCGACGCTTAAACGCGGCGCCGGGGCACCGGGGCAGCTATAGGTATTCAGATCAACCTGATCGGTCGTGGTCTGGCTGTCTGTCTGGTTACTGGTGGGAGCGGGTTGGGCCGGAGCCTGATCGCCGTCATATAACACCTGCTGCCACAGCGTGTATAACATTTGCAGCGCGGTCAGGTTACGCATGGTGTAACCGTATTGCAGGTGATCGCTGTCGAAAACAGTCGTGATGCCGTCCGGCGGCGTAGACGGGTGCACGCCGTCCGCGCTGAGTCCCTCTGCCGGGAGGCCGCTCATCGCGTCCCAGTAGTTCCACAGCGGGATATCGTAGGCGCGCGCGGTGGCGATGATCACCTGGTTAAACTCTGTGACGCGCCCATCCACCGCCGGATCATAATGTTTGGGCGGGATCGTGCTCAGGACCGGGATCACGCCCATGTCAATCGAGATTTGCACGATGCGCTGAAGGTTGGCGCGGAAGTCGGCAGTCGGCAGGCCGCCGGAATCGTTTGTGCCGAACATGATCAGCGCTACCGAGGGTTTGACCAGCCGGTATTCACACGCGACCGGTGTTTCGCCGGGGTTACAGGTGCCGGACGGGGCATTATTGATATCCAGGGCGCTGGTCGTGCCCCACCCATTGCCCGCCGCGATTGAGGTGGCTCCGAACGGGTTTAGCCCGCGCCCATTCGGCCCCCCGAAAAAGCCGATCGCACCGGACAGGTAGCCATATTCACCCAGGTTATACGTGCCGCTGGCGATCGGCGTCAGGAACTGCGGCGCTGCGGTGATGCTATCGCCCACACGCGTAAACGTGTGAGCCGAGTTCCCTTTTGAGCGCCCATCCAGGAAAATTTGCCGTGCGTGAGCTGAAATACCAGACACAACATCCAGTCCTTCCGGCCCGGTGACCGGCGCCGCTGTGGGTAAATCGACCTGGGTGCCCGTGATCGCAACCGTGTTTAAATCAACGCTGGTAACGAGGTATTCGGCGGCGACCCAGCCGGTACGCCCATCGCCTAACCGGACCTGGACCCAGCCGTTATTCGCCGTTCGCCCAATGATGGTCAGCGACGTGTTGGCGTCTAACATGGTGACGATGTTCCCGGCGGTGCCTGGGCCTTCACGCAGGCGCAGGTTATCACATGTCGGGCACACCTGGGCGCTGGACTGTGTCGCCGTGGGGCTGGCAGGCGTCTGCGGGACGAACACCGGCGTAAACGTTGCTGGCTGGGGATAAAACGCGGTCGCCACGGGTGCGGATGTGCGGGTGAATGTCGGCGCAGGCGTGAGCGTGATGATGCCGAACGGCGTATTGGTCAGGGTTGGCGCCGTTGTTGGTGAAGCTGGCGGGCCGTCAGTTGGCGTCAACGATGGCAGCGGCGTCCGGCTTGGCAGTTCCTGGGATGACCGACTGGCGCGCGGCGTGAGGGTGGGCGCGGCGGTGACGCTGGGCAGTGGACTCGGCGACGGCGTGCTGGTTTGGTTTGCCGCAGCGGTTTCGCTGGCCTGGGCAACCGGTGTACCGATTGTTGGCTCGGATGGCTCCGGCTCATTGGATGCCAGATTGCAGCCTGCTAACGCCAACATGACCAGCAGCACGCCAACCCCATAACCCCATCTGAGCTTCATCACATACTCCTGCCTGATGTATGTCGCGTATAGTCTCTGAATCGATCGGATTCTATTCTATCCCATGATAGCGCAGTGCACACCCGACACTTATTTTTGTACGGAAATGTGTTGGCAAAGAATACCAACCCCCTGTAGAATGGCTCGAAGTTGTCTGAAATCGCCCGTTTATCGTCCGATTGTATGCTGGTTTCGATGCTGCCATGACTCTGACGCATATTATTGTATTCGTTGCTGCCGCCCTGCTCTATATGACACTACTGCCCCAGCACTGGCGGAAATGGGCGTTGTTTATCGGTAGTGTACTCGCTATTTTTTGGCTGCAACCCCCGGTCCGTATCGACAAGTTTGATTTTGTCTTCCCGGTGGGTACCCTGGCGCTGGTGACGCTGGCCTGGCTGGCTTCACGTGACGCTGAACAGCAGTGGACGCGTGAAGATGTGGTGTCTGTGGCTGTGATGGCGGCGTGTATCGTGCTGGTGTCACTGGGACGTTATCTTCAAGAAGACTTCCGGATTACGCCTTCGCGCCCGCCTGCGCTGCCGCAAGTCGCCGTGATGCTCATCAGCGTGCTGATCGTGCTGGCGCTGGTTGATCGCCTGCCTGTCGGGCGCAAACGCCTGCTGTTGCCGGTGGCGCTGCTGATCCTGGCGCTGTTCGTCATTCTCAAAACCGAAGCCCTGGCCGAAGAAGCCAGTCGTTGGCTGCGCGATATGATGGGCCAGCCCACGCACCTCGCCAGAGCGTCTGAGCTGCAATGGCTGGGGTTTTCGTATGTCGCGTTCCGGTTGATCCACACCCTGCGTGATCGCCAGACCGGGCGGCTGCCCGTGCTCTCACTGCGGGACTACGTGACGTATGCGATCTTTTTCCCGGCGTTCACCTCCGGGCCGATTGACCGTGCCGAACGTTTCCTGAAGGATTTGCAGGCGCTCCCCGGCCTGGACCCGGCACGTTTGACGCAGGGGGGCATGCGCATCGTGATCGGCATCGGCAAAAAGTGGGTGATCGCGGATGCGCTGGCGTATATGGCGCTGAACGACGTGAAAGCGGAACAGGCGACGTCAACGGCGGGGTTGTGGCTGCTGTTGTACGTGTACGCGTTCCAGCTTTATTTTGACTTCAGCGGCTACAGCGATATTGCGATCGGTATCGGGCAGTTGTTTGGCATCAAGCTGCCGGAGAACTTCAGCCAGCCCTACCTCAAGCGTAATATCGCCGCGTTTTGGCAAAGCTGGCATATCACGCTGAGCCAGTGGGTGCGTTTTTATGTGTTTTCGCCGCTGTCCCGTTTTTTGCTGACGCGCAAACGTAAACCGTCCCCGACTTTTTTGGCGCTGGTGTGCCAGGTGACGACCATGATCGTGATCGGTCTGTGGCACGGTGTGACCTGGACGTTTGTGGCGTGGGGCCTGTGGCATGGCTTTGGGCTGTTTATTCACAAAGTGTACAGTGACCGCACGCGCCCGTTTTACATCGGCCTGCGTGCGCGTCCGCGCCTGATGCGCGCGATTGGCATCGCGGGCACGGTCGTCACATTTCACTTTGTGCTGCTGGGCTGGGTGTGGTTTGCCCTGGCGGATATCGAAACGAGTTGGGATGTATTCCTGAGACTGTTTGGGATGGGATGATGCAGACGTGGAAATGGCTTTATGACCCGGCGGCAGCGTTCAACTGGCGCTTTATATTCAGCGTGGCGATCCGGGTAGTGATCCTGTTTGTGATAGTGAATGTAGTGTTTGCGCTGGTAGACCCGCTGCCAGCCCTGGGCAGTATTTCAGCCTATAATCACCTGTTCCGTGGCCGCGAGCGCCTGCCCTATGGTGAAAATGCTGCCGTGTCCTACAACCTGAGCCTGAACCAGATCGACGCGATGTTTGAATCACACGTTGTGGCCAGCCGCAAGGATGACGATGAATTCCGGGTAGTGCTCATCGGTGATTCGGCGGTGTGGGGCGTTTTGTTGGAGCCGGATGATACACTGGCCGGGCAGATCAACCGGCTGGACTATCACACCGCTGACGGTCAAACCGTGCAGGCGTATAACCTGGGGTACCCGATCTGGTCGCTGACCAAAGACCTGCTGCTGTTGGATTATGCGCTGGACTATGATCCCGATCTTGTCGTGTGGTTGTTCACACTCGGATCATTCGGGCAGGCAGCGCAGATGAGGTCGCCGCTTGTCCAGCATAATCCCGACCCTGTCGAAGATTTGATCAAACGTTTTGATGTGAACCAGGACCCAAACGACCCGCGTTTTGTCAGGCTCTCGTTTTGGGACAAACTATTCATCCGGCGGCGGCGCGACCTGGCCGACTTGATGCGCTTGCAGTTGTACGGCGTGCCCTGGGCCGTCACCGGGATCGACCAGGAGTATCCTGACTACGAACCGCGCCTGATCGATTTGCCTGCCGATGACACCTGGGAGGACTACACACCGCAAACCCTTACCACTGACGATCTGGCGTTGGACGTGATCCGGGCAGGCGTTGATTTAGTTGGTGATACGCCGATCGTGCTGATCAACGAGCCGATGTTTCTGAGTGATGGTGAGAACAGCGATATCCGGTACAATTCCTTTTTCCCGCGCTGGGCCTACGACGAATATCGCCGGCTGCTGGATGATTACAGCGCGCGTTACGGCTGGTTCTATCTTGACCTGTGGGATGGTATACCGGAGGCTGACTGTTATACTGATAGTGCGGTGCACCTGACGCCCGAATGTTCGGCCCGGTTAGGTAAATTGGTGGGCGCTGCGATTGTTGAACTGGCGGACCAGGCAGGTCGCCAGGACAACGATTGACCCGGTCGAAAACAGCGCTCAAGCGTGCTTGTATCGCGTATCACATGTGACGATATCACGCACACGCCAGATTGATGGGTTAGTATGAGGAGCAGTGATTCTGATGACCGAGCCATTTGTCAAAATAAGGAATCTGGTCAAGACATTCGATACGCCCGCAGGTCCGCTGAATGTGCTGTGCGGGATTGATCTGGACGTGGTCAAAGGTGATTTTGTCGCCCTGGTTGGCCCATCTGGCAGTGGCAAAACAACCTTTTTGAACATGGTCACTGGCATCGATGCCCCTACCGCCGGAATGATACTCGTGGACGATATCGACGTCGTTAACACACATCAGCGGAGCCTGACACGCTGGCGCGGGCGCAATATCGGGATCGTGTTCCAATTTTTCCAATTGCTGCCCACCATGACCGTGCTTCAAAATGTGCGTGTGCCTATGGATTTCTGTGATGTGTATGAACCCAGGGACCGGCATGAGCGGGCGATGGCGCTGCTCGAACGTCTGGATATCGCCGATCAAGCCCACAAAACCCCCGATATGCTCTCCGGTGGACAGCAGCAGCGGGCTGCCATTGCGCGCGCGCTGGCAACCGACCCGCCGTTAATCGTCGCCGACGAACCGACCGGCAACCTGGATCGCATGAGCGCCCAAAATGTATTCAACATTTTTAGCGAGATACGCGAGCAGGGGCGCACGGTTATCGTGGTCACTCATGACCGTGAACTGGCGAGCGACGTGCCCCATATGATGCTGTTGATCGACGGCTTGTTAGAAGCGACAACATTCGAAGCCGCCGCCCGCCGTCGCACCCAGGAGATGCATACCGCCCGGCTGCGTGCGGAAGAACGACGCAAGAGCACGCAAGAAATGGATGCCTTGAAGGGACAATAAAAATAACCCACTGCCCGCCGTCAGGCGGGTTTGTTTTTTGGCTTTTCCGATGTGAAAGAAAGACGTACAATACATAAAAGATTACTGCTGACGGGAGCAGGTGCCCGCCAACTATTGTGTAGGAGCGACTGCCATGAACATAACTGAACGCGAGCAAGACGGTGTGGTCATTTTTACTCTCCAGGGCCGTGTTGACAGCGAGGGCGCTGTTGATCTCGACTTGGCATTACAGGCGACGGCTTCTGAGGGAAACGACAAAATGATATTAGAAATGGCTGATGTGCGTTATATCAATAGTGCTGGGATGCGCACCCTGGCCGATATCTTGACCCAATGCCGGGAAACCGGTGGTGATCTAAAACTGGTGGCTCTCAATCCAAAAGTGCAGCGCGTGTTTCAGATCATCGGCTTCGACAAATTTTTTAACGTATATGCTAGCATAGAAGAGGCTCTAGGCAGTTTTTAGGAATAGTGTTTTTTCCCTTCAAAAAAGTTTTAGCCGACCTGCCTGTGAGAACAGCCCCCTCGACACAGGGGGTTGTTTTTCTCCTGGATGTGGAGCAAGACCAACCTATGACATTTCTTGGCGAACTGCGTGTTGAAGCTGTTCATGATAATCTGCGGGTGATTTCACATTTTGTTCACGGTATCGCGCATCGTCTGGCACTGAGCGACAGGGCGCTGTTTGACCTTGAACTTGCAGTTGAAGAAGCGGCCACAAACATCATCAATCATGCGTATCGTAAACCGCTCGAAGGTGATATTTTGCTCAAGGCATCTAAGGAAGGTGATTTTGTCCGTGTGTCGTTGACTGACTGGGGGATTTCCCTGGACCCGTCCCAAGTTAAACCATTTGATATCAATGCGCCGGTTGAAACGCGCATCAAGGGCGGTATGGGGCTGCATTTTATCCATACCCTGATGGATCGTGTGGAGCGTGACATAGCGCCTGCCCCCGGTAATCCCAATGTCCTGGTGCTGACAAAACGCATCGAGCACGCGCAGCCTGGCGAACGCAGACCCAGCGCGATCCAGGAATTAAACGCGATGCGCACCATCAGCGAGGTTATGACGTCCAATATTGAACTGGACGATCTGCTCAGCCTGATTTTGAGCAAACTCATCACGACGATTCAAGCCGACCGAGGTACGCTGTACCTGGTTGATGAGGCGCGCGGTGAGCTGTGGTCCAGGGTGCTGCTTGACGATGTCGGCCCCTTGTCGGAGATTCGCGTCAAACTGGGCGAAGGCATTGCCGGACATGTCGGCGCAACCGGCGAGATTTTGAACATCCCTGATGTGTATCAAGACGCGCGGTTTAATCCTGAGTTTGACAAAGCTACCGGGTACCGCACGCACTCAATTTTGACAGCGCCGATGTTGAATCCCCAGCAAAAAGTGATCGGCGTGGTCCAGTTGCTCAACAAAGCGGGCGGCCCGTTTACCGCGCGTGATGAGCGCCTGTTAACGGCTATGACGTCACAGGCCGCCATCAGCATTGAAAACGCCCGGCTTTACCAGCAAGAAATACAGCAGCAGCTTATCAACCAGGAACTCAAAACCGCCTATTCGATTCAAGCCAGCTTTTTACCGGATACCATCCCCGTCTACGAGGGCTGGGACCTGGGGGCGCTCTGGTGCCCGATTCGGGGCGTAGCGGGTGACTTTTACGACTTCTACCACCTCGGAGACAAACGGCTGGCGCTGGTGATCGCGGACGTATCGGGCAAAGGTATCCCGGCGGCGTTGTTTATGGCGTTGACGGTAACGGTGCTGCGCTTTGGCATGAGCTTGAATCTGGACCCCGAAGAAGTGCTGCGCCGCGCCAATGAGTCGATCATAACCGACCAGCGCTCACGGATGTTTGCCACAACATTTATCGGTTATGTGCTGCCACGAACCGGCGAGTTGCAGTTTGCTTCAGGGGGGCACAATCCGGCGCTCATCTACCGGGCGGCGACTCAAACCTGTGAATATATCAATGCATCCGGGGTGGCGATTGGCATATTCACCGGGGCTGAGTTTGCCGGTGAACGTACCCGGATCGAACCGGGTGACATTCTGGTGTTGTATACAGATGGCATCACCGAAGTGATCAACGAGGACGAAGACGAGTTTGGCGAGGAGCGGCTGGAAGCGCTGATTACAGCCAATGCAGAGCGCCCGGCTCAGGTTTTAGCTGATATGCTGCTGGATGCAATCCAGACATTTGCCGGAGATGAGGATTTGTTTGACGATGCCACGCTGGTGATTGTGAAACGAGCGGCAGCGACCGGGTGATATGAAACATCTCCCGTTAGTGATGCGCGGCAAGAGCGCCTTTCGTGTAAACAGCACACGTGGCCGGGGCACAACGTTTATGATCGACTGCCCGCTACCTGGCGCCGCAGGGCACATCCTCACAACAAAATGCGGTCGATCGCTTGTTCCAGTTGGGCCAGGTTGCACACCTGGTACACCTCACTGCAATTGGGCGCATAACTGAGCATATCACTGTCACCGGTTCCCCACTGCGCGGGGTGTTCTGGATTCATCCAGATCAACCGCCGGGCGCGCCGGTTGATGGTGCTCAATACCTCCAGGCCGGGATCGTTGTAGTTGTTGCGCCCATCGCCCAACACAACCACCGTTGTCCGGCTGTCAACCGTGTCCAGATACGCTGTTTCGAACTGGCGCAGGCTGTACCCCAGGTCGGTATTATAATAACCCGATGGCAGTTTGGTCAGCACAACCGTGATAGCTTCGTCGATCTGTGTGGTGAGCAGGTCAGGCGTGACATCTTCCAGGTGATCGATAAACGCAAAACTGCGCGTTTTTTGTATCTGGTCTTGCAGCTCGTACAGCAGGCGTAAGAAAAACTCGGCTACCGGTCGCATGGACGTGCTCACGTCCAGGATCGTCACCAGCTTGGGCTTGAGCCGCCGCTCTCTGTACCGGACATCGAACGGCACCCCGTTATACCGCAGGTTGGCCCGTATGGTGCTCTTGGGATCGAGCTTGCCCTGTTTGCCGCGTTTCTGGCGCAGCGCGGCTCGACTGCGCAGCCGGGCGGCCAAACGCCGCACTTCCTGGCGCAGCCGCTCCATGTCGGTCTGGTTGAGCGACCCAAACGGGCGCTGCATCAGGTCGTTGATGGGTTTTTGCCGCTGCGCATTCTCGACCCGATTATCACGCATGTGCTGCCCGGCATACTCACCGATCTGTTCTTGCAAACGTTCCTGGTTTTGAGCGACCTGCTCTTTAAGTTGTTCGATTGTGTGCGGGTCCATGCCCTGTTCGGCCAGGGCTTCCCACAGGTTATCCAACACCTCTTGCAGCCAGTCCCAGCCCAGCATACGCTGCATACGGCGTGCGATTTGCTCGGCTTCCCAACGCGATAGGGACGGCATATCGTTCATGCCCGCCTGGTCGGCCAGGGCGTCCAGTTCGTCCTGAGTCGGATTCTGCCCGTTGAGCAGCCAATCCAGCAGTTGTTGCACGTTGCTCCCCAGTTGATCGAGCATTTGCTGCACCATGTTCTGTAACATCTGCTGCTGTTCGGGCGTCAGTTCGGCCTGGGGATCAAGCAGCGGCGGCGGTGCCTGCCCAAAATACTGCGTGAACAGGTCGTCGAACACGGGAATCGAGCTGGCGTCTTTGACCAGCGTGCTGCGCAGACTCAGCCGGAACGCTTCGCGGTCTTGTATGCCCAGATGGCTGATCGCGCGCCATGCGTCCTGGCTTTCAGCAATGGATACCCGGACACCCGACGCGCGCAGCCCCGCGATAAACCTAGCGATACGTTCTTCCATACCCGTTATCTCCTTGTTGGCGCTGCATCGCACGCCGGGCGCGTTCTACATCAGCCTCATATTTCAACAGCACCGTCAGCGTGTTTTCCAGCACCTGGGAGTCAATCGCCTGTGCGTTCAGCGTGACCAGTGCCCGCGCCCAGTCCAGTGTTTCGCTGATGCTGGGATTTTTCTTGAGGTTCAGTTGGCGCAGCGCCTGAACGGTTTGGACGGCCTGTTGAGCGAGTTTTGGCGCCAGGTCCGGCACTTTGAGCTGTACGATGCGCAGTTCTTCTTCGGTGTCGGGATAATCGATATAGATGTACAGGCAGCGCCGTTTGAGCGCTTCGCTGAGTTCGCGGGTGTTGTTGCTGGTCAAAAATACGACCGGGCGCTGTTTGGCCGTGATGGTGCCGATCTCCGGGATGCTGACCTGAAAATCACTTAACACTTCCAGCAGAAACGCTTCAAATTCGGCGTCGGCCCGGTCGATTTCGTCGATCAATAACACAGTCGGCGTATCACTGCTGATGGCGCGCAGCAGCGGGCGCGGCAGCAGGAATCGTTCTGAAAAAAACACGTCTTCTTCCTGCGCCAGTTGATCGGCGGCTTCGGTTAACGAGTGGGTGCTGGCCAGCAGATCGGACAATTTATCGCGCAAAAGCTGCGTGTAGAGCATTTGTTTGGCGTATTCCCACTCGTACAGCGCTTTGCTTTCGTCCAGCCCTTCATAACACTGCAAACGCACCAATTCACGGTTGGTAGCGGCGGCCCAGGCTTTGCTTAACTCGGTTTTACCAACGCCTGCCGGACCCTCTGCCAGCAGTGGTTTACCGAGTTTTTCGGCCAGAAATAAAACGGTGGCGATCACGTCTGTCGCGATATACTGCTGTGTGGCTAGTGCCTGCTGCACCTGGTGTACTGTGTCAGACATATCCTGTTTCCTCTGGCGTGTTAGTTGATGCGGGTAGAAAATGGACGGGGTGAGAGCGGGCTGCGGGCCAGTGAATGGTGGCCGAAAGGTTTTTTCAGGTTTACGTCTAGATTATACCAATGAATAACGCCGCGGTGCCCGATCTGTTCATTTTTAACAAACCGGTGATGCCCGGTATTCGACCGGGAATTTGCCTGATTGCGCAGGAATTGGTGGGCTGGCATATAATGAGTCCAGGTCGAGTTGACATTTATGCTCAAAATCACCTATTTTTCAGGCGAAAATATCAACACTATCCAGTTGTTGCCGTTCACAGCAAAAGGAAAAATCCCATGTCTAAAAAACTCACTGTTCCGGTGATGGTGCTCACATTGTCAGCGGTTGTGCTGCTGGCGGCTGCGGTTAGCTGGCCGGTGGCGGTGTCTGCCCAGGATTCCACGCCCCCACCCCCGACGTATACCACGACCCGCGCGGCGTTTATGCGCTTTGAAAAAGGGTACATGTTCTGGCTGGATGACTCGAAGGAAGTGTTCGTCATGCCGGGTTATACCGATCTAAACGGCCCGCTCTCAGTGTATTCGGACACGTGGCAGGATGGCATGCCGGAAGTAGACGCCTCGCTGGAAGTGCCGCCGGGGTTGATCCAACCCGATCGTGGTTTTGGCATTGTGTGGCGCAATAACCCGCAGGTGCGCGACGCGTTAGGCTGGGCCAAAGACCGGGCACACGGTTATACAGCGCTGGTCGTGCGCGACAATGGGCGCATTTTGATAAGCTGCCCGGATAACCGCGTATACGAGTTGTATAACGGTGAGTGGAAATCAATCGACTATTACTACCAGGAACAGTAAGCGCAAAACCGTATGTTAACACCTCATGAGAAAACGGCCCTGGGGTGCACCCGGACCAGGGCCGTTTACGTATAAGAATCGTAGGGCCATCTTACAGGGTCCTTTGTTATAATGATTCTGGTGTGTGTTTATGAGATCATGTGAGACAGGATTATGATAGACGAACCGGTCAATATTCCAGACGACGAATTCTACGATGAAGGTAAACCATCAATCACCTGGCGGGGCGCGCTGCGTGAAATCATTCAGCTTGTGTTGATCGTGGTTCTGGTACGTGTTGGTATGGATACCTTTATGCCACGTTACATCGTGGATGGCGCCAGTATGCAGCCGAATTTCCATACCAGCGAGCGCGTTATCGTAGACCGCATCACGATGCTGCTGTCGGGGCCTTCACGCGGGGATGTGATCGTGCTGGAATCGCCCAGGTCTGACGATGATCTGTTGATCAAGCGTGTGATTGGCCTTCCCAATGAGACAGTTGTGATTCGTGATGGGCGGGTGTATATCGATGGTTATCTGCTCGACGAGCCCTACGTGATGGAATACTGCCAGTACCAGTCATGCAACGGCGAATGGGAACTTGGCCCGGACGAGTATTTTGTGTTGGGCGACAATCGCAGCCATAGCCTTGACAGCCATTCGTTCGGGCCGGTGAACGAATCCCTGATCAAGGGGATCGCTCGCGTGCGTTATTGGCCGCCCCAGGACGCGGATATTCTAGACGCGCCGGATTACGAGTAATATACGGCTGTCGTCGTCCTGGCCGGGTATCAGGTTCTGACCTCGACGACGACACCCTCCTCGGCCCAGTTGTACAGGGCTTCTGCGTTTTCCAAACTCAACAACACACAGCCATATGTGACCGGGTGCCCCAGGTCACCGCTCCACAACAAATACCCGCCCCCGCGCGTTGGGAAGCCGTGAAACCCGTTCATCAGCGCCATGTTGGGGCCGGGGTGGTAAAATCCCATGAAGTGCGGCATGTACAAATTCCACTGGTCGGCGTAAGCGTTTATTTCGTGTGACTGCACCTGGAATACGCCCAGCGCGGTCGGACTGGACGGCAGCCCGGTTGAGATCACCCAGTCGAACACGACCTGACTGTTTTCGTAGGCCCACAGGTGCTGCTGGCCGCGATCGACGATGATACGTTTGTTGGGCACCGGGTCCTGCGGAATCAGGATATCCTTCGAGGGCAGTGTGAGCACCTGCCCAACCGCCAGCGCATCCGTGTTCACCCCCGGATTCTCCGCCTGAATGAACGGATAGGGAATGCCGACTTCCTCGGCAATCGCGGCCAATGTCTGGCCGGGCTGGACGGTATAGGTAGTGGAACCGTGCCATACGCGCGCGGTCGTGCTGGTCCGGTTGTGAACAACTGCCGTTTGCATGGCAGTGACGGCGTCAGTCACGTTGATGTAACGTTCGTCCGCAAAACCGCTGCTGCTTTCAAGAAATGCCGCCGGGCCTGCCGGATTCATGGTCAGGGATAAGCCGGTTGGGCTGTCCGGCGCGGGCGCAGCGCTGAGCCACGCCGCCCAGACTTCC
>JAFGHR010000099.1 GCA_016930015.1 Anaerolineae bacterium | reverse complement strand
GCGGGCCGTTCGGCGGGCTGGCGCTGGCGATGTCGATTGCAACGGCGGTCGAAAGCACGATTCTGTGGATTATCCTGCGGCGGCGTATCGGGGGAATCAACGAGCGGCGCGTGTTGGGCGGCGCGGCGCGGACGCTGGCCGCGTCCCTGGTCATGGCCGGGGCGGTCGGGGCTTTTCTGGCGCTGCTGCGCGACCTGCCGCTGCTGGTCAAAACACCCGGCGCGATGGCGGTCGGCGGCGTGGTATTCTGGACGCTGGCGCTGGTGTTCAATGTGGACGAAGCGCAAGCGATCCCACGCGTGATCTCACGCGTGATCCTGCGACACGTGCGGGCTTAGTCCAGCGGCGACAGCGTGCCGTTATCCTCGATCTGCTTGATGCGCAGCTCCGCCGCATCGAGCATTTTGGCGCACAACTGCGCCAACCGCTGCCCACGCTCGTACAGGGCTACCGCTTCTTCGAGGGCCAACTCGCCGCTTTCGAGCTTCGTCACCGTGTCTTCGAGGTCGGCGAATGCCTGCTCGAATGTCGGCGGGGTCAGATCACTGTTTGCCATAAGCATCTACTCACTTCGTTTGTATAACAACTTATCCGTAAATTGTTTTGGTAGGGGTGCTGCTGGCTGCGCCCGGCGAATTTTTGGATGGACATCCAACCTTACCGCCCCTCTGTACCCACTGGCTCAAGAAAACGTGCGCGGAGGGCAGCCAGATCGTCCTGGCTCAGCCCACCTTCACGAAGATAGGCCTCAATGTCGAGCCAGTCCAGCGTAGCATACAGGACATCGCGCGTGGAAGTATGCTCGCGTGCCAGGAGCGCTTCTCGTTCAGGGTCAAGACTTAGTTCGTAGTCAGCCACAATATCATCCGGCGCAACACCGACCAACGTCAGCAGCAGCAGAGTCATGATTCCGGTGCGGTCAACCCCGCGCTTGCAGTGAATCAGGACACCGCCCGGTTGAGCACGTGCGATCACCGAGAGCGCGGCGGCATGGCGCTCCGGCCAGCGATCGAGCGCATCACGGTAGTAGAGCGGCGTGCACCACAGCTCATTCGTACACCACTTCTGCACAAACGAATCATCAGGCTCAGTAACATCTTCAATTGCAGCGCAGACGGTCGTGAGATCGGAGGGACGCGGCGCGGTATCGGGAACATCCTCCGTCATGCCGTGAGTACGCAGCGAAATAATTGTGCGGATGCCATGCGCGTAAAGGGCTGACCAGCCCGCAGCAGTAAGTCTGGCGGGATGATCCGAACGCACCACCGCCCCCCAACGAGTCACATGCCCATCACAAGTCTTCAAACCGCCAAGATCGCGGACATTAACGCAACCGTCCCAGGCCAGGCATCGATTTTCAGTCATTCGACCACTCCGCATAAGTGACGATCAAACTATCGATAGATCACGCTAAAAGGTAATTAGTGTAAGTTGGGCGCAGTCAGCAGCGCACCTACCCGCATAATTAACGGATAGGTCGTAAATACAACGCGGCCATACGTTACACCGCTCGCCTCACTCGCCCGGCGCAACGGTGGTATCCCCGGCAGGGCCGGTTTCCAACGCCGCGTAATCGTAGCTGAAAAACGTCTCACACGACCATTCCCCGGCCAGCCCGGCTTCGAGCAGCGGTGCGAAAGACGATCCCACGTCGCTTTCCAGCACCACCGCGCCATCTTGCAACACACCCGCCGTATCCCCCATCCGGTTGCGTACCTCGGCCCGCAGCGCGTACAGCGCCACTAAATCCGGGTCGAGCGCGATGCCGCGCGTGTACGCTTCCTCGGCGGCCTCGTAATCGCGCAGATTACAGTACACCATGCCCTGCCCCATGTACAGTTCCGGCAACCGATCATCGACAGCCAGCGCAGCTTCGATCTGAACCAGCGCGTCGTCATACTGGCCCAACACCAGGTTGCCCAGCGCCGCCAGCACCGGCCCCCACAGGTTGGGAACCTGCCCGCCGAAAAGCGCCTGGAGCATACGGTTTGAAAACTGGGGATCGGGGAACTTGGTTACAGCCGCGTCGAACAGCGCCGGGACCCCGGTCAGGTCCCCTTCGCGCAGGCCCAGAATCAACAGCAGCAAGTAGGGGAAATTCGCCTTGGGGCCAAGCTCGACGGCGTATTCCAGGTCAACGCGGGCCTGATCGTAGTGACCCAGCAAATAGTGCAGCGCCCCGCGATAACTTCGCACGAACCAGTCATCCGGCAGCAGTTCGACCACGCGGTCATAATAAATTAGCGCCTGTCCGAGATCATCCTGGCCGGACGCGACCATGCCCAGGAGATAAGCCGGAGCCGCCCAGGTATCCGGCCCCAGGCGCTGCGCGGTTTCGATGTCGCGCAGGGCTTCATCATAGTAACCCGCACGCAGCCGGGCCGATCCCCGGTAGAGATACAAAAATGGACTGCCGCCCTGCTGTTCGATTGCACCGGTATAAATGGCGATCGCCTCCCTGGTGTCATCCAGGTAATGCTGTATGGCTTCCTGAATGGACCCGGCAGAGCCGCCGCTGACGATTTCCGGCGCTACCACGTCAATAGCGTCCAGAACCGTCACCGTGCGTGTTGTTTCAAACCCATCACCAGAAGCGACGTTCAGCACGTTTATGACGCCCAACACCAGGGACGCCAGCGACTCGGCGCGGGGATCGGTCATGTGCACGCGCACATTGATCGTGCGCTCCAATGTTTCGCGGTCAAACTGGATCAACGGGAAAGCATCCGTCACGCCGATCCCGACATTGATCTCGGATACCGCCGCGTTGGTGTTGCCCCAGATGACCACGGTCGCGGCGTTGGCCTCAGCCGCCGCGCGTGCCCCGTCCGCGGACGTGATCACCGCCGGGTATTCGCGCACTTGAAGGCGTGAAAACGACACGTCATTTTCCAGTTTCTGGGTGAGGTCCTGCACGATAAACCGCGTGACATCCTGACCGGCGGCGGAATCCTGACCGGCCAGCGGTTCAAGCTGCGCAACGAGCACCATGTAATGATCGGGCGCGACCGGCTCCACCAGCGCCACCTGAGTCCCTTGATCGCCGCTTTGATCACCATCATCGTTACCATCGCCCCAACCCAGCAGCCCGATCACAACCGCCACCAGCACCACCAGCACCGCCACAAAACCGCCCATCGCCCATGACAGCTTACGCACTTTTTCCGGCTGGGTGAGCGTGGCAGCAGGCTGCGTATGAACGGGCGCCCGGGTTGGAAACCGCTCCGCCGCCGGGGTGGTCGCGCCCACGTCGCTGGGGGTGGGAGTCGCAAAGCGTGACATCTGGCCCGCCGCAGCCGGGCTGATCACCGGGCGCTGCGGCGTATCCAGGCCGAACAGGATCGCTTCCAACTCGGCGCCTACCTGCCGGACGCTGGGCACACGCTGGTTACGGTCTTTTTCCAGCATACGGTAGATCAGGTCAACCAGGGCCGGGGGCACGTCCGGGCGAAATTCGGTCAGCTCCGGCACCGGTTCGTTGATGATCTTGAGCAAAATTGCCGTCGGCTGGTCGGACTCAAATGGACGCTGCCCGGCCAGCATTTCGTACAGCATGATCCCGAACGACCAGATATCGGTACGTTGATCCAGATCGTTGCTCATGCACGCTTCCGGGCTGAGATACGCATAGGTGCCGATCAACGAGCCGGTTTCGGTCATACGCGTGCGCCCACCGACACGCGCCACGCCAAAATCGGTCAGGCGCGGCGTGCCGTCTTCGGCCAGCAGCACGTTAGCCGGTTTGATATCCCGGTGGATGATGGCCAGGCGGTGAGCACGCGTCAGGGCGTCGGCCAGGTCCAGCGCGATCTGCATCACGTGCGCGACCGGAAGCAACGGCTGCTGATCAAGCAGGTCACGCAGTGACCCACCTTCGACGTATTCCAGCACAATATAATGCAGATCGTTTTCTTCGACAGTAGCCAGCACTTTAACAATGTTCGGGTGGTCAAGCTGGCGCAGCACTTCGCCTTCACGCTCAAAGCGCTCGATGAGGCTGGGCATTTCCGCTACGATGTCCGGTTTTAACAGCTTGATCGCAACCGGTTCACCGGTCTGCCGGTCCAGCCCTTTAAACACATCACCCATGCCGCCCTGGCCGATGGATGACAGAATCTCAAAGCGACCCGCAATTACCTGGCTTTCGCTCATATGCCGCTACCTTCCGGTTCAGCCTATCGTTTATACACACCCGGCGATCACCTGGCGGGACGGTAGTCAAAAAAGTTGTGACAGGTCCACTCACCGGCTATCGCGGCCTCGATATAACGGGTAGTCCCGGTATCAAACACCTGTTCCTGCACCACCTCAAAATCAGCCGCCGCGCCGCCGGTGTTTTCCTGCGCCTGCCGGACCTGCCCGCGCATCAGGTAGGCCAGGTTAAAGCCCGGATCAGATTCCAGCGCGTGATCAAACGCTGCTTCAGCCTGCTCGTACTCATCGAGATCACAGTAGACCAGTCCCTGTATGGCGAACAGGTCGCTCATAAACATGCTCATATCGTCCGACTGCGCCACCATATCGGGTTGTTCCAGCATGACCTCAACCGCTTCAAGCTCCTCTATCGCGCTCACATGCTGCCCCAACAGCAGGTCCATCCCCGCCGTGAATATCGTATTCATCCAGTAAGAATCCTCGTCGTCCATGCCAAATATGCGCATAACGCGGCCTGACATGCCGGGATCAACAAACTCCGTCAGGATGGTATCAGCGTAATCCTGGGCAGCAGCATAGTTGTCACTGTGCAGCATCAGCATCATGGCCATCAAATAGGGGTAACTGGTCGGCGGCTGGTTGGCGATACTTTGTTCCAGGTACACCTTGCCCAACACCGGATCATTCCACCAATAATAATAGGTCGAACCGAGGTCCGCGAACGGGTACCAGTCAGTTGGCCGGGTATTGATCATACGCTGCAATACATCCACATACGTGCCCATATCACTGTCATCGCCGAGCAGCAAAAACTCCGGCAGCAGCCAGGTATCCGGGCTCAGCCGCATCGCGGTTTCCAGGTCCGACACCGCGCTCGCGTTTTGACCGGCGAGCAGATAGGCCACGGCACGGTACAGGTACAGGATCGGGTTGCCGCTGTCCAGGTCGATAGCCTGCGCCAGTTCATCCACCGCCGCCGACGGATCGCCCAGCAAGGCCAATATCGCCCGGTGCAGGTGAGCGGCCACCGTGTTACCGGCTACATCCACGTCCAACACATCCGCGTCTGACATCGTCACGCTTGGCCCAGCCTTACCTGACACAGCCAGGGCATCGATCACCGCCATGGTGTACCCGTAAGACGCCACATTACCATCCGCCACGGACAGCAGATTCAGCATGCTGACCACCGGCACCGCGATCGATTCCCGGCGCTCGTTGGTCATCCGGACGCGGACATTGGCCGTTGTGTTCAGCACGTCAGGCGCAAACGGGATATGCGGGAAACCAGCCGTTGAGCCAAGCTGCACGTGCAGTTCGATATCGTCCGGGCTGTAGTGGCCCCACACGATGACCGAGGCATTATTCGCTTTGGCGGCCAACTCGGCATCATCTGCTGACATGATCACCTGGGGATAAGCGCGCACCTGGATACTCGAAAACGGCACTTCGCCCTCAAAGCGTTCGGCCAGGTCATCGAGAATAAAACGCGCGACATCACGCTCGGCGACACCGTCCAGGGCTTCGAGCCGCGCGACCAGCACCAGGAACTTGCCTTCATCAGGCGGTTCGATCAATACGATCGGCGTTTCTTCAGCCGGGGTCTCGATCGGCTCAAGGTCGGGCTGCGGTGTAGCGGGCTGGGGCGGCTGCCAGTCAAACAGATTCCGGCAGTTCCAATCACCAGTGATACCAGCCTTCACCCAGGGATCAAATTCCACGCCCAGCGTGTGCGCCTGCGCCTTTTGGAAATCGAGAGTCGCGTGTTCGATCCATTTCTCCGAGCGGCGCGCCTGGCCGCGCAGCAGGTACAGCAGGGTGTAATCGGAGTCAATATCGAGCGCGCGGGAAAACGCCTGATCAGCCGCTTCATGATCCTCCAGGCCGCAGTATGCCAACCCTTGCAGCAGCAGCAGATCAACAACCTGCTTGTCGTCTCCGCTGGCTTTGATCTGGTTGGCGAGATCGTCCGGCGGCGCTTCATACAACTCGATAACCATCGGGGTAAGCTGCTCGATCACGCTATCATATTGACCCAGCACCAGGCTCGTACCGGATGAAAACAGCACACTGGTGAATTCGGTGGTTTCCCCGCCATATAACGCCTGCATCGCCCGCACAATCGTCTGCGGGTCGGGAAATTTTGTCAGAATGGCGTTTGTGTATTCCTGGGCGTCTATGATACGGCCCTCGCGCAGCGCGATCAAGGTCGCGATGAGATAGGGAGCGTTCGTAGTCGGCCCCAGCTTGATCGACTGGTCAAGATCAGCGAGCGCCGCGTTCAAATCGCCGGACGTATAATACGTCCACATCGCGCGCCCGTAGTAGGGATACCAGTCGTCGGGACGGACCGCGATCACCGACGTTAATATGTCGAGAAATGTTTCTTCATTTTCCGCAAAACTGCCCGACAGGTACAACGGCCCGGTCCAGCCTTCCGGCCCCAGGCGGGCTGCCGTTTCCACGTCCGTTGTGATCGCGGTGATATCACCGCTGCGCAGGGACACCAGCGCACGGTAAAAGTACAACATGGCGTTACCGCTGTCGAGTTCAATTGCCGCCGTGAAGGCATCCAGCGCCGCCGGATCGTCCGCTGCATAAGCGATCAATGCCCGGTGTGTATAGGCGGCTACCGTGTTACTGGCGATCTCGGTCTCGTCGTTTTGAAAACTGGCGAGCGTAGCCAGTGTCAGGAAAAACCGGATTTCGTCGCCGTCGGCCACGGTCAACAGGTTGACCACGTTGGCGACATAACGCGCTAGGGATTGGCGGCGCTCATCCGTCATCTGAACACGCACGTTCGCGGTTTTTTCGAGCAGATCACGATCAAACGTGTTGTATGCAAATTCATCCAACACGCCAACCTGAACCTCAAGCTCGATCATCTCGTCCGAATAGTTGCCCCAGACGATCACGGTGGCCTTAACCGCTTCAGCAGCGGCCAACGCTTCGGCATCCGACGTGAAATAACCCGGATAAGCGCGGATCGCAAAGTTCGAGTTCGGGATTTCCTCGACCAGTACACGCTCCAGGTCATCCACGATAAAGCGGGAAACATCCCGTTCGGCCACCCCGCCATAAGGCTCCAGGGCGGCCACCAGCACCATGTACTCGCCAGGCTTTGCCGGTTCAATGGTCGTTCCGGTCGCGGTTTCGGCGTCCAGCGGTCCGGACGGCGGTTGGTCTGCTGTTTCGGGCGGGACAACGGCCATCATCGCATCATATAACAGCGGGTTATCCGGACTGAAGAACTGGCCGCACGGCACATCACCCGACTCGATCACCGAAATAAACGGCGCTACGGTATCAGCCTGCTGACCAGCCCGAATCGCCGCGAAATCATCTTCGGCGCCGGACGTATCACCCAGCGCCAGGCGAATCTGCGCCCGCATCAGGTAGGCGAATGCAAAATCAGGCTGCACATCGATCACCTGGCTGTACGACACTTCGGCAGCCGTGTAGTCTTCCACCGCACATTGTGACGTGCCCTGCATGGCCAGCATATCGGTGAAATCCGGGTAATATTCCAGGGCAAGCGCGGCTGTCTCCAATACATTTTCGTGACGGCCTAACGATTGGTTCACAAAAGCCGACAGCACCAACCCATACGGGCTGGGACTATCTTCACCAAAGGTGGTTCCGATCAACCGCTGCATGTAGTTCGGATCGGGAAACTCGACCAGGATCGTCATGATCAGCGCGGCGGCGTCTTCCAACCGGCCTTCATGCATAGCTAACAGCGCACTGTAGATATACGGGAAATTGGCATTCGGCCCCAGCGCCATCGATCGATCCAGGTCGGCGCGTGCCAGGTCATAGGCTCCAGATTCGTGGTAGATCGCACCCCGGAAAAACAGCGGGAACCAGTCATCCGGGCGCATCGCGATAACCTCGTCAAAAATGTTAAGGACCGAATCGTCACGCGTGAGACTCGCCATCAACATACGCGGCATGGCCCATCCGGGCGGGCCAATACGCAGAGCGCTCTCAGCGTCACGGCGGGATTCTTCGAAGTTGCCAAGCTGAAAGTTAATGGCGCTGCGATAGGTGTATAAAATCGGGTTACCGGCGTCCAGCGCCAGCGCCGCATCAATATATTCCAGCGGTGATGTATCCTCGTCGCCCCCCAGACTCGCACGGTGAAGGTGAGCCGCTACGGTGTTCCCGACGATCTCAGCGGGGGTTACATCCAGCGCTTCCTGGATCACGCCTGTACGCAGTGTTTCATACGAATCACCGTCGGCATGTTGAAGCAGCCCGATCAGCGTTAATACGGCAGGTGCCACCGATTCAGACCGTTCGTCGGTCATGTGCAGCCGGACATTGCCGGTGCGTTCCAACACGTCGCGTTCAAACGTCATGTACGGGAAAGCATCGAGAACACCAACCTGTACCTCGACCTCGATCACGTCAGGCGAATAATTACCCCACACAATCACGGTGGCGCCGACGGTTTCGGCAGCCTGTTTCGCCTGTTCCGCCGACGTGATGATCTCAGGGTATCGCCGGATGCGCACGGTTGAGAACGGCACACCGATCTCTAACGCCTGAACCAAGTCATCCACGATAAAACGCGTGACGTCACGCTGATCCTGTTCGAGCGGCTCCATCTCGGCGACGAGGACCATATACTCACCTTCAGCAACCGGTTCAATCTCATCCGGCGATGTGGCGGCACTTTCACCCGGCGCTGGTGTGGCCTGGAGCGCGGACGGCGGCTCATGAGTAGCGGGCCCGGTTTTTTCGTCGTCACGCGGCGACACGAACAGCGCCGCGATGACGATCGCCGAACACGCCGTCGCCACCGCGATCACCATCACTGCGATCCATTTCCACTTGGTGGGCAGAACGACATATTCACCCGTACCGACCGGGGTCACGACACCGGGCGGCGCACCTGTACCGGGTTCCTGCGCCGGGTACACGGTCAGGCCATGAGTCTGGCCCGGCGCACCGCGTGCCATCGCCGGAACACCGCCCTCCCCCTGATCCGATGGGGTCGCAAAACGCGAGGACTCGCCACGATGGGCGGCATCACCAAATAACAGGTCACGCAGCGGGGTGTCCAGCCCGCGAATCAACGCCTCCAATTCCGCGCCTACCAGCCGCACGCTGCTGATCCGGTTGCCCCGGTCTTTTTCCAGCATGCTGACGAGCAGGTCGGTCAGCGCCGGGGGGATATCCGAACGAAAGCGCGTGATATCGGGCGCGGGTTTGGTCAGGATCGCGGTCAGCAGGGCCGCCGTGCCGGTTTCCTCAAACGGCAGGCGACCGATCAACATTTCGTACAACATCACCCCAAACGCCCAGATATCAGCCCGCTCGTCGAGTTCGAGGCCGTTGCACGCCTCCGGGCTGAGATACGCATACGTGCCGATCACCGAGCCGGTTTGTGTCAGGCGCGTGCGATCACCCAGGTGCGCCACGCCAAAATCGGTCAGGCGCGGGGTGCCGTCCTCGGCCAGCAGCACGTTATCCGGCTTGATATCACGGTGAATGATGTTCATGCGGTGCGCGCGCGCCAGGGCGTCGGCCAGGTCCAGCGCAATATTGAGTATATTTTCGATCGGCAGCCGGCCTTCTTGTTCGATCAGGTCGCGCAATGATCCCCCGCTGACATATTCCATCACCAGGTAGTGATCACCATCTTCCTCGATGGTGTCCAGAATCTTGACGATATTGGGGTGATCAAGCTGGCGCAGCGCTTCGCCTTCGCGCTGGAAACGATCAACGATAGCGGGGTTATCCCGGACAATATACGGGTGCAGCGCTTTGATCGCGACCGGTTCGCCGTCCAGGGTGTCAGTCCCCAGGTATACGTCACCCATCCCGCCGTGTCCAAGCAAATCGCCTAATTCATAACGCCCGGCGATTACCCTCTTCTCCTCGCTCATAAAATTTTCCCCTTGCTGCTGCGCAGAGTCGTAAAGTCTGTTCAGGATCACCCGCTGCCGGGAATTAGGGCAGCCGTGCCGCTGGCTACCAGGGTTATCCGCTAGCTGTCATCGCCGTAGGGCAACCGCTTCAAATGAGCGGTTGGGCTTTTTGAAACGCCGTGCAACACTGCGTGTTGCCTTCCCCCTAATCCCCCTTCCAGCCAAGCTGGACGGGGGACCTGACAACGCGTGAGCTTTGATCACGCGCGAACAAAGATCGCGCAAAATCGGCTGTTTTTTCCCCTCCATAGTTTGGTTATGGAGGCACCCATAACTCGGCTGGGGAGGGGAGGGGCGTTTTCCGATTTTGAAGCGATAGCCCTACCCATCGTCACCGGTCGATTCGCGCTCGCGGGTTCCTTCCCGCGCACGGACCGTGGCTTTCAGCCGCCCATCGTGTAACGCGATCTGTAACCAGGTGCCTTCAGCCGCATCCTGCACGCTCGCCAGGCGGTGACCGTCGCTCTCGCGCGTGACGATGGCGTAACCGCGTTGGAGCAGTGAAGCCGGATTCGCCGCGTTAAGCGCCTGGGCCACTGCCTGGAGCCGGTCCCGGCGGCGGTCGAAGCTGTGCTGTGCGAGCAGGCTGCTGCGCCCGCTGAGTTCGTCAAGGCGCTGCCGTGCGCTGTGTAACCGTGTTAACGGCGATACCCGCCGCAGGTTTTGCCGGTTATGTTCGATGGCCTGCCGCTGACCGGCAAAAAACGCGTCAGCCGCCAGCCGCAGCGCATTATGCCGCTCACGGACGGCCAATCGCAGCGCGTCACCGTCCGGCGTCACCAGCTCCGCCGCCGCGCTGGGCGTCGGCGCGCGCTGATCGGCGGCAAAATCGACCAGCGTAAAATCGATCTCGTGGCCGACGCCGGTTACAACCGGAATACGTGAGGCCGCGACCGCGCGTACCACTGATTCATCGTTAAAACACCACAGGTCTTCCAGGCTGCCGCCGCCGCGTGCCACCACGATCACATCCACTTCAGAAAAGGCGTTCAGCCGCTCGATCGCGGCCACGATCTGCGGGGGGGCGTCCTGCCCCTGCACCAGCGTCGGGCTGAGAATCAGTTCAACCACCGGATAGCGCCGCCAGATCACGTTCTGGATATCCTGAAACGCGGCGGTTGTCGGCGATGTCACGATCCCGATCTGGCGCGGATAGGCCGGAACCGGGCGTTTGCGGTCGGCGTCGAACAGCCCTTCGGCGTCCAACCTGGCTTTTAATAATTCGAACTGGCGGTTAAGCTCGCCCACACCTGCCGGTTGGATCAGGTCACAGTATAACTGGTACTGGCCCCGCGCTTCATACACCGCTATACGCCCGTGCGCCAGGACCGCATCCCCGTGCCTGGGGTCCATGACAAGTTGTTCGGCCTGCCAGCGCCACATCACACACGGCAGTTCGCTCTGATCATCCTTGAGCGTAAAATACAGGTGGCCGGACGCAGCGCGTTTGAAGTTGCTGATCTCACCTTCGATCCACACATCTTGCAGCCGGGGATCAAGATCGAACAGATCGCGGATATAGATCGTCAGCTCATAAACGGTATACGTGTCGGCCATGATATCTCACCGTGATGTTTAACTTGTAGAGAATTGTACATCACACCGCCCAGACGGGCTATGAGTCAACCATGAAGATGTGTGCTAAAATCCTGATTGACTGTTAGGAGCGGACCAACCTGCCCGGAAAAATTGGAATGGGAGCGCAAGTGTATGATGGACGACACCCAACGGCAAGCGCTAGCCGAACGCCTGAGCACGATGCCGTACAAAAAACTGCGCAAGGAAATGCGGCGGCTTGATCCTGACGCCGATATGCAGTATTGGCGTAATGCCGTGTGGGACGAGTATCACACGCTGTACGTGCTGCCCAATGTCGGGCTGACGATCACACTCGTCGAAAAAACGGATGTCGAACAAACCGATAAACGCGACTTCAGCGGCCCGCCGGATCGCAAAAAACAGAAAATCGACTACCAGTATATCGAAGCACGCGTCGCGCCGGTCGATCGCCCGGTCGAAAAATCACTTTAAAAACCAACACGTCCCGCTACCAACGAGCCGGTGACGGGACGCGCCAGATCGTGCTTAAAATCGGGCTTATTGTAAGTCTTCTTCGGTAGCCGTCAGTCCCAGCGTGTGATACCCGCCGTCGATGTAGATCGTCTCACCGGACACCTGCTTGCCCCAATCGCTGGCCAGGAAAACGGCCACATTACCCACGTCTTCCTGGGTAATCGGGCTGCGCAGAGGTGTTACTTTTTCACTATATTTCAACATCATTCGAAAACCGGGCACACCCGCCGCGGCCAGTGTTTTGATCGGGCCGGGGCTGAGCGCGTTGACACGGATGCCTTCCGGCCCCAGGTCCACGGCCAGGTAACGCACGATGTTTTCCAGCGCGGATTTGGCAATCGCCATCACGTTGTAGCGCGGCATGACTTTTTCCGCCGCATAATACGACAGCGCCATGATACTACCGCCGCCCGTCATCAGGTCCGCCGCGTGACGCGCCATCGGGATCAGGCTGTAGGCCGAGATATCCAGCGCCAGCTTAAAACCGTCGCGGCTCACGTCACGGAAGCGCCCGCCGAGATCATCACCGGGCGCAAACGCGACCGCGTGGACCAGAATGTCCAGCCTGCCAAAGTGATCTTTGGCTTTGGCAAACACCGCCTCGATCTGCTCGTCGGACGTGACATCACATTTTTCGACAAAACTGATATTGTTAGCTTCGGCCAACGGAAATACACGTTTTTCGAGCATCTCGGCGGCATAGCTGAGGCCGACCGCTGCTCCTTCGCGCAGCAGCGCCTCGGTGATGCCCCATGCAATCGAGCGATTATTCGCTACGCCGAACACCAGCGCATTTTTTCCGTCCAATATACCCATAAGTGTGTCCTCCTGAAATCACGTACTCTCACAGACTGCCAATACTAACACGGCGCACGCGGGGAAGTTACATTTACAGCCAGGGTAATCGCACTCAATTGAGCGTGAGTCAGCGAGCAACGCCTTCCCCCTAATCCCCCTTCCAGCCAAGCTGGACGGGGGACTTTCCAATCGCGGTGCGGTCCTTGAACGCGCGCGCCGTGTATTTTCGCCTCCATCGCCTGGCGGGGGAGGGAACACCGGGCGCGGCCTGTGGGCTAAAGCCCGGAGGGGTGGGGCGCTTTTGATTATTGATTCAATCACCCCGGCATCACAGCTTGACCAGCACCTGGGTACCCACATCGGCCCATTCATACAACCACTTGGCTTCGACCGTGGGCAGGTTGATGCAGCCGTGGCTGACGGGTGTTCCAAAATTCTGGTGCCAGTAAGTGCCGTGGAAACCGTAACCCTCGAAAAAATACATGACATACGGCACATCGGGCAGGTGGTAATCGACGCCGGTCAGGGTTTGGGACGACCGCTTGAGGTAAATGCGGTAGTCGCCTACTATCGTTGGCGTGGCCGGATCGCCGGTGGACGCGACGATTTCACGCAGCAGCCGCCCCGCCTCGTACACGTACACGCGCTGTGTGCTCAATTTGACCACGATGCGCTTGTGACTGCGCGGTATATTGGACGGCTCGTTCCAATCGGGGTGCTGGTAGCCGCCGGGCCGGTAGCCCGTGCGCGTGACGGGAATCATCAGCTCCTGCCCCACCCGAAGCTGGTCAGGATCGGCCAGCGCGTTGAGCGCGATCACGGTCTGCATGTCCACACCGTAGGCTTCGCTGATGCCGAGCAGGTTTTCGCCGGGCTGGATGATGTGCCGCTGCCCGGCAGCGTCCCACAGCGCACCAGCACGCGGCAGATCAGTCCCGGCTGCCGAAAACGAAGCGAGTTGTAAGCTGCTGGTTGACGAGTCCTCCGCCGGTGCGCTCTCCTCCGCCGGTTCGGTTTCTTCCGGGAAGGTCATTTCAGGCTCCGGCGTATCGACCGGCGTGGGAGTCGGGCTGGGCTCAGGAGTCGCAGCAGGCGCAAGGAAGTTCGGGTCAACAGTACACAGGCGCGCACCACCGTTAAACGTCCCGGCATCCGTCAAGGGGAACGCCTCGCCTTTTTCGATGTCCACCAGCGCGATCTGGACGTCATCCGGCCCACCCACCGAGGCCAGCAAATGCGTATCATCACCCCAGGACCACACAATATCGGCCCCTTCGCCGCCGCGTACCACGACCGGCTCCGGCTTTTCGAAGTCGAGCAAATAGATATCGGCGGTCTGCGGATCGTTCAGGTCTTCCCAGACGGTATACGCGATACGCTCGCCCAGCCCGTCAAAATGCGACCAGACCTGGTTACCCTCGTTGAACGCGGGCGGCATGACCGGAAATTCACCCTCGACACCCTCGCCCAGCACGGTCATGAACAGGTCCCAGGTGCCAAGCTGGTCGCTTGCAAACAACAATTGGCGGCCATCCGGCCCCCACGACGGTGACGTGTCGCGGCCCAACTCGGTTGTCAACTGGCGCTGATTGCCGCCGCCCGCATCCATCAACCAGATGGTCGGGATACCGTCGCTGCGCGTGGACACAAACGCGATCGTTGTACCGTCGGGACTGACGACCGGCGCGAAGTTCATGCCCGCCGAATCGGTAAGCTGCACCGGCTCGGTTTTATCGAGGGCCAGCTTATAAATCTGGAAGCTGCCCGTTGCATCCGAGGCATACACCAGCGAGCTCGCATCAGGAAAACAGGACGGCTCGCGCTCGTTAGCAACACTGCCGGTAAGCTGGTGTACCTGCCCGTTGAGCTTGAGCAAAAACAGGTCATCGCTGCCATACCGATCGCTGTAAAACACGACCTGGAACGGGTCGCCGGATGGATCGGGCGTGTTGGTCGGCGGGGTGAGCAGGGCGATCGCCGTTTCGGTAGCCTGCTGGTGAGCAAGCGCCGTTTCGGTAACGGGCCGTACCGTTGCGATCGCGGTATTCGTCTGCGCGATCAGCGTGCGCATAGCTTCCTGCTCGGATATTTCGGTGGGGGTGGGTGTCTCTGTGGAAGGATCGACCCAGACCGCCGTGGCGGGGAGACTGGTCGCTGCCTCAGGCGGTACGGCGGAATCCGGTAGTGGCATCGTGGGGGTCGGGGAAAGCGGCAGCGGGACATCTGTCACAACCACCGTGTCAGTCACCACTGCCGGGCCGCCAGTTGTCGCCGTCTGCGCTGCGTCACGGGTCGCCAGGTCATCCAGGCTGAGCACGGTTGGTCCGGAGTTATCGTCCTTACTGCTGGCACACGCGCTCAGCACCACTGCCGCCACCACCAACACGACAACGATCATCATCGTTTTGAACACCAACCGAACCATCACGCCTTACCTCCTGCCCATGTTTGCCGGATGATGCAGCCTGAGCTATTGGGAACTCTGACACCTACCGCCGCACGCACCACAGAAAAATATCACCCAATTATAACGCGGGACCGGATTCACCCCGCACGCCTGTTACGCCTGCTCGTTTACATACGCGAGCGCTTTATCCAGGCTGTCGTAGACACTTACGTTCAGGTTGCCGAATACGTCGGCGCTCAGTCCCTTGGCCGCCAATTTCACCATGTCTTCACCAGAGATAAGAATCACCCGGCGAAGTTTCGGATGGTGCCATGACGCCTCACTCCCGCGCCCGCCCATACTGGCGCCCCGGATAATATCATCCAATGAAAAAGATGCCTCGCGCAAATCAAGGATATAGAATACCGGCTCATCGATCGTGTCTAAGAATGCGTTCAACTCGGCACGCGACTCTGGCATATCACGTGTGACCTGATAGTCCGCGGACACGGTCAGCACAACAACGGGTTGATCATCCAGTTTTTTGAGCGTATAGGGTTTCATCACAGGTTTTCCTATATCACACCACAATTCGTATGCCTTCATTGTAGATTGTTGGCTTAGGTTTGACCACTTGCGCCCAGCATGCCATTTGAGCGCATGCTAAGCGCATGCTACCGGTGGAAGGACTATTCAAGAATTTATGATAAATTAATGGAAGTGACCTGTGACCCGGCGCAGAATCAAGAAGCGCCAGGACGCCGAACCTGACGCATTCTTAAAAGAAAAAGGAGGAGAAGAAGAGGTTTCGCCCTTCGCTATAAACTATAATACGTAGGATTAGGGGCTGATTTCCTAATGCGTGCTCTGCGCTTAACCTACGCAAACCCTACGCTGGGTCATTTTGCTCATAATAACGGCAGGTTTTTGTGCATTCCAACCAGCCAGTGCATTCACTCCTGCCAGCTTAATAATAGCTTAATGCTTACAGCAGATTCTACGGCAAACGGGGCGCTGTTCGCGCACCGTATGTTTGATCAGGTCCGGTGATATTGGATAGACTGTTCGCGTTTGGCGCGATATTGCGCATGCACCCACGGGACTCATTATGCATTTTGACACGCTCGACTGGTTCCTCTCCCTGACTCCCATGCTGGCCGTGTTGGGCCTGATGGTCGGCCTGGCCTGGAATACGAACCGGGCCGGGCTGGTCGGCTGGCTGATGGTGATCGCGCTGGCGGCGTGGCGTTTTGGCGCGGGCCGGGACGCCATTTTTTACGCGCAGATCAAAGCGTTTATTCTGACCGCCGACGTGGTATTGATCATCTGGGCGGCGCTGGTGCTGTATTACGTGGTGGAACGGGCCGGGGCGCTGGCCGTGATCTCACAAGCGCTGTCCAGCCTGACATCAAACGACCTGCTGCAAGTGCTGCTGCTGGGTTGGATTTTTGCATCCTTTCTGCAAGGCATGGGCGGTTTTGGGGTGCCGGTCGCCATCACCGCGCCGCTGTTGATCGGGCTGGGCGTGCCGCAGGTGCGCGCGGTCGTGATCCCCTCGCTGGGGCACGGCTGGGCGGTGACGTTCGGATCGCTGGCGGCATCGTTTGTGATGCTCATGAACACGACCGGCATTCCCGGCGAAAAACTGGCCGCCGCCCCCGCGATCATGCTGGGCGTGCTGAGCATCGTCTCCGGCCTTATCATTGCGCACGTATTCGCAGGCTGGCGGGGTGTACGCCGCGCCATCCCCTTTGTGCTGACGGTGGGCAGCAGCATGGCGCTGGCCCAGTATATCCTGGCGACCAACGGCATATGGACGATCGGCGCAATTGGCGGGGGCGCGACCGGGCTGGCCGTGGCCATTGTCTGGATTCGCTGGCGGGGGTTTGCTGCGCCTACGGACGAGGGCCAGCGTGTATCACCGTCACCGGCAGCGAGCACGGCAAACCCGGCGGACACGGCGGACACGGACCGCCCCACCCCGACGATCCGGCTGGCCGTGATCGGCTACGCGGTGCTGGTGGTGTTGGCGCTGCTGCTGCGCGGCATCCAGCCGGTGAAAGCGGCGCTCGGCCAGATCGCGCTGGAAGTGGATTTACCGGCGACCACGACCGACCGCGATTGGACGGTTAACACCGAAAAAGACGCGGGCTTCGGCATCCCAGGGCATCCCGGCCTGATCATCCTGTACAGCAGCCTGATCGCGTTCACACTCTACCGGCGGCACGGGTATTATGTGTCCGACGTGACAGGCGATATCCTGCGGCAGGCTACACGGCGGGCGTTCCGATCAGGCGTGGGCCACTACCTGATGGTCGCCATCGGCGCAACGATGGCGCGTTCGGGCATGATCACAATTGTGGCCGACGGGCTGAGCCGTAACATCTCCGGCGACCTGTACGCGTTCGTGGCCCCCGTGATCGGCGGTATCGGCGCGTTTGTGACCGGCAGTAATGTCAACAGCAACGCCGTGTTCAGCCAGCTTCAACTCAACACCGCCGAGATGTTAGGACTCTCCGTGATCACGATTCTGGGCGCACAAACGGCTTCGGCTGCCGTCGCCAGCGTGATGTCACCGGCAAAAGTGACGGTCGGATGCAGCACGGTCGGCGCGAATGAGGGGGTTGTCATGCGCTGGCTGCTCGGCTATGGGTCGATCCTGGTGGCGCTGGTGGGCGTGATGACGTGGATCGGTCTGAAGGTGTTTTGATAGGGGGAAAACGCCGCTACAGCACAACGAGCAGCAGCAACAGCACGCTCACAAGCGCAAACAACACCAGCGAGCTCCATGATAGAAGTTGGGCGACACGCGCCTGGGAGTCCACCGGCTCAAACAGGCCGTCCATCTCCCCGGTCGCCAGCCAGCGGTACAGCGCCGCCGCTTCACGATCCAGCACGCGGTAATGGACGCGATACCAGAAAAACACCTGTGAGCGCGTCATACGGTAGTAGGCGCGCAGTGAGCCTTTGCGGGGCTTGATCGTCAGGCTGTGATTGACGCGGCGCGGATCGAACAGGCGGTACCGCCTGTCTCGCACGGCTTTGACCGTCTTCGAGCCGCTGTTCACGACCACAAAACCGGCCTGATCCAAAAACGGCAGCAGGCGTTCTTCGAGTTCGGGACCGCTCAGGATGATCGGCATGTTGTAGTTGATACGCAGCCGGTCTTCGCGCCAACAGTGTTCGGCAGGCAGCCGGGCCGGGAGCAGTTCCGTCTTGACGACCGGCGGCGGATGTTCGACCGTCAGCGGGCGGGTGGGCGCTTTGGTCTTATTCAGGCGCTTGACCAGTTCCTCAACGGCCATTAAAAACTGCCCCTGAAAATTGATCTGGTAACAGTCAGCCAGGTCGGGCGGGATGTCACACGCCCGGTGGATGATCACAAACGCGTGTTTTTTCTGCTGCAAACACAGTGCCCACTCGCGGCTTTTGTCAGGCGATGCTATATAGTCGGGCGATAGAATCAACAGCACATGGCTGCTTGTTTCCAAATCCCGATCACGTGACGAGGCGGAGGGATCATCCGGTCCGGTTGGTGTGGTGATAGGGCGGAGCACAAATCCCCGCTGTTGGAGTTGTACCGCAAGCTGCCGGGCAAACCCGGCATCCTGGTGCGCGTATGACAGGCAAACGTGTGACATATTGTTCTCGCCAACATAAAAACACGGCAAAACCCGGCGGGGCATCTGGCTGAGCCGTCATCGTTTATTTGAGGACACATGCCAACACACCCTGGCCAACTGTGATAGCCAATAATACAATAGCCGCCGCCATCCCGGCGAATTCTCTTGCAGCGCACCGGCTGTATCTCGCGTAAAAAGTATTGGGCGGGCCCGCATGGTGTGTTATATATATGACTATGACGATAAAATCCGTTTTCAGACAAACCCTTATCACCTTACTTGTGATAAGCGGGCTGCTGGCCGCCGCTTGTCCGGCTGCGCTGGCTCAAGATGACGTGAGCTGGCTGCTGGAACAAATCAACGGGCTGCGGGCCAGCGTGGGCATACACGGCTACGCGCTGAACGCCGAGTTATCCGCCGCCGCCACCCAGCACAGCGACTACATGGCCGCTACGTGTGATATCTCGCACACGCAGATCAACGGGTCCACGCCTGCCAGCCGCGCCATAGCCAACGGGTATACGGGCAGCCGCGTCAGCGAAAATATTTACGGCGGATCGAACGCTCAGGCATCCAACGCCTGGGCTTTTTGGGTCAATTCGTCCGTGCATTACAACGGCATGACTAACAGCCGGGTCAACGAAATCGGCATCGGCGTTGTCAGCGGGGCGTGTGGCACGTTTTATACGCTGGTATTTGGCTACCGGCCCGACGTGACCGCGCCCCCCGCCCCACCGGTTGAGGAACCGGCGGCTGGTTCAGCCGTGAACCAGGAACCCGCCGCTGATGCGGTGGCAGAAGGTCAGGAGCCGCCACCGGCTGAAGTCGCTGCCGTGCCGGATGGCCCACCGCCAACAGCGGTCCCCTACGTCCCGCCGCCGCCATCACGGACACCGACCGCCACCATTCCCACGCTGACGCCGTCCGCCACATGGACGATCACGCCCACACACACACCGTCACCGACCGGCACGGCCCCACCGCCGACTCAAACGCCGCTGGTCCTGCCGACCGTTCCGGCGCTCGACGCCCCGCCGCCCGACTCGGCGTCCAACGCGCCGCCGTCACCCACCGCCGCCGAAGTAGCCGCCGCCAGCCTGGATACACCGGGCGCCGCGCCGCCGTCCCCGGTGGTCAGCTCACCCACGGCGTCACCGGCAGCGCTCACCACGCGCACGTCACCTGAAGACGGCAGCACACCCGGCGAACCCGGCGACGACGGATTCCAGGCACGGGACCTGATCCCGTTTGCGCTGGCCGGGCAGGTCGTGTTGATCGTCGTGGTCGGATTCGCATATTTTCGCCGGGGACGCTAATATGCCGCTTGAAAGGTCCCTGTGCCAGTGCCGCTTGCCGAGGAAACGATGATGCCTAACACATCAACCGCCGTTCAGCTTTTGATCACCGTTGAATTACAGGACGACCTGCTAGAAACCCTGCGCGATATCTCCAGCCGGATCGAACTGCTGTACCATCCGGCCCGCCACCTGGCCGACGTTCCGGGCGATATCTGGGCCGAGGTCGAGATATTGTATACCACACGCGTCATGCCCGATCCGGCGCTGGCCCCTAAGCTGCGCTGGATTCAAGTCCATTCGGCAGGCGTCGATCACTTGCGGGACCAGTCGATCACGCAGGCCGACGATGTGATCATCACGACAACCAGCGGCATCCACACCACCAACATCACGGAATACGTCATGATGATGATGCTCGCGTTTGGGCACCGTCTGCCCCTGATGATGGCTAACAAAACAAACGCGCACTGGCCCGAAAGCCACGAATATGACGATTTTTTGCCCCAGGAATTACGCGGCAGCACGGTAGGGATCGTCGGTTATGGCAGCATCGGACGTGAGATCGCACGAATTGCCCGCGCATTCGGGTTATCGGTGTTGGCCGTCAAGCGTGATGTGCGCCAGCCCACCGACCATGACAGTTATGTGATCCCCGGCACGGGCGATCCGAACGGCGAATGTTTCGACCGTCTCTACCCGCCGGAAGCGCTCAATACCATGGTGCGCGAGTGTGATTTTGTGGTGATCACCGTGCCCCTGACGGACGACACCCACCTGATGTTTGGCCCGGATACGTTCGAAGCCATGAAACCGTCCGCCTATCTCATTAACGTAGGCCGCGGGGGCGTCATCGATGAACAAGCGCTGCTGCACGCCCTGCAAAATGACCAGATCGCCGGGGCCGCGCTGGACGTGTTCCATGCCGAACCGCTGCCCGCCGACAGCCCGCTGTGGAAGCAGCCTAACCTCATCATCAGCCCGCACGTGTCAGGCAACACCAGCGACTACAATCAGAGAGCCGTCGCGTTGTTTGTCGAAAACCTGGAACGTTACCTGGCGGGTAAAAGCCTGTTGAATCGTGTGGAAGCTGCACGCGGCTACTGATCAGGTTTTCCGCGCCGGGAACGCCCGGAACGCAACCTCAATAACACGGCTGCGTAGTGTATAATAAGAAGTGATACACCCGGTAATTGTTCGCAGGAGACAAAAAAGATGACTAAAGCGAAGTCGGAACCCGCGTCACGCAAACAGGCAAAAGCTGACCAATCACCGCTCCGTGCTTTTGTTGATCACCAGGTCAACGCCCTGGAAGAAACCGGAAGAGCGATTGAATCGCTGCTGCCCAAAGAGTTTCGCACACACGTAGGCAACGCTGTAAAAGAAGGTGCAGCCGGGTTTACCGCCCTGTTTGACGGCGTGATCGACACCGTCCAGGATGGGTTAGATCATCTCCGGCACAGCCCCAAAGAAACGGATGAAAAAGTCAAAGTTGAAGTAGACTGACCAACATGTGGTCAGCAAAAAAATCGACGCCCTGTGCAAAAGAGCGCAGGGCGTATTGATTCGTGGATTAATGAACGGAAACAGGGTTGCAGTCAGGGCAAACGAGAGACATCGCTAGCTTGCGGCCCTTTGGGTCCCTGAGTAATGGTAAACTCGACCCGCTCACCTTCTTCCAGGTTGCGATATCCTGCGCCCACGATAGCGGTGTAATGCACAAACACGTCCGGCCCGCTCTCTGGCTGGATAAAGCCGTAACCCTTCTGTGCGTTAAACCATTTGACGACGCCATTTTGCTTTTCAAGTTCTGACATGTTGCACATACTCCTTGTGCTTATTAAAAAAACGAGCTGGTGGCGGGGCTGTGTAACAGAAGCAGACAAAAACACCCGGTGCGGGGTCACTGCCACACCGGGTGCTTATTATCGTGCCGGTACTGCAAACAACCTGCTCCACTACGCTTATTATTGTATTGCTTGCCGTAAACCGTGTCAACCGACTTGTTCATTCTGACGACGGTTAACCGGCCACATACTGCCCGCTCAAACTAACGACTGCTGCCGCTTAACAACACCCGCAGCAGCAGCACCGCCGCCAGCCCACCCCCGATCAATCCCGCCGTATGCTGATCGGACACATACAACAGCACGCCGCACAGCGCCACCGCCGCAAACACGACCGCGTTTACCAGGCGCTGGACAACGTCTTCCAGGCGGCGAATCAGGTGGGTTGTCTCGGCAGTTGGCTCGACGCGCACCGTCAATTCGCCGCGTTCCATGTGCCGCAGCAGATTATTAGCCATCACCGGGAACTCGACCATGCGCCGCGCCAGATCAAGCGCCGTAGTCAGCAGCAGGTTCATGCTGTGATCTGAAAACGCAGCTCGCAAAACCGCCGGGCGCAGCAGGCCGCGCACGTCCAGCCCCAATGTGTCACCCTGCCCCAAAATCGCCGCCGCCAGCGCCGGTAAATCACCGCTTTCGACCAGCAAATCGTTCACAAACGGCTTAATCTCGCGCCAGGGATCAAATTCCGGATCAAGCCCGGTGCAGATTCCGACCAGAATGCCGACGGCCCGCGCCAGCACCAAAAAATCCTGCGGGACCTGAAAGGGCATGCTCAACAGCAGATCACTGAATTCGCGGCCCAGCGTGGTCATTTCGGAAACCTGCATACCGCTGATCTCGGACAGCGTCAGCCCCCATATCTGGTCGAACACAGATTGCGCGGCCTGTTCGATGCGGTCCCGATCGGCACCCGGCAGCAGCACGCCCAGGCGCTCGTAGGATCGCAGCAGGCGGCGCGGATCACGCGTGACCAGCGCGATCAGGGTTTCGCTCAACCCGGCCACGATTTCCGGGGTCAGGCGCCCGGTCATGCCAAAATCCACAAAGATCAGGTAAAAACGCGCGCCCAACACCGGTTGGCCGTCGTGGTGCAGGCCGCTGTTAGCCGGGGCGTCCGGCGGCAGGGGATACACAAACAAATTGCCGGGGTGCGGGTCCGCGTGGAAAAACCGCTCAACAAACAGCATGCGCAGATACGTGCTGATCAGGCGGCGGGCGACATCACGCCGGTCGATACCGGCTTCCGCGAGCGCGTCCACGTCCATGATTTTGATCGCGCTCACGTCTTCCAGCGTGAGCACGCGCCGCGTCGATAACTCGCGGTGCAGGCGGGGGATATAAACGCCCATGTCATCTGCAAACATGGCGCGGAACGTTTCGACATGTTTTGCTTCAAGCGTATAGTTCAATTCTTCCCACAGCACCGCGCTGAACTCGTCCAGCAGCGCGGGCACGTTCGCGCGCCGGGCGATGAATCGCCAACGCATGGCCCACCGCGCGACAACGCCCAGGGCCTTGAGATCGGTATACACCAGCGACTCGATGCCGGGCCGCTGCACCTTGACGACCACGCGCGAGCCGTCCGGCAGCCGGGCACGGTGAACCTGTCCCAACGATGCGGCGGCGGTTGGCTCCGTGTTGAACTCAGAAAAAAACCGGTCTGGCGGCCCTAATTCCTGCACCAGCGTGCGGCGAATGTGATCAAACGGCACGGTCGGTACTTCGTCTTGCAGAGTCGCCAGTTCGGCGATCATTTCGGGTGGCAGGACGTCTACACGGCTGGAAACAAACTGGCCCAGCTTGATCATGACGCCGCCCATATCGGCTGCCATGTCACGGAATTCACGCGCCCAACGGCGCAGCCGTGCCGACCGTCCGCGCCCGGTAAAGCGGCTGCCCAGCGTATAACGCAGCAGCAGCTCCCACAGCGCCGCCCGCATGATCAGCCACGCCGCAAAACGCAGCGTGCGCCGGTAGCGCCGCCAGTGTACGCGGTAACCGGCCAGTTCGGCGCTCAGATCGTCGGCTGAGAAACGCGCTCCATCGCGCGGCGCCGGATCGTCAGGCGGTTTGCTCGCCGCCTGTGAAGTGGATGTAGAGTTTGGATTGTTCGAATCGGGCATTGTTCACTTCAAGATTCCACAGCGCAAAGGGCAGCACGATATTACGCCGGTACGGGCCGACACGCAGCGTCAGCTCGTCCGGCACAGGACTAACGCTCGTCCTTGTGCCACCCGATCAGGTAGCGGCTCGCGGGCAGGTGTTCGATCGCCCAGTCCCGCCAGGTTACACCGGGCCGATCGTGCTGCCACTGCTCAAAGTATTGAAGATTATCCACTCCCTGAAAGGTTTGCTGAAAAGCGAGCAGGTAGGCGCTGAACGACTTCGTGAGTGGCTTCATCTGCTCGCGGAAGGCGAGCGGCGTTTCGCTGAGAGACCACGTTGCCAACAGCAGCGACTTACTCCCCGCCCCACGTGCGAGGATAGCCTGAGCCTGGGCAGCATCATCCAGGCAGACCACACCCGGCGCACCCGGTTCAATCGTTTCCGGCGAGACAACATTGAATTGCAGCAGCCGCAGATAATAACGTTGCAGGGCGGAGAAAGCGGGCAGATCAAAGAGCACATAGGTCCCGCGAAACCCCAACGCATGCGCTACCCGGCACATACTGCCATACCCTGCCCCGAATTCGAAGATCACATCAAGGTCCTCTACCCGTGTTGACGTTGTTTGCTCGAACATCAACAGGTGGTAGGCGTGGTGAATCGCGTTGCCACTACTGGCAGGAAAATACCGGCTGCGGCGCGGCCATCCCGCTGCAACTTCACGCAGCGCCGGAAGCCAGCGCGTTTCAAACTCAGGCTGCGCGCGCAGGGCCGCCAGTTCGACCGGGATATACGCTGAATCAGTGACGAACATCGTATACCGCACAACCGGCCAGTGCAAAAACCGCCGTGGATTGTCATTGAGTACATGTTCAATCAAAGCGCGCTCGTGCTCGGTCCACACCGGTTCGGAGTCGGCAGCGGCCTGTTGGTAGTGAACTAGCTGCCTGATCTGTCCTCGAAACTCAGCCGTAAGGCGGTCTTGATCGGACAGTGATGCCGACAACCGGCGGTTGATAATGTCAGAGAGCATTCCCCAGTAGCGCCATTGGATTCGTCTCAGCATGTACAGCCTCTCGAATAATCGAAGTATGTGGTTACGCTTCGATTATCCGTGTTTTTTTCCTTATTACCAGCTAATCTGCGTGCGCCGGATCGTCAGGCGGTTTGCTCGCCGC
>JAFGHR010000098.1 GCA_016930015.1 Anaerolineae bacterium | reverse complement strand
CTTCGGAAGGCGGGCTTCTATGAACTTCGCCAGCGGGGTGATCACGTGATCATGCGCCAGGACAGCCCGCCCAAAACCGTATCGGTTCCCCTTCACAGAACGCTCAAAAAGGGAACATTACGCAGCATCATTCGTCAAGCGGGTCTCACCGTTGATGCATTTGTAGAATTGTTATGAGATGAACATCTACGCGGAGTACGTGCGCGAAGTGATGATCTGCCCGCTGGTGATCTCGTGGCTGCCGACGGCCACCTGGCAGACCGAACAGCACGCAATCCCGACGCCGTAACTGTATCGGTTTTGGGTGACACATTCTACCATGCAGTCCACGGTGTTTAGTGCAAAATGCGCTCTACGGAAAATGCAGACCTTGTAGGGAGCACACGGAGGTTCTCCCCTGGATGTATATGGATACAGAGACGATCGGCAGGGACGCCTATTTCTCCAGCATCTCCGAGCGCGGGTCGAGCAGCACCAGCAGACCCAGCGCCCCAATGTCGGCGAACAGCAGCGGCGCCAGGAACGGCGCCCCCCGGATGAAGCGCTCCGCCACGAACTGGCCCCGCGAGGTTAGATTGTCATCAATGTGCAACACCGCCCCAACCAGTCCGGTGGCAATCAGCAGCAGCAGCGCCGTCACATAGACCACCAGGTCGGCGCGGTGGGGACGTTCCAGAAATCCAAGCAGGGCCATCACGAACACCGCAAACAACCCGGTGACGACCGGGACCCATAGGTAATCGTTGCGAAAGCCGGTCCGGACGTGGTCCAACACGGCACTGAGCAGGGTGACCAACGCGCCTAGGCTGAACATCAGGAAATAGGCGCGAGATTTACTCAGTGGGAGCTGGATATGCCAGCCGCCCAGCAGACGCAACCGCCCGCTGTCCGGCAGGTCTTCGACCCAGACCGCGCTGAGGCCCCACAGGCCCACCAGTGCAAACATCAGCGGCCCCAGTATTGGCGGTCCCCAGACCAGCAGACGCACGGTGAGCTGTTCGCCGGGGGGGGCATCGGGCAGGACCACGCGCCGAAGGTGGAAATACGCGCCTAGCAGGCCGACGGCGATGCTCGCCAGAAACACGGCGGTGGCGATCACTGTCGCCAATGGGCGCTGGCGGAGCGCGATCAGGCCGGTCACCAGCAGAATCACCCCTGCCACCGGACCGAAGATGATCGGAATCCATTCGTTCGGAACAATCGTCCCGCTGATACTGTGTGCCAGGTAAATATCCACGCCGAGAAAAATCTCGTTGATGGCCGCCATGAGCAGCATCAACTGGTCACGCGAGAACGGAATGTGCACCCGCCGCACGGGTGGAACCAGGGTCGCCAGGTGATACATGACTATTGGCCCGCCTCGTCTTCGGCTTCGGCCAGTTTGGCGTCAGCCGTCTCGCGCAGTTCGGCCAGATCGTGCAGCATTTCATACGCGCCGTGCCACTGCGTATAGTCCGGCCCCTGCATCCACGCGCCGAACTTGGCGGTGCGGCCCCAGTGATGCCACAGATTGAAATACGTAAAATCAATCGGCTCGTCGAAGGGTTCCGCAGTCATCAGGCCCGCGTCCTTGAGCGGCTGGATAATGGAGTCGCTCTCTTCCACCCAGGCGTTGATCGCGCCGACCAGCACGTCGCCATCGGTGTACAGGTCCTCGATGAAGTTAGTGTTGTGGCACTCGCTGCACACGTTTTGCATCCGGTCCATGTTATCTTCCCAGGTGGGGCGGCGCACACTGATCGGCTGGAACAGGTACCAGGTCAGGCGGTCACCGACATCGTGAGTCGTGCTGGTCGCGCCGAAGCCGCTTATATGACAGACCGCGCAAGTAGCCGCCGGAAAATCTTCGACGGTCAGGGTGCCGGGTTCGGCGTCCCAGTTCCACCGCTCACCGCCGGTATGGTAGGCGATGCCATGCGGCGACTCGACGTAGATCTCCCACTGCGGGTGGTCCGGGCCGATGTGGCAGGCGTTGCAGGTTTCGGGTTTGCGAGCCTGCTCGAGGCTGAATTCGTGGCGCAGGTGGCACTTCTGGCACTGCCCAATCGATCCGTCCGCGGCGGGTCTGCCGATATTATGGCAGCCTTCGCACGCGAAGCGCGTCACTGCTGGGCCTTCCAGCGCGTACAGGGCGTTGCGTTCCGCGTTGGGTTTTACCTGCGCTTCGGGAATCGCATCATATTTCGCCAGCTCGTCTTCGGTCAGTCCCTCCAGACCCACCATCGCCGCATAGGCGGGAATGCCGTGCCGACTGGCATAATACTGGCGGACTTCGGTCGTGTGGCAGGTTTCGCACATGGCCGTGGTAGGGGAATTTAGAACGTAGGTGCCTTCGTGCTCGACCGCCCCGGCATAATCCTGGCGGACTTCGTGGCAGTTTTCACACTTCACATCCGCCGCCGCCATCGTGCTGTAACCGTACTGCTGCACGATGCCGGGCGTGACGCGCCGGTGGCACTCAACGCACGCGTTATCGCTGCTCGCCAGAGCGTTGATCCGCTCGGTGCCTTCTTTAGTCTCCTCCGCGTCGCTGATGGCGATCACAACCAGGGTCACCCCCAACACAATGAGCACCGCTACCAAGGCGAGGATGAGCACACGCCACGCCGTCAGCCAACCTCTCAATCTGGATGGTTCGGCCATAAAAAATCTCCTCAATAGTTGGCATAACAATCTTTGTAGGGACCCGTCATGGCCTACTTTTTACGGAACAGGTGCAACGGTAGCCTCTCATATAATTATAATAATATAGTTTCCCCGACTAGAGATAGTCTCTCATTGGTGGCGCCGCGACCGGTTCTTCGGATGGCTCACCGGCTGGCTCGGCCTTACGTTTCGTTCTTCGGCCTGGCGGGCGGCAGGCTCACCATCTGTTCGACGTAAGCCTCAATCGCCGCCTTGAACTCGTCCGGATCGAGTGGAGTCTGCTGCCAGTCGTCAATCTCCAGCGCGGCGTTGGCATCCGCATCACTCAGCCCGTTTTCGGCCAGGAAGTCGGCGGCACGTTTCCGCGCTTTGGCGTTCTTCAACCAGGCGGCGCGGGAATCTTTCCGTTCGTGTGGGATGGCTGCATCAGGAGCGCTTCCTCGTCGGCTGTATCGTCGAAGTCGATGTTCCGGCTCGGCTGCTCACCGTCCATGGTCAGGTGGGCGAACGTGGCCCAGACCGGGTCGGTGATACGCATACCGGGCAGCAGGTCATCGGCGAGTAGGATATCGTGATGCGCGGCCAGGCAGAATACGTCACTTTTGGCAGTGGGGTCGGTCAGCGTTTTGCGCACGAAACCGGCCATGTCCGCTACACGTTGACTCCTAGAAGGGGCAAGCGTTGTTACCGGCGGGTGGGCTGCACAGCGGGCGGCATCGAGTAGATGGCACCGATTGGTTTCATGTTTCTCGCTTTCTTCTGTGCGACACAAAAACAAGTATTCGGCCCGGCCCAAATGTTTTGTCAAGTGTTTTCCCCCCTAAAAAATGGGGGGAATGGGAATAAAAAAGCCCCGTCGAAGCGGGGCAGGACTACGAAGGTAGAAGAATCACAGGTCTTTGATACCGTATTTGCCCATGGATTCGTCAAGCAAGTCACCGAATGCCATGAGAGCAGCATTGATGGCTTGTAACTTCTCGTCGCCTGGCGGGGCTAGCATAATCTTTTCCGCGTGTTTTCGAATCTCAGGGTCAGGAAAAGCCTGAACAATGCCGAACGCTTTTCCATAGGCGACTTCACACTTCTGAAACATATCTTCAGCTTTTTCTTTTCTACCAAACCTCTTGGGGCCGAGTAGCTTGAACGGAGCGGTTTGCAGGTATTGCAGCTCCGCCCGAAGGTCAACCAGTGTTCCCATTTTGGCATGGATGAAATCACGGTGCCAGATGCGTTGTTCTTCTGCTCGCCTTCTGTTTTCCTGACGGGATGTTACTATATACGGGCCTATAAAAGCCGCGAATGCGATAGTCAGTGCAGCAATCGTCATTACATCCTCGATGGCCATTGATTATTATTCCTTATCATGTTCGTCATATCTATTCAGTATAGAAGGGCAAGGCGCCATTAGCAAGCGACGCCTGTCCTGTATTGTTGTTCGAGGTTCTGGAGAAAGTTGTCAAAAAGGGAACAGGTGGCGTAAGGCCGCTTTTTGAAGGTGCGCTTTTTATGAGCAGAATCTTAGGGGTATTTCACCCGGTCACAGGTTAGGATGTTGATCACTTCTGGAACTTCCGGGACATTCCAGGCTGCGATCAGGATGAACACGAACCCGACTGTCGCAATAACACGGATAGCCGTGAACATTGTCGGGATAACCTCCCAAAAAAGGCGGGGCGTGACGGTCCCGCCGGGATACGTTTAGCGTGTGATGTAAAGCAGGGCGGCGTACTCGACAAGCCAGCGCAGCCGCTCCGGGCGCCCCGACAGAATCCTGGCTGATCACAGCCGGGATTTTGTTTTTTCCCCGCGTGTTATAACCCGTTTGTTTTGGCATCGTTCCACAGCGCGTCCATTTCGTCCAGCGGCATGTCATCCAGCGGGCGATTCTGGGCGGCGGCGTGCTGCTCGATGTAGCTGAACCGGCGGTAAAAGCGGGCGTTCGCATCACGCAGCGCCGATTCCGGCTCCACATCCAGCCAGCGAGCCAGGTTGACCACGGCAAACAGCAGATCACCGGCTTCCATGACCTGCGCGTCGTTGTCGCTGGCGGTCAGCAGCTCATCGAGTTCTTCGTGTACTTTGGCGATCACGGGTTCGACCGTGTCCCAGTCAAAACCGACCCGCGCGGCGCGATCCTGGTAACTGAACGCCTGCGACAGCGCCGGGAGCGATTTTGATACCCCGTCCAGGCGTGACTGGCGCTGATCCTGTTTTTCGGCCTGTTTCAGGCGATCCCAGTTGACCTTAACGTCGTTTTCGTCGTTAACGTCCACCATGCCCCAAACGTGCGGGTGCCGCCGCACGATCTTGTCCGTGATCGCGGCGATGATATCGGCCATGCGGAAAGTCCCCTCACCAACCGCGATCTGGCTGTGCAGCACAATTTGCAGCAGCAGGTCACCCAATTCTTCGCGCAGATCGTCACGGCTGCCGGAATCGAGCGCGTCCAGCACTTCATACGTTTCTTCCAGCAGGTACGGGCGCAGCGATTGGTGGGTTTGTTTCTGGTCCCAGGGGCAGCCCTCAGGGGCGCGCAGGTGCGCGATAATGTCCTGGAAGTGCTCAAAACTGCTTTGGCGCGGCAGCGCCGGAATGTAAAGCGCCGTCCAGCCGTTGGGCGGTACGGTGTCGAGATCGTCCAACGGGCAGGGCGCAGTACCGGCAGGCGGTCCATCGGCGGTTTCGCGTACCAGCGTTACCGGGTGAGTGGCCGGATACTGGTTGAGCAGCACCCGTTTGAGCGCGGCACGATCAAGACTATTCGCTTTATCCGCTGCCAGAATGAGCGCCGCCACGTCGGGATTCAGCGGTGGGTGATGTTGTGTCGCATACCGTTCTGCGCTGTGACATTGCAGGCTGTCGAGTGTGTCCAGGTTCAGGGCCTGGACCACAGCCGCCGCCCGGTGCAGATCAAGTTGGAGGACCATCAACACGCCTTTCCTGGTCGTTCAGGTCGTGGACTGACCGGCTGCCCGCATGTGTCGCGGGACGATGACAAACAGCAAACAGGCAAGACCTCCGCATTGCTGCTCAGAGATTTTGCCTGCTGTTTTGAGCGCCATCAAGGCCGGGCCGGTAAACGGGTTAACGCTTGGTGTAGGTCGGGGCCTTGCGTGCACGTTTGAGACCGGGCTTTTTACGTTCTTTCACGCGTGGATCACGTGACAGCGAACCGGTCTGACGCAGCGCAGAGCGCCATTCAGGCTCGATTTCAACCAAAGCGCGGGCCACGCCCAGGCGGATCGCATCGCGCTGGCCAGTCTGGCCGCCGCCGTTCACTTTGACTGTCACGTTATAGCCAGCTTCCTGGCCCACGGTGCGCAGCGGTTCCAGGGCAATGTCCAGGTCGCCGATGCGCGGCAAAAACACATCGCCCGGTTTGTCGTTGATCACAACGCTGCCATTGCCGCCGGTCCACAACCGGACACGTGCGGTCGCCTTCTTACGACGCCCGATTCCCTCGTAATACTGTGTCGCCATGTTTTCTTTTTCCCTCTAGGTCTACAGTTCAAGCATCCGGGGCTTTTGGGCCTCGTGCGGATGGGTTTCGCCTGTGTAGATTTTCAGCTTCTTGATCATCTTGCGGCCCAGTTTATTTTTGGGCAGCATACCGCGCACGGCGAAATAGATCACGCGTTCCGGGTGTTTTTCAAGCTGCTCACGCAGCGGCACCGCGCGTAACCCGCCGGGATACTGCGAGTGCCGGTAGTAGATTTTGTCGTCCAGCTTATTGCCGGTCACGCGGATTTTGTCACAATTCAGCACGATCACAAAATCACCCACGTCCACGTGAGGGGCGAAGATCGGTTTGTGCTTGCCGCGCAAGATGGTTGCAATCTGTGTGGCGAGACGCCCCAGGGTCTGGTCTTTGGCATCCACCACAAACCACTCGCGCTCGATTTCGTCTGGCTTGGGTGTATAGGTCTTGATCTTCATGATGGTTTTGTTGCTCCAGCGGGCGTCTCCCCGCAGCCTAATACGTTACCTTGGTCAGGCACAACCCGTGTGCTGGTGCGGTGGGGTTGGGCCACTGATTGTCCGCAGCACGAAGCGCTGCCTCAAAATCGTCACGTGTCAGGTGGCCGCTGCCCACCCGGACCAGGGCGCCAACGATGCGCCGCACCATCCGGTATAAAAAGGCGTTGGCCTCAATGTGATACCGGATCACGATATCATCCGGTGCCACAACAAACTCAGAAAACATCACATGCCGGACCGTGTTATTGCCCTGGGGCGGTTGTCCAAAGGTCCCAAAGTCATGTGTGCCCACCAGTCGCGCCGCCGCTGTTTGCATGGCGTCCACATCAAGCGGTGCGCGCCGTGCGATGTGCCAGGCGTAACGCCTCAGACACGGCTGCCGGACCGGGGCTACAACCAGCGTGTACTCATAGGCCCGGCTGCGTGCATCGAACCGAGGATGAAACCCCGGTTCGGCTACGGACAGCGATTGCAGCGCGATAGCGTCGGGCAGGTTGGCATTAATGGCACGCCACAAGTCGTGCGGCGTATGGCGCCAAACCGTGTCAAATGCGATGACCTGCCCAGCGGCGTGGACGCCCGTATCGGTGCGCCCTGCGCCGGTGATCGTGACCGCTTCGACCGGCTGCCCGGTAACGTGTGCTACCGCTGCTTCCAGCTTGCCCTGGATGGTGGGAGTATGACCAGCCTGGCGCTGAAATCCAAAAAAATCAGTGCCATCGTAGGCCACGACCCCACGGTAACGGACGGTTTCCAGGGCCGTCACACGTTAATCTGCTTCGCGATCCACCAGCTCGATGAGCATCATCCGAGCCGAGTCGCCCTTACGCAGGCCCAATTTGTACATCCGCGTATAACCGCCGGGGCGGTCTTCGTAACGCGGGGCCAGCTCACTAAAGATTTTGGCCACCATCTCTTTGTCGTTGAGACGAGCCATCAACAGCCGCCGTGCATGTACTTCGCGCAGGCTGTCTTCATGAGCCAATGCACGTTTGGCCATCGTGATCATTTTTTCTGCGTCGCCACGGATGGCGTGTGCTTTGGCTTCAGTGGTCTTGATGCGCTCGTGGCGGAACAACGCCTTGATCAGGTTTCGGCGCATGGCTATGCGATGCCCTTTGTCCCGCCCCAGGCGTTTGCCAGCTACTTGATGTCGCATAACGATTCGATTCCTTCGTAATGGTAGAGTGGTCTAGTTGCTGCTGCCGGAAAAGATATCGTGCTCTTCGGCCAAATAGTTCTTTTCCTTCAAGCGCGTGACCAGCTCGTCCAGCGATTTCTCTCCGAAATTGCGGATAGCCAGCATCGCATCCGGACCGCGATCCAGCATTTCCAACACTTCGCCGACATTGGTGATCCCGGTGCGTTTGAGTGAATTAAACACCCGCACGCTGAGATCCAATGTTTCGATAGGTGTTTCATACGTTTCAGGTGGCAGCGCGTTAGGATCAGGCTCGACGACCTCTTCCACTGGCGGCATCAGCGATTCTTCGCTAACCCCCGCGATGATGATCAGGTGCTTCATCAGGATTTCAGCCGACTGGCTCATCGCTTCTTCGGGCCGGATCGTACCGTCGGTCCAAATTTCGAGAATGAGTTTGTCGTAGTTCGTACGCTGACCAACCCGTGCGCGCTCTGTGTCGTAATTGACTCGTTTAATCGGGCTGAAGATGGCATCAATTGGCAGCTCACCAATGGGCAGGCGGCCCCGTTCTTCAGCAGGGGAATAACCGCGTCCGATCTGCACCGTGAATTCGATTTCAAGCTGGGCCTGGTCAGAAGCCGCGGTGAACAGATACAGATCGGGGTTAACGATCTCAACCTCTGCCGGGCAAATGATATCGGCAGCGGTGACCGTGCCTGCGCCGTGGACTTCCAGCCGCAAGCGGGCTGACTCGGCATCATAGAGCTTAAGCCGGAGCTGTTTGACGGCCAGGATCAACTGCGTCATGTCTTCTTTGACATGCGGGATTGCTGAGAATTCGTGATGCACACCCGAAACGCGAATCGATGTTACTGCGGCTCCCGGAAGTGAGGATAGCAGCACACGCCGCAGCGCGTTACCAACAGTGATTCCATATCCCTGTTCCAGGGGGCTGATTATAAGGCGCCCGTATTCTTGCGACGTTGCGTCGCCTTCGATTTTGGGCAGCACCATATTACTTGTGACCACGCCCAATCCTCCATCCAGGACTGACACTCGTTCGGGTTTTTGGGTAAATCATTTAGCGCGAATAGTACTCAACGATAAGCTGTTCGTTCAACGGAATGTCCACATCGCGCCGTTCAGGTAGGCGTGAAACCACGCCCTTGATCGCGCCCATATCCAGCTCGAGCCATTCCGGCGCGGGCGGGCGTTCGTTCATATAGGCCGGCAGTTCTTTGAAGTACGGGCGTGACCGGCTTTGCTCGCGGACCGCGATCTCGTCGCCTGGGCGAACCAGGTAGGACGGGACATTGGTACGGCGTCCGTTAACGGAGATATGCCCGTGCTGCACCATCTGGCGTGCGTGATTGCGCGAGTCGGCCCAGCCCAGGCGATACACGACGTTGTCCAGCCGCGTTTCAAGAATAGCGAGCAGGTTCGAGCCGGTCAGGCCGGGACGGCGCAGCGCTACGCGGAAGTACCGGCGGAACTGGCGTTCCAACACCCCATACACACGGCGTGCCTTCTGCTTTTCGCGAAGCTGCAACGCATAGTCTGAACTGCGACCACGCTTAAACTGCGCATCTTTTCCGTGTTGTCCGGGTGGGTAAGTCCGGCGCTCGACCGAGCATTTAGGAGATAGACACCGCGCACCCTTTAAATAGAGCTTTTCACCTTCGCGGCGGCAGAGTTTACAAACTGGTCCGGTATAACGTGCCATGGATTCCTGGCTTCCTCCACACTACACTTTGGTGTGTTTACACCATTGTTAGATCATATAGATCACACTATACAGTTGTGCAATCCTGCTGGGCTGCGAAAAACGCAGCCGGTCGGACTGCTTATACACGCCGTTTCTTGGGTGGGCGTACACCATTATGCGGGACCGGGGTAACGTCGGTAATCGAGCGCACCTTCAGCCCGCTGGCCTGGATAGCGCGAATAGCAGCTTCACGCCCAGGGCCAGGCCCTTTGATGAATACATCAACTTCCTGCATCCCGTGTTCTTTGGCGTTGTCGGATGCCTGTTGGGCGACCATACGAGCGGCGTAGGGCGTGCTCTTGCGGCTGCCCTTAAAACCCGCTGTACCGGCACTGGCCCAGGCCACGACATTGCCCTGTTGATCTGTCATCGAGACAATCGTGTTATTGAACGTCGCGAAGATGTGTGACTGTCCGTACGGGATATTCTTTTTGATTTTACGTGGGCCACGACGTGGCCCCTTGCGACTACGTCCCATTGTTGTTTTGTCTCTCCTACCTCGTCATGCTATCGACCAACACAGCGGGAGGCGATGAGCATACTACTGCACTGCGTGTGCAATACACACGCGATCATACAGCATGGCCTGGATGACGTGGCTATTTTTTCTTCGCCCCACGGCGACGACCACGCCCCGCCACGGTCTTTTTCGGACCGCGTTTAGTACGGGCATTGGTTTTTGTCCGCTGTCCGTGGGCAGGCAGATTGCGGCGGTGGCGCAGGCCGCGATAGCTGCCGATCTCGATCAATCGTTTGATGTTGAGCTGAACCTCGCGGCGCAGTTCACCTTCTACACGATACTGGTTGATACCTTCACGCAGCGATTGAACTTCGGCTTCAGTCAGGTCTTTGACGCGAGTGTCAGGGTTGATACCTGTCTGGCTCAGAACGGTCTTGCTGCGCGTTTGGCCAACGCCGTAAATGTAGGTGAGTGCAACTTCAACGCGCTTGTTACGCGGGAGGTCCACACCTTCTATACGTGCCATAAACGCGTCAACTCCTCGTACTCTGGCGTGGTTTTGCACGCCACACGGAAGGGATATTTTAGCGAAAAGCCTCGGTTTTGACTAGGGTAAACTTATTTTACCCGTTTATTCCCCAGGTTTTTGTGCCGATTTGTGCCTGTTTTGCCTAAACCGTCGTCAGGATCAGCGGTGGTCCTTCGGGCGTTACGGCGATGGTATGTTCAAAATGGGCGCACAACGATCCGTCACAGGTTACCACTGTCCAGTGATCACTCAGCACTTTCGTCTGGGGGGTACGCGCGCTGACCATCGGTTCCAGGGCGAATACGGTGCCCGGTTCGAGCGTGATGCTGCGATACCCGCGTGCCCGCTGGCGTCCTGATGGCCACCAGTTTGGTATCTGGGGTTCGGCGTGCATTTCGGTCCCGACACCGTGACCGGTGTATTCGCGCACCACGCCAAAGCCCCGGCTCTCGATGTACTTCTGGATGGTTCTGGAAATGTCCCGCGTTTCATTACCGGCTCGCGCTTTGTCGATCCCGGCATAAAGTGCCGCTTCGGTCACATCCAGCAGCCGTTGTGCTTCTTCAGATATCTCACCGACGCCCATTGTAAATGCGGAGTCGCCGATGTACCCGTTATACTGAGTCCCGCAGTCCAGACTGATGATATCACCTTCTTTTAATACCCGGTCCTCGCTTGGAATCCCGTGTACCAACTCGTCATTGATCGACGCGGTGATCGTGGCCGGGTATGCCGTCGGGACGTGGTAGGGCCGGTAGCCCAGAAACGCCGCCTTGGCATTGTGTTTGCGGATCACGTCCTCCGCGAGCCGGTCGAGTTCTTTGGTGCTGATGCCGGGGCGGACCGCTTCACGCATGGCTTGTAATGCCATCGCGTTGATACGACCGGCCTCGCGCATAATCATCAGTTCATCTGGCGTTCTGCGTATGATGGTGCTCATCTGATCTACAGTTCACTCGTTGTGACGCTGGGACGCGCAGTGTTCCCGGCGCGCGTCCCTGTGATATCCGGTTGTTTGTTCGGGCGTCCGCCAACGTATTAGCGCATAAACCCGTCGTAGTTACGCATCACGAGCTGGGCTTCGAGCTGGCGCATGGTATCGATGACCACGCCCACCACGATGATCAGGCCCGCGCTGCTGATAACGAGCGCCGGGTTTTGGCTGCCGCCGGTTCGAGCTGGCCCCAACACCAGGCGCTGGATGACCTGCATGATGCCCGGCAAGATGGCGACCGCGCCCAGGAACAACGCGCCGACCAACGTGATCCGGTTGACGATACGATTGATATACTCCTGGGTACGGCGTCCCGGTCGGATGCCGGGGATAAAGCCGCCGTTCTTTTGCAGGTTATCGGCCAGGTTCTGGTTCTGAACCATCACGCCGGTATAGAAGTAGGTGAAACCTACCACCAGCAAGAAGTAGATGAGCCAGTAGATGAAACCGCGTTGGTTACCAAACGTGTCTTGAATCTTAGTGGCCAGCGTGCCGCTGAAAAAGCCCGCCACAATCGCCGGAAAAGTCACGATGGACTGGGCAAAGATCAAGGGGATCATGCCCGCCGTGTTGACTTTGAGCGGGATATGGGTGGACCCGCCGCCGTACATCTTGCGGCCACGGACACGCTTACCATATTGTACCGGTATGCGGCGTACACCTTCCTGGATGATGACGATCACCACGACTGTTAACACCGTGAGCAGAACAAATGCTGTCAGGTTAAAGACCAGGTCCGTCTGCATCAGGTTGTACAGGTTGGCTGGCACACGGGCAACAATGCCTGCGAAGATGATGATCGAAATACCGTTGCCGATACCCTGTTCGCTGATCAATTCACCAAGCCAGATGGCGAAAAGGGTGCCAGCGGTCATGGTCACGATCACCGACACGGTTGTCAGCAGATCACTGTTCGCACCAAACCCAAACCCAGGTATCAGCGTGGTACCGGGTTGGGCCTGGTCGATCCGGCTCTGGAAGATGTTGATCTGACCGATGGCCTGGAGTGCCGCCATAGGTATGGCCAGGAAGTAGGTGTACTGGTTGATTTTTTCCTGCCCGTTCGGCTCTTTGGAAATTGCTTCCAGTGCAGGCACGATCGGGAGGAGCAATTGCAGGATGATCGAGGCCGTAATGTACGGATACACGCCGTTCGCGATCACGCTGAAGTTAGACACCGCTCCGCCGGACAACAGGTTAAGCACACTCAGAAAACCGGCATCATCACCGCTAAACAACTCGTCCAGCGCGCCACGCTCGACACCCGGCACGGTGACGTGCGCAGCAAACTGGTAGATCATGAGGATCAGCACGGTATAGAGCATTTTGCGCCGGAGGTCCGGCAGTCGAAATGCATTTTGCAGTGCCTCGATCATAATGGGCTATCCTTGTCCTTTTGTGTTATCCAAAAGCATCTGTTTCAGCATAGCGTATGATGATCCGGGGTAGCAGGTTAGGGCAGGGTCGTTAGTCACCCTGCCCGCACCGTACCGCTATCAGTCTTGCTGTGCTGTACGCTGTTCGCGCAATGCGGCTATTTGTTCTTTGCGTAGTTTTTTCACGGTCGCATGCGGGCCGGTGAGCAGCATTTCCAGCTTTTCGACCGAGCCGCCAGCCTGCCCGATTTGTTCCTGAGCACGCGTTGAAAAACGATGGGCCTTGACCGTCAGTTTCTTTGCCAGATCACCGCGCCCCAAGATTACCACCGGTTGGTCGGCTTTGCGAATGAGTCCAGCCGCTTTCAGGGTATCGGGTGCGACGGTGTCGCCGTCATCAAACACGCGCGTGAGATCGTCCAGGTTAACTTCCTGGAATTCAACGCGAAAGATATTGGTAAACCCGCGCTTGAAGGGCAGGCGGCGCACCAACGGTAGCTGACCACCCTCAAAGTACGGGCCTTTACCGCCGCCGCGGCGGGCGCCTTGGCCTTTGGTACCACGACCGGCGGTTTTACCCTGACCGGCGCTGATACCACGACCGACACGCTTGCGCTTTTTGGTCGCCCCTTTGTCCGGGCGAAGTTCGTGAAGTTTCATCCGTCGATTTCCTCCACCTTGACTAGGTGGCTGATTTTGTTGATCATGCCACGAATCGGCAGGGTGTCGTCGTGGGTCACGCTGCCGTGCATTTGATGCAGGCCCAGCGCGCGCACGGTCCCTTTTTGCGTTTTGTCATACCCGATCGGGCTTCTGACCAGGGTGATCCGCAGTTGTTTTTTACTCATGCTGCTTCTTACCCCGCTTCCAGAATGGCTGGACATAAGCTACGTCCTTACCACGCATGGCGGCCAGTTCTTCGGGTTGGCGCATCTGGCGCAGGGCTTCCACGGTCGCGTGGGCCACGTTTAGAATGTTCGCGCTGCCCTGGCTTTTGCTCAGGATGTCGCGGATCCCTGCTGCTTCGAGCACGGCACGCACGCCACCGCCAGCGATCACGCCGGTGCCGGGTGATGCAGGCTTGAGCATGACTCTGGCCCCGCCATATTTGACGGTGATCGCGTGCGGGATCGTGGTGCCCGCCAGTGGTACTTTGGTCATGTTGCGTCGCGCGCGTTCGGACGCTTTGCGGATCGAGTCCGGCACGCCACGGGCTTTGCCGATGCCGATACCGACCTGGCCCCGGTTATCCCCGACGACCACCACTGCGCGGAAGGCGAAGCGACGGCCACCCTTGACCACCTTGGCGACACGAGTAATATCGATTACGCGCTCATCGAGTTCTTCGCGGTCATCATCGCGCCGCGGTTCTCGTCTTCCCATGTTCCTCTCCAATGCCAGCCGGTCTGGCAGGCAGTCACCGCATACGATCACGTGCCTGCCAGAGGCTTGTTTGTGGCTAACTAGAATTCTAATCCTGCTTCGCGAGCGCCGTCGGCCAGCGCTTTGATACGGCCATGATACTTGTAGCCGCCCCGGTCAAAGACCACGCGCTTGATGCCTGTTTTTTGAGCTCGTTTAGCGATCAGCTCACCAACCAGTTTGGCGGCTTCGGTTTTATTTTTGTCTGTTACCTGGCTGCGTAGATCACGATCTACAGTTGACGCCGACACCAGGGTATGTCCCGCCACATCGTCGATAACCTGCGCATAGATGTGATCCAGACTGCGGAACACATTCAGGCGCGGGCGCTCGGGTGTACCCGAGATTCGGGCACGCACACGCATGTGACGGCGGATACGCGCTTTATGTCCTTTTTCACTCATCTCGTCACTCTCTTAGCGCTATACTCCGGCAGGTTGACCGGTTTAGGCGGTCTTTCCGGCCTTACCGGCCTTACGCCGGATGTGTTCACCCTGATAGTGTACACCTTTGCCCTTGTAAGGCTCCGGTGGCCGTAGTTTACGAATATTGGCTGCCAGTTGGCCAACCACCTGCTTATCGATACCATGGATGCGGATCAGGCGACCACGTTCCTCGACCATAAATTCCACGTCGGCGGGCGGCTCTATCGGGATCGTGTGTGAATAACCCAGGTGCATCACCAGGGTTGTGCTTTCCATTTCAGCACGGTACCCCACACCCTCGATCTCAAGAATCCGCTCGTACCCGTCACTGACACCCGTCACCATATTGGCGATCAGGGCGCGCGTCATGCCGTGCAAGGCACGGTGCTGGCGCTGGTCGGTGGGGCGCTCGACGATGATATGACCATCTTCTTGCTTGATCATCATATCCACCGGGAATTTGTGGTGCAACTGGCCTTTTGGACCCTTGACGGTGACGTCGGTCCCGTCAATGTTGACCTGAACCTTGTCCGGGATCGGAATGGGTTTTTTCCCAATTCGCGACATGGTTCTTTCCCTCCGTAATACTCAACGATGTTTGCGACTGTGCGCCGGGTACAACTGGCTGGGCCTGGGTGTGGTGTAGAACTTCTGGGCGAAGATGATGTTCCCGGTTATGGTAACAGTTCCTCGCCCAGCCGCTCTACTGGCACCCGTTCGACCCAGATCAGGCGCTAGTGGGCGCTCTGCTCAGTCTGCGTGACGTGTCTATGACACGCCTAGTAGATGTAGCAGAGGACCTCGCCCCCGATGCCCCGACGGCGTGCTTGTTGCCCGGTCATGACACCCTGTGACGTTGAAAGGATGGCGGTTCCCATCCCACTCAACACCCACGGAATGTTGTGTGTGCCGACATATACGCGGCGACCGGGTTTGCTGATACGTTCCAGGGTAGTGATCACTGACCGGCGCTCGCGGCGCTTGCCCCAATATTTCAGCGTGACGTTGATGATCGGGGTCGGCTCTTCATCGCCTACCGTGAAATCTTCGATATAACCTTCTTCTTTCAGGATTTTCGCAACGTCCAACTTGATGCTGGAGTTGGGGACAACCACACTGGTGTGTCCGGCCAACACGGCATTACGAATCCTGGTCAACATGTCCGCAACGGGATCGCTGTGCATGGTGTATCTCCAGTCGATTACCAGCTCGATTTGACCACGCCCGGAATCTTGCCTTCGAGGGCCAGTTCCCGGAAGTGAATACGGCATAGGCCAAACCGCCGCATGTAGCCCCGCGGGCGACCGCAGACCTTACCCGAATTTGGGTCTACATACTGGCAGCGGTTCCGCACGCGCACCTTATACTTGCGTTTTGTTTCACGCGCTACCATTGATTTTTTTGCCATGGGTTCAACCTTTTCCTACTATGTGTGCCTGCCCGGTTTGCCTAGTTCTGGCGGAACGGCATCCCCAGCATGCTGAACAACTGACGTCCTTCGTCATCCGACTTGGCGGTTGTCACAATCGTGATTTCCAGACCGCGTACTTTGTCGATTTTGTCATAGTCGATCTCAGGGAAAATCAACTGTTCCCGCAGACCAAGTGTGTAGTTGCCACGACCGTCGAACGAGTCCGGGCTGACGCCGCTGAAGTCACGTGTACGGGGTAGGGCGATGTTTATCAGGCGGTCGAGCAAGGACCACATGCGCTCACCGCGCAGGTCTACCTTAACCCCAATCGAACGGCCTTCACGGAGCTTAAACCCGGCGATGTTGTTGCGCGCTTTGGTGATCACGGGCTGTTGGCCGGTGATAATGCGCAAATCTTCGACTGCCGCGTCCAGTGCTTTTGCATTGTCCAGCGCTTCGCCAACACCAATGTTGACCACCACTTTTTGAACGCGTGGCACCTGCATGGGCGTGACGTAGTTGAACTCTTCTATGAGGGCTGGAACGATTTCGTTACGATAGCGTTCCAGCATACGATTTGTAGCCATGGTACCTTAACCCTCACTTCACCAGGACGGTTAGTCGATGTCCTGCTTACATTTGCGGCAGATGCGGACGCGTTTACCATCTGCATCTACCCGGAAACCAACACGTGTTTTTTCGTCGCATTGCGGGCACACCAGCATCGCGTTCGACCAGTGAATCGGCGCTTCGAACTCGATGATGCCAGGCTGGACCTGTTGACGGCCCGCCTGGACCGGACGCTGATGCTTATGGGCGATCCGGACCCGCTCAATGACCACCCGTTCGTCTTTTGGGATTATGCGCAGCACTTCACCGCGTGTCCCCTTGTCCGCACCGGCGATGACTTCAACTGTATCGCCGCATTTGATGCGTTGCATGATTGCTCATCTCCACTTTCTGGCTGGCCAGACCCGCTGCTAGAGCGTTTCGGGGGCCAGCGAGACGATTTTCATAAAACCTTTTTCGCGTAGTTCGCGTGCGACCGGGCCAAAAATACGTGTCCCACGCGGATCCCTGGTGTCGCCCTGCAAGATCACAACCGCATTGTCGTCAAACTTGATATACGAGCCATCGCTGCGGCGGTATTCTTTGGCCGTGCGCACGATAACGGCACGCACAATCTCACTTTTCTTGATCGACCCCTGAGGCGTTGCCGACTTCACGGTGCCGATGACAATATCGCCCACCGTGGCCGACCGGCGTCGGGAACCGCCCAATATACGGATCACCAGAATCTCGCGGGCACCCGTATTATCAGCCACTTTGAGACGTGATTCGTTCTGGATCATCTTTTCTTCGCTCCGATCAGGCTTGCCAACCGGCTAAGCCTGGGTTTCCGGCGTTGCGAGCACATTCTCGACAACCCAAGTCTTGGTTTTGCTGATCGGACGGCTTTCGACAATCTGTACCAGGGCGCCGACAGGAATAGCATTACTTTCGTCGTGCACTTTGTACTTCTTGGTCGTCCGGATCACTTTTTTGTACAGGCGATGGCGTTTCGTCTGGTCTACAGAAACCACGACCGTTTTGTCCATCGCATTTCCGATTACGCGGCCTGTCAGCCGCCGGCGGTTATTCGACATAGGATTCCTCCTGGACGAGTGCGGCAGCCAGTTCGCGTTCACGCAGCACGGTCAGATACCGGGCCACGTTTTTTTTGAGCTGGCGGAGGGGAGTGTAGTCTTCCAACTGGCCCGACTCCCACTGAAACCGCAGGTTGAACTGTTCTTCTTTGGCATCTTCGATAGCCTGTAAAATCTCGCTGTCGTTCATCTGCCGGATTTCGGTTGCTCTTGATGGCATGAACCTTAGACCTCCTCGCCCGAGATGGGGTCAATGCGTTTGACAAACTTGGCGCGGATAGGGAGTTTGAACGCCGCCAGACGCAGAGATTCGCGCGCGGTTTCTTCATCCATGCCCGACATCTCGAACAAGACCGTGCCCGGACGAACAACCGCCACATAATGATCCACGGCCCCTTTACCTTTACCCATGCGGCTTTCAGCAGCGCGCTTGGTGACCGGTTTGTGGGGGAAGACGCGAATCCACACGCGTCCACGGCGTTTAATATGGCGCATAATCGCACGGCGTGCAGCCTCAATCTGACGGCTGGTGATCCAGGCTGGCTCAAGCGATTGCAGACCGTAGTCACCAAACTGGACCTGGTTGCCGCGCTGGGCCTTACCTTTCATCCGGCCACGAAACTGCTTGCGGTATTTCACCCGCTTTGGCATTAACATGGGCGTTGTTACTCCTCGTAAGCCAGACACTCACCGCGCGCGTGTATATGGACGCACGGTGAAGGTGTCGAGACTGGTCATTAACTCACATACACATCGGTGGGTTCGTTCTTGGACTTGGACGTGTCGTTTTTCAGAACATCACCTTTGTAGATCCACACTTTGACGCCGATGCGCCCAAAAGTGGTTAGGGCTTCCGCTGTGCCGTAATCGATATACGAGCGCAGCGTGTTACGCGGTACCCGGCCTTCCATCTGCCATTCACGGCGGGCCATTTCGGCCCCAGCCAGACGACCGCTAACCTGGATTTTGATCCCCTGCGCGCCCTGGCGCATGGCCTGGCCGATGGCGCGCTTCATAGCGCGGCTGTGGCCGATGCGGCGTTCGAGCTGCCCGGCGACATTGATCGCCACTAATTTGGCGTCCAGGTCGGGGTTTTCGATTTCTTCGACTTCAACCTTCACCTTTTTGCTGGTGATCCGTTCCAGGCCCTGGCGCAGCTTCTTGACACTTTCGCCTTTACGCCCGATCACGATCCCTGGTTTGGCCGTAAACAACGTGACCTGAACCTGATTCGGATAACGTTCGATCTCGACAGACGCAATACCGGCACGCTCAGCCTCTTTTTCCACGAACTGGCGAATGCGGAAGTCCTCTTGCAGCAGGTTCCGATAACGGTCACCCTCTGCAAACCAGCGCGCCGACCAGTCACGGTTGATCTTGAGCCGAAAACCAATCGGGTGAATCTTACGACCCATAGAACATTTCCTCCTCTTCGCGTTCCGACAATATCACATTGACATGGCAGGAACGCTTGATGCGTGGTTTATAGCGACCACGCGCACCGGCCTTAACGCGCTTCATGCTGGGGCCTTCGTCTGCAACCAGTTGTGAGATAACCAGGCCCTGGCGGTTCAGTTCGAAGTTTGTCTCGGCGTTGGCGATGGCGGACTCGATCAACTTGTATACAAACCGGGCGCCTTTATGTGGCATGAATTGCAGCACGATCAACGCCTGGTCGGCATCCATTCCACGCACTTGGTCGCATACCAGACGCATTTTTTGCGCTGACATTGGCAAATAGCGGCTACTCGCACGTACATCCATAACTCTACATCCTCGCTTCCCGTCCGGGCCTACCGTTTTTTCTTTTCGGCCAGGTGGCCGCGATATGTGCGCGTGGGGGCAAATTCGCCCAACTTGTGTCCCACCATATTTTCGGTGATCCAGATCGGCACATGGCGTCGGCCATCGTGTACGGCAACCGTAAAGCCAACCATCTGTGGAAAGATGGTGGAGGCCCGACTCCAGGTGCGGATCACCTTCTTTTCGCCGCGCTCACGCATTTGCTCGATCTTGCGCAGCAGTTTGGGGTTTACGTATGGTCCCTTTTTTAGCGAACGTGACATCCTAGCCTCCGGTACCTGTTAACGGCGCTTACCACGACGCCGCACAATGAACTGATCGGTGCGTTTGTTGCGGCGGGTTTTCTTGCCCAAAGCCGGTTTACCCCAGGGCGTTTTAGGCCCAGGCATACCGATCGGTGAGCGTCCCTCACCACCGCCATGGGGGTGGCTGGCCGGGTCCATCGCGCTACCACGAACAGTGGGCCGCCAACCGAGCCAACGTTTACGCCCGGCTTTACCCAACTTGATGTTGCCATGATCGGTGTTGCCCACCTGGCCGATAGTCGCCGTGCAGTTTTCATGCACTTTGCGCACTTCGCCGCTGGGCAGGCGAAGCTGGGCGTAAATGCCCTCTTTCGCCAACAACTGGGCCGATGTGCCCGCGGCGCGGGCAAGCTGCCCGCCGCGCCCCGGATAGAGCTCGACATTGTGCACCAGCGACCCGACCGGGATATTCCTGATAGGGAGCGTGTTGCCCACGCGAATATCGGCGCTGGCCCCGCTCATGATGCTGTCCCCGACACGCAGGTCCAGCGGCGCGATGATATACCGCTTTTCGCCGTCTGCGTAAACCAGCAAGGCAATACGTGCCGAGCGGTTCGGATCGTACTCAATCGAGTCGACCCGCGCCGGGATATCTACCTTGTTCCGCTTGAAGTCAATCACGCGGTAGCGGCGTTTGTGCCCGCCGCCACGATGCCGGACGGTGACCCGCCCTTTGTTGTTGCGACCTGCGCGCTTGCGCTTATCGGTCAGCAGCGAGCGCTCTGGCTTCGATCGGGTGATTTCATCGAAGCTGCTGCCCGTCATGTCCCGGCGACCGGGCGATGTGGGCTTGTACTTTTTCAGTGGCATTACCTGACCTCAAATGTCTTCTGGTGTGCGGCGGTCATTAGCCCCGTGAGGTACGGATATCTGACTGGGCCGCCACCTGCCTCTGGACTAGATATTGAACAAACTGATCGTTTGGCCCGGCTGCACGCTGATCACGGCTTTTTTCCAGGCTTTCTGACGAACATAGAACGACCGTCCGCGACGGCCACGTTTAGGCGGCATCACCATGGTATTGACTTTGACCACGTCCACATCAAAGATCAGCTCTATGGCTTCTCTGACCTGGATTTTGTTGGCCCGCATGTCAATCTCAAACACGTAATGGTTATCTTTTTCGGCCATTTCGTGTGATTTTTCGGTGATCACCGGGCGCCGCAGCACGTCGTAGATGTGTAAAGCTTTACTCTTGGGCACGGTTCAGCTCCTTTATTTGTTCTCGGGCGTCGTTCCCAAGTGAACCTGGATGATGTCCAGGGCGTCTTTCGGGATGATCACGCGGTCATGCGACAGCAGGTCGCGGATGTTCAGGTACGATGCGCGCAAGGTTCGCGTGTTATCCAGGTTGCGCACGCTGCGCTCAACGGCCTCGTTGCGTTCGGACAGCAGCACCAGCGCGCTGTGATCCCCTACCAGGTTGCGCAGCATGTCGCGCATCGTGCTGGTTTTGGGGGCATCCATCACCATCTCGTCAACGATCACGATCTGGTTGTCTGCGGCCAGGGCCGACAGGGCCGAACGCAGCGCCTGGTGGCGCATTTTGCGCGGCATCTTTTTATCGTAGCTGTGCGGCCTGGGGCCGTGCGCTACACCACCACCGACAAAAATCGGGGCCGAACGGGCACCGTGACGGGCGCGCCCGGTACCTTTTTGGCGGTACCACTTGGCTTTGGTGAGGTCTACCTCACCGCGGCTCTTGGTTTTGTGTGTGCCCAGGCGCGCATTGGCCATCTGGCGCACGTATGCCTGGTGCATCAGGCCCGTATTCACCTCGACCTCAAAAATCGTGGCGTCAAGCGTAACGGTGCCAACCTGTTCACCGGCTGTGTTCTTAACGGGTACTTCCATGCTTCACGACTCCTCTGATGCGGCTTGCACGTGGTGCAAATCACGCTTTATATTGGCGCTGCTTGCGTGTTTTCTTGACCAGAAGGATGCCGCCCCTGGCGCCCGGTACCGAACCGCGCACGGCGAGCAGGTTCTTTTCCGCATCAACCACGACGACTTCTAGATTTTGAACGGTGACTCGTTCGCCACCCATGCGACCGGCCATACGCATGCCCTTGAACACGCGACCGGGGGTAGATGTCGCCCCGATGGATCCCGGCGCACGTTCGCGGTCGGATTGACCGTGTGTTTTAGGTCCGCGGTTAAAGTTATGGCGCTTGATTGTACCGGCAAAACCGCGCCCTTTGCTTGTGCCGACTATATCGACACGCTCACCCGGCTCAAAGACGTCGGCGGTCAATTTCTGGCCCTCTTCGACGTCGATTTCTTTGACGCGAAATTCACGCAGATAGCGCAGATCGGGCAGGTCTAGGCCGTTTCGTTTTAAGTGACCGCGCTTGGGTTTATTCAAGCGGGGATCACCATTTTTTCTGGACGGCACTTCCTCGAAACCGAGTTGGACGGCCATGTAACCGTCTTGTTCCGCCGTACGAATTTGAGTCACGTAACATGGCCCAGCCTGGATAACGGTAACCGGAACAACCTGTCCGTCATCGTTAAAAATCTGGGTCATGCCTACTTTTTTACCAATGATACCCTTCATGCTGCCTCCAAGGGACTGTGGCGGGTGCGTGTGGTCACACGCGGCGCCCCACGCATCATCCCTGCTTCGCCTGTACTCGCGTTGATGGATGGTAGGCCACGTCTAATCCGCAGCGTGCAAGTGCACCAGCCCAGGGCTGGCAAACACTACGCCAGACTTGGCGCTTGACTAGATTTTGATCTCGATATCCACACCAGCCGGCAGATTGAGCCGCATCAACGTGTCAATGGTTTTGCTATCTGGTTCCAGTACGTCAATCAGACGTTTGTGCGTGCGAATTTCAAAATGCTCCTGCGAGTCCTTGTCGATGAACGGCGAACGGCGTACAGTGAACCGTTCGATACGTGTCGGCAAGGGCACTGGGCCAACAACGCGGGCGCCAGTGCGTTCGGCTGTCTCGACAATACGTTGGGCCGACTGGTCCAGAACGCGATGATCATATGCCTTAAGCCGGATGCGGATTTTTTGCTTGGCCATATAGATTAGGTTCCTCAGACTTCAAACAGCTCTCTCAGAAGTCATGGTGGGAGACTGACGGTTGAACGTGCCAGCAGCCAGCGCTCCGCACCGCTTCGATTGTTATTCCAGGATATCGGTGATGACGCCAGCGCCGACGGTCAGACCGCCTTCACGGATGGCGAACTTGGAGCCCTTTTCGAGGGCCACCGGCATGATCAACTCGACCTGCAGATTGACACTGTCGCCGGGCATGACCATCTCGACG
>JAFGHR010000097.1 GCA_016930015.1 Anaerolineae bacterium | reverse complement strand
CGTCGAGATGGTCATGCCCGGCGACAGTGTCAATCTGCAGGTCGAGTTGATCATGCCGGTGGCCCTCGAAAAGGGCTCCAAGTTCGCTATCCGTGAAGGCGGTCTGACCGTCGGCGCTGGCGTCATTACCGATATCCTGGAATAACTCGTGTGAATTCGAGCAGAGCTGGCTGGGTTTTGTTGACACCAGCTCTGATATCCGTTAAAAACGGATCAAAGTAGACAACAATGGCTAAAAGAAAAGATATCCGGATGGTAATTCATCTCGCGTGCACTGAGTGCAAAGAGCGGAATTACACGTCCATGAAAAACCGACGGAATGACCCGCAGCGTATTGAACTGAACAAGTACTGCCGGCGCTGCCGGAAACACACGCTGCATCGTGAGACTAAGTGACCTAAGTTAGCTAGTGAGTTACATGGGGTTTGTCCCATGATCTAGGGGAGTAGCTCAATTTGGCAGAGCAACGGTCTCCAAAACCGTAGGCTGCGGGTTCGAGTCCTGCCTCCCCTGCCTGAGATGATCGCTCGCTACGATTAGACACCGTCCTCGCGACGGTGTCTTAGATATAGGCGCCTGCACATGCCGAGGAGCAGATAGTGGCACCAACACATACTCGCAGCCAGGAACAAACAGACGAAGGGCCAGTTCAGCAGGACGACAAGCTGACCATTGCTGAAAAACGCCGCCGCCGCCTGAAACGCCGCCACAGCGAATCCGAACCTGAAACCCCGGTGTTACCGGCGTCGCAGCGTAAGGATCGCCCTACTCCGAGTGCCCGACAGATTAAAGCGCGCGGTGTCGGCTCGACAGGGCTTATTAACCGGATTCCCGTGGTGCGCGGCATTGCGACTTATTTCCGGGGAGTCTATTCCGAACTCCAAAAAGTGACCTGGCCCTCCCGTGAGGAAACGACCCGTCTAACCGGCGTGGTGCTAGGAGTAACCATCGCATTTGCGTTGTCATTGGGTCTGCTGGATGTTTTTTACGGCTGGTGGTTCAAGCAGGCTTTCAGCAAGGACTCAGAGTGGATTTTCCTGGTCATTGCGGCGGCAGCTACGGTATTGGTCGGTGGCAGCTACGCTGTTTTTAAGAAGCGTCTCTAGCACGTGCGCACCGATCCCACGGTGGATGTACTGCTAACACTCAACTCCTCCTCATCGGTTGTGGGGTGCTACGTCCGTTGAATTTGAAGGCGAGAGGATGCTGTAATGTATGACGATGAGTACAACAACGACGACGTAGACTTCGATCCAGAACCCGTATTTTTAGACGGCGACGAAGATGATCAGGCTGTTGAACAACTGCCAAGCCAACGCGGCAAGAACCTGGGTGATGATATTGCGTTCGTTCTTGGTGAGGGTGTAGCCTCAGAAAACGAACAAGAACAAAAAGACGACCGGCACTGGTATGTGGTGCATTGTTATTCGGGGCAGGAAAATAAAGTGCGTCACGCCATCGAGCAGCGCATTGAAACGATGGGCATGCAGGATCGTATTTTTGATGTCGTGGTGCCCACCGAAGAAGAAATCGAAGTGCGTGAGGGCAAACGGCGGACGATCGAACGCCGGGTATTTCCTGGTTACATCCTGGTCCAGATGATCATGGATGAAGATTCGTGGTATGTTGTGCGTAACACGCCGGGAGTGACCGGGTTTGTGGGCATGGGCAATGAGCCTACCCCGCTGCGCCCCGAAGAAATCGCCCAGATCATGCGGCGTATGGAAGCCGAAGCGCCCAAGATCAAGGTGACATTCCGCCCAGGGCAAAAAGTGCGTATCATCGATGGTCCGTTCAACGAATTTATCGGAACGGTCGGCGATATTGATATGGAAAAAGCGAAGGTTCGGGTGTTGGTGTCGTTCTTTGGACGCGAGACACCCGTAGAATTGGACTTCCTGCAAGTCGAAAAAGCGTAACAATGCCTGTCGCAAACTGAGATAGATCGACGGGCGGCCTCAGCTAAGGGCCGTTCTGTATGCAATACGAGGATCAAACAACTCATGGCCAAAAAAATCAAAGCGATCGTCAAGCTTCAAATCCCGGCTGGTAAGGCCAATCCGGCGCCCCCCATTGGCCCGGCCCTGGCACAGCACGGCATTAACCTGATGGGTTTCTGCAAGGAATACAACGCCAAAACCAGCAGTCGTATTGGTGAGATCGTTCCCGCCGAGATCACGATTTTTTCCGACAGCTCGTTTAAGTTTGTTCTGAAAAGCCCGCCAACCGCTTTCCTTATCCGGCGCGCTATCGGCCTGGACAAAGGGTCATCTGAGCCCAATCGGAACAAAGTGGGCAAGCTGACGCGCCAGCAGATAAAAGAGATCGCCGAGGTCAAGATGAAAGACCTGAACGCGATTGACATCGAAGGCGCTATGCGCCAGGTTGAAGGTACGGCCCGCAGTATGGGTGTACTGTTCGAAAGTTAATTGAGCCCAACACGGGCTTGCAGTGTGGGAGGGCAAAACGCCCATTAGCACCACAAAGGAGAATGGCATGTCACACGGAAAGAAATATCGCGCCGCAGCCGAACAAATTGATCGCATGAATTTGTATTCACCCGAAGAAGCGATCAAGATGGCCAAAGAACTGGCGCCAGCCAAGTTTGACGAAACCGTAGAACTTCACATGCGCCTGGGTATCGACCCGCGCCACAGCGACCAGCAGATCCGCTCGACGGTTGTGCTGCCGCACGGATTGGGTAAAACCGTGCGCATATTGGTGTTTGCCGAAGGTGACGGCACCAAAATCGCGCAAGATGCAGGGGCTGACATTGTCGCCGACGACGAGATCATCGCACGCATTGCTAACGAAGGCTGGGTCGATTTTGACGTGGCGCTGGCCGTTCCGGAAATGATGCGTAAGATCGGGCGTCTGGGTAAGGTGCTTGGCCGCCGCGGCCTGATGCCGAATCCTAAGGCGGGTACCCTGGTTCAGCCGGAAGATATTCCGCGCGCTATTGAAGAAGCGCGTGCGGGGCGCGTTGAGTTCCGTAATGATAAAACAGCGAACATTCATGTGCCCATTGGCAAGGTTAGTTTCTCGGAAGAACAGCTTCTCGGCAATATGGCTGCCGTGATGGAAGCTATTCGCCGGGCGCGTCCCGCTGCCGCAAAGGGAACGTTTATGCGCCGTGTTGTGATCACGACCACCATGGGGCCGGGCATCAAAGTTGAGCCGAACGTGGCGCTGGCGATGACCGTTCTCACATAGGGCTGTTTTACTCGTTCGCTGGCATTGGCCGCACAATGACATTTTTGAATAATTCAGAACCGGGAAGCCCGCCAGTTTTCCGGTTTTGTTTTTCTGCTGCGCGGGGCTTGTCGTCTATAAAAAGTATGACCGGGGAAAAACCATGAGCGTAGCCGCTGTTCAGACGCCACTTTTTCAGGCACACGCGCAAGCTCTTGCCGTGGGATTAAACGCTGCCGGGCGTGTAGAAGTTTCGCCGCTGTTCACCACGCTCAGCGACCGGTATCCCGTGTTTATATCCGATTTCCAGAAACGGGGACGCGCCGGGACGCTGGCGCCGGGCCAGGTATGGGTATGGCGTGAAAGTTTACCCTGGCTGGTTGGGCTGTGTATTCGTGAGACACCCCAGGGGGCAACACGTATGCGGTATGTCGAGTCAGCCCTGTTGAATCTCCGGCATAACTGGCAGATCGAAGGGCTGACCAGCCTGGCGCTGGCACCGTTGGCGGAAGGATCAGACTGGCGCCTGATGCGCGACATGATCGAATATTACCTGGGGCCGCTTGAGTTGGCTGTTACCGTGTGCGAGCCGTAAAAGCAGGCAGGTTTTGCACTGGCGCGTTGTGATCGTGAGTCCCGGCGTTATGTGCTCGGTGTCGAATCACACAACCGCTGCCCCCCGGCGTTTAACCACTCGGACAGCGTCGCGCTTTTATCCTTGCCCTTGACGACATCATCCCACAACCCGGTTGCCCAGCGGTAATAATACTGCGTTTCCTGCGCCCAGGTATCAAAACTCCGCTGTGTCACGCTGGGACCACCGTTATAACAGGCTAACGCCAGCCCCAGGTCCCAACCGGCATACTGTGTCAAACACTCGTAGAAGACTGTCATCCCCTGCGACACGTTTGTATCGGGATTGAGCATGTTCAGCCCGTTGGGGAAATGAAACGGCATGACCTGCATCAGCCCCAGCGCCCCCGCCCCGGATATGGCGGTTGGGTTGCCGCACGACTCGATCTGAATCACGATGGCGATCACGTTGGGGTTGACCTGGTATTCGTCGGCCCAGCGTTCAATGTCGGGCTGCCAGCGTAAGACTTCGGGCGAAAAAAACGAGGCCAGCGGCGCATCCGGATTGGTGATCGACTGTTCGGTTTTGCCAAACGGCCACAGGTTGCCCAGCAGGGATGGATTCACGATTTCCAACAGCACGAACAGCAGCAAAATACCCCCTGCGATGGCTATCCGCGTGCGGCGGCCCAGCCGTGAAGGGGATTGTTTGGAGCGCGATGGGGCTTTTTGTTTTGCCATAGGCATTGTTCACCGTAGCCGGATTTTTGGGTTTGGATGGTGGTTTCAGGGTTGGATGATGCGCATCGGATCGGGCACAAAAACAAGAATAAAGATCATCATGGCCATATACCCAATCTGGCGGCGGCGTGCATCCAGCGGGGTGATCGTGTCCAATGGTACGGCGTACACCCGGCCCAGCAGCAGCAAGATCATGGTCCACAAAAACCATGCCGGGTTGACGAACGACAGCACAAAAAAGCCCGTCAGGAACGGAACATACAAACGACGTGCCTGTTTGCCTAACAGCGTAAAGACCACGTGACCGCCGTCAAGCTGGCCCAGCGGGATCAGGTTCAGGCCGGTGATGAACAACCCGGTCCAACCGGCTTTGGCAAGCTGGTTGATGAACACGTCTTTAGTATCGTTGGGCAGCAGTTCGCCAAAAATGGCGAACTTGGCCGTGGCATAAAACAGTGAATCGCCTTCAAGCATATAGGTATCGTCGGGCAGCGGCTCCAGGTCGGATGTTGCCAGACCGATAAACAGGATCGGGATGGTGACGATCAAACCTGCCAGCGGACCGGCTACGCCCACGTCGAACAGGGTTTTCCGGTTACGCATGGGCTCGCGAAGCTGGATGAACGCGCCCAGCGTGCCGAAACTGATCGGTGCCGGGATGAAGTAGGGCAGTGTGACACTCACGTTGTGATGCCGGGCTGCAAAGTAGTGCCCCATCTCGTGTGTACCCAAAATCAGGATCATGCTCACGGCATAGGGCAGGCCCTCCCACAGCCGGAACGAGTCATGGTCGAGCATGGCCGCTTCGTGCACGGCCCCGGTATAGAGCAAGCTGAGCACAGTCAACACAAATAACAGGGCATTGGGCCACCAGGGGCGCGCTTTTGGACGTGCGCGGCCTTTGATCGCCACAATGACATGCCGCTCTTGTTCGTCCGTGGTGAGCAACGTGTGGTAATCCAGCGGTGCAAAGTGGGCATCCAACCGGTTATAGGCGGCTTCGCTGTCGATCCGCAAACGGCCCGTAAAACTGGCGTAAGCCGGGGGCGGCGGTGAGGTATCCACTTCGTAGATATCCATGACTTCGGCCACAACAGCTTTGAGTGACTCGTGTGCATCGGTGCTGGCGGATTGGGCTGTCGTTTGTGCGGGCCTGGATGCCGCTGCTTTGCCGCTGGCCAGTATGGAAGGTTCGTTGAGCATAAGTGTGTCCTGTGTCTTGTGGTCTGGTCTAGAATGCCGGTGCGCCGCTGGTGTCGGTGGGAAGCGGCACGCTCTCCCATTCATTGCTGGTTGTGTCGAGACCTAGAATTCCCCCGTCCCGCGTACGCAGGTACAGCACACCGCTATCCGGTTCATTCGAATTGGACTGAAACATGCCCTCAAAAGGAACCTCCGGGCTTGTGGCCCAGCCTAACCGCTCGCGCACACGCGCGTTTTCACGCCAGATCAAACCAAAACCGCGAATAGGCTGCTGCAAACCGGCAGGTGCTGCCAGCGTATCATCGCGTTCGGGGGTACCTTCCTCGAAGTTGTCCGGGTATTGTGTCCAGCCGGGACTATCGCCATCATCAAACAATACGTAAACCCGGTCCTGGGAACCCACCCAGATCATGCGCCCGCGTTCAAATGTTTGCTCGGCTTCATCCGATATCTGTGGAGGCCCCGCCGGACACGTACCCGGTCCCGGTGAAAAGAACCAGGTTTCCGAGCATTGTAACGGGATTACCAGCAGTTGATCAACTTCTGCTCCATCCACCTCGGCTGTGAGTAAGAACCGCGCCACATCGTGATCATCTTCACCGGTCGTGACCGTGATCTCGTCAGACGCCGCAACATCCCAGCGAAAAATACGTTCATCGTCCGCGTTCAGGCGGAAGATACGGGCGCGTTCTGCGCCGCGAACGCTCCAGAACAGCGTCACACTGCCACCCGGTGCGACACTTTCGCTGTTGGTTGTGAAGTATTCAATAGCAGGGTTGCCCGCTTCGTTCGGACCCGTCGCCGCTGTGGCTGTTTGTGTGCGAGGGACGGGTGATCGTGTTGGTGCCAATGGGCTGGTGGGTGAAGGTCCTGATGTCGCGGGGTGGCTGGTTGGCGTGGCTGGAACAGGTGTCGCCGTTTGGGTGGTGATCACAGTGGCCGCCGCCGGTAACGCGGCGGTCGTATAGGTAACGCTGGGTACTATCGTCATGATCGAGGGCTGGGTATTACCACCGCAAGCTCCCAATACGGCAGCCAAACCTACCAGCCCTGTACATGTCACTACGATCTGGGAAAACGACGCACGATTCATCGTGCTGTTGACTCTCCTGTGCTACACCAGAGGATAATGGTGAGCGGTTGTCAGGAGGCAGCCACATCGATTTTGGCGAGTGTTAGCTCTTTGGTGGCCGGAGCGTTGACCGGCAGCGCGAATGTAAAGACTGAGCCGCTGCCGTTGTCGCTGTGTACCCAGATGCGGCCCCCATGTGCTTCGACTGCCATCTTGCAGAACGCCAACCCCAGGCCGATCCCGTGCGGATTATTGCGGTGCTTGACCCGCGAAAACTTATCGAAGATCGTTGCCTGCGCTTCGGGCGGGATACCTGGGCCGGTGTCCTTCACACGGAAGTACACTTCATTACCGCTGGCTGCAATGCTGACGGTGATGACGCCTCTATCCGGTGTGTATTTGATCGCATTGTCGAGCAGATTGAGGACAACACGCTCGATCATCTCATTATCAATATACAGCATTGGCAGGTCATCGGCCAGAGCAATTCGCAGACGAATCTGTTTTTCGTCGGCCACGGCCTTTATTTGTTCGATGGCCCCGGCCACAACGGCGGCGACCTGGTTGTTCTGGCGCGTCACCAACTTGCTGCCGGCTTCCAGGCGCTGCACGTCGAGCAGCGTATCCACCATGCGCCGGACCTGGCGTTCGCTGCGCAGGGCAATATCGAGCAGGTCTTTGACGTTGTCGTTATCATGGTCGCGCAGCATGGTTTTGAGCGCTTTTAAACTGGTGTAGATATTGCTGAGCGGGCCGCGCATGTCGTGGTACACCATGGCGCTGAGGTCCTGCCGCAGGCGGTCCAGCGTAAGCTGAGAAGACAGGTCATGCTCAATCCACTGGATATAGTCACCCTGCCTGCCATTTCCTATCCGTTTGGCGAACACTTGAACCGTGCGGTTAGTGCCATCTTTTGCCCATGCAACCGACCGGAAGCGGATTTCGTGGCCGTGTTGCAGGTAGTCAAATTGTTTTGACAGAATCGGGCCGGTGCCCATGCGGTGAATGGCAAAAATATTCTGCTGGTTTAATTCGGCTCGTGAATAACCCAAAAAGTCACAGGCGCGGAGATTAGCCGATTGAATGTTACCTTTCAGGTCGGTGATGATGATCGGGATGATCGTGTTGTCAAAAAGCGAGGCATAACGCTGCTGGGCCTGGCGTGTTTGGTCGAGCAGCATGGCATAACTCAGCGCTGCCGCGGCCATGTTAGCGATCGTGTTGGCCAACTCAACCGCATCCGCGCCAAAATAACCAATCAGCGGGTGGGCCAGTGACATAACGCCGACGATGTCACCGGCATGAATCAGTGGAATACACAGCGCCGATCCTTCCTGGGGCGACAGTGATTCACCTGACATCGGAAGCCAGAGCGGTTCTCTGGAGATATCAGGAATGACTGCCGTGCGATAGTTATGCAGCACATACCCGGCCAGCCCGTCACGTAACACACGTTTCATGACTGGCTCAGGATCAGCGTTCGCATCTCCACCGAGCGCATAAACCGCCTCGATCGTGTGTCCCCTGAGCGCTACCATACTGGCATGTGGCGTGCCCAACAGTTCTGCGGTGGAGTGAAGCACCCGGCGCAGCACGTCAATCGGGCGCAAATCGGCGTTAAGTTCGTGTGCTAAACGACAAAAAACAGCCAACCGCACGGCAGGCGTCAACCGTTTATTAAGGTCATGAGATGTAGTCATCAAGCAACCTCATAGAAGTGGTTTTAACAGGTTGGACGGGCCACAGGGTAGGATGGCGAGTTTATAACTACGTTCATTTTATCACAGGCTTTCCCTCTATATCTGAATATTTATGGGGTTTTTACAGGTCTTTTCAAGTAGCGGACCGGCGCCGGCTCCAGGCTGGCCCGGACGCCGTCAATCACCAGTTGGCGCGCTTCTGGATCATGCTGGAAATCGATCGTACTGGCCGGAATAATTAAAATCGGGCAACTGCCCCACCGTTCGATCCAGTCATCATACAAAATATTCAGCCGGTCGAGGTAATCGGGGGAGATGTCTTGTTCGAAATCACGCCCGCGCAGCCTGATACGTTCAAGCAGCGTATCGACGTCACTTTTGAGATACACCAGCAGGTCGGGCGGCGGCAGGAAGGCCCGTATTCCGTCGTACAGGTCATGGTAAGCCTGGTAATCGCGTGGTGACATCTGGCCTTGATTGTACAGGTTGCGGGCAAATATCTCGGCGTCTTCGTATACACTGCGGTCCTGAACGACCGAACCCGGATGATCAACAAGCTGCCGGTGGTGCAACAACCGGCGCGACAGGAAAAAAACCTGTGAATGAAAGCTCCAGCGGGTCATGTCAGCATAAAAATCGGCCAGGTAGGGATTTTCATCGACAGCTTCATAGAACGGCTTCCATTCAAATGCTTCGCCCAAAATGGCGGTCAACGTCGATTTGCCAACGCCGATGTTACCCGCGATGGCGACAAAATGTTTATGTGGATTAATCGGTTGGATCATGTCCTGTCACTTTCCAGTTGATAAAGCCGTTTTCCGCGCCTGGGCTTGGTTCATTTTGTGTAAGTAGGCTTCTTCCAGGTCTACACCGGCTGTGTTAGCCAGCCGGATCACGTGGGCCAGCACGTCGGCAAGCGTTTCTTTGATCGGGGGTGAGGGCGCATCGGTCTGCCCGCTTTGTGTTGTGATCCTGTGTTGGGCAAACGTATGCGCCAGCCCGCCGATTTCTTCCTGAAGCAGCAAAAAGTAAAGAAGGGGATCGGTGCTGGGCTGGTGGTCGTGCTCAAGCTCGCGGTGAAGCTGCTGGAAATCGCTTATCCGGTGGGATGCGTGTGCAGGCGCGGGCGGAATGTGTCCGGCAGATGGTACAAGCGCCGGTTCGCCATTGCCCAGCCCCGGTAATGCCGGTTGGCGTGGTCCCTGGCCGATGGCGCCCCGGATGCGGTTAAATACGGCTTCCCGGTCTTCAGGGTTCTGCACAAAATCGATAGCGTTCGTGTCGATGGTGATCACGGGTACGGGTTTGTAGCTGCTAAACAACTGGTCGTAAGCTATCCGTAAACTGTTGATGTAATCGGAGTCCATGTTGCGCTCGTAGGGCCGGTCGCGCGCGGTGATGCGGTTCATGAGTGTGTCGGTATCGGCCTTGAGATAAACAACAAGGTCGGGCAGCGGTGTGTTTTCGGCCAGCGCTTCATGCACGCTGTTATACGTGTCGAATTCGTCACCGTCGAGGTTGACCTGGGCAAACAGCCGGTCCTTTTCAAACATATAATCGCTGATGATCGGGCGGGGCAGCGCTGAAATTTGCCGCTGCTGGTGATAACGGCTGAGCAAAAAGAAGATTTGTGTTTGGAAGGCGTAACGCGTTCGATCGCCGTAAAAATCGGACAAAAAGGGGTTTTCTTCAAATACTTCGAGTACAAGCTGTGCGTCGATTTCTTTTTGAAACATGCGCGCCAGTGTTGTTTTTCCGACGCCGATAACACCTTCAATTGTAATATAAACCTGGGTTGTGTTCATGATTGGTTATCCATAAAATCAGCAAAGCGATACGGCAGGCGTGTGGTTCACTATCGCATAGGGTCCGGTAGCACATCCCAGAATCGGATCGTCACAAGCCGAGAGCCAGCCTGAAGCCTAACCGGGCCTCAGCCAGGGAATGGAGAGTATGTTTTTCTGTCTGGGGGTACTCTCTAAACTATACCAGACTTGTTCCGTATGTGCGCTGTTTTGCGTTAAAATCGGCTTGAGATCAAAAAAATACGGCGATGGTTCTTTCATGTACTATAAAAGACATACCTTAATGGTGACAGCGAGCCTGGGATTGGCCGGGCTGCTGGCCGCCTGTACCCTGGTCACAGCCACCCATACGCCGGATGGGCTGCCCAGTGTGACGCCGCTGCCGGTCACCGGTTCACCGGTTTCGCCTGCCGCACCGACTCACACTCCCGCGTTGACCGCGCTGGAAACGTTGACCGGCCCGTACCCCGATGAAAGTTCGCTGCTTGACGGGGTGTGTTATGAATATTTGTACACGATGAATAATGAAACGTGGATGTGGCGCACGCCGGGTGATCTGAGCGCGTTTTACGATCGGGTCGATGCATCCGAGTTGTGTCCTGGCCTGGTCCGGCGTGGAACCGCTGATTTTGATGGCCGGGTATTGATCGGGATCGTCAACGTGATGACAGGCTGTGACGCTGCACACCGGGTGCTTGACCTGGTTGATCCCGCGCCGGACAGCGCGGTACGCGCCCAAACCCTGATCGTGGAGCTGGCGATCCGGTCCGGGTGTGATTATGAACTCGTGCAGCCGTTATTGATCGCGCTGCCGCGCCCGCCCGATGACGTACCGGTTCATGTTGTTGTTGTGCCTGCGGCAGAATCCCAACCCTGAGCAAGTTTGATGCTGGCGACCGTCTGGCGACCGCCATATAATGACGGCAGGAAGTTGGGTGCACCGCGAACGGAGATTACACCATGCAGGAAATGCAGATCGCCTGTCATACGTGGTCGTACAACAACCTGTCACTGGAAGATGCTGTGGGCACGATTGCGCGCCTGGGGTTCCGGTATATTGATCTTGGCACCGGGCCGCATCTGGACATTGACAGCGCGGCAGCGTACCCCGAAGCCGAAGCCGCTAAGATTCTGCGCCTGTTACAACAGTTTAACCTGACTCTGACCGACCTGTACTTGATGCTCCCCTTTATAAACGCGCCCGATCCGGCTCGCCGTGGTTCGGAGTTGGCGCTGTTTGAGCAGTTGATCCCGTTTGCGGTGGCACTGCGCACGCCGGGGATCACCGTATCACCGGGGATCGTGCACCGGGATGGTATCGATCACAGTCTGGCGCGGGCGGTTCCGGCGTTGATGCGTATGTTACAGGCAGCAGAGGACACCGATCTGCGCGTATCGTTCGAAGCGCACATGGATTCGGTTGCGCAAACCCCCGAACAGGCGCTGCTGCTGCTCGAAGCCGTGCCGGGGTTGAGCCTGACCCTGGATTACAGTCACTTTGTGTACCAGGGTATTGTCCGGCGCGAGATTGAACCGCTGTTGGAGCACGTTGCTCACATCCAGATTCGCCAGGCGCGGCGCGGCGCACTGCAAACCGCCCACGATGACGGGACGATTAATTTGCCTGAATTGTTACAGGACCTGCGCGAACACGGGTACCGGGGCGCGTTGTGTGTGGAATACATGACAACGTTTGGCTGGCATGGTATGCGCCAGATAAGCATCAGCCGGGAAGCCGTGCGTACCCGCGACGCCTTACGTGCGACATACGCACGGCTTGATACGGCATCGACGCCGCGCTAATACCACCAACTCACACGTTCACCTCAAACGCTCGCCATCTGGCGGGCGTTTTTGTTTTCCTCCCGGCGTTTATGTGTGTTGTGAAATCCACCCAATAACGTTGTGGTTGGGTTGTCCGAATCGTGTCCGGTTGATGGCTGTTTGCCTATCGCCAGGCAGGGGGTGTTTCTGGCATTCTGAACAATGACGCGCGTCACATTTCGCTCTTTGGCGGATTGGCCTGTAACCGGGGTCCTGGTTGCAGGCGGCACCGCTCAAACGATGAGGATAACACAATGTTCAAGCGTAATGTGGCGATTTTAGCTCTGGTTATACTGTTCGTTTTCTCGGTGGCAAGTGTGGCCCTCATGTCGGACTCGCCGTCGGTTTCGGGCACAGATGATGGGGGAACCATCCTGGCCATGCACCGGATCGACCTGATGAACGAGGTTCACGACCCCCAATGCCCAGGGTCGGGGTCGCCGGGATGTGGTGGTGGTTAAATAAGCGGCGGGTTGATCATTAACCTGGATGTGCTGTGGGGCGAGCATCACGCTCGCCCTGTGGCGTTTAGTCGATCGGTTCTGACGTGCCGGACAGTTTCTCGCGGATTTCATTGATGTCGTTTTCCAGCAGCGCCGTCAATGACTCGCGAGCCGCGTCCTCCGGCAGACTTTGAACATCCGCAAGCACCTGCTGCATGTGCCTGATCCCGCGTTCGAAATCGCCCTGTTCGACAGAAATATACGCGAGCGCGTGCCGGGCATGGTATTTCAGCACACGTTGGCCGGTGTGTTCATAATCGCGGACTGCATGGCGTAGATGCCGTTCCGCCATTTGCCAGCAGCGCCGCTTGGTCTGAATCAAGCCGAGCATGTGCTTGGCGCGACAGCGAGCGGGCCGGTTGTATGTTGTGTGGGCAGCTTTGTAGGCTCTGAGGATGTAATCGCGCGCGCTGTCATAGGATTTGGCATGATAGTGTTCAACGGCACGCGTATGGTATATCCAGGTTTCCAGCCAGGGGCTGTTATAGGTTTGCGCCAACGTTTCGAGGTAGGTGAGCAGTTGGTTGTAGTAAAGACAGGCCTGATTTTGGCAAGCCTGTAGACTGTTCAACATCAGCCCGACACTCGTCCACATGATCCCGGCGAAATGTTCACGCTGTGCCAGCACAAGCGCCTGTTGGGCATAAGCGAACGCTTGCCCGTGCATCATCGCATTGTCATAAGCGCGCGCCAGCAGCATAAACACGCGGGCTTGAATATACGTGAACTTCAGGCGTTGCGCTTCGTCCAGAATATGCTGTGCTCCGGTCTGTACCTCGTCAAGAGACAGGTCCGGTATGGTGATATTCAGGCGTTCAGTGCGGGCCAGGAGTTCCAGATCGCGCCGTCCGGATGTTTCGGCTTCTTCCAGGGCGATCCGTAAGGCGGCCTGTGAATTGGGATTGTTGCCCGTGACAAAAAGATAGATGCTCCACGCGCGGTATATTTCGCTTAGGAGGTCATAGTGTCCGGTGTCAATGGCGGCATTCAGCAGTGACGTGATGAGCTTTAACCAACCAGCCAGTTTGTCACGCTTGAGCCAGAAGCGCAGTTCCAGCGCCAGCCCCAGCCGGATGGCGCGTATTTGATGCTCACCGCTGATTTCCAGGGCGGCCAGCACAATCTCGGAAATCTGATCAAGATTCTCGATGATGACGCTGGCGTTATCCTGGTGCATCACCAAAAGCGCGATTTTGTCGTCCAGGGCACGCACGGCTGCCCGGCGAAGATCGGTTGTGGTGGGGATATACCGGTCCTTATAATCCGCTGGCAGACCCAGATCGGTTGTGGTCAGTGTCCTGGTTATGGGTTTGAACGAGGAGGCTGGTGAAGAATGGGTTACCCGGTGTTGGGGTTGTTCTCGCGGATCGGTTGGGCGCTGCCCACTGCCAGGTGACTCGACCGATTCTTCAGATGAACGGTTAGATTTGTTGGAATCAAACAATGGTTCGGCATGAGTTCTCCCCATGGCCGGTGCCCCCTCAAATGTTAAATCGAATGCGTCGCTCAAAAAGTGAGACGGTCATTCTGCAATGCAGGAATATCACTATTAGCTTACTAAGTTGCGCGACAAAGGTCAATACATTCGTTGGTTTTGATTACTGTTATTCACCATTCCGCCGGGCCTGAGGGTGGCTGTTCGTCTGGCGGCACCCAGGCGCCAACCCGGAAAAAGACATCGTCCGTGGTGATGGTGCTGCCATCATCCAGGGTCACGACGGCATACACTTCGTGGCCGCCCGGATGGAGTTCCCACCACGTATCGAATGGTTCTTCGTTTACGGTGACCAATTCTTCATCGTCAAGCCAGTATGTCACGCTTTGTGTATGGGTCGGCACGGCAATCGTCAGCCGGATGCGCTGTTCTTCTTCGGGCAGCAGCGGCGTCAACCGAAATATTGTATACGGGTCAGGCGAGAGCAGGCGCGCCGGGACGTTTTCGCCGCCCGCGATTTGAGCGCCAACCGGCGGCTGTGGGATGCCCTCACGAACGGCCCAGTCGTGTGCTTCGGGCGGCAGCACCAGGTAAACGCGCTCGACACGGTCTTCGACCGGCGTTGTTTCATCCGCGAGCAAACCGGTCTGCCGGTCGATGATAAATGGCTGGTAAAACGTATCGTATTCGGTTGGAACGGTGCCCTCGACGAACCACTCCCAGCGCGTTTTGGGGCAATAGTCCGTCGGCAGCAGGCCGGATGTCGCGCACACTTCAGCCCGTACCAGGCCATCCGGCGCGGTAAATTCCAGTTCCGGCTGGCCGAGCAGCACCCGGCGCATGAACTCATGCCAGATCGGACCGGCCCCGCTGATCCCGCTGACTTCGATCATGGGCGTATTATCTGCGTTGCCGACCCACACGCCCACAACAAGATTGGGTGTATAACCGATGGTCCAGTTATCACGAAAATCGGTGGTGGTGCCGGTTTTGGCAGCGGCGGGACGCCCAATATTAAGCATACTCGCCGGGCCAAAGGACGGAATACGCGCGTCGTTATCGCTCAGGATATCGGTGATCAAATACGCGGCGCGCGGGTCGATCACCGGCTGGTTGTGTTCGGCGGGTTTCCATTCATACAAAACATGGCCGTCTTTATCGCGCACTTCGAGGATATAAACCGGGTCCACACGGTAACCGCCGTTGGCCAGCGCGCCGTAGGCCGCCGTGAGTTCCAGCAAACGTACTTCACCCCCGCCGAGTGTCAGCGAGAGATCAAAACGGCTGGTGTCGGTTAGCGTACTGATGCCCAGGCGTGTCGTGAGCCGGACGAGAGCATCCAGCCCAATATAGTCCAGCGCAACAACTGCCGGAATGTTGTAGGACGAGGCCAACGCTTCGCGAATGAGCACCGGCCCATGTTCGGCCAGCCCGAAGTTTGCCGGTGTGTAACTTTCCAGGCGGCGGGTAACGAATGGCGTGCCGATATCGAGAATCATGGTGGCGGGTGTCCACGGTTCGGGCAGTTCCGGATCAAACGCGGCGGCATACGTAAACGGTTTGAGGGCGGAACCCGGCTGGCGCGGTGCGAGAGACGCATTCACCGCCCCATCAATGCGCTCGTCGAAATAATCCGGGCTGCCCAGCATGGCGCGTATCTGGCCGGTGTGCGGGTCAATCGCGACCAGGGCCCCGTTATTCGCGTTGTGTGCTGGTTCTCCCGCAGGGGGATCATTCAGGCGCTCCAGGTGGCGTTGGGCCGCGTCCTGGGCGGCTTGCTGCCAGTTAAGATCAAGCGTAGTGGTGACTTCCAGCCCGCCTTCATACAAATATTCGCCAAAATCACGCTCTAACTGGGTCCACACCGCCGCCACAAAATGCGGCGCTTCGATCGGAAATGGCACAGACGCGTACCGCAAATCCTCATTGTGGGCCTGATCAGCTTCGGCTTGTGAAATGGTGCCATGTTTAACCATCAGGTCGAGCACCACGCGCTGGCGATCTTTTGCCGCCTCCGGATTCGCCAACGGATTGTACTGCGCCGGAGCCTGCGGCAGCCCGGCCAGCATGGCGCACTCGGCCAGGGTCAGGTCGGCAGCGCCTTTGCCAAAATAGGCGCGCGAGGCGGCTTCGACGCCGTAGGCCAGGTTGCCGTAATACGTCTGGTTCAGGTACATGGCTAAAATATCATCACGCGAATAACGCTGCGTGAGCTGCACGGCCAGAATACTTTCGCGGAGCTTACGGTGGAGTGTTCGTTCGGCCCGCTGTCCGGGGTCGAGCAGCAGGTTGCGGGCGACCTGTTGTGTGATGGTGCTGCCGCCAGCGACAACTTCGCCGCCTTTGATATTAATCCACAGCGCCCGCACCACCCCGCGTATATCAACCCCCGGATGGCTGTAGAAGTTGGCGTCTTCGGTGGCCAGCGTGGCTTGTGACACACACGGCGGCAGCGAGTCCAGTTCAACGACTTGATTCAGGCCGGTGTCGGGGTCGGCTATCTGGTAGAGTAAACGGCCCTGCCAGTCATAGATACGCGTGCTGGGCAGCGCCATACCCGCCTCGATGTTATTGATGTCAGGCAGGTCGGCCAGCAGCCACCAGGCGAGACTGATCGTGATGATCAGTACCCACAGCGGCACAACAATCGTAATTTTTTGCCAGCGGCGTAGTGTTTTCCAGGTATCCCACAGGCGTTTCATAACGTTCACCCCGCAAAAGCCGGTTTGTTCAAAACAAACTGTTAACTTTATCAAAGCAGACTGCTAGTTTTATTGTAGGAAGATTACCCCCAGGGTGATAGTCAGCCAGCCCGCGCCTGCCCTACGCTTGGCACGTGGTGTGCCTATTTTCAGCGACTGCTGTATAAGCCGACGCTGGCGGGGCGTTTATTCGGGCTGGTTATCTGGGCTGGGCGCCTGTGATGCGTCGCTGTCCGGTTGGATCAGTTCCAGGTCGCCATGTTCCGGGTCGTACTCGATAGCCCACCCGATTAACGCGTTTATTTTGTTGACACCGGCATCTTGCGCGATCGCTTCCAGTGTTTCACGGTCGAGTGTGATGCCTCGCGGGCCGAGATTTGTGTCAGCGATCAAAACGATGCCATCCGGTCCGCGCTGAATACGACGTATAGTGCCTGTATGTTTCATCGTGTGTCCTCTCTGTGGCCAGGGCGCGGCGTGTGATGCGTGTACCCGGCAAACAACTATAACCATGGGCGTCATGATAGGGCCGGTTGGCGAATGAATCTATAACAATCGTATCAGATTCTTTGATATGATGTTGTCCCCTGCCATAATGGAGTCCGTTTCTTAAAAATGTGGTGATTGTGGTACGATAATCGCGGGACTTATCGCATCGCAGCGCACGATTGATCACAACATGAAACTCGAACAATTGGCCAGGTGCAGCCGTGATTTGCTGAGGCTTGAATTAACCGCCGAAGTTCAGGCTGCGTTCAGTATCTACGCTGACGAGTTGTTGGCGTGGAACGAAAAAATAAATCTGACGGCCATTACTGCGCCAGAGGAAATCGCGACCCGTCATTTTTTAGATTCACTCTCGGTGGTATTGGCAGTTTCCTTTGGACCCGGACAGCGTGTGGTGGATGTTGGGACCGGTGCCGGTTTTCCGGGTTTACCGCTGCGCATCGTTTTCCCATTTATGGAGCTGGCGCTGCTGGAAGCGACGACCAAAAAAGCTATGTTTTTGGCGCACATGACAGAGCGGCTGAATCTGGCTAACGTGAAGATCATCAGCGCGCGTGCTGAGGAAGCGGGCCAGGATGCCGCCGAACGCGAGTCCTTTGATACCGTGTTAGCGCGCGCTGTAGCCCAGATGCCTTCGCTGGCCGAATATATGCTGCCGCTGTGTAAGGTTGGCGGGCAGTGTATTGCACTCAAAGGCGAAAATGCCGCCGCCGAGGTTCAGCAGGCCGAACATGCCCTGCGCGTTTTAGGCGGCCATGTAAAAAAGGTTATCCCCGTTGAACTGCCTCAAGTGACCGAAACGCACTATCTGGTCGTGATCGACAAAGTGGCGGCTACCCCACCCGCGTATCCACGCCGGTCCGGCATGCCAACCAAATACCCATTATAGGTTGTTGGTGCGCTTCAGTCTGATGTTGAGATGATCTGCCCCTGGTGAATGTGCCAGCGTGCCGTATGGGCCAGGAAGTCAGGCGTAAAGATATCCGGCTCGGTGGTGGTTAACACAACCTGGTTGGCATTGTTGATCCGTTCCAGCAGAAAAGCGCGGCGTTTGGCATCCAGTTCGGCTACGACTTCATCCAGCAGCAGAATGGGCCATTCGCCAATCGTATCGTGCATCCATTCCAGTTCGGCCAGTTTGAGTGACATCACGCTGGTTCGAGCCTGTCCGCGCGAACCGTACAGGCCCAGATCATGCCCATTGACCATCAGGCGCAGTTCGTCGCGCTGCGGGCCGATTAACGTCATGCCGCGCGTGATTTCTTCCCCCTGGATACCGGTCAGCCTATCGCGGAATTGCTCGGCGATTGTGTCAGCGTTAAGCTGGCGGTTCAGGTCCAGCCCCAGCACGTTAAACGAAAGCTGCCCGCTGGAACTGCTGGCCGTGGCCGCAAAGCCGGGGCGGTACTGTAATTCCAGGTCTTCATCACCGCCGGATACATCATGGTGGACGCGCCGGGCTTTGACCTCAAGTTCGCGCAGCAAGCGCTGCCGACCGGCCATCAGGATAGCGCCAGACGTGATGAGTTGATCGTCCCAGTAATCGAGCTGGTCGGGGCTGGCCTCGTTCTCCGCGATCCGTTTGAGCAGGGCGTTGCGCTGGCTCAGCACTTTTTCAAACGTGTTGAGCGCCTGGCAGTACACAACATCCGTCTGGCACAACGTGATATTCATATACCGGCGGCGTTCAGCGGGCGGCCCTTCGACCAGCGCCAGGTCTTGCGGTAGGAACATGACGACGGTGATCTGTCCGATCAGGTCCATCACCCGGCGTGCCACGCCGTTGATCCGGATATTTTTTTGCAGGTGTGCCCCGTTTAACCCGTCTGTACCTGCTGTCAGCGTCACTTCGACGCGGTTCATCACCTGGTTGGCGCTGACCACTTCGGCCCCGATCTTGGTAAACGCGAACATGTCACGCTCAACGTTCCAGTTGATCAACTGCCGGTCGGATGTCGTGTACGGTGACCGCGACGTGGCAAGATAATAGATCGCTTCTAACAGGCTGGTTTTGCCCTGCGCGTTGGCGCCATAAAGCAAAATCGGGCCGGAAGGCAGCGAGGCTTCGAGCCGGGCATAGTTGCGAAAATTGTGTAACGACAGGTGCTCGATACGCATGGTTAACCGGTTGGCAAGTACAGGCCGGGCCAATATCTGACCAGAGTATACCCTTCCTGCTGCGGCAATCCCACCGGAATGTGATCCGGCACGCCCTTTAAATGTCCAGCAGCACCGGCACACCCAGGCCAAACGCGATGTAGATCGCCCGGAAAAACGCCTTGAGATGTTCGATCGATTCGTCGTCACGTACTGATGCGACGTGCTGAAATGGGGCATGCTGCGCGATCCATTCCGGGGACGGGGGCGCCGCGAATAACATCATGACATCCGCGTCAAGATCAGGTGAGATGCCGCCGAAGAACTGGAGTATCAGCGCGCCGTGCGCCGGTTGGATCGGGCCGGACAAAAACAACATCTCGAATACCTGGTCGCCGGAGATGATCCCCCCACCGAAATCACGCTCAAGCGGTCGGGGGTTTTCCAAAAACACACCTTCTTGCTCTCGTAATGGGGTAGCAGCCTGCCCGGAATAACCGAGATCACGCAAGGCACGCTGAAGCAGCATGTAGACCAGCGGGTGATCGCTGTCCGGGAGTTGGTCGAGCAGCCAGCGTTCAGCCAGCGTCGAAACCGGGTAGTTGATCGTGCCAACACAGCCGAATGGCACCCCGGTGCGGTTGGCTGGGCAGCCGGTGCAGTGGTGTTCCCAGGGGCGGAGTTCCTCGGCGGCGTCGAGCAACTGCTGCACGACGATCACTTCGGTTTCTTCGGTGCCGTCAGCCGTACGGCGCACCATCTCAAATCCCATCTGGGATGGTGAACGCGTGTCACCTTCAACGCGGTACAACTGGATGATCGCATTGGCCCGGTCGCGTCCTTTCAACCGGCCCATCAAGCCTTCAAGCGCCAGCGCGTTTTTAGGCTCGCAGTCGTAATGAATGATGAAGTCGATTCCCATAGTGAACCCGTGAAATAAACAACACCGCCCCACAGATCAGATGCGGGGCGGCGATTCGGTCGGAATAATCGGTGTGCGGCGGTTATCGAATCGGCATGTCGTAGACTGTGCCTTCGATCAGCTCCACGTAGGGCGCGTTCACCCACCCCTGCATAGCACCGAACTGGATCAGATACCAGGCCCCGTTCGTGTTCCGTCCCAGGATGACAAATTCAGCCTTCTCTGGCACTTTGCCGATTTCGTTGCCCTGGATGCTGGCCGCGTCACGCACACGCAGGTTGGTATAGGCCCGGCCACGGGTGGTCACCGGCTGCCCGGCGTTGTCTTGGGGCACGTACACCTGTCCGATTGGGGGTGCAGCCACGGCTTCGTAGCTGACGACGAGGTCTTGCGGCGTGCCATCAATCAGGACAACATACTCGGCATAAACCCAGCCGCGAATGCCCCGGTACGTCATCAGATACCACGCGCCGCTTTCATTGCGTGCTTCGACTGTGATCTCGACGCCGTCGGGCACGCTGCCAATATCGACGGCCTGGTCACTGGCGCCGTCACGAATGTTCAGCGGCGCGGTCGTGAGCGCCCGCAGAATAGCGGCGGCGGGGTGAGCGGCAGTTACCGCTGCCGGGGCAGCACTGGCCGGGATGCGTGGGATTTTATCCACAAAATCCTGGTAGGTGTCTTCATCCGCGTCTTTATTATCTTCTTCGACACTGCTGAAAAGCCACACCCATTCATTGCTGATCCAGGCGGTTGTGCCGTCGTCCAATTCGATCAGAATCCACGACATGTCCGGCAGGGCGCCTTTTACCTCGTAATTTTCCGGGTAAAAGACCTGGAGAACCACGGGGTAGCTGAGGCTCGGACCGCTGCGCACGTTCACATTTTCGGCTGTCACAGCAGCCCAGATCGGCGGCGGCGGCGGCGGAGCGGCGGCGGCACCCGCACCAGCAGCCGCGCCCCCTTCGACCTTTTCAGGTTCGGGTTCGGGCTGGACATCTTTAAACCACTCAAGTTTGACGGCGGCTTTGCCGAGGGCGTCGTAATATTCGACCGTGATCGTATGTTCACCCGCCGTCAGCTCGTAGAGGTGCACGCGATGTGTGATAAAACCTTGATCGCCAGCGTCGCGCCACTGGTCCACGATCCGTGTGTCATCCACCCACACCCGGATACCATCGTCCGCCCCGGCCCAGAACTGCCAGTGACCGGGCACCGCGAAGTTGACCTTGCCGATCCAGCGCGCGCTCCAGTAGTCGTCACGGATGACACCTTCCGGCGAACTGAATTCCCAGTTAAAGTCGATCTTTTTGTCGGTGCGCGTGACGACCGGATCACCGGCCAGGCCGCTGCTTTCGTAAAAGTTGGCATACCAGTCGGCTTCCGTGTAATGAATGCCGGTGATGTCTGCGCCGCTGTCTGCTGTCGGCTGCCCGCTGGCGTTACCCTGCCACCACTCTACCTTGACACCGGCCAGACCACCGGCTTCGTAGTATTCGACTTTGAGGTCATGGTTACCGGCAGTGAGTTCGTTGAGCGTTACCGTGTAGTTTTTGTAGCCGCCGGTAGCGTCGTGCCACTCGTTGATGATCGCGGTTGAATCGATAAACATGCGGATGCCGTCATCCGCTCCGGCAACGAATGTCCACTGCCCAGGACTGGTAAAATTGACGGTTTTGGTCCAGCGGGCACTAAAATTGTCCGCCTGTACTTTGCCGTCCGGTGATCCTTCGGCCCAGTTGAAGTCGATTTTGTCATCGACACGCTCAAGTACAGGATCGCCGGTCAAGTCTCGGTTATTAAAATACTTGGCGTCCCATTGAGTTCCAGCATTAGCCTCAGCTATGCGTAGTGGTGTGTTTAATGCCCCTGCGGTGAGCATGGGGGCTAACACCATCACGGCAAGAAGGCCATAAACAGTCAGTTTGCGCATGACGTTTTTTCCTAACACGTACTCGTTGTTGGTATAGTGCCCACGAATTATAGAAAGTGGCAGGACATATGGCAAACTCTGTTTACCTGACGATTCAACAACGCCCATTATATGCCCTGCGCTCCTGCCGGCCCAAACCGGTTACCGGGTGGCCGCTGTTTCAAGCGCGTGCAGTGTTTGTGCGGCGGCACGCTGCCAGGTGAACCGTTGGGTTTGCTGGCTGCCTTTTTGAACCAGTTCCGCACGTAGTGCCTCATCCGACACCAGTTTGCCGATGCCGTCGGCGATAGCTTGAATAGCCATCGGATTAACCAGCAGCGCCGCATCACCTGCGACCTCTGGCAGTGATGATGTGGTGCTGGTCAGAACCGGTATGCCGCAGCGCATCGCTTCCAACACGGGGAAACCAAATCCCTCGTACAGCGTGGTGAACACAAGCGCACGTGCGCCGCTGTAGAGCGCGGCCACGTCGTCATCGTCCACATAACCGGGCAGCAGCACCCCTTCTACACCGGCTGTCCATTCTGGATCATACAGCCAGCCTTGCGGCCCGGCCAATACCAGGGCCGTGTCACAATTGGGTTGGCTCGCGCGCCAGCGGGCGTAACCCTGCACGATACGCGCGATATTTTTACGGGGTTGCAGCGTCCCGATAAACAGCAGGTAACGTTCCGGCAGGCCGTAGCGTTGGCGGACGGCGGCCAGCGCTGCCGGGTCGGTGACTGGCTGGAGTGAGTCATCCACGCCGGGATACACAAGCTGGATGCGGTTTTCAGATACATCGTAATGAGCGGCTACGTCCTGCGCGGTCGCCAGTGAGTCGGCAATGATCCGTGTGGCGCGTTTGACGTTCTGCTGTGTGGACCAGGCCAGGTAACGGCGGTCAATCGATGCATGAGCCTTCGGGAAGTAAACAAAACCAAGATCGTGAACCGTAACCACCGCGCGCCCAGGGAAAAATACCGGCAGCACGTGCGACGGGACAAACGTCACATCGGGGCGATGGCGCCAGAGCGCCGCCGCAAACCGCGTATGAGTCCATACCCGCCGCCACGGAATGACATGATGTGTAAAGCGGGGATGTTCCGGGAACAGGCCCGGCGGTGGCTGATCACGGAAAAAAAGCTGGAAGTGATGCGGCGTGTCGAGTTGGTGCATAGCCCGGATCAACTGAAGCGCGTAATTTTCAGTCCCTGTGCGTTGGGCCGTTGTGGTCCGGCTGGCGTCAATAGCAATTTTTAAGTGAGACATAACGTGATCAGTTCCTATCCAGTATGGCGCCGGAAGACCAGCGGCATCAGGCCGATACCGGCGGCGGACAGCAGCAGCGGCCAGTAACCGGCGATATCGTCCAGCGTTTGATCGCTGAACTGCCCACTTGTCACCCAGTAGGCCGCTAACCCCATTACCAAACACGCCGCGCTGAGCAGAATCAGGCGGGCGTCGTGTCCGCGCTCGAATACAACTGTCAGCAGCAGGGCGGGACTGAGCGCGATCAGCAGCAGCGGCCACCATTCGTTAGCCAGGGGGCTGTCGTCGATGCCCAGCGCCACGACGGCGATCATTCCGGCTGTTATCCAGGTCCACAGGCCCACAAACAGCAGCCCGCGCTCATATCGCCCGAATACCAATCCGCGAAAGAACGCCGCAAACGCCAGCGCCAACACCAGCACAATACCCATTCCATATGATGTAAGGCGCGGCACATCCTCAACCTGTTGTTCGCGGGCAATCATATACAACCCGAAGCCGATCAGAAAAACCGCGAGCGGCAGCATACTGACCTGGTTCCGTATATGCTGGCGGAAACCCTCCGCGCGCGGCTGGCGGAGCCGCTCAATACGATCCATGGCAGCGGGTTCGTGATCGTCCACTCCGACACGTGTTTGTTCGGGCGATTCCTGGTCTGCTTCTGACGACGCGGCATATAATGCGTATGCCGTCGTGGGCACTTCTGCTGCCGGTTGGTCTTCGTCCAGTTCGTCTTGTTCCGGTTCCGCGAACGGCTCACTCTCAACCGGTTCACCATCGTATACCGCATCGTCCGGGATGTCATCTTGTGCCCCGTCCAACACGTCGGACCATTCGGACTCGATATCTGGCGAGGCATCGGGTTCGATGTCGCTGTTTCCGGTGTGGTTGGTGTATTCTTCCGGTGGTAGATGTTCGTCAGTCATAAGACCCTCCACAATCTATTGTAGCAGTGCACAGGCCGGAAGCAAGATACGGCACGCCAACAAAAATGAATCCGTGTCTTCGAGTGGATCAGCCCGTTTCATTCGCCCAAAACACGCAGCACGCGGTACAATGCCGAACAAATAAGCTAACCCATCGGAGATAAACCGGTATGAGTGCAGTTCACGATGAGCAGCCCCGGCAGCGCCTGCCTATTTTTGGAGTGCCCATCGATTCGGCCACATTTGACAGTATGCTGGAATCCATCGCGGGCTGGATCGCTGCCGGTGACCGCGTTTACCAGATTTGTACGGCCAGCCCGGAATTTGTCATGATCGCCCAGGATGATCCTGAATTTATGCACGTGCTGCACCAGGCTGATTTATGTGTCGCCGATGGCATTGGCCTGTTGTTTGCGGCGCGGTGCCTGGGGCGTCCGCTGCCGGAGCGCGTCACCGGGTCGGACGGGGTGCCCATTATCGCCGGGCGTGCGGCGCGTGAAGGGTGGAAATTATTTTTGCTGGGGGCCGCGCCCGGTGTTGCCGAGCGGGCCGCCGATGCCCTGATCCGGCAACACCCTGGCCTTTCGGTGGTTGGCACGTATGCGGGCAGTCCGGCGCCGGACGAAGAAGCCGATATCGTAGCGCGTGTTAATGCCAGTGGCGCGGATATTTTATTTGTGGCCTATGGTGCGCCGCGTCAGGACAAATGGATCGCGCGTAACCGTGACCGGCTGACGGTGAGCGTGGCGATGGGTGTGGGCGGCGCATTGGATTTTGCGGCGGGGGTAGTGCCGCGTGCGCCGCGCTGGATGCAGCGGTTGGCGTTGGAATGGCTGTACCGGTTGTACAAACAACCCTGGCGCTGGCGCCGGATGCTGCGTTTGCCGCGTTTTGTGTGGGCCGTGATCTGGCACCGTGAGCATATGCCAGGGCATAAACGTGTGCCGGGCGCATAGTGATATCATACTGAATGCTGGAGCCAATTCGTTAACACATTTCATATCGGACGTTTCGTATAACTGGCAAGAACGAGTACACCACAAGGAGCTAAGCCAATATGTCATTAAAAACACGCTTATCCGACATACTCTACTATATGCGGGACCAACTGCTCACGTTTAGCGATCAACTCACCAACGACGATCGCGCCGAGATTGGGGCAGCCGATGCCTGGTCTGCCAAAGATATAGTAGTCCACAACATGGTGTGGGCCGATCGCCGTCTGGCGGACCTGGAAACCATCGAACGCGGCGAAGCCTGGCCTGAGCATGACTACGGTGACTTTGATGACGCCAACCGCGCCATCTTTGAAGAACACCAACACCTGTCCTGGGAAAAGGTGCTGGAGATGACCCGCGACACCTATGCGCGTATGGATGCGTACCTCGACCGCACCAGCGAGGAAGCCTTGATGGCCGTGCCTGAAGGACAGGAGCAGGTTATCTGGCGTGGTATCGCAGGCAGTTATGTGGTCCATCCCATGAGCCACCTGTGGGATTACCTCCAGCAGCGCGGTTACGATGAAAAACTCACCGACCTGTTCGGTGAGCAGTTCGCCAAACGGTTGTTAGCCGTGCACGACGCCGACGACTGGCGCGGCACCGTCTTCTACAACCTGGCCTGCATTTACGCCCTGTCGGGAAAAACCGACCTGGCGATAACCAACCTGGCCGATGGGCTGCGTCTCAATCCCAGCCTGACCGAGTGGTCCAAGGAGGACTCCGACCTGGCTTCCATCCGTGATGAGCCGGGCTACAAAGCGTTGTACACGTGACAATACGCTGAAGCAGCGCGTTAGATAGCTTGGGGCGAGGGCCGCGCGGCCCTCGCTTTATGCCAATGCCATGCTTCTACGGAATACGCTTTTTTTAGATTTTACATAGAGCGTATAATGATCATAAAGGGGGAAAGGCCGTGACACAGGTTATTGACGTATCGGCGGCGGTTAACAGCCGGGCCGGGTTGGGACGTTATGCCCGTTCGCTGGCTCAGGCCGTGATCGATGTATCCGAGATGCCGCCGACCCTGTTCTATAATCGGACTGCCCAGGCGCAGGTGCCGCCCGAATGGCAGCATATACCGCAGCGCGCGATCCGGCTGGGTTATAAACCGTGGCGCATGCTGGTTTGGCAGGGGCAACTTTTCCGCGTGCCGTTTAAGCGATTGGTGCCGGGCGCGACGTTGTTTCATGCTACCGAACACCTGTTGATGCCGCTGGGTAATGTGCCTGCGGTGATGACCGTTCACGACCTCATTTTTAAGCTGTTTCCCGAACACCATAAACGGCTCAACTACTGGTATCTGAACACGGCGATGCCGCTGTTTGTACGCCGCGCCGACGCGATTATTGTGGTGTCGCAGGCCACCAAAAACGACCTGATACGGCATTATGGCACGCCGGACAGTAAGATCACGGTCGTTCATGAGGCGGCGGCGCCCCATTTCCGGGTGGTACCGGCGGCTGAGGTCGAACGTGTGCGCGAAAAATACCAATTGCCCGACCGCTTTTTGCTGGTCGTGGGCACCATCGAGCCGCGCAAAAACCTGGCCCGCTTGGTCGAGAGCCTGGCACGGCTGCGCCGTACATACCGTGACCTTCAACTTGTGGTCGTCGGTTCTAAGGGCTGGCTGGTCGAAGCGTTCTTCCGCCGCATAGAGGAGCTTGGTCTGCGGGATGCGGTCCGGATGCTGGGGTACGTGCCCGATGCTGATTTACCGGCGGTGTTTCGGGCGGCAACCGTGTACGTGATGGCGTCCATGTACGAGGGGGCCGGGCTGCCGGTTCTGGAAGCGATGGCCTGCGGGGCACCGGTGGTCAGCAGCCGCGAGTCCAGCATGCCCGAACTGGGCGCCGACGTGCCGCGTTATTTTAACCCCTATGATGTCGATAACATGACCGATGTCTTAAACATGGTGCTGGCCGATGATTCGATGCGGGCGGGCATGGCGGCGGCGGGACCACCCCGCGCGGCCCGGTTTTCGTGGGAACGCGCCGCGCGTGAGACGCTGGCGGTTTACAGGAGCGTGCAGCGCTGATGCCCGCCGCCATGCCGCTCAATAGTCACGTACCGGCTGCACGTCGAATTGGCATGAGCACCGGCGCCTTGTTCCCCGATTATCACACCGAAGACGCGATCGAGGTGGCAGCAGCGCACGGGTTCGGCACTGTTGAACTGTACCTTCAAACACATGGCGAATACCAACCGGCATGTGTGACAGATATTAAACACCGGCTGCGTGATCACGGCCTGTCGGTTCATTCGCTGCACAACGATATCCGGCACTTTGACCTGTGGTCATCCTACCGGCGGCGAGCGGCAGAAAGTTACGCGTTATTTGAGCGTCTGATCGCTGTGGCGGCGGAGTTGAGCGCACGCGCGATTACATGGCACGGGTTCCGCGATCACCTGGATGTTCCAGCGGCATTTGACCGGTTTGCTGACACGGTGCGCGTTCTGGGGGAACAGGCCCGGCAGGCTGGCGTCACGTTGACCATTGAAAATGTGAGCTGGTGTTACCTGCGGCGGGTAGAGCATATCCAGCGTGTGCGGTTGTATGACCTGCCGCTGGGATTTACCTTTGATCCCTTTCAAGCCGTCGAAGCCGGACAAAACCCGGTCGATATCATTGAGGCAATGAACGGCCATCTGACAACGGTTCACCTATCAGATTATGGCCCTGGTGAGATACGCCATTTGCCCCTGGGTGACGGTGTGATTGATTGGCTGGCGGTTTTTGGTGCGCTGGTGGCAGTTGACTATCGCGGCCCCCTGATCATCGAAGTGCCCTATCGCGGCGATCTCAACACGCTAACGGCGGGACGTGTGTTTGTCGAACGCTGTTTAGCCGCTGTCTAGCTACTAACCGGATGGCGCTACAACACGACTGCCGTCACCTGTCCAGGCGCGAAATGGGCAGCGTGAATGCAAAGATCGTGCCCCCCTGCGGATTGTCTTCGATCCAGATGCGCCCGTTGTGCGCTTCGATAGCCAGCTTGCAGAATGTCAGTCCCAGCCCCGTACCGCGCCGGTGACCGTGCCGCCCCTTTAACTGCACAAAACGTTCAAACAGGGAGCGTTTGTATTCATCGGGTATTCCCGGACCGGTGTCTTGTATATCAACTCTGATAAATCCATGTGGTGCACCGGCTGTGCCCGGCATACGAGCCCGGATCAATACGCTGCCGTGAGAGGGCGTGAATTTGATCGCATTGTCAACCAGGTTAAACAGCACCCGTTCCGTTTTTTCGATATCGATATCAAGGATGGGCAGATCGTCGGGGATATCATCCGTCAAATCGACGTTGAGTTCCTCAGCCAGGGGGCCCATTTCATCCCGGACGGTCAGACACAAAGACGACAGGAGCGCCGGTTCACGGTCGAGCGCAATGATGCCGCTTTCGAGCTTGGAAATATCGAGCAGTGAATCGACCAGATTCAGCAGTTTGCGCGTGGCGCGGGCCGATGTGTCGGTGGTCTGTTTGACGGCTTTGCCAATTGGATCACCGGGCGGTGCGATCTCCGATAGGAGTTTCAGGCTGGTCGTAATGGCGGTGAGCGGGCCGCGCAGATCGTGAACGATCATATTGCTCAGGTCTTCGCGTGCCTGGGCCAGATCGTGTTCGTGTGTGACGTCGGTGAAGACCATCAACAGGCCGATGACATGCCCGTTTTCGTCCCGAACCGGTGAATCCGTCCGGTCGATAATACGCCGCCGGGGGGTGTCCACTTGAAATGTGATGCGTCCGGCGTCGCGCGTCGAATCATCCCAATCGCCCTGATCCAGGTTGTGCACCAGCGCCAGCAGGGTTTCGGGTCGAAAGCCCAGGCGCTCGGCCAGGTGGAGCGTTGGATTTTCCAACAGGGTGATAATGGGCATATTGATGATCTGTTCCGGATCAAGACCGATCAGGTAATAAATGCGCGGATTGGCCAGCACGACGCTGCTATTGGCGTCAATGAGCAGCACGCCTTCACGCATGCTGTCGAGGATGATCTGAAGCCGGTCGCGATCGATTTGAATCCAGCGAAACAGGCGCACATTATCAATGGCGATGCGGGCTTGTGTGGCTAGCTGCGTTACAAATGCCAGATCATCGGCGCTGTAAGCGTTGAGTTGGTCACTGCCCAACGAGATCACGCCTATCACGTCGTCGCCGCGCGAAATAGGCACGTTGGTCTGCGAGCGTGTTTTCGGATCGAGCGCGACATAGTTTTTTTCCTGGGAGACATCACCAGACACCGTTGGCAGCCCGGTCCGGTATGTTTCTTCCACCAGGCCAACCAACGGGCTGACCTGATCAAAGGCATCCGGCGCAAACCCCCGGTACGATACCAGGCTGGGCAGGGATGCTCCGCTGTCGGTGCTGAGCAGCAGCGCCCCGGTTTTTGATCCGGTCACTTCCAGGGCACGATCAAGCACCAGTTGGAACAGCCGTTGCAGGCTGAACGTGGAGGCCAGTTCCTGGCTGATGTCGGCCAGCGCCGAGAGCTGCTCCACGCGGCGATCCAGGGCGCGATCGGTCAGGGTATACAGGTGTGCGTTACTGATCGCGAGTGCGGCCTGGTGGGTGAAATTTCGCAGCAGTTCGACTTCTTCGAGGCTGAAGCTGTGCGGCTCATCGTAGTAAAATACCAGGATACCCAGCCGCGTGCTGCCTTTGTGCAATAAAAACTCGGCCCAGGCGCGTTTGTGCTCGCTGTCGAACTGGCGGCGCAAGTGAGTCACGCGCTGATCGCTGTGGGTGTCGGACACCAGGATCGGCTGCTGGCGCTGTTGATTATCCTCATGGCTCACCAGCAGGGGTTGGGGAGCCGTAGAAACAAAGGCATCGCTCAGCCCCTGGTGCCCCGCAAGCGCCAGTTGCTCACGTTCGTCCCATAAATACAGCGCTACGGCAGCGTTTTCTGTCACGGTCAGCGCAGATGATCCGATCAGCTCAACGACGTGCTGCTCGTCCAGGGTACCGCTGAGTGTAACGGCGGCATTATTCAGGGTTGTGAGCCGGGCCGAGTGCTCGTGTGTTTTTCCATATAACTGTGCATTTTCAACGGCGATACCTACCTGGCTTGCAATGCTGCTGAGCAAGTGCAGATCATCGATTGTCAGGTGGCGGTCCGGCTGCATGGAGCATACACACATACACCCCAACACCCGTTCACGGGCGGGCAGCGGTACGCCGAGCCACGAAAAAATCGGGGCGTCGGGCGGCGTCAGGTTCATGGCCTGGGCACGGGCAATAACACGATCACTGATCAGGAGCGGCGCATTTTGCCGGATGACATGTTCGACCAACCCGGAACCGGCCTCGCGTGGGTCGAGCGGCACGTGGACATGGTCACACACGTGTATCGGAAAATGGAGCAGGTTAGAACCGGGATCGTAAAGTGTCACCGTGAAGTTGTCGATCTGTAGCAGATCGGTTGCCTGCTGGCACACCACGCCTAACAGCGCGTTGAGGTCAAGATTACTCCGGATGCCCTGGCTCACGGCGGCCAGTGAGGATAATTCGCGGATCTGCTGTTGATATCGCAGCCGGTTCTGGCTGATCCAATGGAGACTACTCACGAACATTAACAAACCGATGACCAGCAGCAAAAACGTCAGGTCAGATGATTCATGGTAGATTACCGGCCCCAACAGGGCAAAAGGCAGCGGGATCACCAGGGCGGTACCAAGTTCACGCCAATGCCGCACCAGATTTTGTAACGCGTCAGGACGGTTCCGGGTGATTTCCAGCAGCAGAATCACAAGGTAGATCGCCAAAAAAGCCGCGATAAACCCCGCCAGGGGGAGCGCATCACGGTTATTGATATTGTCCAGTGGAAGCTGCCCATCAAGGTGGTGATAGACCCAGCCACCGGCATACACGCCCAGCGTGAGTTGTGCGGTCCGGATGGTGACCGCGCCAAGCATGCCGTAATCACGACGGCGGGTCCGGTCTGTTGCCAGGCGATGCGTGTACCAGACAACATTGCCTATCAGGCTGCCGGTTGCCGTGCTCCACACGGCAGCGTGAGCCATGCTGTTGCTTCCCAGGGCCAGATAGGCGATCAGGGCCGCCGTGATCGCTGGCGATACCGTGCCATCGCTGATGGGAATACCCAGGTTTAACATCAGGCCCACCAGTGCCGCAAAAAACAACCACGCGCCGGTATCCAGTGTAGCCGTTTCGGGTTTGTTGGTCAGCAGCACAACGAGCGTGAGCAGGCCAAATCCCCAGGATAAAACAGGTAGTTTGTTATACCTTGCCATGTTATATGAATCACTTCTGCCGGGGATGACACATTTCTTGGACTGGGGCCAGGGGGCGTATGCCATGTTACGTGTAAGGTATGCGCCCACATCCCCTTAACATGGTGGCGCATTAAACGGCGTTGTTGGCAGCACAAAACAGAACAACGCGCCCCGTTCCCGCCGATTTTCTATCCAGATGCGACCACCGTGGGCTTCGATAGCCAGTTTGCAAAAAGTGAGTCCCAGCCCTGCTCCTTTGTGACCGCGCCCCGCCGGACGGTTTTTTAGCTGGGTAAACTTATTAAATACCAGCTCGCGAGCTTCAGGTGGAATACCCGGACCGGTATCAGAAACGTAAACGATGACACCACTGTCTTCTGGTCCCTCCACAGCTTCGATAGTAACCTGTCCGCCTGCTGGTGTAAAGCGCAAAGCATTGTCCAGCAAATTGATCAGCACACGTTCGATTTTTTCCTCGTCAATCCACACCGCAGGAAGGTTATCCGGGAGGGTAACAACCAGGTCAATATCAGCACGCAGCGCCAGACTCCGCATCGACTTGACAGCATTTTCAACAACATCGATGAGCGGGTAACTTTCACAGTCGAGCATGACATCATCACGCTCGATACGGGCTACATCGAGCAGTGATTGCACCAAATGGAGCATATTCTCACTGCTGTTGTGGGCAATCTGGACGATCTCGCCAAAGAGAGCCAGGTCGATTTCATCCTCTGCCAAAAACTCTTCGAGCATGTTCAGGCTGCTGATGATTGCCGTCAGCGGCGTGCGCAGATCATGGACAATCATGCCGCCGAGTTCGGCTTGTGCCGCCCCGAACCGTCGTTCTTCGGTCGCGTCATGCCACACCACCAGCCAGCCGATCAGGTTTTGCTCGCGGTCTAACACGGGCGAGCCTGTTTCGTGAATGTAATACGTATCGTCGTCGCGTATTTGTTTGAATTGGCGCCAGGTGACATTTTGCGGCTGTGTCACAATGTCAAGCATATGCTGGCGGAACTGCGCGCGTGTCAATCCGGTCAGGTGACGGATCACTATTTCATCAGAAGTGCGGAGCCAGTCAAAGATGCTGGGATATGGCTTCGCCAGATACCAGGCGGCCAGCAGATCTTCCGCTGTGGCGTTTTGCTTGATCAGTCGCCCTCGTGTGTCGAACAGCAGCATGGCGTCTTGATTGGCGTCCAGGATCGCTTGCAGTCGATCACGATCAGCACTGACTTCGGCGTGATAGGCTTCACCATCTGAGGCTTGAAGTGTGGTTGAGCCAGAACGTTTTAAACCCATAAGACGCACTACTAACGACTCATTTGTGTTTGGCCGACCTGATTGATTGTGTTTTAAAAAACGTGTTAACTTGTGCCGGTATCCCGGCACAACATGATTATCTTACAGCATTATGATGGTAAACTTTAGCACAGATGCGCCTTGTACACAATCGATAAAAACAGTGGTTGGGCGTTCCTGTTCGATGTATCATAACCCCGGTAGTGCTGGCATTTGTTTGATGATTTCGGGTAAAAGTGGCAGCACAACCTGGTTTGTTTGCCTGGATGAGATGCGAGTCAAAACCATTATGATGTTTTTTCCACGTTTTTACGACCCGGACAAAGTCGGAAAGCTCTATGTGCCGGATACTGCCGGCGTGATCGCCGAGGCTCAACAAGCTAACTTGCCACCGGCAAGAACGGATTCGCGGCGTGTCATTTTGCTTCTGGTTGATCCCCAGGTCGATTTTATTCACACAGATGGCTCACTGAGCGTGCCCGGTGCCGTCGATGATACCCGCTGTACGATTCAATGGCTGTTGAATAACGCGGCCCGTGTCAGCGCGGTGACGGCTTCGTTAGACAGCCACATCCCCACCCAGATTTTTTACCCTACCTGGTGGATCAACGAAGCGGGCGAGCACCCTGTCCCGTTTACAACGATCACCAGTGCGAGCCTGGCGCAGGGCCAGTGGAAACCGGTTTTTGAAACGACCTGGTCTGTGGATTACGTGCATAAACTGGAATCGCAGGCCAAAAAAGAGCTGATGATCTGGCCCTACCACACTATGATCGGCACGCCGGGACATGCCATTTCCCCGGCTTTGTATGAAGCGATCGCCTACCACGCCGCCGCACGTGAGTCGCAGCCGGTATTTTTGACCAAGGGCGCGATTCCCAAAACCGAGCACTATTCCCTGTTAGAGCCGGAAGTCAAGGTGTCGAACCAGTCCCAGGGAACGTTAAACACATCTTTTCTAAAAATGCTGGAATCATATGATGCGGTTTATGTCGCCGGGCAGGCCAAAAGTCACTGCGTGTTAGAGACTATTGCATCTGTCGTGCGGTATTATCAAACGCGGCCCGATCTGATCGCCCGGTGGCACGTGCTGGTCGATTGTACGTCGTCGGTAGCGCATCCTGAGATCGATTTTGACACGCTGGCGGATGAGGCCCTGGCCGGTTATGAAAAACAGGGCTTGAAACTGGTGTCTGCGGCGGACCCGATTGGTTGATCGTTATAGCAGAGAGTTGGCAACTCGATCAGGTTGTGCTCGATTTTGACGCGTTTTTTTCGACCACCAGCAGGTGTGATAATCCAAAAAAACGAAAGGGTGTGCGTTCCAGGGCATACAACACGCGGCGCAGCAGGTCGCCCAAACGCGGGAAGCGGCGGGTGATATTGTCGTAGCCGCCGAAAATACGCGTGTGCTGCACGATGGTCACGGGCTGGCCGTCAAATAACCGCCGGAGTTTGCGAGCCGTATAGGTGCGAACGTGCGGCGCAAGTTTGTTACGCCAGCGGTCAGGCAGATAATTGAGCAGCGGTGTGTTACCAAAGTGGTATTGGCCCTTCCAATAATGCCCGTGCTGCTCGACCGGGTACCAGCGATTCGGGCAAAACACAACGATTCGACCACCCGGTTTGAGGACACGCACCATCTCAGCCGCCGCCGCGTGGTCGTCGTTCACGTGTTCGATCACTTCGTTGGACAGCACAACATCAAAATAACCGGTGCGATACGGCAGGGCTTCGGCAGCGGCGACTAACGCGTGCGGCGTATCCGCCTGGGCCTGGGTGATGCGCTCAGGTTCCACGTCGAATGCTTCGACATGGGGCGAAAAACGCCGCCGGAACTGGCGGCTGTACGCACCCAGGCCGCTGCCAGCTTCGAGAATAACCGCGTTTTCCAGGTGAACCGCCCGCGCGATCATCTGTAAACGGCGTTCCTGGCCCTCGCGCCAAACATAACTGGGTTCGCCGCGCAGTGCCGCCAGATCAGAGGGGTGATGGTCGCTCATAACATCTCGCTTTGTTTAGAACCAGTCGAGTCCGGCCAGCCCGCTGATCGCGGGTGGGAACAACTGCTTTAACACATTTCGCTGCGGCTGCTTCAGTTCATGGTCGGGGAGATCATCGATATCATTTGCGCTCAGACTACCGAACAGCAGCGGCAGAAACAGCGTGTGCGGCAGCGTGATGTCCGAGGAACCCATATGCAGCGTTACCGTATCGGCTCCGGCTTTTAGCGTGAGAGCATCAGCGTCCGGCCCGTGATGCTGGCGCAGGCGTTCGACAAATGCCGGTCGCAGCGTATCCAGCGCAGACTGTGTATCGATAAAACGCGCCATCCAGTCGCCCCGGTGTACGGCAATTATTTCATAACACACCGTGCACAACTGGCGGGCGTAACGGGCCGCACGCGAGTCTGTCATTTGCTGCCAGCGAATGACGGTATCTGGTTTGTCGGTGAACAGGCTGGCGTTGTGCCTGAGCAGTGCAGCGGTCGCTGGCCGGTCAACCGCAATCACTTCGGCGCGTTGGTCGGGCTTCCAACCTGCGGAATAGCCGCACAATACGCCGTTGGGATTTTCGACCACGACCACGTAGGGTGCATTACCGGGCGGGGTACAATTCAGCCGCCAGCGCATCCAATCGAGTGTCCGGCGGGCACCACACGGGCGTGTGTGCCATTCGCGGTCATAACATGCCAGGATATCTGGAGTATCATCTTCAGTGGCCGGACGTACAGTATATCCGTCCGCCGCTTCTGGCGGAATACGCAGCGCATCTTCCACCCTAAAGGTGGTGTCGCGGCGGGGCCACACCACCACAAAACCAAATTGATCGTAAAAGCGTGGAATGCCGGTTAACAGGGACAGATCATATCCTACCTCGTGCATACGCCGGATCGCGTCTTGCAGCAGTTGAGCGGCATAACCGCGTTTGCGGTATTCGGGCAGCGTCAAGACGGCGGCAATGCCGCCGAATGTCAGGTTAACCGATCCAATACGCAGCACGCGTTCGACGATGCCCACATGGGCAACAATCTGGTCGTTGACGAGGCCAATCCGGGTATTCTCCCATATGAAATCCGGTCTGTTGGGCATGTTAAGCCAGTGTTGAAGAAATGACTCAGCCAGCGGATTATGCTCGTCTTCGGGGCCAAACGTGCGAATGGTAATCGCCGCAATCGTGGGCCAATCATCAGGGGTCGCGCTGCGAATAATCAGGTCGGTCATATTCATATTTCTCCTCTGAGGCGGGCCATCAGGTACAGGTCGGCATAACTGCCGTCACGGAACGCGCCGTCACGCAGCGTACCTTCGATTTCAAAGCCGTATTTTTCATACAACGCCAGGGCCGGTTGGTTGTCCGTGAATACGGTCAGTTCGATCCGGTTGATATTAAGCCAGTTTTCGGCCAGGTTGATAGCTGCTTTCATCAGAGCCGTGCCAACGCCCTGCCCCTGAAAGTCCGGGTGTACCATCATGCCGAGTTCGGCGGTGTGAGCCCGGCGTCCGCTGCCCTGTGACAGCCCGATCAAGCCAATCACACGCTCGTCAATCTCTGCGGCCAGGCGTAAGTGAGTGGCGGGCGGATTTTCCGTGTTTTCGCGAATCCTGTCGCGTGATTGGTAGGGCAGTTGCAGCGTGTAATACACAACCTGGTCCGCCAAAAGAATCGCGGCGATGTCTTCCCAATCGTCGGCTTCCTGGCCTCGAATAATCAGTTCGGGCTGTGTTTTGGGAGATGTCGTCATGACTCGTTTTCCTTTGGCGGCTGGTCTGCGAAAAACCGGGTCATCAAGTGTGCGTCAGCATACACACCCTCTCGCCGCGCATACCGGCGCATCGTAGCCTCGATCACAAAAGCATGATGGTCGTACAACGCGATGGCGTTGGTATCATCGACAAAAACAATCACTTCGACACGTCGCAAACCCAGCCACTGCCCGGCCAGTTCAAGCGTTGTTTCTAACAGGCGGGTTTCTGGCTCAGCCCGTTGAAAATCGGGATGAACGAACAGGTTCAAACGCCCGGTGTGGCGCATCCGTTTGACGAAGACGCGCAGCTCAGCCAGGCCAACGATCCGTTTGCGCCCGCTGGCGATGCTCAACTCGGCTGCCAACATGTGATGGTTGGGCGTCAGGTTGTTGAAGCGCTCGCGAAACGCCTCTTCAGATGGATAGGGGAGTTCGAGCGAATTCCGGATGATATCACCGGTATTCCACAGCGCAAAGAGGGAATCAGTGTCCTCGCTGCGCAGCCCGCGAACAGTCACGTTTATCGAATCGGTCACGTGTTTTCCTCCGCAGCAAACGGCTACCGGCCCATAGCTTACCGTTGGTGACGCGGTTATGCCACCTGAATACACGCCGGACAGACCGGTTTACGCAGGTTTGCTCTTGATCATGGACTTGGCTATAATCGCGCTCTGTTCTGGGTATCAAACCACTAAACGAGGTAGGGAACGATGAAGCTCTCAGTCATTATCCCGTGCTATAACGAAAAAAGCACGATTGAGGAAATCGTCCGCCGGGTTCGTGCTGTCGGATTAGCTGATGAAATCGTTATTGTTGACGACGGATCAACAGATGGCACACGTGATCTATTGGCCCAGATCGAGGGTGATGAAGTCAAGGTGTTTCTTCACGACCGCAACCAGGGCAAAGGTGCCGCTGTACGAACCGGGTTCCAGAACGCAACCGGTGACGTGTTTCTGATCCAGGACGCCGACCTTGAATATGACCCGCGCGATTATCCGACGCTGTTAAAACCCATCGAAGAGGGAATAGCCCTTGTCGTGTACGGGTCGCGTTTTTTGGGTGGGCCGCGCAAAGCGATGTTTTTCTGGAATATGGTAGCCAACCGTTCGTTGACCCTGGTTACCAATATTCTCTATAACGCCATTCTGAGCGACATGGAAACGTGTTACAAGGTATTCCGGGCCAATATCGTGCGCGATATAACGCTCCGGTCGCGCCGTTTTGACTTCGAACCGGAAGTAACCGCCAAGATTCTGAAGCGCAAGTACCGCATTTACGAAGTGCCGATTTCCTATAACGGGCGTGAATGGGATGAAGGCAAAAAAATATCGTGGCGCGACGGCGTGATCGCCCTGTGGACGCTGATACGCTACCGTTTTACCGACTGAGAACTGCCTGATGCTGGGCCGTTTGTACCAGCGTGGCTGTTTTTGCCAGCATGGCTGTTTGTGCCAGCATGATCACGCTGCGCCGGTTATTGCCGTACCGGCGCTTCTGATTCTGGTCGGGATGCTGCTGCGTTTTTATATGCTGGCGGTTGATGTGCGCTTTCATCCTGACGAGGCCTTGTTTGCCGCGCAGGCACGTTTGATCAGCGAGCGCGGTGATTTATTGCTGCGTGACACCGATCTTGATAAACCGCCGCTGATGTTCTACATGGTCGCTGCCTCATTTGAGCTGCTGGGGCCAACCGAGTTTGCCGCTCGCCTGCCCAACGTGATCGCCAGTTGTGTGAGTCTGGCCCTGGTATATGTGCTGGCAGGGTCGCTGTATCATGACCGGGCTGCTGCCGGGTTAGTAACGCTGCTGCTGGCGCTGTCGCCTTATGATCTGGCGTTTTCTGCAACGGTTTTTACCGATGTGCAGGCCACCTGTTGGGGACTGGCGGCGGCGGTGCTGGCTGTTCGTGATCGGTGGTCGTTCGCCGGAATCGCGCTGGCGCTGGCGTTCGCGTGCAAACCCAACGCGCTGCTGGTGCTGCCCCTGGTGCTCGCGCTGGGGCTGGCGGCCAACGCCCGGCAAAACTG
>JAFGHR010000096.1 GCA_016930015.1 Anaerolineae bacterium | reverse complement strand
AGTAGGCCAACGTATCCTCACGTGATTGCGCGCCCTGCGCGACGAGCACTACCAGGCCATTTAACGCCGCGCTTCTGACCCATTCATTGACAGTTTCATTTTCGGCCAGGGATTTCATGGGGTCTGGATCGCCGCCGGATACCGATGCGAGGATGCGATTCAAATCCTCGGTGATCGTATCGCCGAGTAAAACCTCAATGATTTCAGGTTCAACGGAACAAAGATCAACCAGCAGCGGATAAGCGCGTTCTTCACGAAATTGGGCCAGCAGAAACATCGCATAGAGGTAGCCCATGTAATTGGGTCGATCCAACAATGCTTCGACATGTTGCGTTGTATACTCAAGGATAGTCAATAGTTCAGGGGTGATCTGCTCCTGGTTGGCAATCGCCGCTTGCACCGCTTTGCGTGGAAATGTACCATCGTAACGTTCCAATTTCCTGAGAATAAGCTGCATTTGCATACGCGTAGTTTTCTTTCTATGGTTAATCCAACTGCTTGAGCTGCGCCATCAACGAATATTTTCGCCCATGTTGCGCCCGAATGCTGGTGATGCACTGCTGCCAATCACCAGATCGATCATGCTGAAGATAAATCTGTTTCACTTTGCCCAGCCAACGCACTGCATGAGGATAGTATGTACTCGCTTTGGCGATCAATCCTTGGGCTTCATTAAGCGCGTGCTGAATCGCCCAGTCAGGGTGATCCGCGCCCGCCGCATCAACCAACCTGCCGAGCAGATCATAACCCCAATAGGGATAACTATCCCAGACCTGGATAGCCTCCTCAATGGCCTGATCGTCGATCAGAATGTCGATCAGCACCGTGCGGTAGGCATCCTGTCGTAAGCGCTCCATCAGTTGGGGATGCAAATTTGGCCAATCATCACCGGACAAGCGCTTGAGTTGCTGGTAGGCTTCCAACGAAGGCGAGCTATCAAAGGCGGCGTGCCATGCTTGCTGCGCGATGTCGAGTCGCCCCAACGATTCGGCGAATTCGCCGGTCCATTGGCCCACCTCATATTTTCGACCCTCGCCGGATAGCCCACGTAGACCAACTTGATAAGCGGCTTCGATATGTCCCTGTTCGCGCAGAAATTGCGCCAGTTTCAAAAATTCGTTGGCCTCCATCGCGTGTTGGAGCGCGTGTCCGGTCGCTTGTTCGATTTGTCCAAGTTCAGCTAAACGCCGGGCATAACGATAATGTGCGCCGTTTTCCAAACACGATTGTAGATAGGCTTCCGTATCGCCCTGGCGCTCTAACACGTTGAGCTTGGCATCGATCAAATCTATCGCAAACTCATCATCCAGATCGTCAGATGGCGCATCCCAACCACGCTCGCAGGCGGTGATGGGTTTATCCAGCGTTTCATCCAGTCCAAAATCGGAGAGTGGGCCTGCCCAGCGAGTTAATTGCCGGCTGAGTTCTTTTTGCTCGTCGGGTGACAAATTCGCGCCCAGGATCGCTTCGGTCAGATCGTCACTCCAGATCTCCAGAAATTCGGCTAACTGGCATTCTTCTTCCAGGTTTTCATAGTTGGGGATCACTTCTTCGCCTAAAACGCGCATCAAAGCCAGCGCATTGGCCGAATCGCCGCCATGCAAGAACGCTTTGGCCTGGTTATGAGCGGCTTCCAGATCGCCCACGACCGCCCAGATCGTTTCCCAGTGGCGACCGTAATCGATCTGCCCTATCGCGTGTTTTATCTGGCGGCGAAAGGCGGTCACATCAACCGGGGACCGCTGGACGGGTTGAGTTTCCGGTTGAGAAACGGGGGCCAGACTGGAAATCATGACGTGGAACCAATCGTTAAGTTCTGGTTTTTGATCGAGCAGGGTACGGATCAATTTCCGTAATTGCTCCGCCGGCAGCGATTCGAGCGGCTCGGACAGTTCCGGTTGTTCGGCGAAGGTTTCTGGTTGGCGGATGTACGTGAGCAGCACCGCTACCACGTGTTTACAGTAGCCGCCAAAGTGATAGGGGCAGGTACAGCTTGCCGACCGGATTCCCGCCTCATCCAAGGTGATCGTGACCCGGTATGGTGTGAATTGCGAACCTTCTACTTGAGCTTCGAGTGTTGCTCCACGTCGAACTGGATCGCGAACAGTCTTTCGGGTGTAATACTGCTCGCCGCGCGCGAAACTTTCGGCGGTGGTGTGACGGCGCAGCATATCTTCTGAAAAAATAGGTGATGGCATATGTGACACTCATTTACAGTTGTGGACGATTCATCAATCCCAATACGGGTATTGTTCCGGCGCTGTACCGTGCATCTCAATAACGCTCGGTTTCCCAGCAGCCTGATCGGGATTAATCTGTTCCAATTCCGACTCCGGCTTGTCTGTTGTTTCGGCCATGCGCAGCACTTCTTGCTTGAATTCGTTGCTGTATCGACCTTGTTTCTTCATTTGCTGATCCCTTTTTTCTACAGTCTACGTGACATTTCTTGTCTCCGCAGATCCGGGGTCAGTCCAATATACTGTGGCAGACTAATGATAATGCCGACATAAGATAGGGGCAATTGTTTTGCGGTTTACAATGATCAAATATGCGCGCCATTTCTTCCGATGCTTCGAACCGCCGCCCCACGACAAAATGTGTGAAAACGATGTGAAAAGTGCCAGGCTGCATGACACACAAGCGCAAGAAATCGCCTGGCTCCTTTGCTTATTTCACGGCCTGAGCCTATAAAACGTTTAGTATCGCGCTCCGGCTTTCCCCTCTTTCACTGCTGCCACCCCAATGCGCACCTGTTTTTTCTTCACCCTGTGGTGGCCGCAAGGAATACGCGGCCAGCATACAAAGCAGATATTCACCCGCCATAAGGAGGAGGTAATGTCCAAAAAACTACTACTGCTCGTTTTGCTGCTGTCGTTTACCTCACTGGCAGCAGAGTGTGATCCGGAGTTTTTGAAGGGTGATCCAATATCACCGCCCGCCAACTTGGCCGAGATGAACAAGGACATCGACGCCTTTGTGGTAGGCATGTGGGATCGCAATCCCGCTGAAACCGGTCTTATGAAAGCCGAGGAGTGGCAACCGTTTGTTCAACAGGTGGTGCCGCTGTTGCGCGACGCACCGCCTGAAGAAATCGTTAAGTTCAACCGGCTGCTCCTGCAAATGTTCAAATGGTTTGAGAGAGGCGATCCCGCATTTGCCCGCCAATTTGTCGCAATGGTGCTCCGTGCGCTGCTTGTCGAGGGGAATCCACCCCCACCGGTGCCGGGCGCGGCCTGGCACCAAAGCGCCAGAGTTGAGCAGCCGGGCGATGTACGTGATTACAATTTGCAGCAGGTTATTCAGAACCCAAGCAGCGCCCGCGCTGACATCAACCATGTGACGGCCATCGGTTATAACGGGAGCAGCGCGGTCGGGCCGCTCTACCCGGCGGGCGGCAGGGCCTTGCCAGCACCGCAAGATTACTTGGGCCAGTCCTCTGGATGGGCGATGGTGGGACCCTGGACCGGTTATGTCGACTTTTATCTGGCCCAAGGGCAGCCATACTCGTTAGTGGGTAGTGCGTTCTTTACTTACCAGGATACGGTTATGGTTGTCGAGGGCAACGCCTGGGACATCACGTATAACCCGGACAGCTCTATATCGCTCGTAAGCACGGGCAGCGCCCATATCGAGTACAACGAGGGGCTAAACACCAAGGGCCAGGGGCAACTCGCCATTGACTTTGGGAACGGGTTTTCCAGTATACAATTCACGGGCTTCAACGCCATTCTGGATTACGACGCCGACGGCGGTACACTCGACATCGTGCTGATCGAGGGCACGGTAAATCTGGGCGCGCCGGTTGAGGCTGGCTTCACCGTCTCGTCCGAAAGCCCCGATGCGCTGCTGCTGCACGTAACCGCCGATGGTGGCGTCGAACAGCAGACACTCCCCATAGAGCCGGACACGGTGCAGCTTTTCGCGGCGGAAATGCGCTCCCGCACGTTCGTGATCGATATGGTGGAGCCAGTCGCCACCACCAGCGCCGAAGCCGAACAGGTGTGGTACATCTTGCTCGACCTGGACGGGAATCCCGCTACGGGCATCAACGCCAACCAAAATATCATGTACACCGGCCTGGGTGCAGACTTTTTTGCCTCGGTTCATCTTCAGCCCGACGGCTCGGTAGTGGCCGAAGGGATTCTGCCGAGCACCCATGTTATCATCCCCGTGGAGGCTGCGCTTAGCGCCGACCGGTACACACTGGCCGTGTCTATCCCCCTGGTGGACCTGTCTCAGCGGGTCGGGGAAGCGGGCATTGCGTATGCACCTGAAAACGTGCGTTGGCGCGTCGCGGCCATCACCTACGACGACGAAAATGATCCGAAAGACATCTTCCCCGAACTCGACTTTGACTACAGCCAGGCTTCCGAAGGCGCATCCATCGAAAACACGCCCGCCGGGGATGTGTCCGGCGAATCACCTGCAAGCTGCACCGCCACCGCGACCGACGGCGCGAACCTGCGCGGCGGCCCCAGCGCAGATTTTGCCCAGGTGGGCGGTGTGGCCGGGGGAGATACACTACAGGTGATCGGCGTCAATGCTGCTGGAAACTGGTATAAGCTGCTCGTCGAAGGAATCGACAATGCCTGGATCGCGGCGTTCCTGATCACGCCGCCGGTGTGCCCGGAGGGGTTCACGCTGCCGGTTGTTGAATAACCGAACCATAAGATTGTACCGGACTCAGGAATACACTTCTGAGTCCGGGTCGATCATCTCACTTCACACGCCTGCCGCCGGGACGATTTAATGAAGTGAACCGGATACTACGCCGCCCATTCTTTCTTTTTTAGGACCGGGGCGTTACGCATCACCTAAAACCCGCAAAGCGCAAGGAACCGATCGCCAAAACAGGAAGTAAAGAATGTTTAACTTTACGTTGTACAACAGCCGAAAACCCTCTATAATTAATCATCCTATCGAAGTATAGGCAGGTTTTTGTTTAATTTCTTTTAACCCAGGGAATAGGAAAATGAAAAAGCTTTCTGTAATTACCCTTTGTTTATTGTTGGCTGCTGCTGTTGCTCCGGTAATGGTAGCGAGTCCAGTGGCACCCGTTGAAGCGCAAGAAGATACGCTGACGGTGCTGTGTACGCCTCAGGAAGACTGGTGTGTGGCGATGACCCAGGCTTTCGAAGAAGAAACCGGGATCGAAACCTCCTACGTCCGCATGTCATCGGGTGAATCGCTGGCCCGTATCCGCGCGACTCAGGATGACCCCGAATTCTCTGTGTGGTGGGGTGGCCCGGCGGATGCGTTTATCGCCGCCTACGAAGAAGGCCTGATCGAACCCTACGAGCCAGAACTAGCCTCCGTGTTAGCGCCGAATGCAGTGGGTGTTGATCACTCGTGGCACGGCGTCTATGTGGGCGCATTGGGCTTCTGCTCAAACGTCGAGTTCCTCGAAGAATTGGGCATCGAAGCGCCGACTTCATGGGAAGATTTGCTCGCCCCTGAACTGAAGAGTAATGTCGCGGTGGCGCACCCCGCCACCTCCGGCACCGCGTTTACAGCGTTCTGGACTATTGTGACGCTGAAAGCGGACGAGTTGGAAGCCGCCGAAGCGGGCACCGGCTACGATGAAGACGGGATGCCCACTCAGGCCGCGATTGACAACGCGTTCGAATACTTCAGCAAACTGCACCAGAACATTCTGCAATACACGCGCTCCGGGGCGGCCCCTGGCCAGATGGCGGCTAACGGCGAAATCGCGGTCGCGATCATCTTCTCGCATGACTGTGTGAAACTTCAGGTCGAAGGCTTCGAGGGCATCGTCGTCAATACCTTCCCCGAAGAAGGCACGGGTTATGAGATCGGCGGGATGGGGTTGATCAAGGGCGCACCGGAACCGGAAGCGGCCAAGATGTGGATCGAGTGGGCGCTTTCAGTCGATGCGCAGTCGGTTGCGGGGACGGTAAACTCGCTGCAACTGCCGACCAACCCGGATACCCCGGTGTCTGATCTGTCGGTGAAGCTGAACGAAGTGAATCTGGTCGAGTACAACTTCATCGCTGCCGGGATGAATCGCACCGCCATTGCCGAACGGTTTGACGCGGAGATCGCGCCCCAGCCGACTGAGTAAGCATGGTTATTGTTCTTTAGCTGATCACTGCCCCCCATCGGATTGTTTGTTGGGGGGCAGTGCGATTTTCACGGAGAAAAACGTTTGAATAACTTAATTCGAGGACGTCCAATTGCTGAATTCCGCCGGATCATTCAAGACCCGGTGTTATTCATCGGCTTGATTCTGGTGGTGGTGTTCATCATTGTCGCCATTCTCTCGCCCATTTACATGATGGTGGAAGAAAGCCTGACGGAAAAAGGCCAGGAATTATTCGACCGCTACCTGAATTCACCCGTTTACCGGACAATTATTCGTAATACGCTCGAAATGGGCCTGATTGTGGCCGCGTTGGGAACCACTTTAGGGTTCCTGCTGGCGTATATTCAGGTCAAGGTAGACGTGCCATTCAAACGGCTGATGCACATCACGTACCTGGTCCCGATCATTTCGCCGCCGTTTGCCGTTGCAACGGCTGTCCTGCTCCTTTTTGGGCGTAATGGCATGATCAGCAGGGGATGGTTCGGCATCCGGTATGATATTTACGGGCTGGATGGGCTGTCGCTGGTGCTGACACTGTCCTATTTCACCGTCGCGTATATGAATCTCAAGGGCATGATGCAGGCGCTTGATCCGGCGTTGGACGAAGCCGCTACGAATCTAGGGGCCAACAAGTTTCGTATTTTCCGTACCGTGACCGTCCCTATGTTGATTCCGGGCATCGCCGGATCGTTTTTGCTGCTGTTTGTAGAGGCGATCGCAGATTTAGGGAATCCGTTGGTGATGGGCGGCAACTATGAAGTGCTGTCTACGCGCATTTATGTTTCCATCGTGGGATTGTATAACACCACCGCCGCCGCCGTTCTCTCAGTGATTTTGCTGGTGCCGTCGCTGCTGGTCTTTATGGTCCAGCGCTACTGGATCAGCCGGACATCAGTTGTATCCGTGACCGGCAAACCCACCGGCACACCGCAGCAGATCACACACCCGTTGGTACGCTGGCTGTTGTTCGGGGCGGGGTTGTTCGTGTCGCTGTTTATCCTGCTGATCTACGGCACGATTTTTGCGGGCGCGTTCACCAAAATTCTGAATATCAACAACGACCTGACGCTTGATCACTTCGATTTTGTGATCAACGGTTATGGTTCCGAGGCGATGAAAGATACCACGAAGTTAGCCGCGATTGCGACGCCGGTCGCGGGCCTGCTGGGCATGGTGATCGCGTTCCTGGTGGTGCGCAAGCGGTTTATGGGCCGGGCGGCGCTCGACTTTGCGACGATGCTCGGCATCGCCGTGCCGGGCACGATTATCGGCATTGGCTACCTGCTGGTGTTCAACCGCCCCAATGAAATCACGCTGCCGTTGCTTGGCACGATCACGCTGATTCCTAAACTGACCGGGGGCCGGGCGATCTTCGGCGGCGCGGGCGCGATTGTGCTGGTGTTCATCGTGCGTAGTGTCCCGGCGGCACTGCGATCCGGCGTGGCGGCGCTTTCGCAGATCGATCCCTCGATTGAGGAAGCGTCGATCAGCCTGGGCGCGGATAATATCGGGACGTTCCGGCGGATTACGCTGCCGCTGATCCGGCCCGCGTTTTTCTCCGGCCTGGTGTATGCGTTTGCGCGATCCATGACGACGATCTCCGCGATCATTTTCCTGACCACGTCACGCACCAAGATCATGACTCACCAGATTTTGAACGAGGTTGAAAACGGACGTTACGGCAATGCGTTTGCTTACTGCGTCATCCTGATTGGCATTGTGCTGGTGGCGATTGTTATTCTATCTGTTGCGGTTGGCACCACAACCGGCGCTGAGAAAACGATGGAAGGGGGCGCATAATGGCAAACGATCAAGTTGGCAGTTTGATTCTGGACAATATCTCGAAAATTTTTCCGCAGCGCGACGGGCAGGGCGAAGTCCGGGCGGTGGACGATGTGTCGCTGGCGATTTACGAAGGCGAGTTCCTGACGCTGCTCGGTCCGTCCGGCTGTGGAAAAACCACCACCTTGCGCCTGATTTCCGGGTTTGAAATGCCCTCGGCGGGCCGGATTTTGCTGGATGGCAAAGATATTTCGCACCGCCCGCCCAACAAGCGCGATATGGCGATGGTATTCCAAAGTTACGCGTTATTCCCGCATATGACCGTGTTCAATAACATCGCCTACGGGTTGCGCGTCCAGCATGTGTCGCGCAGTGAAATCAAAGCGCGGGTTGAAAAGGTGCTGGATTTGATGAGTTTGCCGACCCTGGGTGAGCGCCGCCCGAATGAACTCTCCGGCGGGCAGCAGCAGCGTGTAGCGCTGGCGCGATCCCTGGTGGTCGAGCCGCGTGTGCTGCTGTTTGACGAGCCGCTCTCCAACCTGGATGCCAAACTGCGCGTGCAGATGCGCAGCGAAATTCGCAACATCCAGCGCCGTCTCAATATCACCAGCGTGTACGTGACGCATGATCAGGTGGAAGCGATGGCGCTCTCTGACCGGGTCGTGGTCATGAATGAGGGAAAAATCGCGCAGCTCGGCGCGCCTGAAGAAATCTACCGGCATCCCCAGTCACGTTTCGTGGCGGATTTTATTGGGCGCGCGAATTTCTTGCCGGTGACGGTAGACTCCGTCACGGGCGAGCGGGCTGACATTACGCTGCTGGGGCAAAACATGTCGTCTGCGCTGACTTTCGACGCCTCGGCGGGTAACCGGTTGACGGCGGTGCTGCGGCCCGAAGCCTTATTGCTCAAAAATGATCCCGACCTGAAACAGGCCACTGTCAAACAGGCCATGTATTTAGGGGCGTCGAGCGAATACATCGTGGACGTGGACGGCCAAGAATTGATCGTGGTGGAGAGTGATCCCAGCGCGGAGCAGATTTTCCGCGAAGGTCAGAGCGTTGGTATCTCGTTCGTGCCGGAAACGGTGCATTTGCTCACGCAATAAAACGATTTCGAGCGCGATGTGAAACGCTCAGCGCTTGTGTTGATTTTATGGACGGGGCCTGCAAACCCCGTCCGTATATTACTTGACGCCCGAATAGAGAAAACTGTTGATAAACTGGCGCTGGAAAAACAAAAAAGCCAGCATCAACGGGGCGATGATGATCATCCTGGTTGGGGCCGCGAATCCGTTTTCTTCCAACAGCGTTTTGTTGCAATGCAACAATACCGTCGAACGCTGGAACGGAATTCCGTAGAATTCTGAGGTGGCCATCCCGGTCGTAGTCGTAATAGCTGTTTTCCAGCCGGGTTGGGAAGCAGAAAAGGTTTTTAAGCCAGGCTGGACGAACGGCTGCCCAAATATCACCACCCATATTCGGGTTTTGGGCTCCCGGTTTGATCACAACCGAGTCACTGCCATGCCGTTTCTTACCGCAATTTTTTCAAACGCTCGTTCATAGCGGCCAAGTCAAAAGCCTCCGGGTCGAATGCGCCGCCGACCCATTCCAAATAGTCGTGGTGTTCCTCGTGTGCCGGGTTTTTGATCGCTTCCAAAAAGGTTTCGTATCCCCAGATACCGCCTACATCCTCAGGTGGGCACGCCCGCATACCTTTGATGCAGACCGGAAGCTTTTTTTCTGGATCGGGGGGCAGAATTGTTTCAACCAGCAGCGTGTGTAACCAGCCATCCCCAAAATCGTATTCGTAGGTGAACGTGGCTTTCTCACGGGGAGCAATCTGGCTCAGCTTGACGTGATGCTCGCTTTTAACCTCATACCAGTCTTCGGATGAGGGCACACCATAATACACATCGCCGACCATAAACTGGTGAAGGTGATAATCTTGCCACGGCATTGTTTCCTGGATGATTCGATGCAGTTTGGCAAGCGTCGTGTCGCCCGATACCAACAACCGCCGCCAGATCGGTGGCCGGCTGTCTTTCAGCGTGATCTTAATCTGATAAATTGGTACATCAGTGCTGCTCATTACAATCGCCGCAGTAAACCACGGCTTATCCTCCTTTTTGTACTTGTAAGCGCTTGATCACTCATATTCCGGTTCGATATCCTCAGAAGCCAGCCAATCTAATATCCGATGTTTCTATTATATCGAAACACGAGATGAGGCCCAGCGGGATATAAAAAGCGCCGCTTTTGCCTGGTTTTTGGAGTGGACCTGAACTATCGGGAGATTGGGCGCGTGGTTGGGCTGCATTGGATACGTGTTGGGCAGATTTTGAACTCGTGGCGAAGATCGTCATAAAAAACGGGACGGGGACGCTGTATTACACGTTCCCGCTCAAAGCAGATTTGATTATGCCTGGTGTACAGAGTGTGGGCCCGGCAGGATTCGAACCTGCGACCGACCGGTTATGAGCCGGCTGCTCTGACCGCTGAGCTACAGGCCCGCATGACGCGGTTTATTGGGGATCGTGGAGCGGGCAACGGGACTCGAACCCGTGATAACAGCTTGGAAGGCTGTTGTGTTACCACTACACCATGCCCGCTGTTCAAACCTGTTTGTATCTTACACGAACCCGCCGATCTTGACAATAGCGTTATCGCATTGTGACGAGCACACCCCCACGCGCTCCACCCCGGCCCACAGCGCGTTATAATCTAGCCACTGGCTCGTAAGGATCGGTGGTTCACCCTGGTATCAGTCCGGCGGATCACCGGTTCGCACACAACGGAACACCTGCTTATGACGTTATCATCACACGCCTACCGGCTGCTCGAAGCTTTCGAACAACCCGCCTGCCCGATCTGCCGCCTGACCCTGGACAGCGTACACCATTACCTGGACAGTACGATCTACGAATACGTTAACAAACCCGCTACCCATGAGGCTGTACGCGCCGCACGCGGGTTTTGCCCAACGCACGCGTGGCACATTCAAAACCATATCAACGCCAGCGCGCTCGGTGTCGCGGTGCTGTACGAAGGTGTGATCCGGCACATGCTGAACGATATGGGGCGTGTCGGTGCCGACGGCGGCAAACGCCAGGTGACCAGAGCCGCCGCCGCGCTCCAACCCAAAGGTCCCTGCCCGGCTTGCACACATCAGGCCATCGTCGAAGAACACCTGCTGCGCAACCTGTTAGAACACCTGGAACACGACACGTTTACCGGTGCCTTCAGCCGCTCGGCGGGCATCTGTTTACCGCACCTGCGCCAGGCGCTGGAACTGCCGGGACTGATCCGCGCCAAAGCGCACTTACTCGCCATTCAGCAGGATATCTGGTCACGGCTGCAATTCGACCTGTCGGAGTTCATGCGCAAATATGACTATAATTCTGCCCATGAAACCATGGGCGTCGAGGCCGACAGCCCGCGCCGCACCATCGAGCAGCTATCAGGCAGCAGCGGCATTCGCTAACGCCGCTGGGTTTGTTGGCGTGGCCTAGAACCGATCATCTTCGGCCTTGTCGAGCAGCAAAAACACTTCATCGCCCTCATGCACCGGCTCAACAACCTTGATCGCGATTTCTTCACCCAGTTCGCCGTGATCAATCACTTCGTGATTCAACTGCATAGAGAGCACCTGCTGTTCAAACTCGGTGCGCGGGCCGTAGAACAAAATCCAGTCGTCCACGTAAAGTGCGTCTTCCAGCAGAATCGCGGCCACGCTGATCTTATTGAAATACTGCGTCACCACGCCAACGTACTGATATCCATCCATATCAAAGCTCCCTCCCCAAAAATAGTTATACGCCCGGTTACAGCAGCCGCGCGGACCACCCCCGGCGTTGATCCAGGCGTAACCCGGCTCTCCGCGCCAGGGATTTTGCTTCTTCGACCTCAGCATGTGTTACCGGGCGGTTGAGCGGGGCGATATCCCGCTCTTGCACATGCCATGCCGGTCGATATTGCCCCATGATATTAATATAGGTGCTGAGCGATATTTCCTCAGCCAAAAAACGCACGATCTCAGCGGTTCCGGCTAACTCATCAGGCAGCACCAGGTGCCGCACCAGCAGCCCTCTCGTCGCGATTCCATCCTCGTCCAGCCGGAGATCACCGACCTGGCGGTGCATTTCACGGACAGCCGCCTGATTACGGGCCGGGTAATCGAGAATTTTGGAATACTTTTGGGCTGTTTCGGGGTCGGCGTATTTCATATCCGGCATGTAAATGTCGATGATGCCATCTAACAGGCGCAGCCCGGCCAGCGAGTCATAACCGCCTGTGTTATACACCAGCGGGATGTTAAGCCCGGCACCGGCGGCAATCGCTACGGCATTGATGATCTGCGGGATCACGTGGCTGGGCGACACAAAGTTGATGTTGTGACAGCCCAACCCTTGAAGTTGCAGCGCCATCGCGGCAATCTGCTCAACGCTGGCGGTGCGGCCCTGCCCCTGCTGGCTGATCTCGTAATTCTGGCAAAACTGGCAGCGCATGTTGCACAGCGAAAAAAAGATGGTGCCGGAGCCGCGAAACCCGCGCAGCGGGTCTTCCTCACCCATGTGAGGGAACGCGCTGCTGACGATGGCCTCGGCACCCGTGCGGCAGAATCCGACTTTGTGCGTCCGGTCGATATGGCAGTCCCACGCGCAAAGGTTACAGTCCTTGAGCGCATCCCAGGCTAACCGGGCGCGTTCCGGCAGTTCCCCTTCACGCAGCAGGCGGCGATAGGCGGGTTCAAATGGTTTCATGATAATATTCGCTCCCGTCTTACTTCGCGCCATCACTTACTGGCATTGTAGCATAGGTTTTTCAGGGGGAAACATTTTACGGGTAACTTCCAGATTTGGGGCAAAAAGAACGGCTTACACGCGCGCGGCCACGCGTAAAAGCACAATCATCCAGAGTTCTGCTATGAGAAACATATTGTGAAAAAAATCACTATTAATTACGGAAAATATCACTAACAATCCCATTCGCAGCCATGTATCATAGAGGTCAACATTGGGTAGTAAACAGGGAGTCAATGGTATGTCGAAGAATTTTCCAGAACACTACGAGCATATGCGCGAGTTGATGGGACAGTTGGGGCAGGAAATCCCCGATACGATGAAGGCGTTTGCCCAACTGCACAAAGCGGGTGGGGGCGATGGTGTCCTTAGCGCCAAAGTCAAAGAGTTGATCGCGCTTGGTATTGCGATCGCGGTGCACTGTGACGGATGTATTGCGTTCCACATACATGACGCACTCGCAGCAGGCGCCAGCCGCGAAGAGATCGCTGAAACGATCGGCGTTGCCGTGTTGATGGGCGGCGGGCCGTCGGTGATGTACGGCTGCGAGGCGCTGGAAGCCCTCGAACAGTTTATGGCTGTTTCTGCGTAACGCTGGCTGTCCAAAACAACTAAAAAAACCCGCCCCTGTCACACACCAGGCGGCGGGCTTTTTTGTTCTCGGAAGACGGCCAGCACGACCCAGGCTAATGCATCACGCTCCACAGCCGGAGCGTGTCATCGTGTGAAGCCGTCGCTAAAAGCTGCCCATCCGGGCTGAATGCGACGTCACACAATCCCCCCTCGTGACCGCGCAGCGCCCGCAGCGCCCGTTTTGACTGGCCGAGATCGGCCACGCGCCACAGCCGGACGCTGCCATCCAACGAGGCCATCGCCAGCAGCACACCATCCGGGCTGAAGGCCACACCGCGTACACAGTTGGCGTTGTAATCGGCGTAAAAAATGGTGCCTGGCCGCGTTTGAGTCGCCATATTAAACACGGCCACGCCGCTGCCATCCAGGGCCAGCGCTAACAGCTCACCATCCGGGCTGAAGGCCAGCCGCCGCACACTGTCGGACACGGCGATCGCGGATTCTTCGCGCCGGTCGGCCACGTTCCACACCCGCACCGCCATATCTGCGCCCGCCGACACCAGGATCGCCCCGTCGGGACTGAAGGCGACATCATTTACCGGCCCGTCATGCCCGGCCAGCACACCGCCCGGCTGGCGTTTTTTCATGTTCCACAAACGTACATTACCATCATCCGAAGCGGACGCTAACGTCGCCCCGTCCGGGCTGAAGACCAGCCCGTTCACGCTGCCAGTGTGACTGCGAAACGCCGTGATCCCGTAGCGCTTGGCCACATCCCACAGCCGGATCGTGCGATCTTCTGATGCGGACGCCAGAATGCCCCCGTTCGGACTGAAGGCGACCGTGGTCACCGGCTTTTCATGGCCGATCAACATCCGAATCCGGGTGCGGCGCGTGGTATACCACAAGCGCACGTTTTTATCTTCGGAGCCGGACGCGAGCAGCGTGCCATCCCGGCTGAACGCCACACTTTTGACACTGTTACGGTGCCCGCTGAGCACCAGCAGCGCGTCCACCTGGCGCGCCGTGCGCGGCGTGATACGCAAATCGGCCTTGACGGCTTTGCGCGACCGTGTGGATCGGGGCGCGGGTTGGCCGCTCGCCAGCGCCGACAGCAGCCTTTGCAGCGCTTTGTCGTAGTCTTTGCACAAATCCACGCGTTGAAACAACCGCAGGCGAAAGGGGGCTTCACAGTCTTGCAGCAAAACGGGATACACGGGTTTGCCGAGTTCCAGGTAATAGCTCCACTCGACCTTAACATTTTGGGAGGCGACCGCATCCGGTGACAACACGAGCACCATCGCGCCGGATGACTCCAGCGCCGACTCGACGGCGGCGTCCCAATCCTGGCTGGGGCGAATATTTTCGTGATCGACCCACGTGTCCAGATCGGCGGCGCGGAGATCGGCAGCCAGCCGGGTCACAAAGTCGTCGTTCTCGGTCGCATGGCTGATAAAGATTCGTGTCATGGCAGGTTGTTCCGGCGTCCAGAAAAAGCTAAACACATTTAAGACACCGTCAAGTATACACTACCTGCTCATTCCCACTCAATTCATTCCCATTCAATCGTGGCGGGCGGCTTGGTCGAGATATCGTACATCACCCGGTTCACACCTTTGACCTCGTTCACGATCCGGCTGCTGATACGCGCCAGCAGGTCATGATCCAGCCGCGCCCAATTCGCCGTCATAAAATCGGTGGTGGTCACGGCTCGCAGCACGATCACCTCGTCGTACGTGCGGTTGTCGCCCATCACGCCCACGCTGCGCACCGGCAGCAGCACCGCGAACGCCTGCGCTATGGAATCCATCACACCGGCGGCACGTAATTCATCCAGGAAAACAAAATCGGCGGCACGCAGCACTTCCAACCGCTCCCACGTGACCTGACCCACGCAGCGCACACTCAACCCCGGACCGGGGAACGGCTGGCGCCATACAACCGTGTCCGGTAAACCGAGCAGCGAGCCAACCGCTCGCACTTCATCCTTGAACAGGTCGCGCAGCGGCTCGACCAAGCGATCTTTCAGACGATCTGGCAGCCCGCCCACGTTGTGATGCGACTTGATGCGGCGCGCACCGGGCCGACCGGTTCCCGCGCTCTCGATCACATCCGGGTAGATCGTGCCCTGCGCCAGCCAGTCAAGCTGGCCCTGGCGGGACGCTTCGCGCTCGAACACCTCGGCGAACATCGTGCCGATGATCACCCGTTTTTCTTCGGGATCGGTCACGCCCCGCAGCCTATCAAGAAAATCCTCGGTGGCGTCCACGGCCACCAGATTCCAGTTCAGCGACCGCCCCATCTGCACGACGGCATCCGCTTCACCCTGGCGCAGCATGCCATGATTGACAAATACCGGCACAAGCTGCGATCCGACCGCGCGGTGAATCAGCGCCCCGGCCACCGCCGAATCCACGCCGCCGCTCATGCCCAGCAGCACGCGCCCCGCGCCGACCTGCTCACGGATCGCCTGGACGCTGGCGTCGATGAAGTTTTCGGGTGTCCAGCCGGTTTTTGCGTTACACACGCCGATCACAAAGTTCCGCAGCATGGCCGCGCCGTGTTCGGTATGCACCACTTCCGGGTGAAACTGCACGCCAAACACGCCGCGTTCCAGGTGTCCGATCGCCGCAAACGGCGCGTTATCCGACCGCGCCAGCACGTCGAACCCATCCGGCGGGCGCTCGATACGATCGCCATGACTCATCCAGACGGTTTGTGTCGTTTCCAAACCGGCGAACAGTTTCCCCGGTTTGACGATCGTAATCGGCGTCATGCCGTATTCGTGCTGTGCAGCGGGCGCGACCTCGCCGCCAAAGGCCAGGGTCACCAACTGCATACCGTAACAAATGCCCAACACCGGCAGCTCGCTCGCCAGCACCCAATCCGGCAGGCGGGGGGCACCGGCTTCGTAAGCGCTCGGCGGGCCACCGGACAGAATCACGCCGCGCAGGTCCGGCACGGCGCCGTGAGCCTGCTCCACCGTCGTCGTGTAGGGCAGCAGCGCCGCGTATACACCCAGTTCGCGCACCCGCCGCGCGATCAACTGGGCGGTTTGTGAACCGTAGTCCAGAATGGCGATTCCGCCGCTCGCATGGGACACCGGCTGCTACTCCTCATCCAGAGGGAGATCATCTGCAAACACGATCCGGTGTTCGTCTAAGTGCGTGATCACCACCAGGGACTCAATCGGCACATCATATTTAGCGCTCAGTTTTTCGCGCCCGCCCTCAAAACTCTTTTCGACGACGGTCACGATCCCGACCAGCGTACACCCGGCTTCCTGCACCATACGGGCCAGCGCTAACAGCGTTTTGCCGGACGCCAAAAAGTCATCGACGATCAACACACGCTCGCCCGCCGGGAGATACTCGGCAGCAACCATCAGGTTCGTTTCACCGCCCTTGGTATGGCTGGGGGCCGTCTCTAAAAATATGGGGCCGTACATGGTCACCGGTTTGTGTTTACGCGCGTACACAATCGGCACGTTCAACGCCAGCGCGGCCATCAATGCAGGCGCGATCCCTGATACTTCGGCGGTCAAAATACGGTCCGGCTTCGCATCGCGGAAGCGGCGTTCAACTTCTTCGCCCATGGCCTTGATCAGGCTGGGGTCCATCTGGTGATTCAAAATGCCGTCGATCTTCAAAATGCCGTCGCCCAAATATTTACCCTCGTCGCGGATCCGGTCTTTGAGTGCTTGCATATCGTTTCTCCCTCACTGTGCTGATCAGCATCAAGCCTCGCAAAAGCGGCAGCCGCGCGTTTTTGTTTGGCTGGTACCAGTCCATTATAATCGGCACCCAGCGTCTTTGGTTTTGTCACCTTGTATAAAGAGCCTATCCTGATGCCACCAAAAACAGCCCTGGTTACGCTTACACTCGGCGCAGCGTATGAAACATGCTGGCGAGACGTGTGCGCTACCAACTGGCAAGCGTACGCGGACAAGCACGGTTTCGACCTGATTGCCATCACCGATCCGCTTGACAACAGCCCGCTCGCCCAAAACCGGCACCCCGCCTGGCAAAAATGCCTGGTGCTGAGCCAGGATTGGTCGGCCACCTACGATCGGGTTGTGTGGATCGACGCCGATATTCTGATCAATGTAACGCAATCACCGTCGATTGTCGATGATATTCCGGTGGATAAAGTCGGCGGCGTTGAGTGCTTTGCCACGCCCACACCGTGGTACGTGCACGAGTCATTGACTCGAAAGTATGACTATTGGGGCCAGGACAACGCGGTTCAAAACTTCACCGGACGCGAGTTTCACGCCCGGTATGGGCTGCCGGACGATATCAACGATGTGATCCAGACCGGAGTCATGGTGTTATCACCGCACCACCACCGCGAGCTATTTGAACATGTCTACCACCACTACGAAGAAAAAAACATGAATGCCGAAATGCGGCCCCTGTCGTATGAGTTGGTCAAAGCCGGTATGGTGCACTGGATCGATCCGCGTTTTAACGCCAGTTGGATGAACAATATAGCGCTGTACTACCCGTTTCTGTGGAATAAACCGAAATACGCCATGGACGTGCGCAGCCGGTTCGGGCGCAAAATCAACCGGATGCTGGGGAACGAGCCGGAACACGACCGGTTACGGCGACTGTGCGTCAATGCGGCGTTTATCAACAGCTTCTTTTTACATTTTGCCTCAACGGTGCCGGACATGAAGCTGGCCGATACCACACTCGCGTCGTGGCGCGATCTTTACTTCTAAGCCGCGGCGTTAGTGTTTTTCGAACGGCGTACCGAGCGCGCGCGGCGGTGCGGCCCGTAAAAAGCGGCGCGCCGCCGGTTTGAACCGGTCCGGCGTGAAACGCACCACCTTTTCGAGCACGCCGCTGGTCGCGATCATCAACGTGATGATCATCAGGAACCAGGGCAGCATGTTCACGATCTGCGCCGGGAGATCGATCACATCGTTGTCTTGCAGGTCGATGGCGACCGACCGCAGCCCGGCGATCAGATACGCGCCCAGCGCGACCCGTCCCGGCATCCACAGCCCAAAGATCACGATCGCCAGCGCGATCCATCCCTCCCCGGACAGGTCTTCTTTCCAGCCGAGCTTGACCGACAGCGAATACGTCGCCCCGGCCAGCCCCACCAGCGCCCCGCCCGCCAGCGTATACACATAACGCAGCAGTTGAACCGGCGTGCCGCGTACAAAAGCGGCTTCCGGCTGTTCACCGATGCTGCGCAGCGTCAGGCCGGGCCGCGTGCGGTAAATATAAAACAGGACGGCGACGACCAGCAGCAGTGACAGGTAAATGAGAATGTTGTGATCAAAAAACACCGGCCCCAGCAGCGGAATATCTTTCAACACCGGGATCGGCGCGTGGGGAATTTCTTTGCCGGGCTGGTTAAAATGCGGCTTGCCCAGGAAGATAGCCAAGTCGGCGCACAGAATCGTCAGGATAAACCCGACGGCGACCTGACTCAGGCGCAGCGCAATACTCGAAAACACAACAACAAACGCCACCGCCATCCCGACCAGCATCGCCGCCAGCACCGCCTGTGTCAGGCTGCCGGTTTCACGCGCGATGACGTGCGCCGTCATAGCCGACAGCATGATTGTGCCGTCCAGCGATAGATTGATCACGCCTGCTCGTTCGGTGATCAACTCCCCCTGCCCCGCGATGACAATCGGCGCCGCGGACCGGACAATGCCGCGTAATGTGCTCTCTAAGCCTGTCATGATAATGCATTCATCCTGAATGGTTGCTTTCTGTCAGCCAGCGGGTTTATTAAAACGGCCCGGCGTCGTCTGCCGCGTCCGCCTGCACCGCCCGTTTGAACGTGATCATGAGTTCCATGTTCGTAATCCAGCGTATATCGATCACTTCCCAGCCCAGCCGGGCGTATTCGTTTAACTGCTGGGTGATGGATTTACTGGCCCAGGCCAGCGCTTCCGCCTCGTCTACCGAATCCGGAAAATCCAGCAAGCCGGATAGATACGTTGTCAGATATTCCCACTGGTGCAGCATATCACGATTACTTATCCGTCGTTTGTGTCGCCGTTTGTGTCGTCGTCAACCGGCGGCTGTGCGCTGCGCGGCGGGAAAAAACGGTTCCGGGCGCCAAACGCGAGCACCACCATCAACACAACCGTGCTTTGCAACACGCGCACCAGCGACCGGTCCAGCACGATATCATAATCCCACTGAAAACCGCTCTCGATGCGCTGCCCGCCCTTCGACAGGACGGCGAACACAAACGACACAAACGGTATCAGGACCGCCGACATCGACGCCAGCAGCACCACCAGGATCGCCAGAAAGCCAATACCGCCGGAGGGTGCCGCCGTCAGCTTGGACACATCCGGGGCCAGCACACGATACGCGCCGCCCAACCCGGCCATCGCGCCGCACAGCGCCATCGACAGAACCACGTTACGCTCGGTGCGCACGCCCAGCAAAAACGCCGAATGCTGGTTTTTGCCCATCGCACGCAGTTGAAGGCCCCACTTGGAGACGTACATGATCAGTACGACGACCACGAACACCCCCACGGTCACATAGATCGTAGTCGGGCTCAGGCGGCGGTAATCCTGAAACGTGGGCAAACGCGCATTTTCAGGAAAACGTGCCGTTTCGGTAGCCCGGCTGCCGGTTGGCTGCCAGGGACCGCCGTTCGATACCAGGTACATGTTAAAGGTCTGGGCGATAAAGTTAAGCGCCACACCACCAAAAATCTCGTTGACGCCACCCCTGGTTTTGAGCACAGCGGCGATCAGCGCCCAGAATGCAGCAGTCAGCGCGGCGAACACAAAACACATGACCAGGACACCATCCCGGCCCAGGTCCAGGCCCAGCGGCGGCGAATCACTCTCGGCGAACAGGCGCACGGCCCAGGTCGCGCCGATGGCGCCCATAATCAACTGGCCCTCGACGCCGATATTCCACAGCCCGGCGGTGTAGGTCAGCACCAGGCCCAGCGACGTAACCGCCAGCGGCATCCAATACGCGACCAGATCGGCCCGCCGGATGTTGTCTTCGAGCGTGCCTTCATACAGGTAATCCCAGGCCACCTGCGGATCGGCGCCCTGCCATTCCAGGATCAGGACAATGATCACCAGCGCGGCCAGAATACCCAAAAACGGCGTGAGCATGGCGGGCAGCATATCCAGCACCCAGCGCCAGATCATCGAGCGTGACAACCCCCCAGGCGGCGCAGACTGTGACGCGGGGCGCTGTGTTGTGTTAGCTGGCGTGGTCACATCCGGCCTCCGATCAATTCACCCAGGCGGTTAGCGGTCATGTCCGCCGGGTCATCAACCAGCGTGGTGTGCCCGCCAAAAAACACCAGAATACGATCGCTGTACGCCACGATTTCATCCAACTCCGGCGAGATAAACACAATCGCCGTGCCGTCTTCGCGGCGGCGCAGCAGTTGTTCCCAGATGTATAACGCGCTCTCCACGTCCAGGCCGCGCGTCGGATTTTCGAGCAGCAGCAGCCGCAGGTTATCGGGCAGCAGCGCCAGCGCAAAGCGCTGTTGGTTGCCGCCGGACAGGGTTTGAACCGGGCTGCCGGGATATCCCTTGACGTTAAAATGCTGGACACGCTCAGTCGTCACACGGTGGGCGCGGAACCAGTTCACCCAGGGGCGATTGGTCGGCAGGGTAAGCGCAAAATGCTGTGTCAGCGTCATACTGCCGATCAAACCTTCCTCCAGGCGCCCGGCAGGCAAAAACGCCACGCCGCTTTGCGCAAACTGGGGATACGGTCGCCCGGTCATTTCCTGCCCGTTGATGCGGATCGAACCGGCAGTCGGGCGCAACAGGCCGGTGCAGGCTCGCACCAATTCGCCCTGCCCGCTGCCGTCCAGCCCGGCCAGGCCGATCACTTCGCCAGCGTGGACTTCCAGCGAGACATGATCAACCGTCAGGCGGCGGCTTTCTACCGACACACCACCCACCACCAGCACCGGCTCGCCAACCGATACAGGCGGGCGCTCCTGGCGGGCGACCACGCGGCCAAACATCAGCTCGACCAGTTCGGACATGGGGCACGGCACATTTTTGTGTCCCACATACCGCCCCCGGCGCAGCACATACGCTTCGTCGCACAATTCGATCACATCTTCCAGCTTGTGCGACACCAGGATAATCGTCATGCCTTCGTCACGCGCCAGCGATTTGAGCACATTAAACAGCGCCGTTTTTTGCCCCGCCGAAATGCCGGTTGTCGGCTCGTCGAGGATCAACACGCGCACATTCAACGACAGCAGCCGCAAAATTTCAAACTGCTGTCGTTCGCCAATGGTGAGCATATCAACGTAAGCATCCGGGTCGAGATCAAAATCGAAACGCTCGATCAAGGCGTTAAGGTGCTGGCGCGCCGTATGGCGTTCAAGGAAAAAGCCGCCCGGACGCCCGGCGATGAAATTTTCCAGCACGGTAAACGGCGGAAAATCCAGCGGGTCCTGGTAGAGCATGCCGATGCCGTGTTCGATCGCGTCGGTGGGGGCATGCAGATCGACCGCCGCGCCGTCAACGACGACCTCGCCGCTGTCAGCCGCCTGGTAACCCGACATAATTTTCATCAGCGTGCTTTTGCCCGCGCCGTTCTCACCGAGGATAGCGTAAATGCGCCCACCCTCGAACCCCAGCGTGATATCCTGGTTAGCACGCACGCGGCCAAATGTTTTGGAAATATGGTTTAGTTCAACATGCATTCGGGTTTTTTCGGTCCATCAATAATCTATAAAGACGCTGTTATACCACAAAATACCAAAAAAACATGAGGAGAGAGGCAAGCCCCTCTCCCCAATCCCATGCACCTAGTTTACCACGAACCCTGATTACTCGCTGGCACCTTCAACACCTTCGAGCAACTGCGGTGGATTCACGGTTTCTGGGTCCTCGGCGCCTTCAACGTTGTTCGCCATGAACCAGATTTCAGCCGGAGTCGCGACCTGGCCGTCCTCAAGGAAGACCGAGCCGTCCTGGAAGTTCAGCGGGCCGACAAACAGGTTCAGACCGCCTTCTTCACCCTTGGCACCAGCCGCCAACGCCGCGATAAACTCGTCCAGGGTTGTTTTGTTTTCGTCGGTCAGACCGTCGCCGTAAATGTAACCGACAGCGGTCGTTTCGGGGTTGTTGATGTCATCCCAGTCAGGCGGGTTCCAGTCCCATGCCGGTTTCCAGGTGCCATCCTGGATAGCCTGGAGCGCGCCTAGATAGGCCGGACCCCAGTTGAAGTAGGGTACACCCAGGCAGATATCCTGCGCTTCTTCACATGCGCCCTTGTAATCATAGGGGATCGCCCACACGGCTTCACCCTCAGCCGCGCGTTGGCTGGCGACCACGATCGCCTCGGTGGTGTCGATACCGGAAATCAGCACGTCCGCGCCATCGTCCAGCATCGCGTTTGACACCTCGGTCGGGTCAAGCGTCACACCGGGGATGTTGAACCAGAAACCGATCCAGGTCACGGTGAACTTGAGTTCAGCCGGGTCCATTTCGCGGTAGGTTTCATAGCAGTAACGCGCACCCAGGTAAACCGAGTTCACCAGGCGGGTTGTTTCGGGATCGATCAACGGGCCAACGTAACCGATGGAGCCGGTTTCGGTCTTGAGCGCTGCCGCACACCCGGCGATCATCTTGCCGTATTCCATCTGGCCCATGATGTTGCCGACATTCGCCGGCGCAATGCCCCAATAGACATCATCACCGGAAATGTGAATGAACGTCACGTCGGGATAGAGTGCGGCAACCACGGCAGTATCCACTTCAAAGTCTGCCGATGTTGTAATGATCACCTTGGCGCCCTGGCTTACCATGTCCTCGGCCACCTGTTCCAGCGTGGTTTCGGGACGGTCCGCAGAGTTCATACTTTCGAGCGCGATCATTTTGCTGCCGGGCAGGTTTTCTTCGACATACAAACCGGCGTCATAGTGCGCCTGGCTCCAGCCGTGGTCATCTTTTGGCCCGACCAGCACCACGCCAAACGTCAACCCTTCTTCGGCGGCCACTTCTTCTTCGGCTTCGCCTTCGGCCACTTCAGCTTCTTCTTCAGCCGCTTCTTCTTCGGCGGCCACTTCTTCTTCAGCTTCGGCTTCTTCTTCAGCCGCCGCCTCTTCGGTTACGGCTTCTTCTTCAGCCGCTGCTTCTTCTTCAGCCGCCGCCTCTGGTGTAGGGGTCTTATCCTCGTCATCATCGTCACCGCCGCAGGCAGCCAGCGCCAGCACGAGAACGAGAGCCAGGATCAAGACCAATCCGATCAACGTTCTTTTCTTAAACATACTTTTCCCCTCCTCGAGAGAGACAGGATGTCGTATAGTGATCAAACGGATATGACCGTTTACCTATTTAGTGTAGGCTAAATTCGCTCAAAAGCAAGCGTGCAAATAACACAAAAACTATCGTGCACAATACCGAACACTCGCGAAATTACACAAACAGATCAACCACCACGAATTGATCCACGTCCACGAGTCCTACATCTGTGAGTTTGAGACTGGGAATCACCTCCAATGCCATGAAGCTCATGGCCATAAATGGATCGTGAAGGTGCGAGCCTAACTTATGCCCGGCCATGTCCAGTAAACTATCCAGCCCGGCGCGTACTTCGGCAATCGGCCACTGGCTCATCAGCCCGGCGACGGGAAGCGGCAGTTGGGCCAGCACCCGATCACCCAACACAGCGACCAGTCCGCCGCCCATCTGTTCAACCGCACGCGCCGCGGTTAACATACTGACATCGTCGGCACCGATCACGACCAGATTGTGATGATCGTGGGCAACCGTACCGGCGATAGCGCCACGTTTCAGGCCGATGCCATGAATAAACCCTTTGCCCATGTTGCCGGATGCCCGGTGGCGCTCGATCACCGCCATCTTCAGGATATCACGCTCGATGTCCGCCACAGCGCAGCCGTTTTCGATGCGTGCAGCTTCGATCAGGTGCCTGGTGACAAGCTGGTTGGGAATACCGCCGATCACGCGTATGCGCTCACCGGCTGCCGGAATCGCAAAATCAACCGCATCCCACCGGATATTCATCGAGTGCCGCAGCGTGTTTGATACGGGCGGCTGAAGCGGCGCGGTCAGCTCACCGTCACGAGCGACAAGCTGCCCTCCCCGGAATACCAATTCGGCGCGGGGTGCGTTCAGATCGGAGAAAACGAACAAATCCGCGCGGCGGCCCGGCCCGATGGCGCCCCGGTCGTACAGGCCGAAGTATTCAGCCGGGTTGAGCGTCCCCATCCGGATCGCGGTGACCGGGTTTATGCCGCCCTCGCTGATGGCGACCCGGATCATATGATCGATCGATCCCTCGTCCAGCAGATCGGCGGGCTGGCGATCGTCGGTGCACCAGCAAATACGGCGGTTGTTTTCGGGCGTGATGAGCGGCAGCAGCGGGCGTAAGTTTTTGGCGTTGGTCGCCTCGCGGATGAAGATCACCATGCCTTTTTGTAACTTTTCGCGGGCTTCCTCGACCGTCGTGCACTCGTGATCACTGCGAATCCCGGCGGCGATATACGCATTCAGCCCCTTACCAACCAGGCCGGGACAGTGTCCGTCCAACACGTCGTTTCGGAACGCGTCGAGTTTGTTCAAAACGCCCGCATCGCCGTTGATGACGCCGGGGTAATTCATCATCTCGGCCAGGCCCAACACCCAGGGATTGCTGCGCAGCATTTGGAGATTCACGGCCTCAAGCTGGGCGCCCGATGTTTCCATGTGTGTAGCCGGTACGCAGCTCGACGCCATCATATAGATGCTCAAAATGCCGTGCTCGGCTGATTCCAGCATGAAGTGAATCCCGTCCATACCCAGCACATTAGCGATCTCGTGCGGGTCGATGACCACACTCGTAACGCCGTGGATCAGCACCGCCCGGCTAAACTCCGGCGGCGTGCACATGCTGCTTTCGATATGAACGTGCGCATCGATCAAACCGGGCGCCACAAAGCGCCCGCCTAAATCAAGTGTCTTGTGGGCCTCGTAACCCTCACCCACCCCGACCACGCGCGAACTTTTGATCGCGATCTCGGTCGGGATTATGTCGCCTGTAAATACATTGACCAATTGTAAATTTGTCAGCAGTAAATCGGCACGTTCATCACCTCGCGCTGCCGCAATACGTTCTGACAGCTTCATACACGCCTCCTTACAGGCCATGTCAGGAATTCCACAAACACACCGGGCCGATAATAACTTTATTATAAATCAGCTTGGCACCCACAGAAAAGATAATCCGGTTTGGCCACAAGGTAATCGCTTCAAATGGATGACTGTGGTTTTGTACAACGCCTTCCCCCTAATCCCCCGTCCAGCCAAGCTGGACGGGGGACTTGACAACGTACGTTCGCTGCACATGCGCCCGCCACCGGCTGTTTTTTCCCCTCTTTAGCTCGGCTGGGGAGGGGAAACCGGGCGTTAGCCCGGAGGGGAGGGGCGTTTTTCGATTTTGAAGCGATAGCCCTGGTTTGGCCACAGCGCCATATCGGACGTCACGTGGTGTATACCAGCTCCCCGACCGGTGAAAAACACAGGCTGCCAGAGTGGGCAGCCTGCGAATTTTTTACGCATGTTACGATCACGTGCGGGCGCTATTCGTAGCGCAGCACGTTCAGCGGTTTTTCGCCGGACGCGCCCCAGGCCGTGACGATCGCCGCCACCAGCGCGATCATGACACACAGGCCCATCAACGTGAGCGCCGTCATGTACGGGATCGAACGCCCTAACTCCCCGCCGAATGCCTGGATCAGCAAGAACAGCAGGCCCAAACCACCCAGGCCGACACCGATCAGGCCGCCGATACAGCCCATGACGCCGTATTCCAACAGCAGCATGCCCAGCACACGTTCACGCTGAAGCCCGATCGACTTCATGATCGCGATCTCGCGCCGCCGCTCCAACGTGGACAGGGCTACCGAGTTGGCGATCACGATGCCGCCCACGACCAGCGCCAGCGCCGCGACCAATATCGGGAAACTGGTAAACTGCTCGATGACGCTGTTCAGCAGGTCGTTGAGCAGGCGCGTTTCGAGCACGAACACACCGGGAATTTTACTCAACGAGCGCCGCAGCGCGCCGATCTGGTCTTCGTCCACGTCCACAATCGCGCTGATCTGGTCCGGCAGTTCACCTTCGGGGAACCCGCTGCGCGGCGCGTAGTTCGCCGATCCAAAGTTGATCGACACTTGCGGGCCGCGCCGGTCAACCATGCCGACGATCTCAAACGTGACTTGCGGCGGCACTTTGCCGTAATCACCGCGACCGGAGCCAGTGATCTTAAACGTGAGTAAGTCACCAATGTCAAGCTCAGTCGCCACGATCGCCTCGTCTGCCGATATCACAATGGGCGGATACACGCCCTCATCCGGGTTCCAGGGGCCGGTATCCGACTCGTTGAGCTGGCGTCCTTTGTAGAACGTCACATCCGGCAGGTTAGAGGTCACGTCACGGGCATCAGCGCTGCCCAGCCGCCACTCAAGCGCATCGGGATCGACGTATTCGTTGTCGGCATTTCTGACCCGGCTTTCAAGCACGGAATAGCTGAGTGTGCGTTCGGCGCTTTTGTCATACGCTTCGACCAGTTCCAGTTCATACGTGCCCATCATCGAGTAGCTGTTGACGCCTTCTGTCTCTGACAGGCGCTGCTCGACTTCGTCCAGCGTGCTGAACATGCCCGACGCAAACACAACTACGTTACCGCCGACCTCGTCAACCAGCAGTTCCTCAAAACGATTGGTGATCGCCGTCGTCAACATCGTGATCAGGCTGAGCGTAAACACGCCGATCACGAGCGCCATCAGGGTTGAGGCGTTGCGGCCTTTGGCCGCCAGCATCGAGCGCAGCGCAATGCGCAGATCGACCAGCCGCCAGGACGGGAAGAAGCGCCCGACCAGCCAGATCAACACCCACAGCACCACGTACAGCACACCCACGGTAATAAACGCGCCAAACAGGATCAACAACGCGGGGACCGCATATCCATAAACGGCACCGGCAGCGGGAATCAGCGCCAGGAACAGCCCCCAGCGCAAAATCCGCGTGAACAGGTTACGGCGCGCCCAGCGTGCAAACAAACCACCGGCGATCATCGTCAGCGCCATCAACAGGCCCAAAAACGCCCCGGCACCCATCGCCGAATTGCGCAGAACTGAGCCGGACAACAAGTCACGCGTCAGCACCTGTGTGACCAGGCTCAGCGACAGCATCACGAACAGCAGCGCGACAAACGAACGTGCCCGCCCGGCCTTGGGGATCACGGTGTCGCTGGGACGCAGCACCAGATTCGGGCGCACCTGCCCGGCGGCCAGCGTCGGCAAAAAACCAAAGATCGCGGTCACGATCACGCCTACGATAAGGCCCGTGATCGCTGGCAGCGGCGTGATCCGAAACGTCAGCGACTGCGCCAGGAACGATTCAGCGCCGCCTTTGATCACGTAGGCCGCGATCCAGCCCAGCACAATCCCGATCAGGCTGCCAAAAACGCCCATCAGGATCGCTTCGACCAGGAACAAAACAGTAACCTGATCCCCTTCCAGGCCGATCGTTTTGAGCACAGCGACCTCGGTCGTGCGGCGGCTGACCACAACCAGCATGGTATTCACAATGCCAATCCCACCGATCAGCAGCGATATCAGGCCCATGACGATCACGAGCTTGTTGATCGCGTCGGATACCTGGGAGTTCATCTCCTCCAGGTCGGCTGTGGTCGTCGTATTGAGATAGGAAAACCGGCGTTCGAGCGCCTCTCCCAGCGCGTCCACCTCGTCGATGTCGGGGTTGCCCTCCAACTTGACATAGATGGTTTCAGCGCCAGGATCAATGGAATCGAACAGACCGACCGCGCTCACGTCGATGTAGTAATAACCGAGCAGCGCGCCCAGAATATTCTCATAGCCGCTTTCCTCGTCGGTTTCCACAATGCCGGTGATCGTAAAATCCTCGCTGGCACCGCTCAGCCGTAAGATGTCACCGACTTCGACATCCATCTCGTCGGCCAGGTTACGACTGATAACGATGTCGTTCGGGCCGGTCAGCACTTCACTCAACAGTTCGCCATCTTCGGTGTAGCGCTCCCCATAGAAGGGATACTGCGCCCCTTCGATGAAGTAGGGTTGGATAAACGTTTTGTTGGTGTCCTTTTCAGGAGCGCTCAACGCCTGCCCCGCGTCAACCGAATTGAGCGGCTGCCGGTACGTGAGCGTCACTTCACCGTCATAGTTGCGCTCGAACCAGTCCTGAATCTGTTCCAGGCCGGACGGCTGATCCAAACCCGGCACCGGCTCAATCGTGATGTACGTATCGCCGTAGACCTTACCCTTACCCAGGACTCCGGCGGCCTGCCCGCGCAAGACTTCCTGGTCATCAGAACGCGAACCTTCCTCTTCATCATCGTAGAAGTTCGCCGTACTAACACGGATATCGCCCCGGTTGATTTCCTGGAGGCTCCCCGTCAGCGCGTCTTCGATCATCAGGCCCAGGGTTTGCAGGCTGACAATTGAGGCCACACCCGCGGCAATGCACAGCAGCGCAAACAGCGTCCGCCGCCCATTAACCCGCAAGTCGTTTAATGAATGGCGCGTGTAAAATCGCAGCTTTTCGATCATGATATCCGCCTTACCGCTGACCAATGGAGGACATAAGCGAGATTTCGCCGGAAGCACGCTTGTCGCGCAGCATCTCGATCGCCGCCAGCCGCGCCGATGAACGCGCATCAACGTCTTCAGCGACCTTGCCGTCAACCAACGACACCAGGCGATCCATCTGGGCCGCGATATCCATGTTGTGCGTGACGATAATCACTGTCGTACCCAACTCGCCCTGAACATCGCGCAGCGCCTTCATCACGATCTCGCTAGAGAACGTATCCAGGTTACCGGTTGGCTCATCGCCCAGCAGCAGCGGCGGATCGTTGGCCAATGCGCGCGCCAGCGCGACTCGCTGCTGTTCGCCCCCGGATAACTGTGAGGGGCGGTGCCGCATCCGGTCGCCCAGCCCAAACAGATCAAGCAGTTCCTTAGCGCGTTTGGTAGGGTTGTACTTTCGCTTGTGCGCAAACTGGATCGGCAGCGCGACATTCTCCAAAGCCGACAGGGTCGGGATCAGGTTAAAGAACTGGAACACAAACCCGATTTTTTCGTTGCGCACACGCGTCAGGGCACGCTCATCCAAATTGGTGATATCCTCACCGTCGATGAATACCTCACCTGCCGTGGGTGAGTCCAGGCCGCCGATCATGCCCAACAGCGTCGATTTGCCGCTGCCTGAAGGGCCAATAATGCCTATGAACTCCCCGCGCGTGACCGCTAGCGATATGCCGCGAACTGCATGAACCGTGATCTCGCCGAGCCTCAGGTCTTTTTTGACATTCTGAGTCTGTACGACGTATTCGTTTCCGTTTTGACCAGCCATCGATTTTCTCCCTTTGTTGGCCCAGCACTTATCATCTGGCATGTTTTCACGCATGCGATACGTCAGTTGCGCCGGCACGCTATCCAAGTCAGCACCAAGCGCACATTGTATCCGATATGGGGCCGTATTCTCAATGAACGGCATACAAAAAGCCCATCCGGATATCTATACGTACCAGACAGGCAAAACGGTGCGACAGCACACCAAATCGCCGATTGGTTCTCCCGATTCCGTCTCTTGACGTTCAAGACGGTATCTCACTTCGAAATTGGTTGGTTTTTGGGGGGTACGCCCATCTTTCCACCAGGACCCGCTCGCAAACACAATAAGTGGCGCTTGTTCCGGCCTGCCGGGTATCCTTGTATCTCGCGGCCTAACTGTCATAGCTCACAAACGAGGACACGCGATGGAATTTGTCACCCGGCGGCTTTCTGCATTTCGGTGCGCCTTTGAGGGCATCGCCTATGTGCTGCGCTCGCAGCGCAACGCGTGGATACACGGCGTTATAACGGTCATCGTGCTGGTGATGGGCACCTGGCTTGAGCTGTCACGGAACGAGTGGGCGTTTATTGCCGTGGCGATTGGTGCAGTCTGGACGGCGGAAATCGCCAACACCGCCATCGAAGCCGTTGTCGATCTCGTGTCGCCCCAACCGCACCCGCTCGCCAAGATCGCGAAGGACTGCGCGGCGGCGGCGGTGCTGGTGACGAGCGGCATGGCGAGCGTCATCGGGCTGTTGATCATGGGACCGGCGCTGTGGGCCAGATTGGGCCTCTGAGCCGCACGTCTCGGAGACGGTTATCCGCTGTTCGTGGCAGCGTTGGTCCGCACACGCGCAGTTACGGCGTATGAAACTGCGCGTTAGGCTGCGGTTCGCGGTTTTTTGCCAGTGTTTCGAGGCGCAACACGGCCTCCGAAAGCGGCGGCAGGTCCTCGAACTCCCGCTGAAGCTGCTGGGCGCGCTGCCGGTAGGTGGATTGGTCCAGAACCGTCTTGATCGCGGATCGAATGGTTTCCGGCTGTGGCGTGGACTCCTCCACACTAACGCCTACGCCGAGATCGGCGCACTGTTGGGCGGTCGGCTGTTGATCACCAGCTTCCAGCGGCATAACGACCATCGGCAGACCATGCCAGAGCGCGGACAGCAGCGAATTGTAGCCACCATGAAAAATAAACGCGTCGCAGTAGGGGAGGATCAGCGTTTGCGGGATATACTGCTCGATCTTCACCTGCGGCGGGAGGGGGTGAAACTGGGCCGGGTCTATGTGCTTCCCGACGGTGATGATGGTGTTAAACGCCTCGGTGCCCAGCGCCGCGATTAGCGCCTGGAACAGGTCAAGTTTTTGGTTGAATGTCGTGCCCAGCGTTGCATAAACGGTGGGTTGATCGGGCAGGGTATCCACCCAGGGTGGCAGTTCTTGTGCAACACTTTGATCGAACGGCGGCATCCGGAAGCGGTGGGTCACCGGCGGAACATCCCCCATGATCTGCCATGACGGGGGCAGCCCATTTAACACGAGGTAACGGTCGAATGAATCAAAATCCTGGTCGTCGGGCAGACCGTACCGCCGCCGGAGCGCATTGAGGGGTTCAGTACACCCGTAAGTTGAAATATATATTGCCCAGTCAATGCTGGCATAGGGCAGATCAAAAAGCTCCGCCGTGATGTAACTGCCAAATTCCGCAGGGTCGCGCACGATCACATCCGGCTTCCAAACCTGCATCAGGTTGATGAGATCATCCACCATTCCGGGTGCATATGCCTGGATAAACGCCCAAAGCTGTTGGATGCCAGGCGGGGCTTCTCTCACGGCCACAGGGGGCCAGCCGGGCAGTTCTGTGAAAATGTTGCGCACCCCAAGACTATCCCACCCACAGGGAAAATGATCAAAGCCGACACGTTTCACGATAGGGCCAAAACGCTCGCCCGTCGCAAATGCGACGTCGTGCCCATGATCCACAAGCGCTTGTGCCAACGGCACCATCGCATGAAAGTGACCGATGAGCGGGTGCATAATAAACAAAACTTTCATGAGAGCCTCCCCTATTTCCTGGTGCTGCCGCTCGCCTCAATAGTTCCGGCAGCCTATTGTACCCCATAGCTGCTTTTCCGGCGGATAACCTGAAGCGGCTCTTCGACCGTTTTAGGACTGGTCCGCGCTGCCGGGCGCTTGTCGCAGCTGAGGTTTTATGGAAGGGGAAACAAAAAACCGCCGTGAAAATCGGGTAGATTCTCACCTGCGGTTTGGAGTTATCGGGGCCCAAACTGACTCAAAATCCTGGTAAAACGTGTCGGGGTGCCCGGACTTGAACCGGGGACCTCTGCGTCCCAAACGCAGCGCGCTATCCAACTGCGCCACACCCCGTATGAACGACGCTCATAGTATACACAGCGCCCCAGCGAAAAACAAGGGCCGGATCGCACCGGCATACCACACAAAGAAACCGTTTGTGGAGAGGGGGGACACCACAAACGGTTCATTATGGGCCTAACAATCTCGTCAGCGACGCGCATCTTCGAGTTGGCTAGGCCAGCGTCTCTATCGCTTACTACAAGCCACTTCTATCCCATTACATGAGCCACTGCATCCGATCTAGAAGAGACGCTTGTGAACATATAGTAGGCCATACAGCTTAGCTATTTGTGAAAACAACATGAGAGAAAAATGAGAAACCGAGACCCGGAAATTAACTATCTTCACCGGAATCCGGCTCGATGCCAAACAGCCGCAGCCAGTCATCAATTTCGGCAGGGGTCAGGTGAGGGTTCGGATCATCGTCATCGGGCATAGGCGACTCTGCCAGATCAGAGGCAAACGCCGCCGGTGCGATCACCTGCATATGGCGGCGGTGTGCCGCGTGTACGATTTCCTGATCCGCCGAGACGATTACCTGGCTGTGAGGGTCACGGGTTTCGCGGATACGCTCCATAATAATCGCGTCGGCGGTCGTGCCGCCATGCGCAAACACCACGCGCACGTTGTGTGTCGACAAATTACGCGAGGGACCGCCCGGCAAGCCTTTGTCAAACACAACGGTACACCGTTTGCGTTTACGCGCCATATAACTGCGCAGGCGATCCACCAATTTAGCCTCGTCGTGCGGGTCGTCCAGGCTCAGATCAGGAATGCGCCCGATCAGGTTATGGCCATCAATGAGATATGGCACAACAGCGGTATCATTTCCTTTCAGGAACCTCAAAAAGCGGCAGCAGCCGGTCGGGAAAATCGGTCGCTAAACCGTCAATGCCCGCTTCGATCAAACGGCGCGCATCGTCCGGATCGTTCACCGTCCAGGCTGTCGCCTGCTGGCCGCGCCGGTGAATGTGAGCAATCACCTGCGGCGTGTACAGCGTAAACAACACGTCGATCGTCTTAAACGCAACTTCATCGTCGGACGGCACGCGATCAAACCATAGACTCGACAGGGAAATTTCCGGCGCAACCTGCGCCATCGCGTGTAACACCGGGTGAAAAAACGAGCGTACTTGCACGCGGTCCACCAGATCAAACTCGCGGATCATCTGGGCCAGGGCGCTCTCCATCCCCTGGTATAACCACGGGCTTTTGAGTTCAATAAATAACAGCAGCCCGGTAGGACGGAGCATTTCGAACACGTCATGCAGCGTGGGCACACCCTCACCACGGTAGGAGTCATCAAACCAGGCCCCGGCATCCAACCGCCGGAGTTCGGCCAGTGTCAACTCGGCGATACGGCCCTGCCCGTTGGTGGTCCGTTCGACATCTTCGTCATGAATCACGACCAGATGCCCGTCTTGTGTACGCTGAACGTCAAATTCAACACCATCGATTCCCAATTCAGCGGCGACACGGAACGCCGCCAGTGTATTTTCGGGTGCCAGCCCGCGTGCGCCGCGATGACCGACAATAATCGGCTTACGATCCGACATGCGTGATACGGGCATAACCAGTTTAGATTTCCAGTTTATTTGTTGTGACATAACGCCCATCCTGATCTCACACTACCGGTCGCAAACCCCCCACAACCGGCCACGAACTGGGGTCGGGACGCCAGACCGCATCGCGTCCATTCGACGCCGGGAACGGCCCGCGTACTAGCGTAATCACGGCGATCTCCGGTCGGCAGTTAAACCGCATGACAAACTTGCCGGTGCCAATGCCGGTCGTCACGTAGAGGCCCATGTTACCAACGCGGTAAGCGCCCGCCGGGTACAGGTGTCCCAAATGGGGCAGCATGACGGCCCCCAACCCCGGCACCCGAATCTGTCCGCCGTGCGTGTGGCCGGAAAGCTGCAAGACAACGCGGGGCTCGGCTGTGGCTATCCGCGCAAAATCCGGCTCATGTGCCAATAAAATAACACAGGCGTCATCGGGAACGCCTGCCAGGGCCTGGTTTAGATCGGGAACACTGAGAATCACGTCATCGATCCCGGCGATCACGATCCGATCCGTCCCACGCGAAACAACCGTGTGCGCATTGCGCAGCGGGGTCACGCCAGATCGCATCAGCGCCGCTTCGACGGCGTCCACACCGGCGTAATAGTCGTGGTTTCCCGGCACAAAATACAACCCGTCTGCTGCATCCAGGCGGGCGAATTCGGCCCTGGCTTGCGACACACCGTCATACCCGGCGGTCGCCACGTCCCCCGTAAGCGCGACCAGGTCGGGCTGCTCACGCAGCACAGCCTGTACCACCCTGGGGAAAAAACGCTGTGTAAGGGGAATACCCAGGTGCAAATCCGATACATGCACAATCCGGTAGCCGTCAAACGCGGGCGGCAGTGAGGGCACCGGCAGAGTCAAGCGCACCGTGCGCAGCCAACGCGTCTCGATGCGCCATGTATACCAACTCAACGCAGCCAGCGCTGCCCCTACCGCACCGGCTGCCGATCGTCGTTTGGATCGGGCCATGCCACCTGTCTTTCCTGATCAACACCAGCCTGCGCCAAGCCGGGTCATTGTATCGGAGGTTTGCCGCTTGTGACAAACGTTAACCGCGCTCACTTTGAACATACAGCATCAGGCAGCGCGTGCCAAATACACGTTTTCCGGCATCACCGCGACCAGTGAACCGGGTGTCTCCAGCCAGTACCCGGTGTTCTTATAAGTATGAGACAATCAGGTATAAGCCTTTGATCATTCAGAGCTAAACCACGTTAACACCTATCACACGGAAAAGGAACCATGTCTGCTATTCTGGTCGAAATCACGGTTGTGCTGCTGTTGATTCTACTCAACGGTGTGTTTGCAATGTCCGAGTTAGCGATTGTCTCAGCGCGAAAAACGCGGCTCCAACAGCTTGCCAATAACGGCGACAAAGGCGCACAGGCCGCGCTAGAACTGGCGCAGGCCCCCAATCACTTTTTATCAACCGTGCAAATCGGCATTACACTGGTGGGTGTGCTGGCGGGCGCGTTCGGCGGGGCCACACTGGCAACGGTGTCATCGGAGACGCTGGCGCGAGTATCGTGGCTGGCCCCGTATGCCGATGCGCTGGGGTTGGGGCTGGTCGTGGTGTTGATCGCGTACTGCTCGCTGGTCATCGGCGAACTGGTCCCTAAGCGGCTGGCGCTGCAAAATCCCGAAGGGATCGCGATTGCCGTGGCCCGCCCGATGAACCGGCTGGCACGCGCCGCGTTTGTGATCGTGCGTTTCCTCAGCGCGTCCACCAATGTGATCGTGCGGCTGCTGGGCATCCCGCCGACCAATGATCCGACGGTCACACGCGAAGATATCCGCCTATTGATGCAAGAAGGCACGCGTGCAGGTGTGTTTCACGCCAGTGAACAGGATATGGTCGAAAGTGTTTTCCGGCTGGTTGACCGGCATGTCAATGCCTTGATGACGCCCCATACCGAGTTAGTCTGGCTGGATATCACCGATCCGCTGCCTGCCAACATCCAAAAGATCATGTCCGGCGGCTATTCGGGCTATCCGGTGTGTGAAAATGGCCTGGATAACCTGATCGGCGTGGTGCGGACCAAAGACGTGCTTGCCGCAACACTGGCCAACCAACCGGTCGATATCCGTGCCACCATGCGCCAGCCGGTTTTTGTGCCGGAAAACGCGACCGCCTCACGCCTGGTGGATGTGTTCCAGCACACTAAAGAACACATGCTGCTGGTCATCGATGAACACGGCGGCATTCAAGGAATAGTCACCGAACATGACATGCTCGAAGGCATTGTGGGCAACATTCCATCGTTGGGCGAAGGTGATACGCCCGGATTCTTTCACCGCCCCGATGGTTCGTGGCTCATTGACGGGCTGATGTTGATTGACGACCTCAAAGACGTACTGGACATTAATATCACACTGCCAGACGAAGGCACCGGCAATTACCAGACGGTAGGCGGATTTGTCATGCACCGGCTTGGTGATATCCCCACAACGGGCACCCTGTTTGAGTGGGAAGGGCTGTGTTTTGAAGTGCTCGACATGGACGAGCGGCGAGTTGATAAGGTGCTGGTCACCGATAAAACGGGCGCTTGCCACCAATCCAGCGATGACTCACCAGGGCAGCCAACCGGCCCGGCGTAACATGGCAACCCTGGCCCATTACCCGATATACACCAGCACCTTGTCGCCGTCTTCCTCATCGACATCAATGATGATTGGCTCATCGGAAGGTAACCCGCGCATCATCAACAGCAGCGACGTTACCATGTTGATATTTTCCGCCGTATCGTCATCAACGAACGGGCGCACTATATATTTCAGGGGCCAGACCAGCACACCCAGCAAGCTAACCGGCACCGGCAGGCTAAACGCAAAACGCCCGCCGTCCTGTTCGCGGACGCGCACATGTACCCAGGGTGACCACCGGCTCCAAATGCCGACCCACACCACGACAGCAGCCATCGCCACAAAAACCCAGCCGCAGAGTGCCAGCAGCGGCGGCGATACACTGGCCGCGCACAACCAACTGGCGCCCAGCAGGATCAAGCCAATGGCGACCGGGTATTCCCAGTAGCGGCGGAACCGTCGCCTATCCGGCGCTGCCGCTGGCGGCACATGTACCGGTTGCGGCAGGTCCGCCAGTTCTGGCGGCGCGGCGGGTGCGCCGTCGTCCAGCAGGGCTAACAACTGCTCGGCCTGCTCGACGGTAATGGTGCCGCCCTGCACCATCTGCAAAATCTGAACACGCTCCTCTTGCATTGTAATCCCCCCTTATTCTTGCAGCGATAACCGCGCGATCACCGGGCGGTGATCGGATGATGCACCATCTTTGCCGACATCGGCTTCCAGCGCAACAAAATGCGCGCTGTACCATATATAGTCGATGCGCACCGCTGGCGCGCGCACCAGCGGCGACATGATACGTACACGGCCTGGCGGCCTGTCCGGAAATGTAAATCCCATACCCTGACCGGCCTCTCGAAACGCGTCATCAAGGAACACATCCAGCGTGTGATACACATCACTCTGGTCGCTCGCGTTAAAATCACCGACAACCAGCAGCGGGCCAGTTTCGGCCAGCAGGTAGTTTTCGCGCAGGGCATCGATCACATCGTCGCGGCCCCCGGCGTCATACGTCAGCGGCGAGAACGCATCGCGCGGCGGGGGTGGATGCGCCACGTAAAGCGTAACGGGCACGCCATCCACGTCCAGCACGGCGCGCATATGCCGCATATTATTCGAGGCAAGCCGAAACACGTCGTATTCGCGGATCGGAAAGCGGCTCAACAGCCCTACCCCGTACACGGACGTGTGTGGCTCCAACGCCTGGTAAGGATACTGCTGGCTCAGTTCAGCGACTATCTGCTCGGCGTGCGCCGGTCCGAGTTCTTGCAGCCCGACGATATCCGCATCCATGCGGACGATCATGTCTATGATTCGATCTGGCTCCGACGAACGCGACAGGATGTTGTACGTCGCGACCGTCAACGGCCTGCCGCCGTTGGCTCCGGCGGCGGACTTATGCGGCAGCAGCAGATCACCATACAGCACCAGGAACACGATAATGATCGGCGCCTGGACCGGCACCAGCAGCCATCGACGGCGCGAAAATACGCTGACCACGCCAAATACACCGGCACCCAGCGCCCACCACGGAACAAAGTTGTTGGCCATCGCGACCGGCCCCCAACGCTCGCCGATCGTCAAACGCGCGGCCAGAAAACATAACATCGCCAGGCCATACACCAGCCCGCCCGCCAATACCAGATTCCAGCCTGCCAGCGCTACCTGCTTGAATCCGCCAGAATGTGTATTCCCATTGTTTTGTGCGCTCACCGGTTCACCATCCTTTTGCCACCCACGATCACCGCGTTTTGCGCCCCATCGTTACACCATACTATACGCGGCCTGGACCATAATGTCTCATTTTTTGCCAGCCGCCGCGTGAACCCTCCGGCGCGCGGCACATGTGATTGCCCCACATTCTGCCGTGTGTTAATATCACGGCGCAGGGTCATGCATACTCCCGGCAGCACAACCAATACATCGCTGCACGCAAATACCCTATCGTGCTGCCTCGACCGGTTATCAGAACAGAGGTTGGATCATGAGTCGTCGGGTCCTGGTTGGATTTATTATATTAAATGTCATTGTGTCGCTGGCGGTGGCGTTCATTGTCATCAGCTACGACCGGTCACGGCGGCCAAACGTCGAGCCGATCGAAGGCCCGACGCAAATCGTTGTCCTGACCGCTACACCCGTACCCGGCAGCCAGGACATCGCGCCGGACCAGTATGTGGGCACCATTGGCGCGCTGCAACTCACCATGACATCGATCAGCGGCCAAAACACCCCGGCAGTCGTCGTCGCCACGTCCGGCGGCGCCGCTGGCCCATCGATTGCCGACGCCGCGACCGTCGCCACGATTGATCCCGCCCTGCTGCCACCCATTCCGACCGATCCACCGCCCGGCACAGCGACCGTCACGCCCCAGGATGACGGGTGTTTGCGTCACACGGTCGAATCCGGCGACGTGATCATCTCGATTGCGCAGCAGTACGGCGTGTTTCCCGGCGACATTTTGACCGCGAACGGCTTTGACGAAAACCACATTTTGCAGATCGGCGAAGAACTGCTCATCCCGGTCGAAGGCTGCCAGGCGCTCAATACCCCGACTCCGATCCCCAGCCCGACCAATACACCGTTTAACCTGGCACGCAGCACGGTTACGCCCACCGAGGAAATCGCGCCGCCCGCGACCGCGGTCAACGCGCAGGTTGTGATCACCGACGTGATGAACTGGGGCGATGTGAATAATGAGGCGGTGGAACTGCGCAACCTGGGCAACGCGCTCAACCTGCAAAGCTGGACGCTGACCAGCGACAGCGGAAACACCTTCCGTTTTCCGGAGTTCCGCATGCAGCAAGGCAGCCTGGTACGCGTTTATACGCGCCAGGGACCCGATACCCCGGCGGCGCTGTACTGGGGCCGCGATACCGCCGCGTGGCGCGAGGGTGAAACGATCACGCTTACGGATGCGAACGGCCAGATTCAGGCTACGTTCCGTGTGGGCGAAACACCGGAATTATTCCAGGAAGCCACCGCCGCGCCCGGTGAGGCCGCCGAGTCAGACGCAGACGGCAGCCTTCCGCCCGGCTAGCGCCGCGCTGACCACGGCATCCCAACAAAAAAATACCCTCCTGGTTAAACATCTCACCAGAGAGGGTTTTGTTGAACTGACTCAATGTCGGGGAGCTTAGTCTTTGTTATCGGACGCGGTCGTTTCTTCGTCATCGCCGCGCAGGCCCTTGCGAAACTCACGAATAGCTGACCCCATCTCGCCGCCAATCCGCGATACGCGCCCTACACCAAACAGCAAAACGACAACAGCCAGAATCAGAATCAGTTCGGGCGTCCCCAGACTGCCCATAGGATTTTTCCTCCACAATGTAATGAGCTTATCCAATTTATGTTTTTATTATACCAGTACTCACCGTAATGCAGTAAGATTTGCGAATCGCCATTTGAGCCTGATACACTAGGCGTATTCAAGCAGTAACGGAGAAAAACCTTGCCCGCACAGGCACTTTACCTAAAATGGCGCCCACAGGCATTTGAAGAGGTGATCGGCCAGGAGCACATCACGCGCACGCTGCGTAATGCGCTGCGCCAGGGCCGCATCCGGCACGCCTACCTGTTTAGCGGACCACGCGGCACCGGCAAAACATCGACGGCGCGCCTGCTCGCCAAGGCGGTGAACTGTACGCACACGGACCCGGATCACCGCCCGTGCAACACGTGCGATCACTGCCTGGCCGTCAACGAAGGGCGTTTTTTGGACCTGATCGAGATCGACGCGGCATCGCATACCGGTGTGGATGACGTGCGCGACCTGCGTGACAAGATCGCGTTTACGCCCAGCGAAGGCCAGTTCAAAGTGTATATCATCGACGAGGTGCACCGTTTTTCGGGCGCGGCGTTTGATGCCCTGCTCAAAACACTGGAGGAACCGCCCGAACACGCGATTTTTGTGCTGGCGACCACCGAGTTCGCCAAGGTGCCCGCCACCATCAAAAGCCGGTGCCTGATTTTTGAGTTCCGGCGGGTCGCGCTGGCCGAAGTCGTGGACCTGCTGGCGCTGATCGCCGCCGACGAAAACGTAACGATCGATGCGCCCGCCCTGGAACTGATCGCGCGCCAGGGAACCGGCAGCGTCCGCGACAGCATCAGTTTGCTCGACCAGTTGATCGCCGACCCGGACGAGCATATTTCGCTCGAACAGGCCGAGCGCATTTTGGGCACGGCCAGCGGCCAACACGTCATCGAGCTGACCGACGCGCTGATTAAGGCTAACGCCGCCTGGGGCCTGGATGTGATCAACACCACCATCGACAGCGGGGCCGATCCGCGCCAGCTTGGACGGCAGATGATCGAACATTTGCGGATGATCTTACTCGCCAAGATGGGCGGCGACGACCTGATCGACGCTACCGAGCAGCGCCGCGTTATCATTCATGAACAGGCCAGCGCGCTGGGACGCCAAACGCTCATGAACGCCATACGCGCCTTTAACGGGGCTGTACAGGAATGGCGCGGCGGCTGGCAGCCTCAACTGCCGCTTGAACTGGCGTTTTTAGACAGCATCAAACCGGCAGCCGAGGACGAACCCGAACCCGACACGCACCGCCGTACACAGCGGCCCGCCCGCACCCAGGATGATCTGCCGCCGCCCACCGACTCATCCCCCCCTACGGCCCCGGCGCCCGCAGTTGATCACCAGCTTGAACTCAAGACGATCATCGGCCAGTGGGGCAAAATCCAGAAAGTCGCACGCAGTTACCATTCATCCCTGCCCGCGCTGCTGGATCACACCCAACCGCACGATCTGCAAGGTGACCGCTTGATCGTGATCGTGGACAACGCCGTATTCAGGCCCAAAGTTGAAGATAAACGCGAAGCGCTCGAACAAACGCTGCTGGATGTGCTCAACGTGCCGCTGCGTATTACGGTAATTGCCACCGCTGACGAGTTTGGCGTGCGTGATCCGGCCACCAGCGACCTGCTGGCCGAGGACGACATCCTGGCGTTTGGCGTCAATGAACTCGGCGGCGAGATCGCGGATATGGACGACTGAGCATGGAGCGAAGATAACCGCTGTTCGTTATAATTAAGGTGTATACTCAACACACACGCAGGAGTCAATCCCATGAGCAAACGATCACACGGTGGACGGCCTGGCGGCGGCATGCCCAACCAGGCCGCCATGATGCGCCAGATTCAGAAAATGCAAGAAGATATGATTGCGGCCCAGGAAGCACTCGAAACCGAAACCGTTGATGTCAGTGTGGGCGGCGGCGCGGTGACCATTGTCATTACCGGCCACCAAAAAGTACAGTCGATCGCCATTAATCCAGAGGTCATCGACACCGACGACGAGGAATGGCTGACCGACCTGCAAGACCTGCTGGTCGCAGCCGTCAACCAGGCAATCGAACAAAGCCAGGAACTCGCCGCGTCACACATGGGCGATGCCACTGGCGACCTGGGCTCTTTGCTCCCCGGCGGTATGGGCGGGCTGTTTGGCTGACGCAGGGAGATAAAACTGTATGGCAATCGATGATAGGCCCGATCTCCTCGCCAGGCGTCCCCGCCGCCGTGGTATTTCACGACAGGATATTGCGCTGATCCTGGTTGTTGTTGCGGCTGTAGGCATGCTCGTTGTGCTGCTCTGGGTGTACCAGGGCAGCAACCCCAAACCAATGACCGGACCCGGTACGTTTTCGGACGCGTCCAACACGGTCCGGTTTGGGATTCTGGCCGACTGGGAAGTCATCCACGACGATTCAAACACGCGAGTCGAGCACGTCAAAGACGCGCTGCCAATGTATCGAGTCGGCGTGCGAAATAACGAACAGATGAATCTGGTGGTGAATTGGGACTGCGAAATCCTGCGCGAACGCAGCCGCGACATCGCGCAAGGGATTTCACCCTGGAATGCCACGGTCACATTCGCCAGCATCCCATGCGCCGACGACCCCACCATACCCGCCTATGGACGCCTGTATGTCACACTGAACGATGGCAGCGAGCGCAAAGGTGTGATCGTCTATGCGCCGGTAAGCGGTACACATTGGATCGTCACCTTCACGGGGCCGTTTGACGACGATGCGCCACCGGAAGTCGTCGAAGCCATGACACATTCGGTCACAAGCGCCGTCATCATACAATAACGACACCCTGACAGCCGCGTTTACCAATGACGCCTAATTGCACCACCCATACACGAGGTTTCTGTTGAGCAAAGCCGTTCCCCAACCCGTTACGCAGTTAATCGATGCCTTTTCGCGACTGCCGGGCGTAGGGCCTAAAACCGCCTCACGCCTGACCTATTATTTATTACGCGCCCCAGACGAGGTATCACAAAGCCTGGCTGATGCCCTGGCGGACCTGAAAACTCACACCCGCTTTTGTTCGGTGTGCCACAATATCACCGAGAACGATCCCTGTGGCATTTGCAGCGATTCGAACCGGGACACGTCACAAATCGTCGTGGTCGAGGAACCGCTGGATGTCCTGGCCGTCGAACGCACGGGCGCGTTTAACGGCCTGTATCACGTGTTGCACGGCGCGATCTCGCCCGTGGAAGGCGTCGGCCCGGAAGACTTAAAAATCCGCGAGCTGGTGCAGCGCGTCGAAAACGGGAATACGCTGGAGGTGATCATCGCCACCAACCCCGGCATGGAAGGCGACGCCACGGCCATGTATCTTCAGCGCCAACTGGCGGCAGCCGGGGTCAAGATCACACGGCTGGCACGCGGGCTGCCCACCGGCGGCGACCTGGAATATGTCGACTCGGTGACACTCATGCGGGCGCTGCAAGGCCGTCACGAGATGTAAACCCGGCGGCATATGAGCCAAACAGCGGCCAGATACCGGGTGGTTAACGCCCGGTTCTGGTTTGATTTCCCCCTCGTTTCAACGAATTTTAAAGAACTTACCGATTTGCCCTTGACGCCCCCATAGAAGGATGGTAATATTTTTCCACGCTCGATTGAACAACGCGTTGAGCCACACAGCACAACGCACGTTCCAAAAACTGAACTATACGGAAAGGGGCGAATCATCGCAGAAGCAAACTGAAGCCATACCGGTTTTCAAACTGCTTTCGCTCCGCCGACCGAGAAAGTCGGCGTTTTTATTCGCTACCATCCTTTAGCCAGTTGAGCAGCACCTTAACAACAGCATAGTGACAGGAAGCACAAGAAGTGCGGTGCACCAGAGAGAAAAAAGACACCGGTCGGTGAGACTGGTGTGAGTTCATTCAATACGGAGAGTTTGATCCTGGCTCAGGATGAACGCTGGCGGCGTGCCTAATACATGCAAGTCGAACGAGAAACCCT
>JAFGHR010000095.1 GCA_016930015.1 Anaerolineae bacterium | reverse complement strand
CGCAGCATTACGGGTGATAAGCACAGGTTATCAGGGATTAGGGCGCCGCCCGCATTTTGGAGCCTGCGAGAAAATAATTCCTGATAACAGACATTATCACGAGTAATTTTCTCGCCAAAAATGAGCACCAAAAACAGGGTTGGTGCTCATAGGTTGGTGCCATCATGTTTGTGACTCAGGCGCGGCGTTGCATGGCGCGCTCTTTTTGCCACTGCGCCCGCAGGCCGGCTTTTGTAAACTCTGCTGCGATTGACGGCAAGAAAATAAGCGGTAGTAGATACAACCAGTGTTCGAAAGTGGGCGGGACGGTATCGAATATATCTTGCAGGAACGGAACATAGACAACCAGCAGAAGTAATACAATCGATGCAGCGACAGCATACTGCATAAACTTGTTAGCAAATACGCCGATCTTGAATATCGAGTAATACTCCGATCGGGCTGTGTAGGCGCGCACAAGCTCAGATGATGAGAGCGTTATGAATGCCATTGTGCGAGCCAGGTTCCAGCTATCCGATTCCAGACTGCGACCAATCACAAACGCGGCCAGTGTCACGGCTGTGATGATGATGGTCTGGATTACCATACCAATTTGCATATCCCGATTGATGATCGGCTCTTTAACCGGACGCGGCGCACGATCCATGATATCCGGATCGCCCTTTTCAACGCCAAGCGCCAATGCCGGAGCACCATCGGTCAGCAAATTTAGCCACAAAAGCTGAATCGGTGTCAGCGGTGACGGGGCGCCTGCCAGCGTTGCCAGAAAAATTACGGTAATTTCGGCCAGATTGCAGCTCAGCAGAAAATACACAAATTTGCGGATATTGGAATAGATCACGCGTCCCTGTTCAACCGCCGATACAATGCTGACGTAGTTATCGTCAGTTAATACCATGTCCGCCGTCTCTTTCGTAACATCCGTGCCGGTGATACCCATAGCGACACCGATGCTGGCGCGTTTGAGCGCCGGGGCGTCGTTGACACCATCGCCAGTCATAGCGACTACGTGATCATTCGCTCGAAATGCTTCGACAATACGCACCTTATGCGCGGGTGATACACGCGCAAATACATCCACGTCATTGATGATTCGGTTCAGTTCCTCGTCCGGCATCTGCTCAAGTTCGGGGCCATGAATAACGCGCCCACCTTCGCGAAGTAACCCGATTTCATTGGCGATGGCGCGGGCAGTTTCAGGGTAATCGCCAGTGACCATGATGGTTCGTATGCCAGCGTGGCGCGCCTTGGCGATGGCCGGTTTAACTTCGGGGCGTGCCGGATCGATCATGGCGATCAGTCCTACCAGCGTAAGCTGTTTTTCGATGGTGTCCGGCGTGATATCGTCTGGCAGCGCGTTTAGTTCCTGTTGGGCGACCGCCAGCACGCGCAAAGCCTGGCTTGCCAGGTCGCGATTGACGCCGATGATATGGTCGCGCCGCTCGTTCGAAAGCGGCACAGGTTCGCCTTTTTCAAGAATACTGCTGCACTGCGCCAGGATGATTTCAGGGGCTCCCTTTGTAAATACAATGAAACTCGCTCCGCCATGGTTGTGGATCGTGCTCATGCGTTTCCGGGCCGAATCGAATGGGATTTCGTCAACACGTGGGAATCGCGCTTCGGCCTCCTTGCGCCAGATACCGGCTTTGGCCGCCGCTACAACGATAGCGCCTTCTGTTGGATCGCCGATCATGCGAAACTTACCCGCGCCGGTGTTCTGGTCGCCATTGGGTTCCAGGTGGGCATCACTGGCAAGCAGGCCGCCGAGCAGCAAGCGGTAGCTTCCCGATGTGTTCGCAATCGTGACGGTTTCGCCCTCTTCCTCGAATGTTCCTGACGGCTCATACCCCTTTCCGGTGATATTCAGTCGTGAGCCTGCGGTATAAAGCCGGACGGCAGTCATTTCATTCTGGGTGAGGGTGCCGGTTTTGTCAGAACAGATCGCCGACGCGCTGCCCAGCGTTTCGACAGCAGGCAAGCGCCGGATAAGCGCGTTGCGTTTTATCATCTCACGCATGCCAATTGCCAGATTGATCGTCACAATCGCCGGGAGTCCTTCGGGAACGGCGGCAATCGCCAGCGCAACCGCCGTGATCAGCGCTTCCTTTAGTGCATCCAGGACAGCAATGTCCTCGGATGTGATTTCGCGGATAAAGATCACCACGCCGACTAACAGGCAGACAACCAGCGCGCCAATGCTCAGCACGCGACCAAGTTGATCCAGTCGCTGCTGTAATGGCGTATCTTCTTCCTCAGTAGACTGGATCATGTCCGCAATCTTGCCGATTTCGGTATTCATGCCGGTGTTAACAACGATGGCTTTGCCACGTCCGTATGTGGCCGTCGTACCCATATAGGCCATGTTTTTTCGATCGCCCAACACAGCATCCGGCGCAACCTGAAGATTAGCCTGTTTTTCAACCGGGACCGATTCGCCGGTAAGTGAGGCTTCGTTAATCTTGAGGTTGACGGCTTCGGCAAGGTAAACATCCGCCGGAACGTGATTGCCCGCTTCAAGTATCACAACATCCCCAGGCACAACCCGGCTGGCCGGAATGACTTGTTGGTGACCGCCACGAATCACGATGGCGTCAGGTGATGCCAATCGTTTTAGAGCCGCCAGCGCTTCTTCTGCCTGTCCCTCCTGAATAACACCCAGGGCGGCGTTAAGAATAACAATAGCTGAGATGGCGGCGGCTTCAACCCAATCACCCAGGGCGGCGGATAAAAAGGCCGCGAAGATCAGGATATAGATAACGAAACTCTGGAATTGGGCCAGTAAGCGCTGCCAGAATGTCGGGCGGGGTTGTTCTCGCAGCGAGTTGGGGCCATACTGCTCAAGGTGCTGCGTGGCCTGAGTTTCAGTCAGGCCGTTTGTGATATCTGTTCGAAGTGCATTGGTAACCTCGTCAGGTGTTTGCGTATGCCAGGGGCGAATTGTATTTTCCATTATTTCCTACTTAGTTTGGGGTAGTCGAGTCAAATTACTCAGTGTGTTCTCACTACACTATATTACCGCTTCTTTTATTGTTTGCCCCCCGATTTTTAGGGTGACGCTATCAATCAGGCGCGATGGAACGCGTCGGCAGCATGTGATATACTCTGGTGTGCCGAACATTCGTTTCGTTAGCTGGTCTGGACTTTCGGGAAAGCGAGTCCGTACATGCCTGAATCCTGGTTCTTGGAAGGACCTGCGGGTGCGGGCAAGACAACCTACGCCATCCAATATTGTCATGATCTGGTGCGCAACGATGTTTCGCCGGAAGCGATACTGGTCATGGTCCCTCAGCGCGCATTAGGGCGCCCGTATCAACTCGCGTTCACCGGTTCGGATTGGCCAAACGGAACCCAGATTGATATTGTAACGCTGGGCGGGTTGGCCCGGCGCGGTTTAGAAATGTTCTGGCCCCTGATCGCTGATAAAGCTGGCTTTGCACATCCGGAGTGGGAACCGGCCTTTCTGACCATCGAGACATCTCAATATTTCATGGCGCGATTTGTTAACTCGGCTGTCAAAACCGGGATTTTTGACAGTATAAACGTACCGCCTTTTCGAATCATGGGGCAGTTGCTCGATAACATGTCCAAGGCGGCGGTGAATGGGTTTTTGCTTGATGAGGTAGCCGACCGGTTGATCACGGCCTGGGGTGACCGGCATTCCAGCCGTCCCTCGGTCTACCGTGCCGGGGTTGATATTGCGCAGCATTTCCGCGAGTATTGCCTGCAAAACAATCTGCTGGATTTTTCACTCCAAATTGAGCTTTTTATGAACCATTTGCTGTCAGAACCGGTTTACCGTAACTTTTTCGCCAGCCGGTACGGGCATTTGATCGCCGACAACATAGAGGAGTATTTCCCGGTCGCGGATGATTTTATTCGTGATGTATGGCAGGAGCTTGATTCGGCTTTGCTGATATACGATACCGACGGCGGTTACCGGGTTTTCCTGGGCGCTGATCCTGGTGGTATGCACGTATTGCGGAATCTATGTGATCATATCGAGATCATAACTGAAACACGTGTTATCTCGCCTGAAGCGGCGGCGCTTGTGAGTGAATTTGATCACCTGCTGGCATTAAACTCGTTACCGCCGCTGCTAGAAGTCAACCCAGGTGAGATAATCACCATCGCTTCGCATAAATTTTACCCCGATATGATTGAATGGGTCGTTGCACGGATTGTGGAGTTGATCGCGCAAGGTATCCCGCCCGGCGAGATCGTTATCTTAGCACCATACCTGGGTGATTCCCTGCGTTTTGTATTGATGTCCCGCTTAGAAGAGGCAGGGATCGCGGCTGTATCACACCGGCCTTCGCGGGCGGTTCGCGACGAACCGGCGGCGCGCGCTGCGTTGACCCTGTTGGCGCTGGCACACCCGGCCTGGGAGTATCATCCCCCGGCGGCAGATGTTGCCGACGCGCTTCACCAGGTCATTGACGACCTTGACCCGGTTCGCGCCTGGCTGCTGGCTCAAATTGTCTACCGCCCCGGTCGCGACGAGCTTGGATCGTTTGATGGTATCCGGGCCGGTGCGCAGGAGCGCATCACCTATCGTGCCGGTGAAAAATACGAGCGGCTGCGCGAGTGGTTGATCCGGTATCGCTCAGAGGCCGACGAGGTACCGCCCGATCACTTTTTTAGCCGGTTATTTGGCGAACTGTTATCCCAGCCGGGCTACGGGTTTCACGCAGACTTCGAAGCGGGGCGTGTTGTGGCGCAGCTCGTCGAGTCCGCGCGCAAATTCCGCCGGACGTTGTATCCGGATGGTGTGGATCAGTGGGACGCTGTCACACATGAATACTTCACGCTCGTGCAGGATGGTGTGCTGGCGGCGTTGCACGTACCAAGCTGGCAGCAGCAAGAGGAAGATGCTGTCTTTCTGGCTCCGGCATACACTTTTCTGATGCGTAACCGTTGGGTTGATTACCAGTTTTGGCTGGATGTAGGCAGCAACCAATGGTGGGAGCGCCTGGAGCAGCCTTTGACACACCCCTATGTCCTCGCCAGAAACTACCCGCTTGATCAAGTATGGACTGACGATCTGGAATTTCGATATCGCCGTGATGCGCTGCGCCGTTTGCTGATGGGGTTGGTCAGGCGCTGCCGAAAGCACATATTTATGTCAATAACAAGTCTGGGCGAGCAGGGTTATGAACAGCGCGGCCCCCTGCTGCACCTGCTTCAGCAGATCGTGCAGCGATATGGTGATGTTCAGGAGGCAGCGGAGTGACTAGGCGCACTGATATCTGGCTTCGACCTGAGCAAAAAGACATCATCGAGAACTATTCGGGTGGTAAGGTAGGTATTGCTGCGGTTCCCGGCAGCGGCAAAACGTTTACGCTGGCTCACCTGGCGGCGCGACTCATCGCGAGCGGCACGGTTGATTTTGCCCATCAACAAGAAGTCCTGGTCGTGACGTTCACAAACTCGGCTGTGAACAGCTTTCAGGCGCGGATCGCCCGGATTTTGCAGCAGCAGTATAATTTACTGCCGTCAGTTGGCTACAGGGTGCGCACGCTGCACGGGTTAGCGCATGATATCGTCCGTGAGCGCCCGGCGCTGGTTGGCCTGGCGGACGACTTCACGATCCTTGACGAACGCTTGTCACTTGAGATTCAGCGTGACATCATTGTGAGCCGCTTGGCGGAATGGTGGGATATGCTGAGCGGTTATACGAGTGAGGAGGTTGATCTCAAGAATGCCCGCCGCCGCTTCGAGAATGATCTACCGGCCTTGGTATCGTCGTTTATCAAGCGTGCGAAAGACTCGCGCATCGAGCCGGAGACGTTGTTAGGCACACTCGCTCAGCACGATGACGATCAGCGGTTTGATTTGGCGCGTTTTGCGTCCAGCGTATACCGTGATTACCAGCAAAGTTTATCGTACCGTGGCGCGGTGGACTTTGACGATCTGGTCCGGCTGGCATTGGAAGCTCTGAGCATGGATGACCTTTATCTTCAACGCCTGCAAGATCGCTGGCCGTATGTGCTCGAAGATGAAGCCCAGGACAGCAGTTGGCTGCAAGAGCAAATGCTCCGCGCGCTCAGTGGAAATCGAAACTGGGTGCGTGTTGGTGATCCGAATCAAGCCATTAACACCACGTTCACGACGGCGGAACCGCGTTTTTTGCTCGAATTTCTTGACGAGTCACAAAACCCGGATGTCGTTGAGCGCCCGCTGTCTGTTTCAGGCCGTTCGGTGCTGCCAATCATTGATCTCGCCAATGAATTAGTACGGTGGACAGTTGAAGAACATCCGGCCCCCGACGTGCGCGATGCGTTCGATCTGGCCGAGGATTCTCGACGCGGCACCCGGCGCGGTATCATTCAGCCGACCGGTGAAAACGATCCCCAGCCTAACCCGCCTGACTCGGATGGTTACATCCACCTGGGTTATCAACCGGGGCAAAATACCACGCCGGAAAACGAGATCGACAATGTTGTAGCCGGTGAAGAATACGCGCTGCGCGAATGGCTGAGCAGCATTCAGGAGTTGCCGGAAAACGAACGCCCGACGATTGCGGTGCTTGTGCCTGAAAATAGCCGCGGCTTCAAACTGGCTGAGATGCTGCGTAAATACGGCATACTCTATGAGGAACTGCTGCGCAGTACGACCGCCACCCGACATACCGTTACTCAGTTACGAACGGTAATCGAATACCTGGCTGATCCTGGCGATTTACGCGCGCTAAAACAGGTATACTGGGTGCTGATGCCATCCGATCGCCGCGACCTCGTGCGCGATGATAGTGACCTTCGCCAGGTAATCAGCAAATTTTTTGCGCAGTACCAGAACATCGAGGAATTGTTGTGGCCGGTACGATCAGCCGCGCCGCTGAGTGTTAGCGAGTCGGCGGCCAGCGCGTACCCCTGGCTGGCGGATGACCTGGCCGAGTTCAGCATCAAAGTCCAGCGCTGGCTGCGGGCGATCAGCCTCCCGGTTGACCAGCTTGTGCTCACCATCGGGCAAAACCTTTTTACCGATCCGGTTGATGTTGCGCTGATATACAAAGTGGCAGTGACCTTACGCAGCATGGCGAAAACACATCCGGATTGGCGGCTGCCGGAATTTGCTGAAGAACTGCGCATCATCAGCAGCAACGAACGAAAGTTTATCGGCTTTGATGACGCCGAAAGCGGCTATGAGCCAAAACCGGGTATTGTAACCGTTGCGACCATGCACGCGGCTAAGGGTTTGGAATGGGACCGCGTATACTTGATGGCCGTCAGCAACTATGGTTTCCCGTCTGCGCTGCCCTACGACAGTTATATCGGGGAACGCTGGTATGTGCGCGACAGCCTGAACCTGGAGGCTGAAGTGCTGGCGCAGCTTGCGGCGTTGAGTGTGGGTGATCCGGACAGGTATGACGAAGGGCAGGCAACGCGTCAGGCTCGCCTGGATTACGCCGAAGAACGGCTGCGCCTGCTGTACGTGGGGATCACGCGTGCCCGGCGCCAGCTCATCATAACCTGGAATATGGGGCGATTTTGGAAAAACCGGCCACCGAATCAGCCCGCGCAGCCGTTAGTCGCCTTGTGGGAATATACAAATCAAGCGGGTACGTAGGCGGGGAGATGTAACATAAGATGCTTCCGTCAGGATTCCAATACAGTCAAAGCAGTATGCAGGACTATGTAGACTGTCCTCGCCGATTTCAACTTCGTTACGTTGAATCTCAACCGTGGCCAGCCGTACAGGCTGAACCTTTTCTTGAATATGAGCGGCATATCGAGCGCGGCGCGACGTTTCACCGGCTGGTCGAGCGCCATCAGCTTGGCATTCCGGCTGATGTGCTGGAATCCGGCATTCAGGACAACGACCTGAAAGCATGGTGGCGCGGTTATCTTGGCTTTGACGATGTGCATAACATGGACGGCAAACGCTACCCGGAACTGACACTTTCCGCTGACCTGGACGGCAGCCGCCTTACAGCGACCTTCGATCTGCTGGTTGTTTTGCCTGGGCAGCGGATCGTGATTTTCGACTGGAAAACGTACCGTGGGCGCCCGTCAAAACGCGTATTCGCTTCACGCTTGCAGACACGCGTGTACCCGCTGGTCTTGTGTGCCGCGGGCGCCGGGTTATTTGGCGGTCCAGTTAATCCCGTCCAGGTGTCGATGGTATATTGGGTGGCCAGCTACCCGAATGAACCAATCGAGTTTGAGTATTCGGAAGAAAAGGGTGCGACAGATCGTGATTATTTACAATCTATTATCAAAGATATAGACAGGCATCAAAATAACACGATATGGCTTCTTACGAGTGATATGTCTCGCTGTAAATATTGTGAATATCGCTCACTCTGCGGGCGAGGTGATGCCGCCGGGCAGTTTGCCGAGCTTGATAATAATCACGATAACATAATAGATAGCATCGTAATCCCTTCCCTGGAAGATGTTGAAGAAGTTGGGTTCTAATTTCATGACTCACCGGACACCCTTAGACTGGCACGCACCGCCGGACGTAACGCCCGACGAACAGATTATCCAGGTTGTGGGCGGGCACCCGCTTGTCGCGCAGATTTTGGCGCAGCGCGGATACACTACGTTAGCTGATGTACAGGCATTTCTTGATCCGGCGCACTATACGCCGTCCCCGCCTGAGGTTTTGCCTGATCTCGTGAAAGCCGCTGAACATCTCGAACGCGCGATTCGCGCCGGAGACAGGATTCTAGTGTGGGGGGATTTTGATGTAGACGGCCAGACCGCGACCGCCCTGCTGATCGATGGGTTGCGCCGCCTGGGTGGTAATGTGGTGTATTACATCCCGCACCGGCTGCGTGAATCGCACGGCATTTTGCCCGGCAGTTTGCAGCAGCAGATCGACCAGACACAGCCCCATGTAGTGCTCACCTGTGATACAGGCGTTTCCGCGCATGAAGCTGTTGATCTCGCTCGCTCGCTGGGTGTGACTGTGCTGATCACCGATCACCACGATCTGCCGGATGAACTGCCGCCAGCCGATGCCGTGGTCAACCCGAAACGTTTGCCGTCTGGACACCCGCTGGCATCCCTGCCCGGTGTGGCGGTGGCTTACAAGCTGATCGACTATCTTTTTGTGCGCCAGAATCGAGCCGGTGACCTGGTGTCATTCCTTGATCTTGTGGCGCTGGGCATTGTAGCCGATGTCGCTACGCAGACTCACGATACACGGTATATGTTACAGTTAGGTATGGATGCGCTCCGGCAGACGCGGCGCGCCGGGCTTCGAGCGCTGATCGAAGTGTCCGGCTTGAAGCGGGAAACGCTGTCAGCAGCCGATATCGGCTTCCAGCTTGGCCCGCGTTTGAATGCGGCGGGGCGTCTGGCCGACGCGGGGCCAGCGGTCGAACTGCTCACGACAGATGATTTTGGACGGGCGCATGTTCTGGCCTCCCAGTTGGATGGACTCAATACACAGCGGCGGCTTCAAAGTGACCAGATTTACGCCGCTGCCCAGGAGCAGATCGCCAATGACACGTCACTCCTTGACTGGGAAGGGTTGGTTTTAGCGCATCCGGCCTGGCATCCGGGCATCATCGGGATCGTTGCCAGCCGCTTGGCAGATCACTACCAGCGCCCGGTCGTCTTGCTCTCGGTGGGTGATGATGGCACGGCCCGTGGATCGGCGCGATCGGTGCCGGGTTACGATATCGGCGCGGCCATTGCCCGGCAGGCGAATCTGCTCACACGGCACGGCGGACACCCAGGCGCGGCGGGTTTAATGCTTCCTGCTGACCATATTCCCGCTTTTCGTCGCCGATTGTCCGATACCTTGCGTGAAACACGTGATCCGTCTGTGCGGCCCGGCCTGGACGTAGACGCGTTTGTTAATCTGGACGATCTGGCCCTCGATCTGGTAACCGATCTTAATCGGCTGGCGCCTTTTGGCGAAGGTAATCCGCGTATCACGCTCGTTACGCGCGATCTTCAACTGCGCAGCAAGGCCGCAATTGGCCGGACATCACGCCACCGCCGCCTGACCGTCGAAGATACACGCGGCAGCCGCCAGACTGTCTTGTGGTGGAACGGAGCCGATCAGCCGCTGCCAGACGGCGTGTTTGATCTCGCTTACGAAATCGACATCGGCACGTATAAGGGGAAAACGGACCTTCAGCTTGTGCTGGTTGATTTCCATCGTTCCGCATCCGCGCCGCCGCCAATCACACGACCTCAACGCCAGATCGTAGACCAGCGCGGAGCCCCCTACCCCATGCAGGTCTTAGACCAGTTGCGCGAACAATACCCGCACGCGGTTGTATGGGCCGAGGGATATCGCCAGGTCGAGTCGCCGGGTGTGCCCGCCAGCGAGCTCCAGCTCTCACCGGTGCTGATCGTGTATACTACACCCGCCAACCGCCGGTTGTTGCAGGCTGCAATAGAACGTGTCGAGCCGGATACCGTTGTGCTTGTGGCCGTGAATCCACCACTTCAAACACTTCAGGAGATTCTGGACCGGGTGCTGGCGCTGGTGAAATATTGTGTCAACCAGCAGGCGGGCAAAACGACTCTTGATGTGCTGGCGGCTGCTGTTGGCCAATCGCCAGAAACAATTGAGGTGATACTCGGTCTCTACGAGGCACGCGGCCAAGTAACTGTTGCGTATAGTCATGGCGAAAACCTCACGATCACAACAAGTGATAGTACACCACGTGCCAACACAGAGGAACTACTGGTCTTGTTCCAGGCCAACATACACGAAACCGCAGCTTACCGCGCCTATTTCCAACGCGCAGCGCCGGACGATCTGCTTGGTTGGGATGACAAGCCGTGACACATTATCTTATCCCAGCAAAAACGATTCGCATCGAAAACCGGGTCGTCAACTCGCGCTTTATCGCCACAATAGGACGGGCAAGCACGGTTGCCGAAGCAAAGTCATTTATTCAAGATGTTCACCATGAAATGCCGGATGCCTCACACCATGTCCACGCGTTTAAAGTGGGCTACGGCGGCAGCGTAACGGAAGGCATGACCGATGACGGCGAACCCGCCGGAACGGCTGGCCCGCCGGTGTTGGCCGTCCTGCGCGGCTCCGATCTGGGTGATGTGGTGATCGTCGTCACGCGTTATTTTGGCGGGACCAAACTCGGAACCGGTGGGCTGGTACGGGCCTACAGCGGCGCAGCTAAAGATGCTTTAGCAGCGCTGCCGGTTGAATTGAAGATCGAAAAACGGTATCTGGGTGTGTCGGTGCCCTATAGTTATTATGAGCGTTTGAAGTTACTGTTAAACGAATACCGGGGCAAAATCGACGCCGAAGAATTCGACGCTGAGGTTACGGTTTACGCCTATATGCCTGTTGATCGGGTTCAGGCATTTGTCGAACACGTCCACAACCTGACTGCCGGACAGGTGTCACCGATCATCTTTGACGAACCGGAATCATAAGGGGGTAGTCCTGTTACAGTCCCACCCCCATACCCTCAAGTTTGAACCAACTCCGGTCACTCTATGACCGGCGGCCCGATTTCGAGTTCATCTTCCGCATTCCCATAAATACAGGAATTATAAGCTGTACCAATTTCGACGCGGAAATCAACCGTGCGGTTCGGGTCCGGTTCTGAGATCACCTGTCCATCTGTCACGCGCAGCACCCGCATCAGGTCTTCGAGCGCGCTGCCTTTTGTCTGGCCGGTGTAATCGTAGATGATCGTGAGTTCGCGGCGCACGGTATCCGGTGGTGTGCCTAACGCCTGCGCGGAGTAACCTTCCCACGCCAATCGATCCGCGGCAACCAGATCAAAGCCGATGTTGTAGTATGATGCGTCCACGATAGCGATCGATACATCCTGGCGGCTGACCCGGTTAGACGTAGGCGGTGTCAGGAAATCCTGTATGAGCGATATTAGCTTTTCGCGGTTGGGAAGTGTAACGTCGCGCCCGTCATCCGGCGTCAGGAACGGGATATAATGCTCGTCACGCATACCGCTGTACCGGGCAATGTTGCCGATATCCAGGCTGACCGCCAGCGGCACAAAGGCCAGCACGTCAGTCAGCGACATATCTGTTTCAACGACCTGTACCGCTTCCGGCCATAGTTGGGTTACCTGTGTGAACAAGCCTTGCTCGCGGGCCTGGTACCACATCGCGCGCAAGGCGTCCATTTGACGCCGCCCACGATCAAGATCGTTCGTTGTTTTTCGACTGCGGACGTACCACAGCGCCATGTACGGGGTCAGCTTCTGGCGACCGAGCGGCATGGTGTAGATTTCCCAGCTCTCCTCAAGGGTCGGATCGAGGTCGGGGTCGATCAAGCGCCAGTCGCGTATGCTGCAATCGATGCTGACTTCCAGGCCGCCAAGCTGGTGTACGATCTCCATGTAGTCGGAAAAATCCACGCGGGCATAGTGATCGATTTCGATGCCGAAGTTATACAGGAATGTTTCCTTCATCAGCCCAAAACCACCACCGGGATAGTCATTCATCTCACCGAGGGCAAATGCCCGGTTGATGCGGTCCATCGTGTAGTTGGGGATATATACAAACAGGTCGCGCGGCAGGTGCCACATCGCGACCGAACCAGCTTCTTTGTTGACCGACACAACAATGATCACATCAGTCTGGCCCAACGCGCTGCTGGTGGTATCGCTTCCCAACAGCAAAAAATTGATGATGTCGTCGTTATCTTCGATCAGTGGCACGCGCAGCGGCAAATCAACTACCGGGGTTTGAAGGGGAACAGCATACGTTCCCTGTATAACATAAGTTGGTGTCGGTGTTAAGCTGGGCGTATACGTCGGGCTGGGCGTAAAAGTGAAAGTAGGCGTTGGTGTTAGCGTAAACGTCGGCGTAAAGCTGGGTGTGAGCGTCGGACTCGGTGTAAAGGTGGCTGTATTTGTCGGTGTGGCTGACGGGCGTGGTGTGTTGGTGGGAATCAATGTCGCCGTCACACGCGGCGTATTTGTTGGAATTAATGTGACCGTTGCGATTGGTTCCGTCGGGGCCGGTGGTTCAGTAGGCACCGGGGTGTCGGTGTCTGGCAACTGTGCGACCGCCGTCGGTTCGGGTGTGTTGCTGGGCAGCGGTGTATCAGAGGGCGCAGGTGTGTCAGATACTATCACAACGGTAGGCGTAGAACTTTCTTGAACGGCTGCGACTTCAAGCGATCCTTCCGGTTCAACCAATGGCACGCCTGTTTCCAGGTCATCCACGGTTGTCACCGCCGTGTCAAAATAACCTGACGTGTCCGAGCTCATGTCAACGCCCGTTGGGGTAGAGTCAGCGCCACTCAACAGGACGAGCCGGTCATTTAGCGCTGTGGCAGTTCCAACGATCACACTATCATGCTGACGGCGTGTGTCACGCGCTTCGGTTTCATCCAAAATACCGTTCGCGGCATAAACAACATAGATAAACACGCTTAACACTACGAGTAACGCTGCCACCAGCACAAAAAACCGGTGAAGCATTTTTCCAGGTCGCATAATACTCTCTCGCTACGATTCCCGACGGGGTTGTTCATCAAGTCGCTTAGTATACCAGATAACGTTCAACCTGTTCATACTTCCTGCCACCAGTTATCCTACGCCTGGGGTACGACCGGTCCATATATGCCTTTCAGTATCAGCAGAACGTGTTAAAATGCTAGCGAACTGACAAAACCGCATGCGTTAATTGGATCATTATACCCGTGAGCGAAACAACAGGACCAACCACCGCCCCCATTATCGCCGTCATTGCGGCCTATAACGAAGACCGCTTCATCGGCAGTGTTGTGCTCAAAACCTGGCACCACGTCGACCAGGTGCTCGTCATTGATGACGGCTCAACCGATTCAACTGCCGCCATTGCTGAACAAGCTGGCGCGGTGGTTATCCGGCATGATCACAATCACGGCAAAGCCGAAGCCGTCAATACGGGACTCCGGCGGGCGCGCGAGATGAATGCCGGTATCGTAGTCTTACTTGACGCTGATGGGCAGCACGACCCATCCCAGATTCCCAGGCTGATCGCGCCCATTCTGGATCATACAGCCGATCTGGTTGTTGGGTCCCGCTTTTTGGAACATCGCAGCCGCATTCCGCGCTGGCGTATTTTAGGACAACATGCCCTGACGCTGGCTACGAATGTCGCATCCGGCGTAACATTAACCGATTCACAAAGCGGTTTTCGTGCCCTGTCACAAAACGCGCTCGACAAACTTAGCTTCCGGCCCAACGGCGGTTTTTCGGTGGAATCCGAAATGCAGTTTTTGATCAACCAGCACCGACTGACCGTTCAAGAGATTTCTGTCACAATGACGTATGTCGAAGGCCCTAAACGGAACCCGTTTACACACGGGTTTCAAGTGCTCAACGGTATCGTGACCCTGGTCAGCCAACATCGCCCTCTGTTTTTCTTTGGTGTGGCGGGAGTGCTCATCCTGCTTTCGGGTTTGCTGCTGGGTGTTGACGTGATAGATCGCTACAATCGTTTCCAAAGTCTCGCCATCGGTCGCGCATTGATCAGCATTCTTCTTGATATAATAGGGATACAGACACTTTTTACCGGGATCATTCTCCATTCGCTGCGCGCATTTCTAACGCAGCACAGGTACGGTTAACAAAAGGACACAGGTTGTGTCTACCATTATTCTCCAACGCGTCACCAAAACCTTTGATATCAGCCGCAACGAAGATATCCTTACCGCAGGTGAGCGTATACTGTCAACCAAGCTTCAATCCGCGTTTGAGGATGGTGTATCCGATGACGACAACCCGGATGCCCATGAATTCCCCAAACGCCAGATTGCCCTGGACGATTTATCGCTTACCATTCGAGATGGTGAAACGCTGGCTGTTCTTGGTCCATCGGGCTGCGGTAAGACTACGCTGATTAAGGTCATTGCGGGTCTTATCAAACCTGATACGGGCCAGGTGCTTTATGACAGCGTGCCCATCGATTCGATTCCGTCAATCGAACGCGGCATCGGGATCGTATTCCAAAACTATGCGCTCTATCCCCATATGATTGTTCGCGACAACATCGGTTTTTTTGACATCATCCATAAACAACCGGAGCGTATACCTGAACGCATACGCCGCATTGTTGACGTGATGGGCGTAGATATACGCCACTTATTGAGCCGAAAACCGCCAACGTTATCGGGCGGTGAACAGCAGCGCGTAGCCGTTGCACGCTGCCTGGCGCGTGATCCCCGAATCTTTTTGTTCGATGAGCCCTTATCGAATCTCGACGCCAAGCTGCGGGTTGAAACGCGCATTCAGCTCAAGCGGCTTTTGCGTCACTACAAAGTCACATCGGTGTACGTCACACATGACCAGACAGAAGCGATCGCCCTGGCCGATCGTATTGCCATTATGCGCGACGGAAAGATCGAACAAACAGGCACCTATCGTGTTTTATATGAAACCCCTCGAAATGTGTTTGTGGCCCAGTTTTTTGGTACGCCGCCAATGAACCTGTTCAGCGGGCATATCACTGGCCACACGTGGCGAGGACACAGTTTTGAAGTATCTCCCATCCGCCCAGGTCTTATAGAGGGTCAAAACGTGTGGCTGGGCATCCGGCCTGAACATGTTGAAGTGGCCAATGATGGAATCCAGGCGCGCGTTGAGCTCCTCGAACCGGTGATTAGCGAGCGGCGCAAGCTGTTATATTTGACTGTAGCAGGCCAGCGCTGCGTTGCCAGTGTACATCTGCACTCGCCCGTTGACATCAATTCCAGCGTGTTCCTCAAGTTCCCCACAGATTCGCTCTACCTGTTTGACACAAAAACCGGCAACCGGATCGGCTAGTACCAGAGCCCTACCGCCGCCCGGATGTACGCCTACGGGTTTGGAGTATACTTAGATTACCTGCAATCATTTTCCTGGGACATTTCAGGAACATTCAGGAGGGGAACGCATGTCCAGGGCAACACGCAAAACTACTACAGTGGGCTTACTGCTTGTGATCGTGACCGTATTTTCGCTGGGAACAGTACCCCGCGCGCTGGCACAGGATGGCCAGGGCGCCAATGTTGTCATTCCCCGTTCCGAAACCGTCAACATTCGTAGTGGACCTGCGATCAACACCGAGGTTTTGGGGACAACCGACGCAACCACCGAACTGCCAGTCACTGGCATCAACCAGGCTGGCACCTGGTGGCGAGTGAATTCACCGTTTGGTGTAGGCTGGATCAGCGTCACGGTTGTGTATTTCCGTGGTGCGCTGGATACTGTGCCCATCGTGACCGAACCGGCAGGTATTGTTGACGTCCCCACGGTCATTGTTGATCGCTTCCCGGCTAAAATTTATCGTAATCCAAATCCTGAATCATTTGTCATTGGCGTAGCACCGACTGAAGCCGTGCTGGTCGTAATTGGCCGGTCCCAAGATGGTGATTGGTGGCAGGTTGAAACCGACGCCGGACCCGGTTTTGTCAATACGGTGGATGTGGCATTTCGTGGTGACGAAGCGGTCGTGCCGCGTGTACCGGACCCCGGCCCGGATTTTGACGGCCCTACTGTGCGCGTGAACGTGGATACGGATGTCATGAGCGAACCGGGCGGCGGTGATTTGCTCGGCACGCTGCTCGCTGGGACCGCGCTCCCCGCCAGCGGTCGTAATGCCGATAACTCATGGTGGCAGGTAGCCAGCATATTCGGCCTGGGCTGGATTCCGGCCAGTGATGTGAGCTTGGCCGGAGCCGCCGACACGATGCGTATTGTATCCAATGCAACCGTACCGCCCGCGACTGGTGATGAGGCCGTATCTGTTCAGGTGGTGGTTGAGGTCGAACGTAAGATCGGCTATAACGCGCCATCATTCGACAGCGTGCCCATGTGGGATGTACGCCTGGGTGACCGGGTGGCAGTGGTCGGTCGTTCTGCCGATGGCACATGGCTCAAAGTGACCAATGCCGAAGGTGATCCGGGCTGGCTTAACTTCAGCGGCCTGACATTACAGGGCGCGATGGCCAGTCTACCGGTTTCAGGTTATGGTGTGAGTGTGAGTGCCGGTGTTACAACAACAAACGGCACCGCAGCTGATGTCCTGGCGCTGCCGATGACGGGCAATCACGTGGTAGTTAACACACACTGGCTCAACATCCGCAGCGGGCCGGATGTCCGGTGTGAATTCCAGCGTAACTTGAGAATCTGAAGAAATTCCAGTGTAACTTGAGAAAAAGTCACGCCCTCGTCAGGTTACAAACAGGT
>JAFGHR010000094.1 GCA_016930015.1 Anaerolineae bacterium | reverse complement strand
GCAGGTTTTTGACACTGTGGCAAGGCTAGGCAGCATCCATGCTGTTGGCCCAGCCTTCAATTCATCCTAACTGGCGAAGGTATTGTTTGCTGAAAAACAAAAAGCGCGTGTTAAAACATGTGTGCAATAATCTTCTGTGGTCTATATCCTTGCGTGTTCGGCGCATCAATGCGCAGCAGTGTACCGGAATCTCAAGGAACTGTTTATCTGCCGATTCAACATGAGGAATCCGCGATGATGGATTCACTACAATCGAGTTCAACCAAACCTGACTCTCAGCCCAAAACGTATGAGTGCAATTCTCCCCGCCGTATATTCAGAACATTAATCGTTGATGACGACCCACAACTGGTACGGCTGTTCACGCTTCAGTTACAGCAGGCCGGGTTTGAAGTGACCAGCGCCGCCGATGGAAAGAGTGCGCTGCGGCACGCCCGGACAGACAAGCCGGATATTATTCTGCTTGATGTTACGCTGCCGGACAGCAGCGGCATTGAGATTAGCGTTCGTTTACGGTCACTGACATCCGCCCCGATCATCCTCATCACCGGCCACGCCGAAATCACGTTTCAGGACCAATTACGGGCCCACTACGCGGATGATTATTTGATCAAGCCGGTTAACAGTCAGGAACTGCTAGCCATGATCAACAGCCATCTCCCCTCTGCCTGAACGCCTTCTGCAAACATCACAAAACTGCGGCGAGTATCCCGGCGCATACCGGGCAATCGCCACAGTTTATTGTTTTTTGATCGTGCCGGTCGTGTTCAGCCAGTGATCAACTGCACATTATCCAGCCAGATTGAGCCAGCCTGCACGCCTTCCCAATACCCTACATTGAGCGAAAACCAGACTACCTGCGCCGGGTCGAACTCATCAACGCCGGCATCACCAAACCAGTCAGCTTTTACCATGTCATCCCAATAAATGACGACCTGAGTCCATTCTTCGCTGCCCGTCTCCAACGCTATGCCGAACGGGGTTGGCTCACCAGCCCCGGTCGGATCAGCCACACCGAAACCCACATCCAGGTATAAACCGGCAGGTTCGGTACGGTAGTAAAAACTGATCCCGTCCGCACCGGCCCATGACGCATCCGGCAGCAGGTCTGTACCGCAGCCTGCATACTTGTCCAGCGCCATGTCATAACTGACCTGAACCGCCTGCCCACCTTCGAAACCTTCACCCAGGATGCAGGCAAAAGCGGCCACGCCGTCATCGGCATAGTTCCACCAGTTATCCAGGGCGCTGTCACGTTCAAAGTCCTCTAACAAACCCACCGTTTGCGCACTGAAACCAATATCACCTGCCGGGGCATAGTCTTCTTCATCCGCTGAAACGGCTGCTTCATCCGCCGGAGGGGCTGCTTCCTCCGCCGGTTCTTCCGCCGCCATATCCGGCGCGGCGACCGGCTCGCCCGGTGCAAAAGCGCGGATCGCCTGGTCCACAAACGCTACAAACAGCGGGCCGACAGTCTGGTTTGCAAGCTGGTTCGGGTGGCTGTCGTATTCGTCACCACGGTATTCGGCCCGGAGATAACCGCTGGCGTCGGCGAGCGTACTAAAGAAGTCGAATACGGCAATGTTCGGGTGGCCTTCCAGGTAGTCGGGTGATGTCAGGTATTCGGACCAACGCCGCGCACGGGCTGCCGCCTCTGGTGATGTCTCGTTGGGCACCAGCGGCGGAGTCGTGAAGGGGATAAACAGCTTATCGGGATACTGGTCCATCACGTCCCGTATGGTGAGAAAATAGGAGCGGTACGTTTCGAAATCATCCTCGCTTTGAATATCCGAGGCCGGGAAACAACTCTTAAAAATGATGACATCATACGCCAGCATGTGGCTGAAGGTATTCGCCGGGGGATCGGTGTACGGCTGGTTAAACACGACATACCAGCCGTCCGGATCGGTGTTGTCGTCGGGCACATCCCAATGTGTGCCCAGATAGGTGCCAGCCGCGTCAACCAGCCCATCATCGTTATAACCGTGATCCCAAAATTCGTAACCGAGGCTGGTAAACGCTTCGCGCACATTACCTTCCCATATCAGGCCTTCTCCGGTTGAATGGTGCATAAAAATAATACGCACCGGTTCACCCTGGGCGGCGGTCGGTGCGATCAACACAATCAGGCCGGATACGGCCACAGTACCGATCAACAACAAGCGTAAAACAACGTGACCTCTCATCGCGCGGTTCCTTTCAGTTATCGCTGCCTCCATAATGATGAAGATACACGTGTCTGGACCATGTGGCAACTGGACTGATCGGCTACGTCGAGTCGGTGTGTTGCGTGTCGATGGCCTGTTTAAGTTCTTCCTCGCGTGCCTGCACATTGCGCATCATCTGCACAAATGTTTCGACCAGCGCTTGAATCTCGGCATCTGTGCCTGAGAATGTCTCACCTTCGCCCGCTGCCGTGTCCTGTATGGCCTGCTCGTAGTTACCTTCGGCGATGTTGTGCATCGCGTCCATCACTTTTTGCAGATATGTTGTCGTGTAACGCACGCGCTCAACCAGGTTTTGCATCATCGACAGGCCAACCAGCGGGCGCTGCTGCAAAAACGCGGTGAAATCGTCGCGGTGCAGCACCAACACATCCAGCGCACCGGCTGCCGCTGCCGACGCTGACCGGGACTGGCCGTCCAGCATTGAAAACTCGCCGAACATTTGATCCAGGTGCCGGATCGTGAACGCGCGGCCATCAGCATCAGTCGTAAAAATCCGGATGCGTCCCGACAAAATGATATACATCGAGTCGCCGGGTGCGCCCTTGTGAAACAACACGTCGCCGTCAGCATACGATTCGCGCCGCATGACGTGTACCAGGGCTTCACGGTCGGCCAGCTCGACCCCTTTAAACAAAGGAGACGCATGCAACTGCTCTGCAATATGCCGGGTATCATCACCGCTCATGGGGTCGTCCTGCCTTATGCTAAACTGTTATATGTCAGCCAGCCTGAGCCTGAGAACGCATCGAATTTTCACGTTCCTGAAGGGCCGCCGCCGTCTGCGACAGCACACGCTCAACGCGCTCAACCGTTTCTGCCGATAATTCCGACGGCTCAAATTCAACCACACGTTCGCCGCCGGTGTCAACGGATAACGCCGCCTGCGCCCTTGATGGAGCGGGCAGCGTGGCTTCCAGCGACTGCGGCGGCTGGTAGTCGCCTTCGCTGATCTTCGTGCACCAGGCCAGGCTGCGCTCGACCGACTGGGTCGTAAAGCGCACTTTTCCCGCCAGGTATTGCAGCATAGCCAGTACCACGGTTGGACGACTTTGGATAAACTGGAAAAACACCTGCCGTTGAAGTGTCAACACCTGTATCGGGGTGCGGGCCTTGGCCCGTGCTGATCGTTCCCTGCCGTCCAACAATGAGAACTCGCCCACAACCTGCCCGGCTCTAAATGTACGCAGGTGTTTGTCCTGGCCGGTGTGGTCGGTTACAAAAATGTCGATCTCGCCATCTTCGAGCATGTACATCGCGTCCCCTTTTTGGCCCTCTTCAAACAACGTGTACCCGGCCTCGTAACTCTGCGGGACGATGGCACGACTCAGGTTTTCCAGGTTAGCCAGTGACACATGCTCAAAAATCTCGATCTTGCGCAGTTGTTCGGCCCTGGCCGCGAGTTCTTCCGGCGTGAAGTTCGCGGCCAACTCCGATACACGCATAAACATATCAAACGTATGGACCAGCGTCGGATCAAACTTGGCGATCTCCTCGACAAACGCCGTTTCCATCGCGGTATCACCGGAGAAAAATACGCCGCTCACAAACAGCCGGACCGAGCCATCCAGGTTTTTACGGATCGTCTGGAACTCCTGCTTGTATTCGGCGATTTCTTTTTCCCAGGCCGTGCGCAGCCGCTCGCTCACCTCGGTTTTCAGGTTGTTCTGCAAAATACCAATATTGGCCTGGAGCACCATCAGGCGCCGGATAGCGGCAATACTTTCGCCGCCGAAAAACTCCGACAGCTCGCCAAATACCTGTTCGATGGGCGCTCCGCCCAGGCGTTGGATCGCCATCACTTCTGCGTCGGCAACATCGGCATGCCGCAGCACGTCGGAAAACCGTTTCTTTTCCTGTTCCAACCCCTGGCTGATCTGCCAGCCGATGAAGATACCGCCGATCATGCCGATGCCGATCGCGACCAGCAGCAGCGCGATCCCTTCCAGTTCGCCAGCAATGTTGTTGTAGACCACGTGCAGTATGATCGCCAGGCTGATCCCGACAAACGGCCAGGTTCGCTGAGCGTCCTTAGTCACCCGCCGCAGCCGTCCCAGCGACAGCCCGACCATGCCACTCGCCGCCGCATGCATCAAGGACGTTGATAAGGTGCGGCTGATGGCTGTGCCCAACACGGCCTCATCAGAGCGGGGAAGGTAGATAAACAGGTTTTCCGACAGGGCAAAACCGATGCCCACCGCGATACCGTAGACGGCACCATCCACGATATACCGGAAGCGCGGCTGTTGGATGAGCATGATCAAAATGAACGCTTTTAACATTTCTTCGATGACGGGCGCGGCCAGACGGGTCAGCACGTCGTAGCCGATCCCCTGGTCAAGCACCGCATTGTTGACCGTCCACGCCAGCAAAAACGCCCCGGAAGCGCCCCACGCGCCGCTGATTAAGATCGTGCTCAGCTTGCCGGTTCCAAACACATCCAGGGCTACAAACAAATACACGGTAAACGCCGGGATCGCGATGGCGATCACATAGGCGATGATTGTGACAGCATCCATGTTATAACAAGCCCTTCATTATGTTTCACGCACGCCGATTCACCAACCAACTACGCTATGCGGATTCTATCGTATCCTGAGCGCGGCTGCATACTCACCGGCTGAGCGCGGCCTGGCCGTTACGCCTCGGCGCTGCCCACCACGTGTAAACTCACAAACGATGGATATCCCGCCTGGATATGTTCAAACACGACGTCACGAAATCCGGCGCGTTGAATAGCCGCCCCGGTATCACGCGTCAGGTAACAACCGTCGCCCAACCGGCGCCACACCGGGTTGATCAAGCGCTGAGTCCGGAAAGCTGGCGTGTGGGGTGGGGCGGTCACATGTTCAAGAAATAAAAACACACCACCCGGACGCAGCACGCGCCGCACCTCGGCCAATACCCGCGCCTGGCTGTGCACCGAACACAGCACATGTGTCGAAACCACTGTATCAAAACAACCAGCCGGGAAGGGCAAACACTCACCAAACGACTCGACAAGCCGGTATGTGCTGACGTTCACCCGCCGCGCCACGCCCGGAATGTGTTTGAGCAGGTAGCGGTTTGGCTCCAGCAGAGTCAGCCGTACACCCGGCGGGTACAGCGGCACATTGGAGCCATCCCCGGCACCGATCTCCAGCACATCCCCGCGTGCCCTGGCCAACAGCGGCGCACGGATATCACGCGTTAACGGATCGGTCAGGTCCGATTGGCCATGATCGCTGATGAATTTGCGGAACAACCACGCAAAAAAACGCTTCCGGGCCGCCATAGTTTATCCCCTTAATGAATTCAACAGCCGCCGAGGGGATCGTCTTTCGTCACAAAATGATCTGGTGTATGATGATCGCAGCCGCCGCCGGTAGCGGGCTACCATTGGCTGGCAGCATACCATCACTCAAACGTTATACACCAGCACGATTTTACCAGGGGATATTCACAATGAGCCAGAACTTTGTATACAACCTGATCACGTTTGTTTTTATCTGCCTGACCGTTGTCATCGGCATTCTGGTGCTTGCCACGGCAACCGAGTCGATCGATCCGTTGATCCTGGCACCTGAGGATACAGCCGTCCCGCCCACCAGTTATTTCGATGCGCCTATCACACCGCCGCCGGGGTTTGTGCCTACCTTTACGCCGTCCAACACCCCATTCGGCACACCGCCTCCGGAAAGCGGTGACGCCGCCAACCAAACACCAACCCCCGCACCCTGATTCTGGCTCTCACGGTTATGTTACGCTGGTCGCACATGTACCGTCTGGCCGGGCTGCCCGGTCGAGACGGTTTTTTTCGTAAATACTTTACAAGAAAACACTCAAGGTTATTGACTCAGTACGACTAAATCCCTACAATACAAATGCGAGTTTTTCACAAAAAATAGTGCCTTCTTTTCCGCCTCAAGAGGTTACTTTCTTTACGTTATCTTTAACATTGTAGAGAATTACTGTTGTCCATCGTGGAATGGTGTATAGTCTATTCTACTCGACATGAGGCCCGAACCGGATCATGGATTATCCTGATTATTATCGCGTGCTCGGCGTTGACCGGAATACGTCGGAAAAAGACATCCGCAAGGCGTACCGCCGCCTGGCACGGCAGTATCATCCGGACGTAAACCCCGGTGACAAAGGCGCTGAGGAGCACTTCAAAGAAATCAACGAAGCCTACGAAGTGCTTTCGGACGCCGAAAAACGCCAAAAATACGACCAATTAGGAAGCAGCTACCAGCAGTGGCAGCGTATGGGCGGGCAGCCGAGCGGCTTTGACTGGTCCGACTGGATGTCCAGCCAGGGACACCCCGGCGGTTTTCGCGTGGAATACGCTAACCCTGACCTGGGCAGCGACGACCTGTTCTCCGACTTCTTCCGCAGCGTTTTTGGTGGTATGGGGCGGGGGATGGGGCGCGGCGCGAGCGCACACGAGCGGTCAACCCGGCAGTCGATCGGCGGGCAAGACCTTGAGGTTGTCGTCCAGATCACGCTTGACGACGCCTATCACGGCACCACGCGCAAAGTACAGATCGGCCAGCGCCGCCTGGATGTTAAGATTCCACCCGGCGCCAAAGAAGGCACACGTATCCGGCTGCGTGGGCAGGGTGAACGCGGGTATGCGGGCGGCCAACCCGGCAACTTATACGTGATCATTGAGGTGCTCGATCACCCTGTTTTCCGCCGTGAAGGGGATGAACTGCACTGTGATCTCAAGGTACCGCTTTATACAGCGGTGCTGGGTGGCAGCGTGGCGGTGGACACCCTCAACGGGCAGGTGACCCTGCACATCCAGCCCGGCACCCAGTCGGGCCAAAGCATCCGGCTGCGCGGCAAAGGTATGCCCCACCTGCAACAAACCAACACATACGGCGACCTGTACGCGCATATCCTGGTCCAGGTGCCGACCAACCTATCCCAACATGAACGCGACCTGTTCGAAGAACTGCGCGCGCTCCAGACCCGGCCCACCGGCGCTTAACGCCGCCAGGGTCGTTTTTTGCTCGTGAGATAAGGCTACGCCATAAAAATAATTACCCCGATCCCTGGCAAGGGCACACAAGCGGGAGATTTATTTTCCTGGTTAAGCCTAACTGTAAAAAGGCCAACACTGCATGGACAACATCAACTGGAACATCCCGGAACCGGAAGAACCCGAACGCAGGCGCTTCACCGGTTTTATCATTGGGCTGGCAATGGGAGCCGTCACCCTGCTGCTGATCACATCGATCGTCGTGGTCACGGTGGGATATTTTTTCACACCGGATGACAGCCCGATCAGGCTGCACCGTGATAACGATTCCACGACCGAAGTTGATCTTGTGGCCGCCAACTACCGGCCCAGCGACTGGATCGAACCCGTATCCCAGGTGATCACGCCCACACCGGTTTCGCCGGACATCGTGAGCGAAGCCGATGTCGAATACCAGCTTTTGAACAATATCTACGAACGCGTTAACCCGTCCGTGGTCAATATTGAGATCGTCTCACGTTTCACCAGTGAACTGGATATCATCGACAGCAGCGGTTCCGGGTTTGTGCTGGATATGGATGGCCACATCGTGACCAATTCGCACGTCGTGCGCGAAGCTGAAGAAATCCTGGTGACGTTTTTTGATGGTTATGCCGCATCTGCCGAGATCATCGGCCTGGACGATTACAGCGATCTGGCCGTTATCAAAGTGGATACCGACGGGCCATCGCTCGTACCGGTGATCATGGGTGACAGCAACGAGCTAAGTGTGGGGCAGCGCGTGATCGCGATCGGCAACCCATTTGGCCTGGACGGCAGCATGACGGTGGGCATCGTGAGCGCCCTGGGCCGCTCGCTGCCATCGGCACAGCTTCTCGACGGCAGTTACCAGAGCTACAACAACCCGTCCATCATCCAGGTTGACGCCGTAGTGAATCCAGGGAATTCGGGCGGGCCGCTGCTGGACTCGTTTGGGCACGTGATCGGCATTAACACCGCCATTCGCACCGAAAGCGGTATCTTTGAAGGCGTGGCGTTTGCCGTGCCGGTCAACACCATGAAACGTGTCATCCCCCAGTTGATCGAAAAGGGTGTGGCTGAATATTCCTGGTTAGGCATTTCAACGCCTGCCGATGTAGCGGGGATCAGCATGGCTGTGCTGGCCAACGAACTGGATTTACCGGTGCGCAGCGGCATATTGATCAACGAAGTGTTTCCCAATTCACCCGCGGCGCGTGCCGGGCTGCAAGGCGGAACCGAACTGGCCGAGGTCCGAGGCGTGCCTATTCCCATTGACGGTGATATCATCGTGGCGATCAACGGAATGATCGTGCGTGATATAGACGATCTGGTCGCGTACCTGGTCGAAAACACCTCACCAGGCGAAACGGTTGTATTAACCATTGTACGTGACGGGGAAACACTGGACCTGGATGTCGAGCTTGACGTGCGCCCCTGAACGCAGCCGGAGACAGACTGATGACTCAACAGGCATCACCCGACGTTCCATGTTATACCATTGGCGTCGTGGCACGCCTGGTCAAGCTGCACCCGCAAACCCTGCGCAATTATGAGCAGATGGGCCTGGTGGTGCCTCATCGCAGTGATGGTAACATCCGCCTGTACTCACAGGAAGATGTCGAGACACTGCATAAAATCAACCGGTTGACACAGGAATTAGGCATCAACCTGGCCGGTGTAGAAGTTATCTTACACATGACCAGCCAGATCGAAATGCTGCGCATCGAGATCGATACCCTGCAACAGCAGTTAGCTAACAGCACCACCTGAGGATAATTCCATGCCCCCTACGCATATTCTGCCGCGCCTGGGCATCAATACCGGCCTGGCGCACAAAATCCTGGTGTTGTTCCTGCGTGACGCGGTAACCAAGGTGGGTTTTAAACGTGCCGTGCTCGGCTTGAGCGGCGGTATCGACTCGGCGCTGTCGGCGTACCTGGTGACCGAGGCGCTCGGCCCGGAAAATGTGCTGGCGGTCCGGATGCCCTACAAAACGTCGTCACCGTCCAGCCTGAGCGACGCCGGGGTCGTGATCGAGGACCTGGGTATTCACAGCGAGACGATTGAGATCACGCCGATGGTTGATCCTCTGCTGGAACGCGTCCCGGAGGCGTCCAACCTGCGCAAAGGTAACATCATGGCCCGTATGCGCATGGTTGCGCTCTACGACCAATCCGCCGCGTTTAACGGCCTGGTGATCGGCACCAGCAACAAAACCGAAACGCTGCTGGGTTACAGCACCATTTACGGCGACAATGCCGCCGCCGTGCAGCCCATCGCGGACCTGTACAAAGCCCAGGTGCGCCAGCTTTCCCGCGCGGTTGGCGTGCCCGCCAGCGTCATCGACAAGCCGCCGTCGGCTGACCTGTGGGCCGGTCAGACCGACGAGGATGAATTAGGGTTCACCTACGACCTGGCCGACCAACTGCTGTATCTGCTGGTTGATGAGCGGTACTCGGTGGATGAGGTCGTGGCGGAGGGTTTCGAGCGCGAATTTGTGGAAAAAATCTGGCGGCAGGTCCGCTTGAATCACTACAAACGCACCATGCCCAACGTCGCCAAGCTCAGCCGCCGCAGCATCGGGCACGACTTCTTGTACCTGCGTGACTGGAGCGGGTGACGCCGCATCCTGTCAGATCACCCAGTCGTCTTCAGGAGCCGGTCGCAAGACCGGTTTTTTCTGGCGTTGGGCGTTAAACCGTGTGCGCAGCGGCGCGCGCTGGGCCTGGATGTGTAATTCTTCGGCGATGGTCTGCGCGGCTAAGGGACGTGCTAAGGCGCGGGCGCGATCAGCCCGTGCGGCGAGATGTTCCGGCCCTTCGGCCAGCCACGCCGCGACTGTCTCGGCGACGCGCTGGGCACCCGGCGTATACACGCCTGCCCCGTTGTTCACCACGTGCCGGACATTCCCGTTTTCCTGGCCGGGCACCGCGCCGCTGATCACCATCGGCAGCCCGGCGGCGCACGCTTCGGCAATGGTGCCGGGTCCGGCCTTCGTAACCAGGATATCAGCCGCCGCCATCAACACGGCCATGTCGATCACAAACGGGTAAATGTGGGTCGGCTGGTGCCAGCGTTCGGCTTCCAAACGGCGTTGTAAGGCCCGGTTGCGCCCGGCAATGATCGCCAGTTGGACCGGCAGCCGGTGCCGGTTTATGGCGCGGGTGATAGCGTGCACCGGTCCCATACCATCCCCGCCACCGACGACCAGCACCGCCGGGCGATCCGGCAGCCAGTTCAGGCGGCGGCGAGCCGTTTCACGATCCGGCAGATTGGCAGCAAAACGCGGATGCACGGGCAGCCCGGTTACTCGCAGTTGATCCGGTCGCATGCCGAACAACAGCCCGCGATCATAGGCCGCCTGGGTGGGAACCAGGCAGCGCTCAGCTTCCGGCACATACCAGAAAGCGGGCGTCGTCACCAGGTCGGTGATCACGGTCACGAACGGCGGGCGGCAGCGCTGCGACGTGTTGTAGGCGTGCATGATCGTGCGGGCAAATACCGGGTGCACGCTCACGATCACATCGGCGGGATGTTCGGCCACCAACCGCCGGATACCGCGCGCCCACATCATGTTCATGATACGAGTAACGATCCGGTCCCGGTAGCGGGCATTGATCAGCCAGAAGCCCAATCCCCACGTCAGCGGGGCGTAATTCACCCAGTGCGGGTACAGTTCCGGCATGTAACGGAACGGGAACGGCATATACCAGCGGTACACGTCCACCAGGGTAAACGTATAGGCGCCCGGATACCGCTGTTCCATCGCGGCGCGAATGGCATCACAGGCGGCGCGGTGTCCGCCGCCCGTATCCGACATAAAAAACACAACGCGCCTGGGCTTAACACGGCCTGGATCGTGCGAATTCATCTAACCCTCCGCCTGATCCGGGGGCAGCACGCGTCTGACCATACGCTCAAACTTGCGGCGCGGCAGCATCACGCGCCGCCCGCAGTTCTCACCCAGACATTGAATGCCAATATCAGCGCCCACACGATACACCCGCCAGCGATCACTGCCGCACGGGTGCTGCTTGCGCATTTGCACCACGTCACCGACTCGAATATCCAGCGGCATAAGCCTGTCGTACTCCGCCTTTTTTGTTGATTATCGACCACATTATAACAGCATCACCCGCTGTCTATGCCGGGAAAAACGCAATCGTAAAACAAACGCTACCCAACCGCCCGTTTTTTGGCGACAATAGAGAGGTGAATGTAACCTGTTGGAGGCACGCCTTGACCGATATATCAATCGAGATTCTGCTGGGCCGTGTGATCGGGTTGGTGCTCGGTTTTGCGCTGCATGAATACGCGCACGCCTGGAGCGCTTACCGGTTGGGCGACAACACCGCCTATTACCAGGGCCGCCTGACGCTCGACCCGCGCGCCCACCTGGAACCGATGGGCATCATCCTGGCCCTGATCGCCGGGTTCGGGTGGGCGAAGCCGGTGCCGGTCGATACCCGCGCCTTTTATCCCAACGAAAAACGCGGCCTGATGCTGGTATCACTGGCCGGGCCGGTCACCAACCTGTTGATCGCCGGTTTTTTTGCGCTTTTTGTCCAGGTGCTTGTCGCCGCCGGGCAGATCGACGGCGCGGTGCGGATACTGGTCAGCAACAACGAGCTGATCGAGATCGGGGTAGGCGCCAGTTCGGCCATGACGTTTATCTACAAGGTGCTGGGCACGATCATCTTTTTTAACCTGGTGCTGTTCCTGTTTAACCTGATTCCGCTCGCGCCGCTGGACGGGTACAAAATCGCGATTGGCCTGCTGCCGCCTGAACAAAGCAGCCAGTTGATCCGCTATGAGCGCGAAACCACGTTCGCGCTGATCCTGCTGCTGATGCTGGGGGTGATGGGGCGCTTTAACCTGCTGTGGATCATTTTAGGGCCGCCGCTGGAATTTTTGTACGAGCTGCTGACCGGCTTTTACCCGTCCTTCTGATCATGAGCGCCGTTTACCGTATCCAACAAGGGCTGCGTGCGCTGAGCGCGCGGTATCGCCCGGTCGATGACGCGTTGGCCCGGCAGCACCTCGACCCGCCGCTGTTTGCCCTGTACCGGCGTATGCGCCGCTCGGAGCGCCAGCACAGCCTGCGCGTGCTGCGTGATCTGTTACAAGGCGGGCACACACACCCGGATTTGCTGGTGGCCGGGCTGCTGCACGATGTCGGCAAAACCCGCACGCCGTTTACCCTGCCGGAAAAAGTGCTGGTAGTCCTGGTCAGAGCCACCGCACCCCGGCGCATCGAGCAGTGGGGCAGCGCGCAGCGAGGCAGCGGCTCATCACGCGGCTGGCGGCGCGCGTTCGCCGTGAGTGTGCAGCATCCCGCCTGGGGCGCCGAAATGGTCGCGGAGGCGGGCGGCTCACCGCTGGTCGTCGAACTGATTCGCCGCCACCAGGACACGCTCGACGGCCCGCCGCAGACCGAAGCCGACCAGTTATTAGCCTTGCTCCAGGCCGCCGACAATCGTAATTAGTGCAAGAAGGTATGAAAGCTTACCTTAATTTTTTGAGGAGATACATAGTGAAAAAAACGATATGCTGGTTGGCTTTATGTGGCGTGATCGGCGTGTTACCTGTCTCGGCCCAAGATGGTGGCGATGTGCGCGCGATCACGTCGGGCAAACTGGCGCTGACGGCGGACGATCTGCCGGTATTCATAGTTACGACGCTTGATACGGTTGTCAATGCCAGGAGGGATGTGATGAATCTGGTCACCTGCGCCACGCCGGACTGCCAGCAGCGCGACGTGCACGTTTTGGGGAATACAGGCGGCCTCACTTCCGATCCGGTGATCGCCCTCACGCCTGAAGGGTATCCACAGATCAGCTTTTTTTATTCCGGGGACAATGTGTTGGGTATGCTGATCTGCACTGATCTGCGCTGTGGTGACCCTTTTTATGCCGTCATCGATAGGTCCGAGGACCCTATACCGTTTCAGATTGGCCGCGCTCCTTCGCTGGCATTCACAACAGCGGGCAATCCGGTCCTCAGCTATTATGGGGAGCTGGCGCTGCGCCTGGCAGTCTGTGCCGATCCGTTGTGTGAGACGGTGACGACCCGCGAGATCGATTATCCCTTGCCGGATGGATTTCCCGTGATCAACCAGACGACGGCGCTGGTGTTGGATGAGCAGGACACGCCGTATATCGCCTACTATCACGGCGGCGACGATAACCTGAAACTGGCCGTATGTGATACGCTGGATTGCGCGAATCCGTCTATCGTGACAGTGGACGAGACTCCTGGTGCGGGGAAATACGCGGCGCTGGCGCTCACCCCGGCGGGCAACCCGGTTATCGCGTATCAGGCGAGTATCGAATTTCGAAGCGAATTGCGGCTGGCGCTGTGTACGGATGCGTTGTGCGAGCAAGATATCAAAATCGTAACCCTCGACACAAACGTGATCCTTACCCAGCGTATCCCGCTCCTGATCGGGCCGGACGGCGATCCGGTGGTGGTTTATGCAACGGGCGAGCCGCCGCACATCGAGATGGCGATCTGCAATGATGCCGCGTGCAGCGTTCCGGAAGCGGTTGTGGTTGATGAGGGACCATATGCGGGCAACTATTACCTCTCTGCTGCACTGGATTCGGCGGGCAATCCGGTGATCTTTCACCTCAATCCGCAATATGACGATGGCTACCAGTTGATCCGGTGCACCGACCCGGCATGCGAAAGCCCGTCGGTGACGGTCCTCGGAGAGAAAATCAAGAACGCACCCTGATGTAAAAGTAAGCCCGATAGTTCGATTTACATGCCCGGATGCCTGTTCGCGTACAATAAGTAGGACTGCGTAATCTACCGCAAAAGGATAAACCACGATGCACGTCAACGTTACGATTATTGGACTGGATCGCCTGGGAGCATCGTTTGGGCTGGCGCTCAAACGGTACCAGGAGCAGCCCGGCGCCCAGCACACATTTACGATCATCGGCAGTGATCCCAAAACCCAGCCGATGAAAACCGCGCAGAAGATCGGCGCCATCGATAATTTCCATCGGCAGGTGAACAAGGCCATAGACGGCGCCAGCCTCATCATTTGTAACGTGCCCTATGGCATGCTCGAACGGCAGTACGCCGGTTTCGGCCCATCCCTCAGACCGGGCACGGTCGTGCTCGACACGTCACCGCTCAAAGCGCCCGTGATCGAGCTGGCGAAGCGTTATTTCCCGGCCAACAATGCCGGGGAACTACTGGCGTACCTGGTCGGGATCACGCCGGTGGTCAACGTCAGCGGCCTGTATAACGCTGATTTTTCGGTCGAGGGCGCCCAGGCTGATCTGTTCGATGAAACCGAATTTTTTGTCGCCGCCGACACCACGTGCCCCGGCGAAGCGCTGTCACTGGCCGAAGACGTGATCGGCCTGCTGGGCGGCAAACCGCGTTTTGTGGACGCGTTGGAGCACGACGGCCTGATCGCGGCCACCGAAAACCTACCGGCGCTGCTGGGCACGGCCCTGTTTTACCACCTCAACCAGTCCGATGGTTGGATGGAACTGCGCCGCATGGTCAACCCGACGTTTGGGCTGGCGATTCAAGGCTTGCGTTACCAGACATACGACGACCTGGTAGGGCAGTTCACGCAGAACCGCGACAACCTGGCACGCAACCTGGAAGCGTTTATCGGCGTACTGGATCAGCTTCGGGACGCGCTCATCGACGACGATCCAAACGCGACAGAAGCCTACCTCGCGCTGGTGAAAAAAGAGTGGGAAGCCTGGGACGTGAAACGCCACAGCAGTAAGTGGGAAGAAAGCGCGAAGGTCGAGACGCTGCCGGGGCCGCTGGGCAGCATGGGCGGCTTTTTGACCATGCGCAAAAAAGCCGGCGACGAGGACAATGACTGAGCACCGGAAAAAGTATAGCGGGAATGTATGGGAGTCGAACCCACCGCGGCCCGCTCTGCGCGACCCGCCACCGATTTTGAAGACCGGGGAGCCCACCGGGACTCATACACTCCCACATGTATTATAACGCGTCTGTGCATCACTCAGGCAGACGCGTTTTGTGCGGCTCGAACCGGCTACAGCAGCCGCTCCCACGCGCCGGAACCTGATACACGTTCGTCACCGGACCGCCGCGTGATCCCCAGCGCGTCCAGGCGTTCGAGGAAGGCCAGCGCATAACGCCGCGTGGTGCCAAAGTGATCGCGGAACAAGACCACGGTCAGCGGATCGCCGCGTTCGAGCACGTCCCGCGTAAACATCACCCACTCGCGCAGCACGTCCGGCGCCAACAGCACGTCATCGCTGATGCGCACCAGTTCGCCGCGTTCGATCAGTCCCAGCAGCACCGCGTCCCCAACGATATCGCGGGCCTGCGCAACCGTAGGCGGCGTATAGGGTGACGCGTCAAACGCAGCGGCCAGTTCGCGGATCGCGTTCTGCTGCGCCGCCGTGTATACCACCTCGTGATCCGGCAAGCGGATCGCGCCGCTGGATACCAGCGCCACGTGTCCCCGCTCAACCAGCAGATCAAGCGCCGCTTCGAACGCGTCCGGGTCAAGCGGTAGACGGCTGCGCAGCATTTCCGGCGGCATCCCCTGGCGCAGCGGTTCACGCGCATGAAACACCCTCAGCGCCTTGACCGTGCGCTCAACCAGTCGATCCAGGCTGGCCGCGTGGATCACCCAGCCGGGCGCGGCGGGCACAAGTTGGCCGGATTCGACCGTCCGGTTACGCTGGTCGGCGTCCAGATCGAGTGTATCAACCGGCACCGGGCCGTATGTGTCCGCCAATTCGAGCAGGGCCACCGTCAGCGGATCGCGGTTTAACAGGGTTTCAAGCCGCGCGATCACATCGGGGCGAAAACGCTTCCAGCGGCGGCCCGGCGCGGTATCCAGCACGATCCCGCCGCCGATGGTTTCAGCCGGGGACGGACGCCGCACGATATACCGGTCACCATACGCCGCCACGAGCGGCTGATCCAGCCGAATCTGGACCCAGCCCACGTCACCCGGCAGCACCGCGTCACGATCCAGCACGCGCACCCGGCCCGTGACTTCCGCCGCGCCAACAAATACTTTCACCGCGTCGTTATGGGCCAGCGGGCGCTGTGCATCCGGGAGCAGGCGCAGCCACGCGTCAAGCAGGGTAGTCGGGTGCCATACTCCCGGCAGCCCTAACACGTCCCCGCGCCGCAGATCGGATTTTTCGACGCCGCGCAAATTCACGGCGGCACGATTTCCCGGCTCGACGTGTTCCAGGCTTTTTTCGTGGGACTGTATACCGCGTATGCGGGCCGTGATGCCGGACGGCTGGAGTTCGACTTCCTGGCCCACGCTCAAGGAGCCGTCCAGCAGCGTGCCCGTGACCACCACGCCAAACCCGCTGATCGTAAACACGCGGTCAACCGGCAGGCGCGGCTTACCGGTATCAGCGCGCGGGGGCCGCTGGGCCAGCAGCGCGGTCAGCGCCGCGACGAGATCGTCCAGCCCTTCGCCGGTAACCGCCGATACCGGGATAAGGGGCTGGTCCTGTAACACCGTGCCGTGTACGATATCGATAATGTCAAGCTGAACCAGTTCCAACCAGTCGGGATCATCCACCAGATCGATTTTGGTGAGCGCGATCAGCCCGGCAGGGATGCCCAGCAGATCGAGGATCGCGAGGTGTTCGCGCGTCTGCGGCATCACACCTTCGTCGGCAGCCACGACCAGGATCGCGGCGTCGATCCCGCCCACACCGGCCAGCATATTTTCGATAAAATCGCGGTGGCCGGGCACATCCACGATCCCCACACGCTCGCCGTTGGGCAGGTCCAGCCACGCAAAACCGAGGTCGATGGTCATTTCGCGGCGCTGTTCTTCTTCCAGGCGATCCGGGTTGATGCCGGTCAGCGCGTGCGTGAGCGTGGACTTTCCGTGATCCACGTGCCCGGCGGTTCCGATTACGTGCATGATTCCAACGCTTTCACCGCCGCTAACAGCGGTTCGTCCTGGCCCGGCAGCACGGTACGCGGGTCGAGCAGCAAACGGTCATGTGCCACGCGCGCGATCACGGGCGGATCGTTACGCCGGAGCTGCGCAGCGGCGGCATTCGGCTGGTCCACGCGCGGCGAGAGCGCCCACGTGGGCAGCGTATCACCCGGCAGGCTCCCGCCGCCGACCGTAGATTCCGACTGGATCACGTCACCGCCGACCGCTGCCGCCCAGCGTTCGGCCCGCTCGCGGAGCACATCGGGCGGCAGGCTGATCATGCGCCACACCGGCACGCGGTCGAGCGCATCGCCGCGCCGGTAGTGTTCCAGCGTGGCCGACAGCCCCGCCAGGCACAGTTTATCAGCCCGCACCGCTCGCGCCAGGGGATGCTGCTTCAGCATGTCGATCAGGTCCGCCCGCCCGATGATGATTCCGGCCTGCGGCCCGCCCAGCAGCTTGTCACCGCTGAACATCACCAGATCGGCCCCGGCGGCCAGGCTTTCCTGCGCCATCGGCTCGTGACTCAGCCCGAACCGGGCCGTATCGATCAGCGCGCCGCTGCCGATATCGTCCAGCACGATCAGCCCGTGCTCGTGCGCCAGCGCCGCCAGATCGACCAGCGGCACGGCTTCGGTAAAGCCGACGATCTGAAAATTGGAGGCGTGCGCCCGCACGATTACCGCCGTGTTATCCGTGATGGCGCTGGCATAATCCCGCAGCCACGTTCGATTTGTGGTGCCGACTTCGATCATGATCGCGCCGCTCTGCTGCATCACGTCCGGCACGCGGAACGATCCGCCGATCTCGATGAGCTGTCCCCGGCTGATCACGGCTTCCCGGCCCTGGGCCAGCGCCGTCAGCGCCAGCAGCACCGCCGAGGCGTTGTTGTTGACGACCATCCCCGCCTCGGCGCCCGTCACATCCACCAGCAGGCGCTCAAGATGGCGGTCGCGTTTGCCGCGTACTCCCGGCTCAAGATCGTATTCCAGCGTGCTGTAACCGCCCATCGCCTGTACCGCTGCCTGCGCCGCTTCCGACAGCGGCGCGCGCCCTAAGTTGGTATGGATGATTACCCCGCTGGCGTTGATCACCGGGCGCAGGGTGGGGCGCGTCTCACGGTCGAGCAGCGCCGCCGCCTGGGTGATCAGCGCCGCGCTGTCAGGCATACGTGTACCGGACAGGAACGCCTGCCGCGCCTGTTCGACCACGTGCCGCAGTGCGCAAACGGTGCGGTCGTGTCCGTGCCGCGCAGCCAGTTCACCACTGTCGCGCAGCAGGGCATCAATCCCCGGTAGATTTCGTAGTGAGGTCATGGGTAAATTATACACCCTTGCACAAACCGCCGGTTTGGTTGTATCGTGGCGTCAGGTTCTATTTTTTCGTGGGGCCGATCCGGTCCCGGTAAACAACAGGTGCCATGATGCCAACTATCATATCTTATGTAATAGACAACCAGCCGCAGTATGGTTTACTCATTGACGGCGTGATCCACGCGTGGACCGGCGATCCGTTCACGTCGGACAATTTCACCCCTGGTCCAGCCATCGGCACACCCGATCACGTCCAGCTTTGCCCGCCCGTGCAGCCCAGTAAGATCGTGTGCATCGGGCGGAACTATGCCGCCCACGCTGCCGAACACCAGGCCGAGGTGCCCGGCGAGCCGATGATTTTCTTCAAGCCGCCCAGCGCCTTGATCGCGCCGGGCGAACCCATTGAGATTCCGTCCGGAATCGGGCGTGTTGATCATGAAGCCGAACTGGCCGTGATCATCAAGCGCCCGGCCCGCCGTGTCAGCGCCCAGGATGCGCTGTCATACGTGCTGGGTTATACGTGCGCCAATGATGTCAGCGCGCGCGTGCTCCAACAAAAAGATGACCAGTGGGGACGCGCCAAGGGATTTGATACGTTCTGCCCGCTCGGCCCCTGGATCACCACCGGGCTTGATCCGCGCGATGTGCAGGTTATTGGCCGGGTCAACGGTGACATTCGCCAGCAGGACCGCACATCGAACATGGTGTTTGACGTGCCCACGCTGATCGCGTTCATCAGCGGGATCATGACGCTGCTGCCGGGCGACGTGATCCTGACCGGCACGCCCGCCGGTGTGAGTGAGTTGTTCGACGGCGACGCGGTTGACATCGAAATCGAAGGGATCGGTATTTTACGCAACCCGGTATGTGTAATTCAGTGATTCATCACAAATTCATTACCCCCATCTGGCCGATCTGAGGTACACCTATAGTCCTGGGTGTTTCAGTTCCCAACGCCAGCAATGACGGAAAGGCCCTGTAACGTTGACCCGATGCCATTCCGGCACGCGGGTCTTCATGCTGTTTACACAAAAACACTGGCTTACTCACTGCCGGATAGTATGACCTGACAAGGAGGTCGCATGTCAGAGCAGTTGACTACCACCGAGATACCTACACCATTGCCCAAAACCCGCCCAAATACCCGGTTATGGAAACTGTGGCTTTATCTGAGCGAGCAGTTGGGCAAAGAACGTAACACCGAGTGGGCGGTTGTGATGTCCACGGCCACTGTGGTGGGGCTGGGCGCGGGGTTGGGCGCGGTTGTGTTTCGTGTGCTGATCGAAACCATGCAAAAAGTGGCCTTTGACGGCGGCGCACACGTGTTTGGGTTTCTGGGCGATTACTTTTTCTTCTTTGTGCCAAGCCTCGGCGGCGTCATCGTCGGGCTGCTGGTGTACTTCTTTGCGCGTGAAGCCAAAGGTCACGGCGTGCCGGAAGTGATGGAAGCCGTCGCGCTGAAAGGTGGGCGCATCCGGCCACGTGTAGCCGTGATCAAGTCGCTGGCGTCGTCGGTGTGTATCGGCAGCGGCGGCTCGGTGGGGCGCGAGGGGCCAATCGTACAAATTGGCTCGGCGCTGGGGTCCACCATTGGGCAGTGGCTCCACATGTCACCGGAACGCATCCGCAGCCTGGTGGCCTGCGGCGCGGCGGGAGGTATCTCGGCCACGTTTAACGCTCCAATCGGCGGTTCGATCTTTGCCCTGGAAGTGATCCTGGGCGAAATCCACGCGAGTTATTTCGGCGCGGTCGTGATGTCGGCTGTGATCGCGGACGTGGTCGCGCAGGCGTTCGAAGGCTCGGTACGCGCGTTTCCGGTGCCAGCCTATGATCTTGTCAGCCCGTGGGAACTGATACTGTATACCATTCTGGGCGTTCTGGCGGCGGTAACCAGCATCCTGTATGCCAAGCTCATCTACCGTATGGAAGACGTGTTCGACGGGTGGAAACGCTTTCCCGAATACCTCAAGCCTGCCGTGGGCGGCCTGGTATTGGGTGTGATCGGCATTGTCTGCGTACAAGGCGGCTACACGTTTATGCGTGACGGTCGGGCTATTCCCGGCGTTTTTGGCGTGGGTTACGAACTGGTCGGACCGGCGCTGCTGGGCAATCTGGCCGTCGGCACCGCGCTCGCGCTGCTGGCGCTCAAGTTAATTGCCACCGCGTTTACGCTGGGATCAGGCGGTTCGGGCGGTGTATTCGCGCCATCGCTTTTTGTCGGGTCGATGTTGGGCATGGTTTTTGGGCACGTGGCACACTCTGCGTTCCCGGATATCACCGCGCCGCAGGGCGCTTACGCGCTGGTGGGGATGGCCGCCGTTTTTGCCGGGGCGGCACACGCACCCGCCACCGCGATTTTGATCCTGTTCGAAATGACGGGTGATTATGGCATCATCCTGCCGCTGATGTTTGCTACGGTGATCAGCATGATTATTTCACGCGCCATCGAACCCGAATCGATCTACACACTCAAACTAACGCGGCGCGGCGTCAAGCTGCATCGCAAACGCGAGGTTGATCTACTCGAAGGGATCACGGTGGCCGAAGTCATGACACAAGATTTCGATACCGTACCCTATACGATGTCGCTCGATGCTCTGGTAGAGGAATTTGAACGCACGCATCATCACGGTTTTACGGTGATCGATGAAGATGGCTGTCTCTATGGTATAGTCGCACTCGGCGACCTGGAAGAAGCCATGCTCAGTGGGCCATTGGCAGGCCGCACAGTTGCTGACATCGCCACAACCAGCGATGTGATTGTCGCCCACGCCAATGACACAATAGCGTCTGCGCTGTGGGACATGAGCACACATCGTGTTGGACGGCTGCCCGTTGTTGAGCGGCGTAATATCCGGCGGTTGGTCGGTGTTTTGCGCCGTAAAGACATCATCCGCGCTTACGAGCACGCGATCGCACGCCGCACCGAAACCAGCCACCGTCTGAAAACTCTCCGCGAAGCGCATGGTGAACAAGTGCGCGTGCTGGAGGTGGATATTCCCCGCTCGCATACGTTCGCCGGTCAACCGGTCTGCAATATCGCCTCTGATCTGCCCACCGATTGTATTTTGGTCTATGTGCGGCGGGGTAAACAGGTCATCATACCGCATGGCAACACCATGCTCCATGCAGGAGATCACCTGGTGATGCTGAGCAGCATTGACTGCTCCGCCGAGGTCATTGATACCCTGGCTGCGCCGTGAGGGTTTCCCCAAAAACGTGACACGCTCCCGCCATGTTCACATATTTTACGGCGGGAGCGTGTTTGGTGTTGCTTCTGATTCAATCAACTCCGGGGCGGCGTCAGGGCTCGAAGCGCAGAATCACGCCGTCGTAGTCAACCAGGTATAACTCACCGGCTTCGTCCTCACCAAACGAGCTGATCCGCCGCCCGGATTCAAGTGAAACAGCCGTCTGCCAGACGCCGGAATCATCCTGTTTAGCTGCCCAGATGGTGCCCGTACACCAATCGCCATACAGGTAATACCCTTGCAGACCGGGAAGCTGCTCGCCCCGGTAAACATACCCACCGGTAACCGAGCACCAGCCATTTTGATGTGAATATTCCAGAATGGGCATGATCACACTGGACACAGGCGATGGTTCGGAATAGTTATGTTTACCTTCGTAGATATTCCAGCCGTAGTTCTGACCACCCGCACTGGATGCGGGCTGGAAATCGATCTCCTCCCACACATTCTGACCGACATCCCCCATGTACAGGTCACCCGTGGCGCGATCAAAACTGAAACGCCACACGTTGCGCAGTCCCCACGACCAGATTTCGGGGCGTGCCGGGGCATTATTGACGAACGGGTTATCCGGCGGGATATCATAGCCATCGGGCGTGTTAACATCAATACGCAGCATACTCCCTAACAGGGTGGTGGAATCCTGCCCGCTGCCCAATGGATCACCGGCAGAACCGCCGTCGCCCAACGACACATACAAATAACCGTCCGGTCCAAATGTGACCTGGCCGCCGTTGTGATTGCTGTATGGCTGTTCAACGGTCAACAGGATCGTGCCGCTGGCCGGATCACCCCGGTTGGCATCGTCCGTCGATCCCGTATAACGCGCCACCACCGAATGCCCTCGCTGGTCGGTGTAGTCGATATAAAACAGACCGTTGCTGGCATAGTCCGGGTGAAACGCCAGCCCTAACAAACCGCGCTCAGTATAACCGCCGCCTCGCGCTTCGGGGCTGATGAGGTCGGAAACGTCCAAAAACGGCGTTTCCAACACGACACCGTCCTGAACGATCTTGATCGCGCCGCTTTGCTCAACAACAAACAGCCGCCCCGATCCATCCCCTGCGTGCGTGATGGTTACCGGGCGTTCCAGGCCATCCGCGACGATCACCAGCCGGTATGGTGTCGGCTGGGTCGTATCATGATTCTTGGGACGCTCCTGGTTGGCAAAACGCCAATACACAACCGCCGCCACGGCGATTACGACCGGCACGGCTACCATCACAAAAAACGCATTTCGTTTTCGCTGCACAACATTCCCCTTTACCACTCATCGATCCCACTATGATCTTATTTACTTTGATTCTGATTCGACAAATCGGTTGCCTCTGTGGTAAAACGGAAAAACAGTTGTGTCTTGTTTCACGAAGTGATTTCCGTCACCCAGAACATGGTCAATGCGCCACTCATCAACTAACCCGAATACTGTTAATCTAGTTATTCATGGAAATATCAGGCAAATAAAATTTGTAGTGTTTTCCGTCAGCTTCACTGGAGCCATCCTGGAGTAGCTAATGACTCTGTATATTCTTCCCAAGGAGCAGTTGCCTGTTTTTGTCGACAAATTAAAAGCCGATTTCCGGGTTGTAGGGCCTGTCAAAACGGAAACGGGTTTTGCGTTTGATGACATCAAACAGGCCGAGCAGCTTAAACTCGACTACCCCACCACCATCCTCCCCCCGAAGAAATATTTCCTGCCACAACGCGAAGTCCTTTTTAACTACCATACCAGCATCAACGAAAAGGGCGCGCGCCAGATAGATACCGAGCCCGTTTTTCAGGATGTACAGCCCACGATCATCTTCGGGGTACATACCTGCGACATGACCGGCATCAGTCTCTACGATAAAGTCTTTCTCGAAGGCTTTAAAGATGAACACTATCTCGCTCGCCGCGAGCAAATTTTGATCATCGGCATTGAATGCCTGAAACCCTGCGATGATGCCTCATTCTGCAAAGATATGGGGACGCTCACGGCGCCGCCAGTTTATGACCTGCATATGACAGAAGTCGAGTCACGCTACTTGATCGACACCGGTAGTGAAAAAGGCGAGGAACTTCTGCAAAAATACGGTGAGGTCAAACTGGCAACTACGGATGACATTCGTGATTTGAGCCGCACCCTGTCTGCTAAGTGGCCGCGATTCCGCCACCGGCTTAAGATGTCACGCGATCAGCTTCCATCGCTGCTTACCATCAACTACGGCGCGATCACGTGGGATCACCTGGGGGAACGGTGCCTCGCGTGTGGATCGTGTACCAACGTCTGCCCGACCTGTTTCTGCTTTGATGTCCAGGACGAACTGGATATCAACATGCAAGACGGCCAGCGGACGCGCCTGTGGGACTCGTGCCAGCTTCACGAGTTTGCGCTCGTGGCCGGTGGCCATAACTTCCGTGAAAGTAAAGCGTCACGGATCCGTCACCGGTTTATGCGCAAGGGCAAATACATCCACCAGGTACACGACATCCTGGGCTGCACCGGCTGTGGTCGTTGTGAACGTGCGTGCCTCGTGAATATCACGATTCCCGGCACGTTAAACGCGCTCCACGACGAAATGCAGCTCGATGCCAATCCGGCAGCAGGTTAAGGAGAGAGTTCCATGTTGGGTACAATGACTCCACTAGAAACCACTACCACGCCGCGTAAGTACAATGGGACATCGTCGATTTACCTGCCGACCGTCGCCACCATCACCAATGCGTACACCGAAACCGCGATGGAAAAGGTGTTCACGGTCCGGCTGCCCGGCGGCGAGAACTTGAACCACAACCCCGGCCAATTCGTTATGGTGTCGATCCCTGGCGTCGGCGAAGCACCGATCAGCGTGATGTCATCGCCCAGCCGTACCGGCGAGACATTTGATCTGTGCATTCGTAAAGCAGGCGACCTGACCGGCGTTCTGCACGATCTGGTACCGGGCGATCAAATAGGTATTCGCGGCCCGTTCGGGCGCGGGTTCCCGCTCGAAGTCTTCAAGGGCAAAGACATTCTTGTAGCACCGGGCGGCCTGGGTATGGCCCCGGCCCGGTCGCTGATTGACGAAATCCTCGACAACCGTGACCAGTACGGGCGGCTGATCGTGCTCTACGGCGCGCGTAACCCTGCCGAAATCCTGTTCCGTGACACACTCCGCGAATGGCGCGGTCGCGACGACATCGATTTGCTTGTTACGGTTGATCATCCCGATGAATCGTGGGTCGGTCACATCGGCGTCATTACGCGCCTGTTCCCACGTGTCCAAATCAACCCCTTTAACACCGTTGGTATCACCATCGGGCCACCGATCATGTACCGCTTTGTTATCATTGAAATGCTCGGTAAAGGACTAAACCCCACCCAGATATGGATGAGTTTCGAACGCCGGATGAAGTGCGGCGTCGGCAAGTGCGGCCACTGCCAGGTGAACCACCGGTATAGCTGTCAGGACGGCCCAGCCTGGACCTACGCCGAAGCACTCGCATTTGAGGAGGCGCTCTAATGCCAGCCAAGCCAAAAATCGCCTTCTTTGACTTTTCCAGTTGCGAAGGCTGCCAGCTTACCGTGATCGATGCACTCCAGACACACCTGGGCCTGCTCGATCAGGTCGAAATTGTTCAGTTCCGCGAAGCCATGACCGAAAAGCAGGATACCTATCAGATCGCGTTTGTCGAAGGGTCATGCACCCGCGAGGCCGACGAAGATCGGCTGCGTGCTATTCGCAAACAGGCGGCTGTCGTCGTTGCGCTGGGCGCCTGCGCTCACCTGGGCGGCGTGAACAGCATGAAAAACCGCTGGGCGATCGGCAACGTGCAAACGTATGTGTACGGCGAGAAAAACAAGGAAACGTATCCCAGCTACCCGGCGCGGCCTATTTCGGCAGTGATTAACGTTGACGCCGCCATCCCCGGCTGCCCAATTGACCGTTTTGAGTTCCTGCACATCGTACAAATGATGCTGCAAGGTCGCGTGCCCAAGCTGCCCGACTACCCGCTGTGTGTTGAATGTAAGCTGTCCGAAAACGCCTGCCTGAACACACTCGGAAAACCCTGCCTCGGCCCGATCACACGGGCGGGCTGCAACGCTATCTGCACCACGTATGGTGACGGCTGCGAAGGCTGCCGGGGTTTTGCGCCAGAACCTAACTTTGAATACATGCGCGAGATTCTACGCGGGCACGGGCTCAGCGAAACCGAGATCGACGCCCGGTTTACCATGTTTAACCACTACCAGCTTCAGCAAATGGGCGAAGATGCCCCGCTGAGTCCTGAAGGTCTCCAAAGCCTAAACGGTGAACTCCCAACGTCCACATTCGCAGCGCCGAAGGAGGCTGAAGGCCATGGCTAAAAAGAAATCAGTTGACACAAACAACGTCAAGATCAATGTCCATCACGTTACCCGCGTTGAGGGACACGGTAACATCGTTGTGGATGTGACCGACGGCACGTTACAAAAATGCGAACTTGAGATTGTCGAAGCTCCGCGCTTTTTTGAGGCCATGCTCCGGGGACGTCCCTACTCGCAGGCGTCACACATCACCAGCCGCATCTGCGGCATCTGTGCCTGTGGCCATGCGACCGCCAGCCTGCGCGCCACCGAACGCGCGCTGAAGGTGACACCAAGCGAGCAAACTCAGCTTATCCGCAAGCTGGTGTTTCACGGGGAAATTCTCGACAGCCACATTCTGCACGCCTACATGCTCATCGCGCCCGATTTTTTGGGCGTGGGCAGCGTGATTCCGCTGGCCAGCAGTCACCCGGAAGTGGTTATGCGGGCGCTGCGTATGAAGAAGTTTTCCGGCGATCTGTGCGCGGCCTTTGCAGGACGCCATACGCACCCGATCGCGATGACGGTCGGCGGGTTCACCCACTACCCGACCCTTGAGGAAGTCGAAGCCCTGCGCGCACGCGCCGAAACGCTGGTAGCTGACGTAGACGCTACTGTCGAGTTGTTCGGTACGCTGCCCTGGCCCGCTTTTGAGCGTGAAACCGAGTTTATAGCGCTCGTGCATCCCGACGAGTACGGTTTTATCGACGGCAAAATCGGCAGCTCGGATGGCTTTGAGCTGGACCTGGACGAGTACCGCTCGGTAACCAATGAGCGGCTCAGCCCGCACTCAACGGCCAAACATGCCGCCTTTAACCGCGACAGTTACATGGTGGGCGCGCTGGCACGTTATAATCTCAAACACGAACACCTGCACCCGCGCGCCAAAGCTGCCGCCGAGCACCTGGGGCTGTCCGCGCCGTGTTTCCGGCCATACCTGAACAGCGCGGCGCAGGTCGTCGAGATCGTGCACTGCGTCGACGACACGATCATGCTGCTCGACCAACTGCTCGAACGCGGTATCGAGTGGGAAGACCCGGCCCCGGTCACGCTGTCGCCAGGGGCACGGGGTGTCGGCGCTGCTGACGTGCCGCGCGGTATCCTGTTCCACGAATACCAGATCGGCGAAGAAGGTTTCATCGAAGAGGCTAATTGTATTATCCCCACAGCGCAAAACCTGGGGAACATTGATCTGGACCTGCGGGCGCTGGTGCCAACACTGCTGTCAGAACCGGCAGACCAGATCACACACAAGCTCGAAATGCTGGTGCGGGCCTATGATCCCTGCATCTCGTGCTCGACACACTTTCTAAACGTCGAGTTCGTCGGCAAGTAACCGATCCGGCGTGAAAACAGATTGAACCGGGAGACGTATTCACCCGTGAATACCTCTCCCATTCACGCCGTTTGGGTGGAGGACAGCCGCTACGATGCACACCAGCACATCGAACACTGGGCCAGGCACACAGCGTCACACGTTGATCCTGGGCGTTGGCAGCCTGCTGATGGGTGACGATGCCCTGGGCGTTTTGGCCGTGCAGCGCTTAAAAACACACCCCGATCTTCCGCCAGATGTCACCGTGATCGACGGCGGAACGGATGGCCTGGGCCTGATCCCGTTGATGGAAAACTACCAGCGCGTGATCCTGGTGGACGCGGTCAACATGGGATTGGCTGCCGGAACGCTGCGCCGCTTCACCTGGGGCGATGCGCGTTTTTTGGCACACGACCGGGCATTATCGCTGCACCAGACTGATCTGAACGATGCGCTTGTCCTGGCTGATGCACTTGGCGTGCTGCCCCCCGAAGTTGTTTTTTATGGCGTTCAACCGCACAATACACACTGGGACCAACCGCTCAGTCTGGCGGTTGAGCGCACACTACCCGCTTTGCTCGATGCCCTGATCAACGAAGTCAGGAGTGAAAAATCACGATGACACATACGATTTTGATCATTGATGATGACCCGGATGTTGTGCTCGCCATCCGTATGCCGCTTGAGAGCACCGGTTATAACGTTCACGAAGCCGGTTCACACGTCGAAGGCATGGCCGCGGTCGATTCTGTGAAACCCGATCTTATTATCCTCGACGTCATGATGGACACGCACACCGCGGGCTTCCAGATGGCGCAGGAACTCCACGGCCCCGACGCCAAACCAGAGCACAAAAACATCCCGATTCTGATGGTTACGGCCCTGCACCAGACCACACCGCTGCGTTTTTCACCGGATGAAGATTATCTGCCGGTTCAGAGCTTCATCGAAAAACCGATCGATCCCAACATGCTGCTTGAGGAGGTCGCCAAGCTGCTCAAGAAAGAATAAGTGGCCTGATGGACTCTTCTCTTGCCGCCTCGGATCGATCACACAGTGGACGCAGGCTGCATCCTACGTTTGACGAATTGTGCCAGAATACCCGGCTGCTCATTGGGCTGCGTTGGGTAGCCGGGCTGAGTATTCTGGCAAGCACGATGTTCGCCTGGGCAGTGCTGGACATCAGCCTGAAAACACTACCGCTGCTGTTTGTGGGATGCGCGGTGCTGGTATACAACAGCATCCTGTACAACCTGTTTAATCGTGAGAAAAAAACACGCCAGCACGTCTGGCGCGTCACCTGGGTACAAGTCATTCTCGACTGGGCCGCGATGACGGTGTTGGTCTATCTCACCGGCGGTATTACCAGCCCGGCCTTGATTTATTTTGTCATTCACGCGGCGCTGTCCGGCACGATTCTGGTACGCTGGCAGGTGCGCAGCCTGGCGGGATTGGCGATTCTGCTCGTCGGCTTGTTGGCTGTGCTGGGGCGCAGTGGCTGGCTGCCGCACATAAACATTCCAGAACTCGGCTTAGACAACGACCTCTACAAAAACACCACTTATATTGCTGCTGTCCTGTTTTTTTTCGGCACGACGATCATAACCTTATCGGAGTTGGTGACCGATCGTGCGCAGCGGCTGCGACAACGCGAGCAGCGCATCCAGCATTTGTATGAAGCACGCTCAGCGTTTATGCGTATCGCCACGCATGAATTACGCGCACCGCTGGCGGCAGGGCTGTCGCTGATGCGTAATATCGAGCAGGGGTACACGGGGGAATTGAGCCCGCAGCAGGCTGCTATCATCACGCGGGTGACCGGGCGCCTGGAAGGGCTAACGGTACTGGTCGATGACCTGTTAGCGCTTGCCACCAGCCAGGAAGCGACCATTGCCCAGGTCCCGCTGGAACGTGTCAGCTTACGCGCGGTCCTGGAACACATCATTGAGCGCGAAAGTCCCAGCGCTGAAGCCAAGCGGATCACGCTTAATACCGATCTGGCGGATGACGCAGGCATGACCATGGCCGCCGCATCGGGCCTGTATATTATTTTTGGTAACCTGCTGAATAATGCGATCAAATACACGCCCGACGGCGGGCGCGTGGATGTGTTGTACCGTATCGCACCATCAGACCGCCAGGCCATCGTCAGCATAACCGATACCGGGATGGGCATTCCCGCCGAAGACATGCCGCGCGTGTTTGACGAATTCTACCGCGCCAGCAACGTCAAAAACGCCCACATCGCGGGCACCGGCATCGGCTTGCCCGCCGTCCGGATGCTGGTTGAACGTTTCGGCAGTACGATCAACCTTGAAAGCGAAGAAGGAAAGGGTACAACCGTACAGGTCACGCTGCCGCTTGCTGCACGCCACTCGGTTGTGTTTTAGCCGGGCGCCTGACATACATCCTAATCCACATCCAGATCATAAACATCCCGCCGCGCCCAACCGGATGCTTCAGCTACCGCACGCGCGGCGGCGCTGCGTGTCTCACCAGCATCAAGGTGCGCCCGCAGCGTTTCACAAACACGATCAGCGTCCCAGGGCTGATCGGTGGCGTCCTCGACAGCCCCTCCGATCACCAGCGTGATCTCACCTTTGGGCGGTGTCTGGCGATAATGCGCCAGCACATCACTGACCGGCCCGCGCTGCACCTCTTCGTATAACTTGGTCAGTTCCCGCGCGACCGCTACAGGGCGCTCGCCGAGTACGTCAAGAACAGCCGCCAGCGTATCCACCAGCCGGTTAGGGCTTTCGTAGGCGATCAGTGTGCCGCGCTCAGCCGCCAGATCGGCCAGCGCCTTGCGCAGCGCCCCGGATTTGCGCGGCAAGAATCCCACAAACACAAACCGGTCGGTCGGCAGCCCGGACGCGACTAACGCCGTGATCACCGCCGACGGTCCCGGCAGCGGCACCACCGGGATATCACGCGCCAGCGCCACCTGGACCAGCTCATAACCGGGGTCCGAGATGCCCGGCGTTCCGGCATCCGATACCAGGGCCACGTCACCTGTATCCAGCGCAGCTAACACCGCATCGAGTTTGGTCAGTTTGTTATGCTCATGATAACTGGTCAGCGGCGTGTCGATTTCATATCGCGCCAGCAGTTTACGCGTGGTCCGTGTGTCTTCGGCGGCAATCAAGGTTGACTCGTGCAGCACACGCAGCGCCCGCAGCGTGATATCTTCCAGGTTACCAATGGGGGTGGGCACAATATAGAGTGTAGGCATCTTTTCTAATCCCTGGCCCATGCACCGGTAGGCCAATTAAAAACATTGGTGTATGATAGAAAAAAGGAGCACCGGAAAAACTGCAATGCCCTCAGCGCATGACTTTGCGGCCATGCGTGAGCGTATGGTTCATGATCAACTCATTGGCCGCGATATCACCAATCCCACGGTCCTGGATGCCATGCGCCGGGTTCCGCGCCATGCTTTTGTCCCTGCCCATCTGCAAAGCGTGGCTTACCAGGACAGCCCGCTGCCAATTGGTCACAACCAGACCATTTCACAGCCGTATATTGTCGCCCTGATGACCCAGATGTTGGAGCTAACGGCCAAGGATATCGTGCTGGAAATCGGCACCGGTTCCGGTTATCAAACGGCGGTATTGTGCGATATTGCGCAGTTTGTTTATTCGCTGGAACGGTACCCCGAACTGGGCCAACAGGCCAGCGACCGGCTCAAACAACAGGGATATCTCAACGTCGAGGTGTTCATTGGTGACGGCAGCCAGGGCTTGCCGGACATGGCACCGTTTGACACGATCCTGGTCACGGCGGCGGCTCCGGCGATTCCCGGCCCGCTGCGTGCGCAGCTTCGCGACGGTGGCCGGTTAGTGCTGCCAACCGGCGACCGGTTCCAGCAGTTCTTACAACGTGTCCGGCGCCAGGGTGAATCATGGCACATCGAGCACTTGATCCCGGTGATGTTCGTACCGCTGTATGGCCGTCACGGGTTTAAACCGCCGGATAATCCCGATTTATCCGACTCGACACCGATCAAATATGATCCTGAATCTAATATGTGATTTCACGAAGAGCTGTCTCTACGTCGCACCGTTGAGGTACTTGAGATAGGTTTCGGCAAACCCGCCGCCGTTGGTCGCCACAAGCACACCCGCCAGTTTGTGAACCTGCAATTCGCCAAAATGCCGGATCAGGCGCTTGACCTGATTATCCATGATTTCCATGAAGCTGTCCCATGCTACGCCGTCGGGAAGCTGCGCTTCTCGCGTGGCCCGCCCGCTGTTCAGATAAGTGAGAACGGGTTCCGGTTCCGGGAAATGAAATTCGCTTGGCAGATCGTGGCGAGCTACCGCGCGGAAATAACGGCCCAGCAGAATGGGCGCGTTTTCGAGGGTAAACCGGTGGTGCACCGGCTTGAACTCCTGCATCGAGTACCCCAGCAGGGTACACGCCCGCCGCGTGAGCGTGTCAAATTCAGGCATCGTACTTTCACTGTTGGTCGTGGCCACAAGACAACCACTGTCGCGTAACACACGCCGAATCTCGCGCAGCGTCTGGTCGATATCCGGCACGTGAAATAACATGTGGTTGGCCAGCACCACGTCGAACGAATTATCTTCGAACGGCAACTGTTGGGCATCGAGATTCAACACGGGCACATGCGCCACGCAGGAACTCTGCCGTGCTCGCACCGCCATTCCAAACGATAGATCACCTGCCACCAGCCAGCCATCCGGCGTGTGCTCTTTTACGTACTGAAAATAACTCCCTGGTCCAGAACCGATATCAAGCACCTGCTCGTCTCCGCGCCAAGGCAGCAGATCAACCACCCATTTAGCAAAATCGATCTTAGGGTAGCTGTACAGCTCGTGTGTGCGATAGCGTACCCCCAGGTGTTCATCAGTCGCATAGGCTTGCTGGGTCAGAAGATCACGATCTGTGAACGGATTTGAGTTGGTCATGGTTGTTTTCCCGGTGCCAAGTGAGCGTAACTCATACGCCGATTTACCCAATCACGTGTTATACTTTCTGTAGTTTAACATGATACGCGGTACACACACCAGTATGCCGTTTTACACAACTTTATCGCGTACCGGTGCCGTGTTCGTAACCCTGTCTCAGTGACACGATCTGGATATTTCCCATGCGCTCGTTGAACCGACGTCGATCGCGCCTCACGTTTCGTACTTTCATCATGCTCAGCATTGAGTTGGTTGTCCTGGTTTTTGCGGCTTCCAGGCTGCGCGGCACCCTCTTTCCTGCATCCGAAAAAACCGAACCAACGCCCACCGTAACACCGGGCGGCCTGACAAGCAATGATGTACTGCCAACACCAACCCCCGATCAAAACACGCCCGCACGCCTGATCGTGTTTCCCGGCGCATCCATGAGCGCGCCCATCATTCCTGCCGGGCGGGTGGGGGGTACATGGGAGACACGGCACCTCGGCGGTTCGGTCGGTCACCTGGTCGGCACAAGCTGGCTGGATGACGCTGGCGGGAACATCGTGCTGGCCGGTCACGTCGAGAGTGCGACCGGCGCCCCCGGCCCGTTTGCCCATCTCTTTGACGCGCAGCTTGATGACATGATTATCCTGCGCGAAGGCGTCCGTGAAGTCTATTATAAAGTGACCACCATCGAAACCGCCGCGCCGGATGATATCAGTTATGTGGCTCAGGACGGCCAATCACGCCTGACGCTCATCACGTGCACGGATTGGGATTACGAACGACAGGTATACAACGGGCGCTTGGTGGTCGTGGCCGAACCGGTCAGTCCGGCGTCAACGCCTGGCCTGGAATAGGCACAAAATCGCCGCCATCCACCGACCATAACAGGTGCAGCCGCGAACCGCCAAGCTGTGACAGGTAACGCACCTCGACCGCGTACCGGCCCGGCGCGACCGGCTCCGGGGTATCGATTGTTTTGCCGGGTTGAACGGTACGCAGCACCAGCTTCGAATCCAGCCATAGTTCTACCGATGTAACCGCGCGCATACTTAACCGGTAGTCGCCATCATCAGGGATCGTTAGCCAGCCCGCCCACCGCACGGTAAACGGGTTTTTCAGCGGCAGCCAGTGATAATAGGCGTCCAACTGCGGATCGATCCGCTCCAACGCCGGTTCACCATCCCATTGATCGTTTGGATAAAAATAGGCGTACAGACCGTTCACCGTGACCGGATCGTGAAACACCATCCATTCCGGCACCGTTTCGCGTTGATGGCTGTTCGGTGTATACCATTCGAGCGCCGCGCCGCCCGGTGCGATGCTGATCGCGTGATTGCCTTCCGCGAGCCGAATGGGCACCCCTTGCAGCACACGCTGCCCGTTTATGGTCAGCGCCGACGCGGGCACCGTCCAAAAACGATAGTCACCATAAAGCGGCGCATATAACACACCTTCGCGGCCACCGGAAAGCCCTTGCAGCCGGTTGATGGCATCTATACCCAGCACCAGCGTGTAAAACATGGGAGGATCACGGTCCAATTGAACATCATCACAATCGCTGATCGTGACAGGCGTGATCACGGCGTCAGGATAAAAAACCTCGGCCTGCTGCAACAAATTGGCCTGCGCCTCATGGACAAATACCATGACCGGCTTTTGAACCGGGAAACGCAGCGGCCACGCATCGTATTCGAGTATCTGCTGGCGGCTGGTCACGCCGGGGGCCACAAACCGCAGGATGAGATCGTTCACCGCCAGCGACGAATACGCGATCTGGTACGTGTTTACATGCTCACGCGCTGCCAGGGCCAGGCAGGTTTCGCCGCCGAAAAACTCGCGCCACGAACGTTCATCGTTGGCCTGATCCACAAAATAGCGGGTGACATTCTGGTGTGTAACGCCCGCCAGCAGCGCCAGACTCACCACCGCCACCGACAGCCGCCCGCCCGCTTCGGTTTCGAGCGCTTTGCCTCCTGCCCACACGGCCAGGGCACAGAAGTAAGCGATGGCAGGCAGCACGCCGATCGTTCGCAGGGCCTGCGGCGCTTCAAACGTGCAGGTTAGAATCCCACCCAATAATCCCACAACCAGCACCAGCCCGAAAAATCCGGTTTCGGCGCAGCGCGCCCGGCTCAGTCCTACCGCCAGCCCCAAAACCAGCAGCCCGCCCATGATCGGATCGAGCATGGGCGCTTTGCTCAGGTTATGGCGCCCGTTGGGGTCGCCCGCCACGTGGAACATCAGCAGGTGTCTTTCGATGTTTTCTGCCAGCGCATCCGTCGTTGACTGATAGTCTTCCTTGCAGGCTTGAATCCACACCTGGCGCGTGCGGCTAAAAAACGTGTCTGAGTCCCGAACGGCGAACAGCGCCAGCGGCAGAATCACGACCAGGGCCGTGATCGCTACAATGCTCCCAACACGCAGCAGGGGCACCGGTCGCCGCGCCCGCCACATGACCAGTCCGTATAACACCAGCGGGATCAGCAGCGCACGGAACGCCGAGTAGAACCACAGCCCCGCGCCAATGGACACACCCGTCCATAACGCATCGCGCAGCCGCCCATAGCGCACCAGGCGCACCACGAAATAAAACGCCAGCAGCGTGAACAGGCCGGTTTCAATCCCGGTGAGCGCAAACCGGCTGAAATTGATCGCCCAACTCATCACCGCCAGGAAAAACGCCATCAGTCCGCCAAACCACGGCCCGCGTAGCTGATTCCCGACGGCAAACCCGGCCAAAACGGTGCCGATTCCAAACCCGGCGCTCACCAGGCGCAGGCCGTAGACGCTGGTTTCCCCGGCCAGCCGCAGCGCCAGCGCGTACAGCGCCAGGTGCGGCCCGGTGATATTGAACACAAAAATCGGGCGATAGCTGCCGTCATGTAACATGTCGCGGGCTTGCAGGCCGTTGAACGCTTCGTCAACCCACACGCCGTATGGCACACCATCCAGGCGAACCAGGCGCAGCGCCGCCGCCAGCCCGGTTACGAGCAGCAGCAGTATTACCACTCGCAGTGTAGGGCGCCGCCGCGCCCGCGCCCGCGTTAACAGCACGCCGCCGGTAATCCACAACGCCACGCCACTACCGTACAACACCCAGGGCAGGCTGCCGGGCGCTTTTCGCGGCCCAATATGGGGGACAAACTGCCATGCGGCCAGCCCCAACAGGATCGCAGCCAGGCCGAAACACACGATCCCCGCTGTGCGCCGCCGGGACCGTGTGACCAGCCCCGGATCGGTGACCGGTTGGCCGGACCATGCCGGCAGCGGCGGCAGTGATGGCGACAGCCCGATCATCACCAGGCTTGCCGATCCGAGCAGCAAGCCGCCAAGCCAGAGCCGTTCATCAGCCAGCGCGTTCAGCCCTAACCAGCTCAGCACGGCCACTTCTGCCAGCCCCAGCCAGACGCGAAAACCGGCTTGATGTGTTGTTTTTGGCGGCTGTGTTACTGTGTGATCATTCACCGGTTTTTCGCCCCAGTTTGCAGAATCCCGCGCCAGAACACAGAATCGATACTTACACTATCCATACACAAGCTTTGATGCTCAACTGGTCGTATTGGTGTATTGTTTTAAATATTGTGTGGTAACGGCTGAACCCTAGTGTACCGCGTAACGGATTTCAGGAAACAGCGGCATGAATCGACGAATTTTCCCCTGGCTCATTTTGTCCGGCATTATCATCCTGGCGGGGTGCCTGCGCTGGGTCGGCATCAACTGGGACGACTATACCCACAGCCACCCGGATGAGCTTTTCCTGACGACGATCACGTCGGAGATCGGTGAACGTGATGAACTGCTGGACGAGGTCGCGGAGCGCTGCGACGAGTCCGCCGGGTTTTTCAATACACGCTGCAACCCGCTAAATCCCAACAACATCGAGCCGGGCAGTTTTGCCTATGGCACGCTGCCGGTATTTATCGTCAAGGGCACCGCCGAACTGGTTGCAGGCATCACGGGCGATGATATCTGGCTTGACTTTGATGGAATCCACCTCGTCGGGCGTTTCGTGAACGTGATCGTGGACCTGATCTCGGTCCTGATGGTGGTTGTCATCGGGCGGCGCTTCCTGAGCACACGCCGGTCGCTGCTGGCCGCGCTGCTGTACGCGGCTGCCGTGCTGCCAATCCAGTTATCCCACTTCTGGACGGTTGATATTATGGCGCACATGTGGTTTTTGGTGGCGCTGTATGCGGCCATCGTGATCGGCCAGACCGGGCGCGTCTGGGCCTACGTGCTCTTTGGGCTGGCGCTGGGCGCGGGGATGGCGTCACGCATCAATATCGCTGTAGCTGCCGTACTGGCGCCCCTGGCCGCGTTGATTTACGTTTACCCGCGTTTTGATTCTTATGTTATACCACGCCGGTTGCGGGAATGGCCCGCCGCGATCCGCACCCACGGGCGCGACTGGCTGCGCATACTGCGGCCTGCCGCACTGCTGCTGGTGCTCGCCGCCCTGGTCTGCCTGGGTGCGTTCCGTTTCGCGCAGCCGTATGCCTTCAAGGGGCCGCACATCTGGGATATCGGACTCAATGATAAGTGGGTGGACGATATCACGCACGTATCGCACCTGTCTGCCGAACAGAGCAATGGCTGGCCGCCCTCACACCAGTTTGTAGGGCGTGCCGCGTATGTGTATCCCTGGTCGAACATGGCGCTGTGGGGGATGGGGCTGGCGCTGGGCCTGCTGGTCACGGCGGCGCTGATCGCGATCACCGTCCGGCTGATCCGCCGCCGGTGGCAGTTCCCCGCCCCGGTGATCATCATGCTGGCGTGGATCGTGGTTTACTTCGGCTGGCATGGCCGCCTGCACTTTATGACCATGCGCTACTATCTGCCGCTGTACGCCGTGCTGTGCTTACTGGCGGCGTGGTGGCTGGCACAGCTTCCGCAGCGGGCCGGGCATATCATCCAGATCATCGCCGTTTTCGGGACATTTTTTTGGGCGTTTGCGTTCACGGGCATCTATCGCAGCCCGCAAACCCGCGTCGATGCGGCGCTGTGGATCACGGATAACTTCCCGGCCACGCTGACCGGCGTCGATGCCAACGGCGACACACACTACTTTAAGCTGCACAACAGCCTGCGCTATCGCATGGCCACGTATTTCAAAACACCCTTCGGCCAAACACCTGAGGTGTACCCCAGTGAAGAACTGGAAATCACGATCAGTGAGCCGGACGAAAACGAGGCACCGGCTGACACCAGCGCGCCGGACGAACCGGATACGCCGGACGAACAAAACACGCTGGACGACAACAGCATGATTTTGCGCCGCCTGTGGCTGCGCTGGGTCGAACCGGTGTCGGTTAATGTATCGCTCCAGTTGTACCAACTCGACGACAAAAGCGAGAACGCGCAGCGCCTGCTGGATTTTTCGGCGCAAGCCGACGAGTTCTACGAGCTGCGTGTCGATCTGCCGCTGGATGAACAGGGCGGCCCGATTATCCTCGAACCGGGCACCTATCGCTGGGAAATCAGCGTAGACTGGCCGGAAAACATCGACAGCGTACACCTGATCGCCACTGTGGAGTATGAAACGCCCGACGGCGAACTGGCGCTCAGCCCGATCCGCCTGCCGGATACTGACAGCAGTTATGTGCGTTACGCCCAACCCGGCCCTGATTATCCGCAGATCGTGCGGCTGATCGAAGGCGCGACACTCACGCGCCTGTTTGTGCCGCACGTGATCGGCCCTGAAGCCAACCTGGTGTTCACCATCGACGACGAGGATTACACCGCACACTTCAGCGAGTCGGATGACAGCACGAGCCTGCTCGGTGATGGGCGCTGGTATACGTTTGACGATCCGGTAGATATCCCGACGAATACCAACTTTGACGTCACAGCCACCGAACCGTTATGGATCACCGGCACGGCGATCGCCACCGAGGGCAGTTGGGAACTGGCGACACCAACGCGTATCTGTTTCCGCGAGGACACAACGGTCGGCTACCATTCATACGATGACTGCCGCAACACCAGCGGTTTCGATACCGGTTGGTATTCCGAGGTGCGGCTGGAAATCGTGCGTCACGATAAGGAGAGCAAGGCCCGCACGCTGTCCGATACGCTGCTCAAGGCCGACTACCTGACTATCAGCAGCAACCGTATGTATGACGCCCTGCCGCGCAACCGTGACTATTACTGGTATACCAAGCAATTTTACGATGACCTGTTTGACGGCGATCTCGGCTACCGGCAGATCAAACGGTTCGATTCGTTCCCGCACGTCGGCCCGTTCGTGATCCCGGATCAGGTTTTACCCGACGATCGGGTTCCCGGCTGGCTGAACGAGTGGGAAGCCGAAGAAGCCTTTACCGTATACGATCACCCGACCGTTTACGTATTTGAAAATACAGACTACACGCCCGACCGCATGACGGCGTATTTCCCGTGGTACGACGAACGCAACCGGATAAACCTGGACACCGTGGCCGACACAACCTATACCGCGCCGGAAAGCGCACCGTCCGAAACGCGTTTATGGATCATGACCGGCGTATGGGCAGCGGTGTTCACCGCGCTGGGATGGTTCGCGTTTCCGCTGGTATACACGCTGCTGCCGTCATTAGGGCTGCGCGGGTACGCGTTTGGACGCGGCGCGGCGTGGCTGCTGCTGGCGTTGATCCCCTGGTGGCTGACGGCCCTGGCCGGACTGCCGCTGTGGACGCGCGGCGGCCTATTTGTCGTCGTGGCGCTGTTTATCCTGGCCATGCTGCTCCTGTACCGGCGGCAGGGACCGGCGCTGCGCCAGTTCATCCGGGCGCACTGGCGCGGCATGCTGGCCCTGGACCTGCTGTGGCTGGCGGCGTTCGCGCTGGGTATCGTCATTCGCGGTGTGAATCCTGATTACTGGCACCCGGTGGTGGGCGGCGAAAAACACATGGACCTCGCGTATCTGAACGCGGTCTGGCGCACCGGTGAGTTCCCGCCGCCTAACCCGTGGATGAGCGGCCTTGCCATCAACTACTACTACTTTGGATTCGTGATCGCGGCCATGCCGCTCAAAGTGCTGGGCATCGCCCCGGAGATCGGCGCTAACCTGGTGCTGGCGACCGTGTACGGCGTGGTATGGTCGCAGGTGTTCGTCCTGGCGCTTAACGTGTTAAAGCCGGTGCCGAGACGCTGGCGGCTGACACTCGCCGGGCTGAGCACCATCCTGGTGATGCTGGCCGGGAACCTGGGCACGCTCTACCTGATCATCAAACCCGAAGACAACATGTATCCGCACCGCTGGTACTGGTACCCAACCCGCATTATCGGCGAGTCGGCTAACGGCGGCGGGGGCATGTTTAACGAAGTGCCGTTCTTTTCGTTCCTGTACGGCGATCTGCACGCGCACATCATCGACTTGCTGCCGGTCACGCTGCTGTTGGTGGGACTGTGGGCCTTTTTCCAGCAGCGCGACCGCTGGCTGGCGGCTGTCATCGGCGGGTTAGTGGGCATCATCTATATAACTAATGCCTGGGACATCGCGGTTTATGCGCCGCTGGTGCTGCTGGTGGTGCTGGCATCAGGCTTGCTTGTAGCAGGTCACCCGCGCCGGTATATGCTCACGATCCTGATCGCGCTGGCGTTCGGCGGCCTGATCGTCACCGGGCCGTATCTGCGCGACTTCACGCTGAGTGAATACAGCGGCATTGATCGCTGGGAAGGTCCGCGCACACTGATCGGGCCGTTCCTGCTGGTGTGGGGCGGGCCGCTGATCGTACTCGGTCTGTGGATGGCGCATCGCATCAAGCGGCTGCTGACACCGGACGCCGATGCCCCGGTTGAAATTGGCGTGCTGCTGCTGTTTTTGCTCCCGGCGTTAACGGTCGGCGGCGAAGATGGCACGAGTGTCCTGCTGGCGCTGGCGTTGATCACGTCAACGGCGCTGGCATGGGGTGATCGAAACGCGCGTTATGTACACCTGGCAGCCAGTTTTTTCTTTGCGGGACTGCTGGCCATCGAGCACATCGTGATCAAAGGCGACGTGGCCCGGATGAATACCGGCTTTAAGGTGTCGTTCCAGTTGTGGATATGGCTGGGCCTGCTGATACCCGTGATCCTGTTTTACATGGCGCGCGATCGAGTAACCCACGGTTGGCGCGGCTACCTGAAGATCGCTGTGTGCGTGGTCGCGCTGCTGCCCGGCCTGTTGTACCCGGTCAAGTCACTGCCTGCGCGCACAGAAGACAGCCACAGCGATCACTTTTCCCTGAACGGGTATGCATTCATGCAAAACCTGCTCATCGATACCGGCGCCGGTAAGGTCACGCTCGCCGAAGATGCGGCGCTGATCGCATTTATGCGCGCCAATCTGGACGGTTACCCGGTAATCGCTGAAACCTACGACAGTGAATATCACTGGAACAATCGCATCGCCAGTTACACCGGCCTGCCGAGTGTGACCGGCTGGCAAAATCATCTGCGCCAGCAGTACCTGCACCACAACGACGAAATCACCGAGCGCGTCAACGACATACGCCACTTTTACGAAACCGATGATCCCGAAGATATCCTGGGGCTGGTCGCCAAATACGATATTCAATACATCGTGTCCGGCACCATTGAACGCGCCATCGCTCACGGACAGCAGCGTACCGCGCTGGATCGGCTGGTCGATTCCGGGCATTTAACCGTTGTGTTCGAACAGGGCGCCACGCGCCTGTACCGCGTTGAGGATGCCCCGGTAGAATAAAACACGCGACCTGTTTCAAACACAGGTCGCGTCAGGCTGGGGAGGCAGGATTCGAACCTGCGTATGGCGGCTCCAAAGGCCGCTGCCTTAGGCCACTTGGCAACTCCCCAAGGCGACAGGATTATATCATATCCCACTGTCGCCCGGCAAGACTCATCGACGCATTCGGTGCACCGGCTATAAAGTCGCATTGTACAAACCAGGCGTTCGGTGTATGCTGGAATCGGAGAAAACAAAAGGGATCAACCTCCCTGCCTGGGCCATACGAGGAAGAGGATTGCCCCATGCCCACAGATCGCCCATTTGCCCGGTTGGGACTTATGACCGTGCTCACCGTTGTGATGTTAGGACTATCCGCCTGCTACAAAAACGCAGGGACAAATGTCCAGCCGACGGCCAACCGCGTCAACATTGATGATCTTATGCCCACAACAGCCGTACCGGTCAACACACCGCTACAGGCTACACCAACCGACATTGTGACCGTGGCACCTGCCGCATCACCAACGGCGTCACCCATCACACTGGCGCCGACTATCACACCGCCGGACGCTGCCATCCCAGATACGGCCACGCCGCCACAAATAGCGCCCAGCTTTACCCCGCTGGACGAGCAAGATGCAGCCAATCAACCTGCCGGACTGGGGATCGAAACACCGGGAATGAGCGACATTCAGCCATCCAATACCCCCGGCCCGACGCTGGACCCATCCCTGCAACCGACACCGACCGAGGTTCCGCCGGAAGATAACCCCTGTTTGCATGTCGTACAGGGCGGCGATACCCTTTATTCTATCGCCCAGACTAACAACGTCTCGGTTGACGACCTGGTCGCCGCGAATCCGGACACGCTCGGCGGAAGCGCCGCCACGCCACTGCAAATCGGCTGGCCGCTTAACCTGCCCGGCTGCGCGACCGCAGAAGAAGCCGAATCCGCACCGGCAGCCGAATCGCCCGGCGCCGAGACCGGCGAACCACTGGCCGCACCACCGGCAGGCGCATCACCCGGAAGCCATGTTGTACAGCCCGGCGATACCGTCTATTCGATTGCCGCGTTATATGGAACCAGCGTAGACGCGATCATTGCCGCCAACAACCTGATCGTACAAGGCAATGTCGTATACATCACGGTCGGACAGGAGCTTGTCATTCCCGCTGCCGAGTAAAATCGACTGCCACACGACACAAACAACAACCGGAGCACCGCCTGACGTTACGTCACCGTGCTCCGGTTATGGTTACTACCAGACAAAACAACAAGCGGACGGTTAACTGCCGCCAGGACCATATTTGTTCATCATCAGGTTCAGCACCGAGTCCATATCGACGGTGTCTTTTTCGCCCATCAACGAAATACCGCCCAAAAACCCGCTCTTGGACTGGCGGGATTCAAGGTCCATGGTCAACTCGTCGAAAGCATCGGAACTCAGGTTACGGATCATTTGTGCTTCAGCCTCAGACAGATCGTAATCCTGAAGCGCCGCATCGGGATCAGACAGCAGTTGGCTGCGATATTCAGAATCGGTCAGGGCACGACTAACGATGGTGGTAAGAGCTTCGCGCGACATAATATTTCCCTCTCCTTGGCTATCTGTTATGGACGTGCACCACGATTTATCTTATAGTATGCTTTTGATGTTCCTACAAGTTTTAGCCTGTTCAATAGTATTCTTGCAAACCACCGTGACCGCAACGTGACCACCATCGGCCAGATACCCCCCGGATAGGAAGCCCAACCCATGAAACCATACGTTATGCTGACCTGGGCCAGCCTGCTCACAGCAGGATTATGCCTGTTCCTGTTCTCATGGGGCACCGCCGCCGCCGCTAACATCGAAGACATGTCCATGCCGCCGCTTTCCGCCGACAGGCTGCCGGGCACCAATCCCGGCCCCGGTAAAAAACCCATCGAGCCGGACCAGCCGGTGATCCCCACGCCGGAAACACCCCCCGACACACCACGCGGGTATACCGATTTACTCAACCCGGCGACCGGCCAGTGGATCAAGGGGACCGACGCGGACCCGCTGGCGTTTTTTTCGCGCCGCCCACTCGACCATAATTTTATCCCGGAGGCCGGCATGTTCATGGACCCTCTGCGCGAAGAACCCCACTACGGCATTGACTATACCTATCCGGAAGAATATCTTGAGGGCAACCCGGTCTGGGTACACCCGATTGCACCGGGTTATGTTACAGCGCGCTCATCCTGCGTGGCGTGTTACGTCGAGGGCAATTACCTGGGTCAGGTCAACTGGCGTTATCCCCGGTATAACTCCGGCTTTGGTGGCATTGTCGTGATCGAAACGCCATACAACGCCGACATCTCGATTTACACGATGTACGGCCACATGGCCCGCGACTCGGTCAGCCTGGGCGACTTCGTCACGCCTGAGGATATCATCGGCGTAGCGGGCACCAGCGGTTACTCACAAGAAATTCACCTGCACCTCGAAATTCGTTATGGCGTGCCGGGCAAGTTCTGGAACGCCGATTTCGGCACACAAGAGGTTATGGATCGCTGGCTGGGAACCATGGTCGTTAATCCGGCCCTGGCCGTTTTCCCGGAATACCATTCCTCATTTGCCGCACAGCTCAACGAGTGGGCAGGTTATAAACCGCGCCCGGACGAAATCCCCTGATCCCCAAGCCGACCGGTTTACATGCCTTCCGGCTCGCGTCTTCATAATTACTCGTGATAATGATGATTATCAGGAATTATTTTCTCGCAGGCTCCAAAATGCGGGCGGCGCCCTAATCCCTGATAACCTGTGCTTATCACCCGTAATGCTGCG
>JAFGHR010000093.1 GCA_016930015.1 Anaerolineae bacterium | reverse complement strand
GGCTGGACCGGGCACGGAGTACGGCGTGATTGCGCGGGTCAACCGGGGTGATATTATCCGACCTGACCGCTTCGTATTGGGCAAGCAGTATCTTTGGGCGCATGACACGAACGGACTCGGCGCGGGCTGGGTCGCTGTGCGGGAACGGGAGACGTGGTGGGTGGATGGCGTGTCGCCCGCGTGCGCGACGGTCGAGGGCTGGCCGGGTACGTCAATGCCAAACTGACGGACCTTCCCCAACGTATCCTGGACCTACTTGGGCGACATGTTCAACAATCGTTATCTTTAGCTCACATAAGGTGGATGTACATGACGATGGGACCACAGTGAGCATTTAATATATAATAAAAATTAATGTCACTGCTGACCGCACTACAGCGGCGGACAACCTCATATCCCTAATAAAGCTGCCGAAGACACCGCGCATATTTGCGTGCGCCCGTCTTCAGTTTTGTTTCGGGAGGTTAAATTGTAGGTGCTTTGGTGAGCACATCGGAAAAAAGATCATTTTTTTACTTGTCTTAGTTCCAGAAAGGATTAGTCATGAACATCGCCCGATTGTTCTCCTATCTTTTCGTTTTTGTTGTGCTTGGCGTATTTCTGCTTCCAGGGTCGCAGCTTCTTGCTAATGATCGCCCGCCCATTCTCGAGACGGGGGACTACGCTGACGCGCCGCGTTCGCTTGGGTTCTTTGTTGATGAATTCGATGGCAGTGTCCTCGCGACTTCTCGTTGGATCATTATTAAAGGCACGCCGATTCTCGGCGGTGGGTGGCTCGCATTGGCGGACGATACGGATATTCAAAGCGTACCCGCCGTGTTCACTGGTGGCATGTTGCGCGGTGTCATTCGTTCTTCCGACTGGAAACCTCATGGGACGTTTACCGATACCTCGGTCGGTTTTGAAATCTGGAGTGGTGGGAACGGAAAATGCCATTCTGGTGTCGTTTTCAAGCCGTCGGGCCATTTAGGTATTCTTCGACCTCAACCTGATGAGGACGGTAATTGTGACGAAGATCCCGAAAATCAGGCTTATACAACCATCTCGAACTGGGATGAAATCCGAGCGGGTGACGGCGCGATCTGGTTTGAACTCAGCTGGCGTCCCGATCTTGTATCGTTAGAAGTCAGGGGGAATGAACAGGTCGGCGAAGCATCTCTAACCGGCGATGCAATTCCCCAAGATTCGCTGCGAATCCGTTTGTATGTGCAGCCAGGAGAGTCGTTTGAGTTCGACTATATTCAATTCGTCTCCTTTGCTGCATTGGCGTCGCCGCAGTTGCGGTCGCCGAATGACCGCAAGCCGATTGGCGACACGGCACCAGTTTTCGCCTGGACGCGCCCGCGTGGAGCAACCCAATTCTGGCTGCAAGTGTCCAGCGATTCATCCTTCAACACCGCCGATATCAATCTCGCGACCGGGGGGCCGGTCTACGTAGTGCCCGATGTTAATGCGCTGCCGTTCGGTGTGTACTACTGGCGGACTGCGGCTGGTGATGCCACTGGTAATTGGAGTGATTGGAGCAGCGTGTACCAGTTCACGCTGACATTGCTCAGGACACCACGTAACGCCGATCACGTCACCACCGGTACGCCACGCTTCGTATGGACTCCGGTGCGTGGCGCGACGCAATACCACCTACAAGTAGACGATGCCGACGACTTCACCAGCCCAGTCTATGAGTACACCGGCCCGGCAAGTTGGTCCATCCCCACCCCGGCGTTAGGGTACGGCCAATACTGGTGGCGTGTACAGGTCGAGGCTGGCGGCACATGGTCCAACTACACCCCCGCCTGGACGATTACCGTCACGCCACCACCTCCGGGCAGACCAACGCTTATCACCCCGACCAATCGGGCCAATCTGGACACGCCAACCCCGACCTTTGAATGGGATGACCCGTCGGAGTGTCATGTCTACCAGCTTCAAGTCGATGACCGGGGTAACTTCCTGGAACCGGAACTCGACGTAACACTTGATCCCGGCGTGTTGACCTACACATCACCCGATTCACTGCCAGATGGTGGGCGTTACTTCTGGCGGGTCCGCTGCCTGAACGAATACGACATGGCAGGATCATGGAGTGCGCGCTGGCTGTTTACGCTCAACCAACTGTCACGCCCAACGCTCCTCGCGCCGCGTAATGGCACGCTCACTGGTGACGACACACCTACTTTCGAGTGGAAGGCCGTCACCGGTGCGGCCAGCTATCAGATTGAGGTTGACGATGATGTGCGTTTCGGTAGCCCAGATGTAACGGGCGAGCCAACTGGGACCACTTACACCTCGACCGGACTTGAAGATAGCCGCTGGTTCTGGCGTGCGCGTGCCGTCGATACCAACGGAATCCCCGGTCTGTGGAGCAGCGTGTGGTTTGTCACGGTTGATACCACCGGCCCAGACGCACCGACGCCTCGCAGCCCGGCAGATCGTGGCGGGACGCCCGACATGACGCCAGCCCTTGTCTGGCGACCTGCTCGCAGTGCCGTTGAATATCAGGTGCAGTTTGACCCGGTAGATGATGCCGAAATGTGCTACGAGCACGACTTCGCCGCGCCGCAGATTGATGAGCTGGTCAACCGCCCAATCTACATCGTACCCGAAGCGGACGCGCTCGACTACGGCGTGTATTGCTGGCGGGTGAAGGGCAAAGACCGGGTGGATAACTGGGGCGAGTGGAGCGATCCCCGCGCGTTCTACGTAACCATTATGCGCGCCCCGCGTGATACCTTCGCCAGCGTGAACCAACGCCCGGTGTTCGTATGGCTGACCGTGCGCGGCGCGGTGGAATATGAGTTTGAACTGGATGACGATCCCAACTTCGCCAGTCCCGACGAAACCTACACCGGGCTGGCACGCAGCTATCGCCCGGTCGATCCACTCGACTATGGCACGTACTACTGGCATGTGCGGTTTGACGATAGCGGCGGTTACGGGGACTGGATGCCCACCTGGGCCGTCACCAGCACGCCACGTCCGCCAGCACGTCCTCGGCAGGATGCACCGCGTCCCAACACGCTGCTGAACGACAGCACCCCGACCGTGTCGTGGCTGGCCGCAGTGGGCGCGTATACCTACCAGGTCCAGATCGACGACGATGCCGCCTTCGGCAGTCCCGACCAGGACTACGTGACGGGTGTGGGCGAACTGTCCTACACCGCAACTGAACTTGCCGACGGGCGTTGGTACTGGCGGGTGCGTGCGTTGAACGAAGTCGAGGCTCCTGGCCCCTGGAGCGCCCGCTGGTTCTTCGCCGTTGATACGCTGTCGCCGGATGTGCCCACGCCGACCAGTCCGGCAGATGGTTCCTCAGTGACCAACCGGATGCTGCGTTTGATGTGGGATCGTGTTCCTGGCGCAAGTGGCTACGAGCTGCAGTTGGACACCAACCCGGCCTTCCCGTTGCCACCAATTGATGTCGGCCCGCGTACTGTTTATAAGCCGCCGACGCCGCTCTCGCGGGGCGTGTATCACTGGTGCGTGCGGTCAGTGGACCGGGCGGGCAATGTGTCGGCGTGGAGCGAGGTTCGCAGTTTTGAACTGGTGGCGGGCGTGACTCTGTTGCCGGATGGCACTGAAACCGACGAACCCATGCCCGCCCGCGTCGAAGCGGAAACCAAATGGGTGCAGATGACAGGCATCTGGTCGGCGGAAGAAACCGTCGCGGCCAGCGGCGGGAAGTATCTGATCAGCAGCGGGCGCGATGTCGATGACGTGCTGGCGCTCACGTTCGAGGGCAACCAGATCACGGTCGTATTCATCAAGGACCCGGCTTACGGACGGCTGGGGATCGAGATTGACGGTGAACTGGTCCGCACGGTGGAATGTTCCGACGTGACCGGGCGTACCTTTGGCACGCAGGTGACGGTCGGCGGACTGGCTCCTGGTCAGCACACCATCCGGGTCTTCCCGGTGGTGGGTCGGGTTGGCGTGGACGCCTTCCTGGTTGAGTAGGTTATCCGCATAAAATATACTGAATGCCGCCCTGGTCTACTAACCCTCGACCGGGGCGGCACTTTGAGTCGTGAAACGCACGTCAGATCGACAGATTACTCGCATTGTTGCCAGACCCAGTTAGAAAAGGCGTTCAAAGTATATTTGAAATCCTCGATGTCATGCTGCATCTTGATAAATGCTTTGCTCCTGTCCGGCATACGCATCAAAGATATGCTGGTAGACTACCTCACACTTCTCCTGATACGCTGCCGCGTCAAAGCGTGCCGGTAAACCTTCGTCCAGCATCGCCTCGATGGTCTGGCGGACGGCGGCCTGTGTCTGTTGGCGTTTGCGCCAATCCAGGACCAGCTTCTCAGACTTCAGACGTGCCAGCAAATCCCGCGCCACATCCTTGATAGCCTGCCGGTCCTGTGCGCTCCAATCACTTTCGGGACGAGTAAGCAGGTCGAAAATCGCCAGTTCTTCCTCGCTAAGCTGTTCAGCGACGGCACGCTGGTCTTCGTCGTTGAGGTCCTGAGAGAAGCGCACAAGCTCCTGGAAAATGGCATCCATGTTCTTCGACCCGGCGTTGTATTCGTCGATCATCTGCCGGTACTTCGCCTGGAAGTCCATCCGAGATGGGTTGAGGCGCACCATGTAATTCAGCTTACGTTCTAATGCTGCGCGGAGCCGCTGCACGAAGGTGTTCTTGTGCGATGTGGACGCGAACCGCTCTTGCAGCGCCTCGAAATCCACCTGGCTCAGGTTGATGAGGTCTTCTTGCCGGGTGGGCGCGATGATGTATTCGGCGGCGAAAATGGACTCGTCCAGTACCCGTTCGACGTTACCCGTAACGGCTGAAATGTCGGTGTCCGGGTCTTCGGAGCGGACAGCATCGCCTAGTACCAATAACAGCTTCCGTGTCGTGCCGAACTCACCCGCCGACGCATCCGGCAGAATCGCCTTGAACAGAATGTTCACCCGGCGTACCAAATCAAAAAAGCGGCTCTTTGTGGCGTCATCTGTCACCAGGGCATTTACTGCGTCATCAATGCAGCGCGTGCGCTCAAACCCTTCGATACAGCCCAGGTTGTCCAAATCTATGTCCCGCTCAGCACAGAATGCGCGCGCCTCGCTGATAGCCTGACGTAGTTCGTCCACCAGGAAGCGCTTATCCCGCGCCGGATACTCGCCGCCGTCAGTAGGCGCGCCGTAAATGGCGAGCGCGTGCTGCAAGTCACGGAAGACGCCGATGTAATCGACAATCAGGCCGTTGGGCTTGGACCGGAAAACCCGGTTGGCGCGGGCGATAGTCTGCATCAGGGTGTGGTTGCGCATCGGCTTGTCGAGATAAATCGTGGAGCATGACGGCGCGTCGAAGCCCGTCATCCACATCGCGCACACGAACACCACCCGGAACGGATTGGCCGGGTCTTTGAACGCTGTCTCCAGGTCTTCTCGGACCATACGCTCGCGGTGAGGCCGGATAGTCAGGCCCTTCTCGCGGAAGCGCTGCTCCTCGTTCTGTTCCGCTGAGACGACGACTGCCATATCGGTTGCGCGCATAAAAGCGAGTTGGTCCGTCAGGCGGGCGGATTCTTCGGCGTCGGCGCTGGCGGTCTGCTGCGCTTCCTTTGCCGTGATGAGTTGCTGCCAGTGCGCCTGCACCAGATCGTACATTCGCACGGCGGTCGGCTTGTCGATGCAGACGACCATCGCCTTACTGTGATAATCCCGCCCGGCGAACCCGCGCTCGGCGTAATGGTAAGCGATGTCCTCCGCGACGGTGTCGAGCCGGTCTACACGGGTGATGACGTGGTACTCGCGAGCAAATTCGCGTTCCAGGGCGCGCTCCTCGCGCTCGTCCAGTTCGATGTCTTCCAGCACGCGCTCCACATCGACGTTCAACTGGTCGTTGGTCAACTGCAATTCCGGGATGCGGTTTTCGTACCACAGCGGGACCGTCGCGCCGTCGTCCGCCGACTGCTTGAAGTTGTAGATGCTGATGTAATCGCCAAATTCGCGGCGTGTGCGTTCCTCGTCGGCCATCAGCGGCGTGCCCGTGAAACCGATGAAGGCCGCGTTTGGCAGCGCCTGGCGCATGTTGGCTGCGAAAATGTCGTACTGCGAGCGGTGCGCCTCGTCGGTCATCACAATGATGTCGTCCCGCTCGGAGAGCACCGGATAAGGCTGGCCGTCGCGCGTGTGGAATTTCTGAATCAGCGTGAACACAAAGGTGTGGTCTTCGCGCAGAAGCTGCTTGAGGTGGTCGCCGTCCTCGGCGCGGACCTGTTCCGGCTCCTCGATAATCATGCCGGTGTGGGCGAAGTTGTTGTAGATTTGCTCATCGAGTTGGTCGCGGTCGGTGATGATGACGAAGGTCCAGTTGCCGGGGATTTTGCGCAGCACCTTCCGCGTGAACAGTATCATCGAGTAGCTCTTGCCGCTGCCCTGCGTATGCCAGAAGACGCCCAACTGGCCGCGATTTGCCGCGCCCGGCGGGAGCGCCTGCCGCGCGCGTAACGCCTCGACCGCATTGTTCACGCCGAGATACTGGTGATTCTTGGCGAGCAGCTTTGCCTGCCCGCCCTGGGACGCATCGAACAGGACGAAGTTTTCCAGGATATCCAGCAGGCGCGCGCGGTCGCACGTTCCGCGTAGGATGGTATCCAGGCTGATGATGCCCTCTTCGCCCTCGGAGTTGATTTTCTTCCACTCCGCGAAGTGGTCCCAGCCGGACGTAATCGACCCGATGCGGCTGTAGCGCCCGTTGGAGAGGATGATGAAGCCGGTATACCAAAAGAAATGAGGGATGGTGGCCTTGTAGTCGGTCAGGTTGTCGCGGTAGGCATTCTCGACGCGCTTGTGATGCGCCTTGAGTTCGATGAACACCAGCGGAATGCCGTTGACGAAACACACCACGTCGGCGCGTTTGGTGTAGAGTTCGCCCGTGACCCAGAACTGCTGCACCGCCAGGAAGTGATTGTTCCCTGGTGTCTCCCAGTCGATGAAGCGCACCGTCTCGATGACCTCGCGCCCCTGCACGTCCCGGAACGTGACCTTGTGCCCGTCGCGCAGCATGGCATAGATGACCTGGTTGGCGGCGACCATCGACTGCACGCCCCGGTCTTGCAGCAGCGCCGCGACTGCCATCTCCAACGCAGGGCGCGGCACGCTGGGATTGAGCGCTTCCAGCCGGGGCCAGAGTTCGCGCAGCAGCACGACCTCGCCGCGATTGGCGCGGCCCAGCGTGCCGTCCGGCCCGAAGATTTCGTGCTCGGCGTTGAGTACCTCG
>JAFGHR010000092.1 GCA_016930015.1 Anaerolineae bacterium | reverse complement strand
TATTTGGAGAGGGGATTTAGGGGTGAGGTAAACCGGCGAATCGTTCCTATTCGTACAATGTAATCCCTTAAGTTGACGCATATTGGGCGCTGCTAGCCGCGCCCTCCGGCAAAAAACAGGGCGCAGCAAGCAGCGCCCCTACATGATATCGTTGACAAATGGCGCGTGCAGGGCCGGGGGGAATGGGGCTAGCCCTCGGAATCCGCCCCAAGCCGTTTGCGCGCCGCAATCGCGCGGCCCTCGTCCAGCGACTCGGCCACCGACTCGGTACGCCGCCCGACCACCGCGTCCTGCACCTGCGCCACCGGCTTGAGAATCACGTCCGCCGCCCTGCGCCGGATCACGACTCCCTGCTGGCGGATCGTCTCGCGTGTTTCCTGACCGCTGCGCGGAGAAAGCCACGCCGCGACCGGCGCACTGACGATGAATCCCATGATCAGCCCGGTAATAAAACTGAACGTTTCGCCCCCACCGGAATCGCGTGCCATAGCGGTTCTCCTGGTTGTTAGTCGTTGGTTACTGGTTATTGGTGATGAGTTGTTGGTTTTGAGTTGTGAGTAAAAAGTGAATTCCCGGTGCAGGCAGCGCCCGCCCCCCGGCTGGCTAAAAACAAATAACCAATCACTACGAACCAAAAACCCGGCACTCAAAACCCCTCACTCATTACTCAAAACTTTTTCTTTTTACTCGTCTAATTTTCGCGCGGCCTGACCGTTTTTCTTCGCCATCCGCAGCGCCCGCCGGATGCCGAGCAGTTCGCGCAGCATCGCCCCGACGCCCGTCGTGAGCGCCGCCGCCTTGACGACCGGCTCGACCAGATTTTCGCTCATAAACTGGGCCGTGCCGCGCACCGTTGAAGCGGTTTCGTTAGCGTGATCGACAATCGGCCCGACCTCGTTTTGCAGCAAATTGAGCAGCGCCGCCACTTGCAGCACCAGCACGATCAGCGCGATCCCCATCAACATGCCTTCCATCGCCAGCACAATGATGAACAAATCCCGGATCATGCCGACCCAGTTGGCCGCGTCGTCGGGATCGGCCAGCAGCGCGATCAGCAGTCCGCCGATCAACGCGACCAGGAACACCACGACCAGCGCGATCAGCCCGACTACCGGCCAGAAATACCACGACCGCCCGTTTTGCTGTTCTTCCGCTTCTTGCGCCGCTCCCGGCGCTGCGTTTTGGGCTGTTTTTTGCGCGTTCGGCCCCTGAGTGGGTGTTTGTTCCGCCATTAATTATCTACCCTCGCTTGTGTTGGTCACTCACGACTGCCGCGTCAGGATGCGCGCCACAACCAGCGCCAGCCACGCCCCTAATGTCGCAGGCAGCGCGTGCATCGGCCCAATATCCAGCAGCGTTACGCCCACCGTTTCGCCAAAGCCCTGTCCCAGCGCGAATCCAAGCCACGCCGCCAGCAAAAACAACGCCAACCGGCGCGCATCGCCGCCGCTGATGAGGTGAAAGACTGCGCCGTACAGAGTCGCCAGGATGAAGCTAAACACGATGGACGGTTGGAGCACCCTGCTTGCCTCCCTGCGATGCAGTGGTACAATGCGTTTACTATAACACAAATTCGCCATTTATCGGAGACACGCCCTCGTGATCATTCCGCACCTGATGCTCGGCCACTTGCTCGGCGATTACCCGCTGCAATCGCACTGGCTGGTCAAGCGCAAAACCGAGTCGTGGCAGGGCCTGCTGCTGCACGGCGGCGTGGTCGGTTTCATGTCGCTGGCAGCGCTGGCCTTTTACATCAAGGACGTGTGGTTCGCGCTGGTGGTATTGGTCACGCTGCACACGCTGCAAGATTTCCTGAAAGTATACCTGGGGCCGCGCCTCAACGTCCACCCGTTCGTGCCCTATATCAGCGATCAGGGTTTACACTACCTGACCATCGTGGGCATTCAACTATGGGTCGGGAACCGGCTTGATCCCGGACCGGGCGACACCGAGATCGCGGTGATGTGGACCGGGGCGGCGGTGATCCTGGTCACGCGCTATTATGACGTGACGTGGTGGGCCAACTGGCTCGACATGATGCCCTATATGAAGCGCTGGCGCTGGCACGGCTACCTGGAACGGGTGACAATGCTGGCGTTGGCGGCGGTCGGGTTGTGGTACATCACGCCGCTGGCCGTAATCCCCCGGCTGGTGATCAGCTCCCGCGAGGGTCGCCCGATCTGGCAGCAGCGGCGCGGCTTGCTGGAAATGAGCCTGGGGATCGTGCTCAGCGTGGCCGCCGGGATCGGCCTGCACGCGGCCTACGCCGCGATTTGAGTCAGGCCGATGTTGGGATACAATTGGGAATAATGATAGTGAGTGGCAGTAGGGGCAATTCATGAATTGCCCCTACCCAATTAGAACGAAACGGACGGCTTAGCGTGGCGCTGATTGACCAGCGTATTTTAATCGACGCACCAACCCACGTCATCTGGGACACAGTTTCCGACCCCGAAAAACTGGCAAGCTGGCACGCCGGGTATACGGGCGTATCGGTCCTGACCACCGAAAAAACCGGAGCAGGCACCCGGCGGCGCTGCTCATTAGCATCCGGCGGCAAAGACGTCATTGAGGAAGTCACGCACTGGGTAGACGGCCTGGGCTACGAATATACCCTGGTAGACGGCAGCCCGTACCGGCAGTTTCAGGGCCGGATCAGGCTGCAAGCCGGGCCGGACGGCACCAGCGTCCAGTGGGTGATCACCTACAGGCCCAAAGGACTGATCGGCCTGCTGCGCGACCGGGCAGGCGGGCAGCGCGCCTTAACCGCGATGATGGCCGACAGTTTGCGCCAGCTTCGCCGCCAGATCGACACGTTGGGCGTCCGCATGGATGCCGATTACCGCGAGCGCGTCGGGATGCGCGACCGGCTGAACGCCGAGGAACGCGCCCAATACCAGCGCCGCCATGCGCCGCGCGCGTCTTCGGACCCGGCGATCCTGGCTGATCCGGCCCTGGCACTCGACCTCATGCTGGAACCCGAACCCGCTGCGCCCGCGCCGGAACCCGACACCGTTTTACCCATTTCACCGGCACCCGAAACGGCCCCGGTTCCGCCCGCCGCG
>JAFGHR010000091.1 GCA_016930015.1 Anaerolineae bacterium | reverse complement strand
GGTTGTGTGCAACAACCACGCCGCGAAAAAGTATAGCGGTCCGCACGCGGCTTGTCAACGGCCATACGCGGGAACATGCATGGCGGATTCAGAGAGCAAGAACAAAATCCCACTACAGCGAACACCCAGCGCCAGAGAAAGGAAAAAGAGAGTGCCAGAGGATATCAAGCGCAGCCGAATACGCAGGCTATAAGGAGCTTTCTCTGTGCCCCCTGGGTGTGGCAAGCGTTTCTGCCCGTAGTTGACGCCCTTTGCACACGACTGTACACTTTCGACAGAGCACCAGAGGAGAGTCTCGCCATGACCAAACCGCACATTCTGACGATCACGCCGTACCTGCCCTACCCGCCTAACAGCGGCGGGCGCAGCCGCACCTACAACCTGATCAGGCATCTGCGCGACGATTACCGCCTCTCGCTGATCTGTTTTGGGCGGCCTGAGGAGCAAGCGTTCGACTTATCGCCACTGCGCGAGCTGTGCACGGTGCAGATCGTCGATCGCGCACCGAGTCCCGGCACGATCAAAGCTGCCGTCATGAGCCTGACCTCGCCTAAGCCGGTCACGATGCGTATCTACCACACGCCCGCGATGGCGCGCGCGATTGCCGACTTTTTGAGTTTGCACTCGGTTGATTTGATTCACGTCGAATCGTTTTACATGATGCCCAACCTGCCACGCGACCTCGATATGCCGGTGCTGCTCTCCGAACCAGCAATCGAGCACATCGCCTGGGGTCGCCACGCGAAAGTCGCCAAACCATTCTACACCCGGCCCGCAATCCTGCTCGAAGCGATGAAGATGAGCACCTGGGAACCGCGCATGTGGTCCGAGGCGACCGTCGTTGGCGCGATGTCGGAGATCGACGCGGAGATCATCAAGCGCGCTGTACCCGGCATTAAAACGATCCTGGCCCCGAACGGCGTGGACGTGGACTACTTCAAACTCAACGAAGCAGTTCGGCGCGATAACCGCACCGGCATTTTCATGGGCGATTACAAATATTTCCCGAACACCGACGCGGTGCGCTACTTCAACAACGCGATCATGCCGCTGGTTCATAAACAACGCGGCGATTTCCAGCTCATGCTGCTGGGCAAAGATGCCCCGCGTGACCTGCTCGCCCTGCACAACGATCCAACCACTGCGATCACGGTCGCCGGTTTTGTGGAGGATACGCGCCCGTACCTGCACGACAGCGCGTTATTCGTGTGCCCACTGCGCAGCGGCAGCGGCACGCGCTTCAAATTGATGGAGGCGCTCGCCTGCGGGATGCCGGTGGTGAGCACGTCGGTCGGCGCGGAAGGACTCGATGCGGTGGACGGCGAGCACATGCTGATCCGCGACGATCCGCAGGGCTTTGCGGATGCGATCGTGCACATTCTCGACAATCCGATTGAGGCTGGGGAAATGGCGCGGCGCGGGCGTAACTGGGTCGTGAGCCATCACGCCTGGGCACACAGCGCGGCGCTGCTGCGCGATGCCTACGACAAGCTGATCGGGCACGAATTCCCGACACTGAATCTTGACAAAGACCAGGCACACCGGATCGTGTCCCAGGTCCGCGATGCGCTGGACGATGTCGAGGAACATGATTAAGAACCTGTCCGGTACCAACCACCGGTAAGGGCGATTCATGAATCAGCGGACGCTCAATCCCGATCCGAATACGGGAAGTTTTTCGGGCGCTGCCACCAATAACCGTCAAACACCCTAATGCCGCTTGTGGTGCTGGATCGCGTTGAGCAGCGCGGGATAGTCAGTGTGCGCGTTGGTTGCGATGCCGAACGCCCGTGCCCGCCAGCCCAATCCCGCCATGCCGCTGACGATCTGGTAGGGCCAGGGCAGCCCTTCCGCCACGATCAAACGCCCATCTCGCTCCAGCTTGCCGCGTTTATTGACCACATGCCGGATCAGCGTGTGTTTTTCGACGCTGCCAATCGCGTCCCAGGGAATCCAACTGCTACGCCATAACACAGGGTTGAGCCACAGCCCATCCTCATACACGGTGACGCGCGGATGCATCACCGCCAACTGTACCAGCGGCAAACTCAAGATCACGAGGAACATCGCCATCACCGGCAGCAATGGCAGACCGTGCCAGATGCCCATCACCACCAGTCCGACCACGCCAAACCCGGCCCCGGCAATCCCCAGCGCCAGCAGGATCGCGGTGAGCCAGCGCAGCAGCGGCACGGGGTGCGTATGGTCGGACACAACACCAGCGGTTGGGCGGATCATTCGACGGTCGATATCGGTCACAGTGGCCTCCTCGCCAGAACAGCGCCCTCGATTATACCGCCGAGTCTGGTATACTTTCGAGACGAAACACAGTTTTTGGGTTGGCAGTTAGCAGTGATCAGTTCACGTTGGGCGGATAACGGAAGCGTTCGATGCTCCGGTCGGGGTGTATGGTAATACGCCTTATTCGCGTCAGTTGAAGCGATCAGCAGGCAAAAAGCAGTGCGGTTTTCGCGCCGCCGTGTCCTTGTAGGACACGGCTACAACTCGGAAGAACCGTAAACGTGTTTAAGAATTCAGCACGGAGAAACGCTTTGGAAAGTC
>JAFGHR010000090.1 GCA_016930015.1 Anaerolineae bacterium | reverse complement strand
GTGCAGGCCGATGCTCGGTTCGTCCAGCACGTATAACACGCCGGTAAGCTGGCTCCCGATCTGGGTGGCCAGCCGGATACGCTGCGCTTCACCGCCGGAAAGTGATCCCGCGGCCCGGTCCAGCGTCAGGTAGTCCAGCCCGACGTTAACCATAAACTGCGCCCGCGCTTCGATCTCCTTCAGAATCTGGCGTGCGATGGTCAGATCACGCTCGGATAGGACGGTGTGCCCGTTGTTGTGCGGGTCGGTGCCGCGCAGCGACTGCACCCAGCGCAGCAGCGCCTTGACCGGCATGCTTGTGATGTGGTGGATCGGTTTGTCACAGATGGTGGTGGCCAGCGCTTCGGGGCGCAGCCGGTTGCCGTGACAGTCTTCACACGGGCGCTCGCTCATGAACTCCTCGTAGCGGGTGCGCATACCCTCGGAGCTGGTTTCGCGGTAGCGGCGTGCCGTCGAGGTGAGCACACCTTCAAACTGGGTGTTCCATGAGTAATGACTGCCATCCTCGGCGGTATGCTCGATGCGCACTTTGTGATCAACGCCGTACAGCAGCATGTCTTGCTGCTTCTTGCTCAGGTCGGACCACGGTACATCAAGCGGAATCTTAAAATGGCGGCACACCTGGCGCAAGATGCGGCGAGTCCAGCTATCGTGACTGCCGGTGGCCCACGGACGCAGCGCGCCCTGCTCGATCGACATATTTTTGTCGGGCACGATCAAGTCGGGGTCAAACTCGCGCTTGATGCCCAGGCCCTGGCACTGCGGGCAGGCGCCGTGCGGGCTGTTGAACGAAAACAGGCGCGGCTCCAACTCCGGAAAACTGCCGTGGCCGTAGGGACAGGCGAGGTGTTCGCTGTAAATGTGATCGTATGGGTTGTCGCGGTCGGATACGTCATTGATGATCACCACGCCGTCGCCCATTTGCAGCGCCGTTTCGACCGAGTCCGTCAGGCGTGATCGCGCGCTGATCGCGTCTTCGCTGTCGCTGTCGTCGAAGTTATGGATCACCAGCCGGTCAACGACCACCTCGATAGTGTGGTTCTTGTAGCGCTCCAGCTCAATGTGTTCGCTGACATCGCGGACCTCGCCGTTTATGCGCACGCGCACAAAGCCGCTTTTTTTGATGTCTTCCAGCACTTTTTCGTGGCGTCCCTTACGATCCTTGATCATGGGCGCGAGCACTTGAATGCGCGTGCCGTCTTCCCAGGTCAGGATCGCGTCCACGATCGATTGTGCCGACTGCGCTTCGAGCCGTTCGCCGCACGTCGGGCAGTGCGGAATCCCGATCCGCGCGTACAGCAGGCGCAGGTAGTCGTAAATCTCGGTGACGGTGCCCACCGTCGAACGCGGGTTGTTGCTCACGCTTTTCTGATCGATCGAGATCGACGGCGACAGCCCCTCGATCTGGTCCACGTCGGGCTTGTCCATCTGGCCCAGGAACTGCCGCGCATACGCCGACAGCGACTCGACATAACGCCGCTGGCCTTCGGCAAAAATGGTATCGAACGCCAGCGAACTTTTGCCGCTGCCGCTCAGGCCGGTGATCACGATCAGCTTGTCACGCGGCATGGTTACGCTGATATTTTTCAGGTTGTGTTCGCGCGCCCCGCGCACGATCAACTTATCTTGTGCCATACAGGTCACCATCCTTGACTGGTCTGGTAGTGGACGGGCACTGGCCGCACCGGGGTAGGGTGTGTGTTTATACGATGACGGGTGAAACGAACGGATGTATTAGGAACGCCTGTTCTATAGTGTACTGTGTGGTGAACGACTTGTCAACATGGCGTAAACGCGGAATGACGCTCAATAATGAGCACGATGCAAAGGCTTTGTGCGCAACGCAAAGGATGAGTTTAACAAATCACGAGGTCTTGAGCAATGGTGATTCCAGCAGATCGCATAGACGTTGCATGAAGACATGTGCGGGGTCTGGTTGACAACACAAACGCCGCGCTCAGAGTGTGCCGGGCGCGGCGTGAAATGGCGTTTATCAGAAAGGGCTTACTTCACTATACGTCCCGGCATTCCGGCGTTGTTCCATACGGCGTCAGGATTCGGGCCCATGGTGCCGACAGGGACCCACAGGTACGTGCAGCCGAGCGAGACTTTCTGGAACATACCGGTGCTGTCCACGCCGTAGACCCACAGCGTTTGGCCGGGCTTGAGCGTGATCACCGGGTTGTGGGTGACGGCATCGGCTTTGGGGCCCCACAACGCGATGGTTTCGACGCCAACCTGGCCGACAACGGCGCCGGGTTCACCGCCCAGCGCGTCGCAGCCCACCGGGCGCAGGATGGGCGGGTCTTTGGGTGTTTCTTGCACGACTACCCCCTCCTCCTCATTGGAGGCAGCCTCGCAACTCCACTCACCCTCATTATGAAGAGCCTCCTCATAAAGTGAGCCGGTATCTGACATTAAGGAAATCTGCAGGTAGGTGTAGTCACCGGCGGGGAATGTATGTGCTTGAGATCCGCCAACAGGGTTTCCAGGGAACGTATACACGGCCGAAACGGCTTCTCCTGATGCGGGTTGGGCTAGGAAATATAACAGAAATTCAATGGCTCCCGGTGTATTGCCCGTAAAAGTAGCGGTGACGGTGCACCCGTTGCGGGTGACATCGAGAGTGCCAGCAGCGGATGCGGGGTTGGCTGAGAAGGCGAGCGTGGCAATCAGTGCGAACAAGATAACGAGCGATAGCTTTTTCATGGTGAAATCCTTTCTATGTATATAGTGGCTTGATGATTTACGTATGTTCACTTTTGTATGCGTCAATGATAAATTAATTGTACACCCAGATAAATGCCCAGAGAATTAAAATCACCTTAAAATTGTAAAGGAAATGTCAGGATGGGATCGGAACGGAATAGAGACACACAAATCGCCGCGCCCGGATTGCTCTGGACGCGGCGGGAAATCGCGTTAACGTGTTTGGCTTAGCGCATGGAGCCGCCGGGGTTGCCGGTGGGGGCCAGCGAGTAGCCGCTAACCGAGTATTGGGCCACAATCTGCGCGAAGTGCTCAAAGGCGAGGCCGCAGCCAGGGTTGACCATGACCACCAGCGAACCGTCCGCGGCCAGCTTGGTCCAGCCGAGAATCTGGTAGCCGCCGTCTTCGGACCAGTAGCCCCACTCGTGCTTGTTGGTATCGATCGGGTTCTCGACCAGCATGCCATGGATCAGCTTGTCGTTGATGTCCACGAAGCCGCGGAAGCCGGTGCTGGGCGCCATCGGGTCACCTGCTGGGCGGATGATGGGCGGATCTGTGGGGGCGGATCCCTGTGCGGGGGCGGCGCAGGACCACGGCGTCTCAGAAATCGCCTTAGCTACTATTTCCAGGAAAACCCCCTCGGAATACCAGAGGCTGGCAGCCAGGTTGTCGTATGCGCCTGCCGGGAGGGTAACCGAGGTGGTGCCATTGACGCTGTCACCGCTGCCGACCTTGACTTCTGTGTGAAAGCTGCCTGCCTTGATAAACACATACCAGTCGGTTACGGCTGGTGCGCTGAGAGCGACGGAGGCTGTTCCCCCACTCATAGAACCCTGATAATCAACGGTGACGGTGCACTCGGTGCGGCTGACTTTGACCTCACCGGACGGTCCGGACGATGCCCCTGCGCTCGTGACGGTCAGCGCAAGCAGAACGATGACGACGATGAATGATAGTTTTTTCACGATGAATGCTCCTCATATGGTGGCTAGAAGATGATTAGCCGTTAGAAGTTTACTGCGTTCCTCAGCCTTAATGATATAGCATGAATTATTGCCTTCGAATAAAAACAAAATTAAGGCATGTTAAGGAATTGTCAAGGTGGGATTTATGCAAGGTTAGTGAACACAAACGTGATGGGTGTTATGGTGAAACGTGCAGCAGTAGAAAAAACCGTAGCAGGCGAGGGATCTCTGTGGTGTGTAAGGGGGGTCAGTCAACACATCAGCCAGCAGCATAGTAGGCATCTGCTACACAGAGTGTTCTGTCTCTCGCCTGCTTTAATGTACATTATAGTGTGACTGCTGTAGTAGAATAGTGCATGTTGGCACGCGATAGTAGTGTGTTATTTCACCACCTTGCGAAATGTTTCACGAATTAACAGGTTTTGCAGGGCGGTTGGCGTGCTACATGGTGATCGCCGCTTGTACCGCGTCGATGTGTTCCGGCCACTTGGACAGCCGCTTTTTCTTCAGATTCTCGCGCAGCACCCAGCGCACATCCGGATCATCCCAGGCGGCCCAGGTGAGCATTTGGGCGAATCCGGCGTTGGGCGCGGCGGCAACGGCCACACTGATCGAATAACCTAACGCTTTGCGCAGCGTGCGCACCGGGTCTGACCGGCGCGCCGAGTCGGGCACGCGCCGCAAATAGGCCAGCGCGTGATAATGCAGGTCGAGGGCGTCGAGGGCGTGGGCGCGTGACACCAGCAGCGGCGGCTCTGCGACTCCGGCGGCCATCGCGCGCCACTCATACGCGCCCGCGTCCAGGCCCCAGCGCCATAAGCGCCGCAGGGTGCTGTCCCAGGCGTGGCCTAGCATACGCTGCAAACCCATCGCGACGCCTTCACGGATGCGCCACAGCGGGCTGTCGGCCTGGTCCAGGATCATCGACGTGCCGGCTTCGATGTGGCTGAACGTGGCCGACCATTCGCCCGCCGCCACGACCGCGCACATCTGCGGCATTTGCAGCGGCGAGTCGGGATCGCTGCCAAACACGGACGGTGGATAATGGCGCATCAACCACCACAACAGCCATTCCATCGCGACGTAGCTCATCGACAGCGATACGTCCGGCGAGGCGCACACCCGCCCGACCTCGTCCGCAAAGGCCCACACCATTTCCAAATTTCCACGGCGGCCCGGCAGGTTACTGTTATCGATCAGGTAATCTTCAAGCGCGGCAATATCGGGGTCTAGCAAGTTTTTGCGCAGCCCGGTCTTCAAACTGTAGCGTGCCAGCATAAAATCGGACGGTGATAGTAGGGCGGGACTGCTTAATGCGTTGCGCAGCAGTGGGCGGAGGGCCTGGTGGTGCGTTTCTTGTTTGGCAGACATAAGTTACAATTCCTTGGTGCCGGGGTTTGATAGTGTGTAAGGAGTGAGTCGTGTCCCAGCGTCATCAACAATGGGAATATTGCGAGCTGCGCCAGGAAATCGCGCAGGGCGTGATGCACCGCCAGTATATCTTGTTTTATTTTGTAGGTGAAGTAGCTGAGGAAGTCACGATCACGAATCGCGAAAACGCTATCGCCCGGTTGGGGCTGGAAGGCTGGGAAATGGTGGGCACTTCCGGTTCGTTTACGAAGGACAGCAGCGGATTCCGCGTGTTTTTTAAGCGTCCGCTGCTCGAACCGGTGGATTTTAAAGCTGAACCAGGAAAATAAATCTCCCGTTTGGTCGTCCTTGCTCTCCTTCCCTCAGGTAAGGGATTGTGGCGGCAGGCGCGGCCCGGATTGTTGTGTATAAAATGATTGCGGAGAGGAAGACTACGTCATGAAGCGTTTAGTTGGATTGCTGGTATGTTGTGTTCTGATCGTTGCCGGTGTGCTGCCGGTATGGGCCCAGGACGGCGGTACGCGCTCACCGATCACCGCCGAAAACGCCGACCAGCTTGTTCTGAATCATGTGTTAGGTCGCGGTTTTTTCCATGCGCTGAACTGGTCGCCGGACGGTGAAACGCTGGTGATTGCGACCGGGGCGGGTGTATGGCTGTACAGCCCAGGGGTTCCCGATGCCGTCCCGCGCTTGTTAGACGGGCATACCGCGCCGGTCTTGACGGCTGCGTTCAGCCCGGACGGGGCGTTGATCGCATCCGGCGGTGAGGACCAGACGATTCGCGTGTGGGATGCGCTCACGGGCGAAGCGGTGGCCACGCTGGAAGGTCATACCGGCACGGTCGCGCGCGTGGCGTTCAGCCCGGATGGAATGCTGATCGCGTCGGCGGGCGACAGCACCGTCAGGCTGTGGGACGTGGTCACCGGGCAGGCTGTGGCGACTCTGGAAGGTCATACGCTGGCCGTGGACTGTGTGGCGTTCAGCCCGGACGGCGCGTTACTGGCATCCAGCGGTGAAGATCAAAGCGTGCGCGTGTGGGACGTGGTGACGCGCATCAACCGGCTGACACTCCAGGGACATTCCGACTGGGTGGAGGATGTCACGTTCAGCCCGGACGGGGCGCTGTTGGCGTCGGCGAGTTGGGATAACACCGTGCGGCTGTGGGATGCCGCATCCGGCGAGACAGTACGTGTGCTCAAAGAGGGCGAATCCGAGCTGTCGGCAGCCGAAGAAGCGCGTGTCACCGGACTGGCGTTCAGTCCGGACGGGGCGACGCTGGCGGCTGGCGGTTGGGGCGGTCCGGTCAAGCTGTGGGACGTGGCGACAGGCCAACTCAGCGCATCCATTGCGGGACATACTGCGCCGGTCCAGGCGGTCGCCTATAAGCCGGACGGTACACAGCTCGCTTCCGGCAGTTGGGACGGCACGGTCAAGCTGTGGAACGCATCGACCGGCGAGCAGGTCAGTGTATTCGAAGGTTTCACGCGCAAGGTGCGCGCCATGACGCTGACGTCATACGGCACCGTGCCCATGTTTGTCAACGCCTACGATAACCGCATGGTCCAGACCTGGGAAGCGTCAACCGGGCGCTTGTTGGGATCGCTGTCCGTCTATTCCGACTGGATCACGGATGCCGCTTTCAGCCCGGACGGCACCCTGTTCGCCTTTGAGGGCGGCGAGGATAAACGCGTGCGGCTGTGGGGATTGGCGACTGGCACCCAACTGTTTATGATGGAAGGGTTCCCCGAAGACGTGACCGGCCTGGTATTTGATCCGGATAACGAAATGCTGGTTTCGGCGCGGGGCGACGGCACGATTATGTTGTACGACGTGGCCAGCGGCCAGTCGATTCGTGTGCTGAATTCGAAGCCGGTCGTGGACGTGGCTTTCAGCGCCGATGGGTCGCGCATGGTGATCGGGACGGCTGACCGCTCGCTGCGCCTGTGGGACACGGTGACGTGGGTCACGCTGGACGCCCACGCGACCGGCTTTTTGACCGAGGTAACCGGTGTTGCTCTCAACCCGGATGCGACCATGATGGCCTCGGCGGGCGGTCAGCCGGATTACGTGGTCCAGCTTTGGGACACGGCCACCGGTGCCCGCCTGGCGATCCTGGAGGGACACACCGCGCCCGTAACCAGCGTCGTGTTCAGCCCGGATGGGTCGCTGTTGGCGTCGGGCAGTGAGGACGGCACGGTGCGCTTGTGGGATGTACAAACCCGGTCGGCGCTGGGCGTGTTATCCGGCCATACCGACTGGGTGACGGATGTTATGTTTAGCGCCGATGGCGCGCTGTTAGGTTCCGGCAGCCTGGACGGCACCGTGCGCCTGTGGGGCCTGCCCTGATCGGACGGTTACACAAAATGGGGCGCGGTGGATCACCACGGCGCCCCGTGTGTTGTAATTTTGTTGCCTGATGGCTGGCTCGCCCTTACCGGCGGCGTTGGTTACGCCGCTGTTTTTCACGGCGGCGGGATCGCCGTTTGAAAAACACGTTCCAGAATGTTTCAAGGAACACTTCCAGCAGCGGAAGCTGGCCCACAAAACCCACGACCGCCAGGACCGTCCCCGCGATGCTGGCCTGTGGCACCGTGATCAACCCAAAGACATGCTCCGATTTAACCTGCACCGTCTGGCCCCAGATCGTGACGTTGCTGGGCGCGTAAGGAGCACCGGCTTCCCTGGGAATCCATGTGATGCTCAGCCCCAGCGCGATCACAGATGTGGCGGCGTCATCGGCTTTCAGCGTCCAGCGCCATTCAACCTCACCCCCGCGCTGTAGGGGCTGCGTGGCCTGACTGACGTTCGTTACGTCAAAATCGGGAGCGGACAGCGAAGCTGTGACGGTGGCATCATGCGTATCATAGCGGTCGGTGATCAAGATCGGCGTGGCGAGCACCTGGTTGGTATCGATTTCCGCGACAGGTTGTAACGACCCGTCCGCCAGCATTTTGAGCTTGATCCGCACCGAGCCGGACCCGCCGACGCGGAACGTTTTCGGCCATTCCAGCTCAACTACGCGTTGTTCATAGGTGGCTGTAAGGAGCGGCCCGCCTTGCCCGTCTGCGTCAATAGGTTGGGGTTCGGCCAAAACCAGCGGCGTGACTTCGGTATCCGTGTTTTCGTCCAGCACCACGTCGGTTGTGAGTGTTACATCGCCGGGTTCGGCCACTTCGGCAATCATGGCCGGTTGGGCTTCGGTTTCTGCCGCGTCCATCTCGGATACATCGGCCAGGGCCGCGGCTGCGATCTGCGGCGCCGCGCCAATGCTGGTGGTGCTGCCAAAGCCGTCATCCGTGATCACCTCAAGCGAGGGTTCCTGCCCTGGCTGAAATTCGCCCTGGGCCTCGATTTCGGCTTGCGTGGTGAGCACGCCGCCCGTAGTGCGTTCTTCGGTCGGCTGGGGACCACGTGCCAGCCACAGCGTGACCGCGCCCCCCGCCAGGCATACCAGTCCAATCAAAACGAACAACAGTCGTCGCATAACTGATTTCTCCTTATCCGCCAACCGGTGATTTCGTGTTCATTTTCTGCCCAGCTTGTTTGCAAACGCATCCCAAAAGACGGCATACACTCCCTGGTGTTGAACCTCGATCGTGTGTATGGGGTGATCGTCCATGACCGTCAGGACATCACTCAGCCAGGCTGCGAGCTCGTGCACACCGGCGTCTTTTGCCGACCGGTGCATGTCCGCGATCTCTTCGCGTACCAGGTTTTTCTGTTCCGGGGCGGCGGTCAACACGGCAGCCGCGGCCTGTACCACCGAGTTGAGCAGCCGGTCCAGGGTCATGGTATGTTGATCTTCGGCAGGATGCGACTGCACTATGCCGGTTTGAATGCCGGTCATAATGGCGCTCCAGGCATTATCGTAAGATGTGCCGGTGGGCAGCATGTCTTCCGGTGACGACAACAGGGTCAGCACGGCGGCGAGAAACAGGGATTCCTCGTCCAGCGCAGCATTTTTCACCTGGTCGAGCAGGTCCCGCAAGTTAGCCTGCCATTCGGGCAGCAGGTCGGGCCGGACCAACAGCACGAGCAGTGTATTGTCAACGACCTGATCCACCTGGTCAACGGTTAGTGCCGGCGTCATAGAGCCGCCTCTCGTGTAGGATTGTGCCGGTTACTACGTCCTAATGATACCGTGATCAAGGGAAGCGTGCAGCCTGAACAGCCAGGGGCGCTGGGCGGGTAAAAATCACCTAGCCACCGCCCGTGTTTCCCGCGACATCGGCTCCGGCATCGGCTCCGATATCGGACCTGATATCAGACCTGATTTCAGGCATGATCCCGGCGAACAGATCACGTTCCAAACGGTCGCGCCCGTTGGGTTTGGGCCACGCGCGGGTAAAGTCCTGGTGCCGGAAGATCACGCGCTGCAAGCGGTCAAGAAACGAGTTGGTGTGACGCGGGTTTTGCTGGCTGGCATGACACCGGGCGGCGGCATCCCAGGCGGACTGGTAGCGCGCTACATTGAGGCGGGTGTGTGTCGGCAGCAGGTTATCAACGGCAGCTTGCAAGTCAAGATCATGATTTTTGCCCATACGGCGCGGGTCGTCGCCGCGCAGCCGCGTCTGCCATACCAGCAGCCGCAGCGGCAGCCGGGGAAAGGCGGTGTAGTATAACTTGGCGGGGGTGTATGCGGCCAGCCCGCCGGTGATCTGTTCCGGGTATTCGTTGGGATCACCCGCGGCGTGAAAGGCGCGCGTGGTCGCCCGGTGCATAAAAATGTGATCCGGGTGGCCGTAACCGCCAAACGGGTCAAACGTGACCACGATGTGCGGGCGCCGCCGCCGGATGTCGTGCGTAATGCGCCCGACGACCGTATCTTCATCAGCCTGCCACAGGCAGTCGGGATGCTCGTTTTCCGGCGTGCCCATCATGCCGCTGTCACGGTAGCCGTAGGTGATCACGTCCCTGATGTCTAGCAGCCGGGCGGCGCAGCGTAATTCTTCGAGGCGCAGCGCGCCAATGGAATCGTAACCGTCGAGCATCGCGGCGTCTACGGTGCCTACGTCGCCGTTTGTCGCGCAGATCAGGCTGATCGACACGCCGCGTTGAGCATAATACGCAATCGCGCCGCCCATGCCGAACGATTCGTCGTCCGGGTGCGCGAATGATATCAACATGCGGTAATGTGTGTAGTCTGGGGCGTTAGTCCTTAACTTCATTGCTGATCCATTTTAGGTAGTCGTTGGCTCCAACGATGATCGGCAGTCCAATGATTTCGGGCGTGTCGTAGCTGTGTGCGTCCCGGACGGTGGCCATCAGGTCGTCAAACACGGACGCGCGTGTCTTGATGATCATCAGGACTTCGTCTTCTTCCTGTATTTCGCCCTGCCACATAAACAGTGACTCCACCGGAACAATGTTCACGCACGCGGCCAGGCGTTTTTGGAGCAGTTTTTTGGCAATGCGGCGTGCCTGCGTCTGTGATTGGGCTGTGACCAGGACAACGTGATAAGTTTCCATGGTTGCTTCCTCGCGTAAACCGGCGGCGTTCTATAGTCCAAGTGCACGTATCAAGGCGCTGCCGCGCAGGTCTTGCGCGACCCAGTCGGCGGCGATGTTCTGTTTGATAGGCGGCGTAACGGCGGTGCTGCCATCACGGGCTTCAAACGACAGCGTGATCTGGCCGGGCATCGGGCCGGGCGTATCGGATACCGGGAAATCGCGGACGATGATCACCAGCGCGTCAGCCGCCAGATCACCGAGTGTTTCGCTGTCGTCCAGATCATCGACGGCCAGCGTCAGCAAAAAATCGGTTTCCATCGCGGCAAAGCGTACCACATTACCCTCGGCGTTAAAGCAGTCTTCACCATAGGCAAACACGGTCAGATCGTTAACCGGGAGGTTGGCCGCGCTCAGGGAGTCGGCCAGTTGTGTTGTTTCGTCCGGCAAGACTTCTTGCGCCCACTGCCAGCTACAAGCACTGTAGTCCAGCGTGTCATCCGGTGACGGTGATACCGCCGGTAACACCGTCAGCTTGACGGTTCCCTGGTCTGGTGCCGGACCGGCCAGCCATGTCCAGTTACAGGCCATCAGCAGCGCCACCACCGCTGCCATCCCGACGATTGTTTGCCAACGTCGATGACCGTTCATGTTTTCGTGCTCCTTTGTCCGGCAAATACGATGGTGCCGCACGACCAAATTATAACATGTCGTTTGTTAAACGGATCAGGTAAACTTGTCAGGGTGATGCATCAAAACGCAGCGCGCACCCCTTTCCGGTCCGGTTATCTGGCTGTAAGAGGGTGGGCGCCAGATAAAAACCAACCGTCAAGTTGGAACGATGGTTGTGTGTTTTTCTGTTTTTGAGCTCGTGTCGCACGGTTAATTGTGTGGATTGACCGCCGAATACACGACAAATGCCCTGGTTTTGTATTGCGTCCCATGGCACAAAGCAGTATCATCAAACGCGATTTTGATGAGCCGATTTCCGCGCTTACTATAGCCGAAGAGGAGAAAGAATCATTATGGCAAAACGGTTTGGATTGGTACTGGCGGCGCTGCTGGTAGTGTCCTCACTGCTGGCCGCCTGCGGCACCGAAACACGCGATACCGGCAAAGATTACATGAAGGCCGTGCTCGATGGCAACGGTGAAAAAGCCGAAGGGCTGGCTTGCGATGATTTTAAAGACACGACACGCGCGTTGGCCGAAGCGTACGCGGCGCTTGATATCAACGATGTCGATCTGAAGTACGATATCGGCAAAGGGAGCAACGAAAAAGAAGTGATCGTGACCGGGTCCTACAAAATCGGTAAGGGTAATGATGCCGATGAGATCGAACTGGCGTCTACAGTTCGTATCGTGGATGAAGAAAGCGGTGAGGAAACCGAAGAACGCGATACCCGCATTGTGCTGTGGCTCGACAAAGATGGCGACGATTGGTGTGTTTCTGCTGAAACCGAGTTGGGTGATGAGCTGAACGCGCTTGTGAATCCCGCCGCCGTTGATGAGGACGAGGCCGGTGATGCGGCTGCCGACGATGCTGCCGAATCTGAGGAAGCAGCCGGCGACGAGTCGGAATAATCTAGACTAATTTTCTACCTCGAAGCGCCCGGCACAATTTGGCCGGGCGTTTGTGTTGTTTATAATGAAGACAAACGTGGCATGTACAGGAGGGACACCATGCAGCACAGTCAATCGCACCGGGGCCAGGCGCGGCTGCGTGTTATGGTCCGGTTGGTCGTGGTTCTCGCGGCGGCGGGGGTGGTGTTGGCGGCTTGCGAACGGGACAAGGGTGATCCGGCCAAGATCAGCGAGCAGTTTATCGTTGGCGTGTGGACCGGTGACGTGGAACTGGTTAACAGCTTGACGTGCAAAGAATGGCGCCATGTGACGACTGACTGGGCCGCTGAGGGTGATCCTAACCAGGAGATTGACATAACCCATACCACGTTTGACGTGGTCAGCGAAGGTGACTCGATCGCTGAAGTTGAGATGTCGGGTATGGTGACGTTTAAGGCGCAAACAGGCGAAGTTGAAGTTCGAAACTTAAACGAGATGGGGGGCGGTCACTTTACGCTGGTGGACGAGAGTGGCTGGAAAGTATGCGACGCCCGGTAACCGCCCTGAATCCGAGAGTTTTTTTGGCCTAACGGCTGGCCAGTTTCTGGGCGTCTTCGTATGCGAGCGATGCATCCCGATAAAATCGGACCGCAAGCCCCAGGTCTTGCGTGGACATGATCGGTCCCATCAGCATACGGTACAACCGGTCTGTGATTATGATGAACGTGCAGGCTACTTTGTCGTGCTGTGTGATTGATTCGCGGTTCCGTATCAGGTTCGCTGTTGGGAAACTGTCCAGATTATGTGTATTGACCAGCAGGATCACGTGCGCTGGGCCTGCTGCAAGCATGGCTTCACGCTGTTGGGCCATGTTATCGTACTCACGGCTGGATAACTCGCCTGATAGGGTAATGTGTAGGATGGGGAGAGATGTATCCCACTCCATTGTCACTGGCATAGTATCAATCCTGTTTAAAACGTCATATAGAATAGCTAGTAGGTTTATTGATGTATATAATAAAGAGATTCTGCCTTAAAAGCAAGTTGCGGACATAACACATTGGGGAAATGAAGGTCCGGCCATCTCAAGCCCGGTGCGATTGTCCCATGTCCAGGAAATAACCACGGCGTGTTGGGCTGAACCAAGAAAATAAATCGCCCATTTGTTTGTCCTTGCTCCCCTTCCCACCGGGAAGGGGTTGTGGGGGATGGGGTCATTATTTTTATGGCGTAGCCTTGCATGTACTAAAAATGGCGGTCACGCGACCGCCATGTAGGGTTATCGGATCGAGTGAGTTGGTGGGGGGATCAGGCTTGTTTCTTTTTTCCGCCAAGCAGGCTGTTTAACAGCCGCCCACCCAGGAACAACGCACCGCCAGCCGCAACCGCCCCGGTCAAGGCCAGTTTTTGAACATCTTGCGGATCAACGCCCGGCATCACCACTTCGCCGTTGCCATAGTCGGCAAACAACCGGCCCCACTTGGTTTTGAGCGCTTCTTCAACCCGCTTGCGTCCCACAAACGGATACCAATAATAGTTGTGGTACACGTTGCTGGCGAAGTAACTCCACGGCACCAGCGGCGTCCGCAGCAGCAGCCCTTCAAAGCCCTTGAGCCACCCGTGATAGATCATTTTTTGCCCTATGCTGGCAAAGGTATCGGTCTGGATGAAACCAAAGCGTGGGATGTCTTTCAGGTCGATGCCCACGACCTCGATCTCGTCCGGATCGCCTACCCCCAAACCGCGTTCGTGCGCCAGCCGGATAAAGTCGAGTTTCATGGGGTCAAAGCCCTGCAAATAGGCGCTCATGGCATCGATGGCGACCTGGTCGGCGGACGCCAACAGGATATCTTTTTCGTGGCAGTGCATCGCGCGCGGACCCGGTCCATCCCCGGCGAACGTGCCATCCATGATAGCGAACACACCGGTATGGATGTCCTGTTGAATCTGGAGCAGATCGACCACGGTTTCGTGAATGACGGCGTGGGTCCAGTGACGTTTGCGGCCCAACAGCCCGCCGAACGCGTTTTTCATCGCGCCCGTGATCGTCGTGAAGACGTGTGTTTTCACCGTGGGCAGTTGGATGATATTGCGCCCGTAAAAGTCCTTGGGGATGTATACACCCTCAGGATAAACCCGGTCGAGTACCAGGAACGGCTCTTTTGGTTCATAGCGCACCCATTCAAACTGAGGTTCGTAGAGATGCCAGTTTTCCAGGCCGTATTTATCGGTGACGTACCGGTGTTTGTTGTTTTCTTCACCGACACGTGCATCCACCACGACGGTATCGTTATGCCCGGCTACAACGCGCGCATACCCGGCGGATTGTAATTCCTGGATCGCGCCTTCGATCTGCCACGGCGTGCTTGAGCAGGCAGGATACCACGTGTCCCACGAGATGTTGATCTTCAGGATGGTATCTTTGTCTTTGGGCAGCGCGTCTTGATATCCGGCCAGCCGCATCACCTGGCGTACATCGTCAACCACGGTTTGCGGCTGTGTTTTTATGATGGCAACTTTACCCTTGCCCGGAAAATCGGCCATGAGGTTCTGTTCCTTCCTCGACTCGGTTTTTTCACTACAAACGTCAGCAGTATACCCTAACCCGCCGCCGCTTGTCGATAGCTGGATCGTAACAGCGCAGTCCTCAAAACCGCCAATGGTTGGCTCAATTGGCGTGCCTTCGTTATGATCGCAGTCATTCGTTGATGTGGTCACGCCGTTGTGCAGTCTGCCAGGGCTGCACCGCTGCTTGTCGGAAAGTGAGGGTGCATGCATACCAGACCCGCCTGGGGCGTGTTGTTTCTGGGAGCCATGATCGTGATCGCGCTGTTGGTGTCACCACTCTGGCTGGATCAGCTTTCGCCCTATATTGAAGAACAAGAAGAACAACTGCCGTTTCCAGAGGCATTTTATCTCCTGCCGCCGCAGTTGCAGGACCTCTATAACGACATGTTCCAGGCCAACCCGCAGATGGCTTATGACCTGGTGATCGCCCGGCTGGCTGAACCGTTCGATGTTCAGGAACCGAACCTGCCGGTGATTGATGCGAATCCGGGGGCGGTGCAGTTTTTGCTGACCGGCGATTTTGTCACCATTGACCCGCTGCGCCAGGCATCGGGCGTGGCCAGCATTTACCGGCTGTCCGACGGGCGGGCGCTGCTGCGCCTGGAAACGCTCGACGCGATCATTGGGTCGGAGATGCGCGTGCTCATCAGCGCGTATGCTAACCCGACCACTCAAGAGGAACTCGACCAGGTGCCGCAGTTCGAGATCGACCTGGGGCCGCTCAAGGGCAGCCAGGGCAACCAGAATTACATCATTCTGGACCCGGTATTTAACATTGACAACTACCTTGAAGGCAGCGTGGTGCTTTACGATGCACGGTATGAGATCGTATTCAGCTACGCGTCACTTCGTTCGCCCGACAGTCTGCTTGGCTAGCGCGCCGCGCGCGGTAGATGTATAACCAGGGTACGATTTTTGATGAGGTGGGGCGGTTAGCACCTATCGTGAGTAGTTAAGTTGATAGGGAAAAACGGGTATGTCTAACCAGTTTTTGGAAGCGCCATATGCGGCACTGGCCGAAGTATACGATCAAGCCGGGTATGCTGACCTGGCGATGGATATCGCCCCGCGTTATATCGCCTATGCTCAGCAGACGGATTGGGCGGGGCGTCGTGTGCTGGATGTCGGGTGCGGTACCGGGCAAACTACGCTGTGGCTGTCGCAGGAACGGTATCGCGTGATCGGGGTCGATAATAACCCGCACATGTTAGCGCAGGCGCGGGTTAATCTAAACGCCCGGCAGGACGAGTTGGTACACTATCCGCCTGATTTTCAGCAGATGGACATCCGCGAGCTTACATCATCGATGGGCGCGGTTGATCTGGTGTTAGCGGCGGGCGGTGTGCTCAACGCGATCCAGAACTTGCGCGAGCTGGAAACCGCGTTCGCCTGTGTGCACAACGTGTTAGACGACGGGCGGCTGTTCATTTTTGACATTCGCACCATCCGTGGGCTGGCCGATGTGAGCGGCGGCACGGCGTCGGTGCATGACGTGGTGCATTATGACAACGAGGACGATCTGGTGATCACGGTGCGCGACAGCTTCAGTTTTGAAACGTTGAGCTGTACGCGCCGGTACATCATCTGGCGGCGCTATAACACCGGGTGGCAGCGCCAGGATGAAATCCATGTTGAGCGCGGTTATCCAACACAGGCAATCATCGCCATGTTGGAACGCACCGGGTTTCGGGTGGCCGCTATGTTAGACCCGGACATGCAGCCGTTTGACGTGCAGCATGACCCGTATGGCCGGGTTGTGTTTTTGGCCGAAAAACAGGCAGGCAGCTAGCCCTGATCCCACGCGGCATCCGCGACGGGTTTTTCCCACATGTCGATGTGTACCGCGTCCGTGTCGCTTTCTTCGATTTCGGTCGTGGTGGCGTCCATCCATTCCGGGGTGCGGCCTAGCAGCAGTTCCGCTTCGACCAGCGCTTCTTGCAGCAAAATACCGGCTTCTGCCGGGTCGGGCTGCTCGTCGGTACACGTCAGCCGGATCGATACGCCGCGCTTGCCGGACGCTGGCGGGATATTGGCATCTTTAGCCATCCATGCCAGCAGTTTTGCCCAGCGTGTGACACTCGACGCTTCAGCGCTTTCGTCATGGCTCAGCGGCGGATACGGCGCTTTGATCGCCAGGTGCAGTTGGGATTGGCGGCGGCCTTCTTCGCGCAGAATGGCATCACGCAGTTTTTCGAGGTCGTTGTCAGTTACCGTTGCCAGCAGACGCTCCAGCGGTTCACGTGTCATGGTTTCCTCTCCGATACCCATCACCCGGTTTATTGGCCGGGCGTTACCTTCTTCATTCAGGTGTCCAGCGTCATACCCAACTGCTGCATCTCGTGTTGGGCGGTTTCCCACAAGCCGTCACGCAGTGAACGTGGGGAAAAGCCCAATTCGCGGCGGGCTTTTTCATTCGACGCCGTATAGGTGACACCCGCCGTTGTGCGCAAAACTACACTGGTATACGCGGCAGGGACCGGCAGCACCCGTTCGATGGGCGCCATGATGCGCGACAGCAGCCTGAGCACGCCGGGACTGAGCGTGAGCATCGGCCCGCGTTTGCCGGTCAGTTCCTGCCCGATCTTTAGCATTTCAAGGTACGTGGCGACCTGCCCGCCGATGATATAACTTTCGCCCGGCACGCCTTTTTCCATGGCCAGCAGGTGCCCGCGTGCGGTGTCTTCGACATGCGCCCAACAAAACGCGGTTTTTTGCGGCGCGACGTACAGCCGCCCTTTCAGGAATTGGATGATCTGGTCGTGAACCAGGCTGTGATCGCCCGGACCATACACCGCGCCCGGCATCACGATCACCAGCGGCAGCCCGTCCTTGATCATGGGTTCGGCGATCTCGTAGTGGGCGATCCACTTGGTGCGTTCGTATTCGTTCAGGAACGGGCCATCGTGCCGGTACGTTTCATCTACGATTTTGCCGTGTGTGTCCGAAAAAACGCCAACCGTGCTGGTATAGACACCTTTGGGGATGGCTAATTCGTGCATCAATTCCAACACGTGGCGCGTGCCGTCGATGTTGATTTTGTGCATGCGTTCGGGGTCAGTGCGCCCGATTTCGTACCACGCCGCGATGTGAAACACACCATCAACGCCTGTCATGGGGGCGCGCATGCTGTCTTTGTCGGTGATATCACCCTGGTGCAGCGATACGCCGAGGTCCGCGAGCGCTTGCGCTTTGTGTGGGGATCGCACGAGCGCGATCACGCCGTGCCCGGCGCCGACCAACTGCCGCGCAACATATTCGCCAATAAAGCCGGTGGCTCCGGTGACGAAATATTTCATGTTAAACGTTACTCCTGCTGCCAGAATGCCCCGTGTTGTGCTGGCCCATGATCCAGGCCAACCTGCGGTCATTGTACACTAAAATCGGCAGCCGCGAATGGCACTTATTTCCCGGCACGCACCCCTGAACGCAGGCGCACGCCGCCGGGTGTCGTGCGGGGCGTGGCTGTGCGCGTGTCTTGTTGGGCGCGGTAGGACGTGATCATGACCACAGACGTCACAATAATCCCGGCTGCGATCAGGATTCGGGCCGTGATCGTTTCACCGGCCAGCGCCCAGCCCAGGAATACGGCCACAATGGGGTTGACATACGCGTAACTCGTGGCGCGGGCCGGGGTCGTGTGGCGCAGCAGCCAGGTATACGCGCTGAAGGCCAGCAGCGAGCCAAACAGCGTCAGGTAGAGCATGGCGACCAGCGACCGCGCCGAAAATTCGCTCACGTTCACATCACCGGCTTCACCGTTGGCCAATCCGAGCAGCAGCAGCAGCGCACCACCGGCCAGCATTTCGATGCCGGTAGCCATCAGCGGCGCGCTGGGCAGCGGCGCACGGCGCGAGTACAGCGAGCCGGTCGCCCAGGTTATGGCGGCGATCATCAACGCCGTGACACCGATGAGGCTGAGTCCTTCGCCCCGGATTAAGTCTTCCGGACCGATCAACAGCGCGACCCCTGCGAAGCCTAACGCCAGCCCGGATGTCATCTGCCGGTTGGGGCGCGATCCGCCGAAAAATAACCAGTTGAGCAGGACCATCCACAGCGGCATGGCCGCGATCAACAGCGCGGCAAACGTGGAGGGTACATGCAGCTCGGCAAAAGTCACCCCGCCGTTGCCGCCGACCAGCATCAGCCCGCCCACCAAAAAAGCCGAGCGCCAGTTTAGCCGCGTGGGATGTGCCGTGCCATGAGTACGCATCCAGGCATACAGGATGGTTCCGGCGATCACAAAACGTGTGCCTGCCATCAGAAACGGCGGCAGCGTTTCGAGCGCGATCCGAATCCCGACGTAGGTTGATCCCCAGATGAAGTACAACGATCCGAGCGCAGCGAAGATTAACCACCGTGTTGGCGGGGTAGGAGATGGGTTGCCGGTCATCGTGACTCCTTGCTTGCCTGTGTCTAATGACTGCACAGCATACCCCGAAAGCGGTTCGGATGCTATCCGTTGAACTAAGCGCTGCGCGCAGGTCGCGACGGATTCCCCCGCATTTTCCCCGAACCTAAGCGAACAAGTCCGGTACGATCTC
>JAFGHR010000089.1 GCA_016930015.1 Anaerolineae bacterium | reverse complement strand
GGAGAGGGTGGGATTTGAACCCACGGAGCGGAAACCGCTCACGCGCTCTCCAGGCGCGCGCATTAGGCCAGACTATGCTACCTCTCCGTAAGGGTGATGCAATTGTGCCAGCCATTATAACGATGCACCGGGTGACGGTCAATACACAACCCGGCGTGGCGGGTACGGGTCTACCGGCAGTGAATGGGGCGTTCCGGCTTGTTTTTGATGTTTACGTCCATGCCGAGGTAGGGCGACGGGTCGAGCGTGTTACCGACGCGGGACTCGTTCTTGAAGCTGCCGTCAGGATCACTTTTTACGATGCTGAAATGCAGGTGCAGGCCCACCGGCATCAAGCTGTTGCCGCTGTATTCACCCTGGTAACCCAGCAGTGTGCCCTGTGATACCCAGACCTCGCTGGTTCCTGGTGGAAAGGCATCCGCGATGTAGCTGGTCGTGCCGTCACGCGAGGCCATGTGTGTATAATACGTCCAGATGGTGCGCCCCGACTGCAACGGGTCATCGTGGCGTATGATCACGGTGGCGAGCCAGTCATCGTAACGCGTCAGGTAGCCGTGATAGGCGGCGTAGACGGGGACTGTGCCCGGTTGACCGTCACCAAAAATATCGATCCCGCTGTGGCGTTTCAGGAGGTTATACGGCGCTGCCGGGTCGTTCCACAGCAGCCCGATCAATCCGTTCGAAGGCAGCACAAAAGGTGCCGCGAAACACGTCTCGCGTCGCGTTGTCGCCAGTTCGGACCGCGAGTCCCGGTCGTCAAACCAGCGGCGAATATAGCGGGTGCTGTTGGTTAACGATTGGCTGTAAAACGTCAGGACGGCGAATCCCCCGCAGCCCGCGCCCGCTAATCCAACCAGCACGGTGATAACCTTGCCCCACCAGGGCAGGCGCGTAAAGTGGTGACGTAACCATTTCATCATGAAAAATCCGGCTTAGTCCATAAACCTGTGTTTGCGCAGCCATTTTTCGAGCTTGAGTTCGCCCGGCTCGGTGATCATGCTGCCGCGATCGATCCCGCGTGGGCTGCTGCCTTGTGGGAGTGGTTCGGGGTCTTCGTAGGGCAGGTCTTCGCCGGGATGTGCGACAATGATCGTCGGCACCGCCCGGTACCCGGTCCAGTCGATGACCCGCTGTTTGGCGGTATCGTCTTCGTCAATGTAGATTTCCCGGTAGGGGATGTTTTCGCGGTCCAAAACACGCTTGGCCGTGCGCACAAATGGACAGGATGACAGCCTGCTGTACATCACCAGTTCGTATTCCATAAAACACCTTTCTGCGTGCGTTGCGCACACCCATAACTGTAGACGATAGCTGCGCATACCCTCCCCTGCCCACCCGGCGCGACACGATCAGGGTGACGGCGCATCGGCTGTCTCTGACGAGGTGGTGTTGTACAGATCGGGTCGTAAAAAACACCGGATGCCGTTGGCGATACCCTGTGCAACCAGTTCTGGATTTTGTGTCAGGATCGCGCGGTCGTAAAGCATAAAGCCGATTTCAATGATAGCCGTGGGGGTGTCGGGCGATATTTCGCCAAACGTGTGATAGTCGGTCATATCGTAGGTTTGTGCGCCGTGATACGGCAGGCCGGTGGTGGCGCCGTACTGTTCCACCAGGCAGTTCAGCAGGCGTTGATCGTCACCGGGGGCAGTCAGGCGCGCCGCCGCCGAGGCCGCGTTATACCCGCTCCCGGCAGGGCCGTAATCCTGGCAGTCGTTGGTATGGATCGACAGCAGCACATTCGCCTGGTAGTTTTCCAGGCGTGGATCAAACTCGTTGAGCAGGTCAACCGTGTAGTTATCACGCTTGAGCGCCATCACCACGCGCCCGGCGACCGCCTCATTGATCTCCAGTTCGGTCAGGCCGTCGGGACACACCGCGCCGGGATCGATCTCAAAGTTGGTATCCTGCGGCGGCCCGCTGTGTCCGGCCACAATACCGATGCGCACCTCGCGAACGTCGGTAGGCAGCGGGGACGGCTGGATGTTGACTAACTGCTGGGTAGCCTGTACCCGGTTCAGCCCGGCCCGAAATTCATCGGTGAAGAAGGAGGGACGCATCCACAGCGAGAAGATCGTGGCGATTAACACGGCTGCTGCGCTGACGATCACCAGGGGACTCAGGGTATTCAGCAGCAGCGACGGTGAACGGGGGCTGGCATAATGGCGCGGGCGTGCCGTGGCGCGGGCTGCCCGGCGCGGCGATGGTGCGGTCAGCGGGCGCCGAATCGGGCGTTGGCTCACGGATGGCTCAACAGTCCTGGCGATAAAATCATCGCCGATGGAATCGTCGCCGACATACGATGGATCATCATCGTAAGCCGCAAATTCGACCTCACCCGGTGGATCAGTTGTGCCGTCCACGTTTGCCGGTGGCGAGTGTAATTCGCGTGTGTCGAATGTGCGAGTCTCGAACTCATCGAATGGTTCGTCGTCAAAAAACGAGTTGGCTTTGTCGGTCATGCCATGCCTGTTGGATCAATGATAGATAACCCTGAGTGAACACGGATACAGATAGTCACAAAGGGCAAATGCTTTCTCCGAATCTTAGCGCACTCGCGCGCAAAAGCGAAACTCCCAAAAAACGCGGCGCCAGGAGTCACCCTGGCGCACAACGTAGTGTATCTGTGTAAATGACAACGGGCGTGTATTACTGCGTTTCAAGAACAGCTTTGTTGCAGATGTTGTCGTATTTTCCATCCAGCAGGGCTTCGACGGCCTGCTTGGCTGCGTCAATGGCTACCGCTGCCTGGGCCTCGTGGGTACTGGCGCCCAGGTGCGGGGTGTAGATCACGTTGTCCAGCCCTAACAGCGGATTTTCAGGCGCGGGCGGTTCGACGTCATACACATCAAGCGCGGCGCCTGCCACCTTGCCGCTGATGAGCGCTTCGGCAAGGTCGGCACTGTTGATCAGTTTGCCGCGTGCGGCGTTGACGATGAGAACCCCATCTTTCATTTTGGCGATATTTTCCCGGTTGATCATGCCGCGTGTTTCGTCGGTGACCAGGGCATGTAATGAGATGATGTCGGCTTCTTCAAGCAGGTCTTCCATGCGCGGCACAAGCGACAGCCCCAGGTGCCGCGCGACACGTTCCGGCACAAACGGATCATAGGCGATCTCGCGCATATCGAACGCTTTGGCCCGTTGAGCCAGGGCACGGCCCACCCGTCCAAACCCGATGATGCCTAACGTTTTGCCGCTGATCTGTGTGCCCATGTACTTTTTTCGATCCCAGTGCCCGGCGCGTAATGAGGCGTCGGCCTGGGGGATGTGCCGGGCCAGCGCCAACATCAACCCGAATGCCAGTTCGGCAGTCGCGATGGTGTTGGCATCCGGCGTGTTCATCACAACAATATTACGGCGGGTACATTCATCCAGGTCGATGTTATCCACCCCTACACCGGCGCGAACGATAACCTTAAGTTTCGCTGCTTGAGCCAGCAGTTCGGCGTCGGCGGTGGTGGCACTCCGTACGATCAAGGCATCGGCGTCAGGCATGGCGGCCAGCGTATCCTCACGCGTCATTTTGCCCGGTGCGTAAACTTCGATACTGTCAGCAGCATTCAGCACATCGATGCCGGCCTCGTGCAGGTTGTCAGGAACGATAACACGGAAGGTCATGATCACGCCTCCTTGTCGAGGAACGTATCTATTGCATCGAACAGGATGTCGAGGTGTTCCGGCTGGCAGTCGCCCATATGCGCAATACGGAACGCTTTACCCTTGAGCTTGCCGTACCCGTTGGAAATGACCATGCCGCGCTCGGTCAAAAAGGCGTTGAGCGCTGCAATATCCATATTCCGGGTGTTTGCCACGGTGGACACCGTCGGCGAGTGATAACCTTCTTCGGAGAACATCTCGAACCCGGCCTTTTTCACCCAGGCGCGTGTTTTTTCGGCCATGAGTTCGTGCCGTGCAAAACGCGCGTCCATCCCTTCGGCCAGCATATCGTCAAGCTGTTTGTCGGCGGCGAACATCAGGGCGATGGGCGGTGTCGAGGGCGTGTTGTTTTTCTGGTGACTTTTGTCCAGTGCCAGCACGTCGAAATAGTAGCCGCGATTCTTGACCTCTTTCGCACGTTCCAGCACTGCCGGTGACACGGCCCCAAACGCAATACCCGGTGGCAGCGCAAAGGCTTTTTGGGAACTGGTCAGGCAGACATCGATGCCCCAGGCATCGGTGTCCACCATAGCGCCAGCAAAAATGCTGACCACGTCGGCTAACAGCAGGGTATCCGGGTAATCTTTTAATACCTCTGCATAACCATCGACCGGGTTACGGACGCCCGTGCTGGTTTCATTCATCACGCAGGCAACCGCGTCATACTGTTCATGTTGCAGCGCATCGGCCAGTTGTTCCGGTTTGACGGCCTGGCCCCATTCCACCGCGATCAAATCAACCTGTTTGCCGTTCAACTGGCTGGTTTCGGCCCAGCGCTCGCTGAAGGCCCCACAGGTCAGGTGCAGAACTTTAGCACTGTCACGCACGGCACACCGCGATGCCGATTCCCAGATACCGGTACCGGACGAGGTGTAAATGTAAACCGGGTTTTCGGTGAAAAAAACCTGCTTGAGCTTACCCTGAATACGTGCATACAGCTCGGCAAACGCTGCCGAGCGATGTCCGATCATCCACTCGGTTTGAGCTTCCAGCACTTCTGGGCGTACCTCGACCGGACCAGGAATAAACAGACGAGTGTGTTCGGGTGCTTTAGGTGACATTCGCGCGAATCCTCCCTCAAAAATGATCCTTCGGTAACAAACGAGTACTGATCGTCGGCATCAGAGATGACCAACCTGTCAGGTACGTTGGGCCAGTTGGTGTTTTAACTCGACCAGGGGTTCGATGGCGGTTGGATCAACGCCGTAGCCGATAGCCATGTAATAACTCACATAGTCGCCATACTGAATCGCGTGCATCATTTGTGCCAGTTTGCTGGTCCCTTCAGGTTGGAATATGTCGGCCATGATGGCATTTTGCAGACACATTTTGAAAGTAAGCTCGTGGCGCAGCCCCACACGCGGGTGATCGTGTTGGCGCGATGTGATAAAGAGGGCTGCCATGTGTGAGATCAGGTCGTCGGGATACTCCCAGCCGACCACCGCGTTATGGTTGGCTTCGGGTAAGGCTTCGAACTGCGCCCACACTTTTGAATTTTCGTTAAACTGGCATTTCCAGCGGCGTGCAACCGGCTCAAAAATGCCGCCGCCATAGATCACCGGGATACGGCCCATCAACTGGCCCGCGCCGCGCTTGGCGGGATTGCCGGTGACGGGGCTGTCGGCCCCAAAACGCGCGTTTTCGCGCCGCAGCAGATCGACCGCTTCGGATACGGCGGTTTTAAGATCAGAGGCTAAGCCCAACCGGTGAGCCAGCCCGACCAGCAGCCCAAAGC
>JAFGHR010000088.1 GCA_016930015.1 Anaerolineae bacterium | reverse complement strand
TGGCTTTTAGTGTTCTTCTCATACCATTCAACCTTGTATTCTCGACCCGATTTCTCCTCCCACATATTTGTGGGTAATGTATAGCCTTTAAAGGATGGTGTGAAATGTTCTACTGGGACCCTAATTATCTTCTGTTCGTGATGCTGCCCACGTTGATCATCACCGGCCTCGCCCAGGCATGGGTGAAGGGTGCGTACCAGAAGTGGAGCAAAATCGAGAACAGCCGCCGCGTCGATGGACGGGCGACCGCCCAAATCCTGATGCGTGACGCCGGTATCCAACCGGTGGAATTAGCTGTCACTCAGGGCGGGCAGATGAGCGACCACTATGATCCCTCGAAAAAGGTGGTGCGGCTGTCACCCGGTGTAGCCAGCCAGCCGTCGGTCGCGTCGATGGCGATTGCAGCGCATGAGTTCGGACATGTCCAGCAGGATCAACAGGACAGCGCCATGATGGGGCTGCGTAGTATGCTGGTTCCCAGCGCCCAGTTTGGCCCGTCGGTTGGGATCGTGCTCATCATGCTGGGCCTGTTCACGAATGCTACCGGTCTGGCCATGCTTGGCCTGGTATTGTTCGCGGGGGCCACCGTGTTTACGCTGGTGACGCTGCCGGTCGAACTGGACGCCAGCCGCCGCGCGCTCAAAATGCTGGATGCCACCGGTTTATTGGCTACCGAACAGGATCGCCAGGGCGCGCGCACCGTACTGCGTGCTGCCGCGTTTACGTATGTCGCTGCTGTCGCCTCCTCGATTCTGACTCTGATGTACTACGCGATGCTGGTCATGGGCAGCCGGAGGCGTGATTAAACGTGCCCAAACATACCGGTAAAGGGTGTGCAGCCTCGTGACATTATCGACCCGGACTGACAGCACGGACTATACGATCGACGAATTGATCGCCGTTTGTATCGCACGCCAGGTGCGCGACGGCGATCTGTTGGCTCATGGGCTGGCGACACCGCTGGTCGCGGCGGGTTACATTCTGGCCCAGCGCACCCACGCCCCCAACGCCTATTTTGCGTCCGCCGTCGGACAGGGTGTTGTCGAAGGGTGGGCGCCGCTCGGTATTGCGCATGTCGAAGACATGTGGCTGGGCAAGGCGCTGGCAAACGTGAGTTTTATCATCATGGTCGCCGACATCCTGCACACCCTGACGCCAAAAGAGTTTTTCCGCCCGGCGCAGGTAGACCCGTCCGGCAACTTTAACAATATCGCCATCGGGCGCAGTTACGAGCGTCCGCGTCTGCGGCTGCCGGGCACCGCCGGCATCCCCGACGTATCGGTTTATTCGGATCACATGTGCATGTACGTGCCGCGCCACTCACGCGCGGTGTTTGTGCCCAAACTGGACTGGTTAAGCGGCATGGGATACCATCCGGCGCGCCGCCGGGGCAGTGGACCGCGTTACCTGGTGAGCGACCTGGGACAGTTTGACTGGGCCAACGGGCGAATGCGGCTGGTTACCGTGCATCACGGCGTAAAAATGGAGCGTATCCAGCTTAAAACCGGCTTTGAACTGGACATGGCGCCGGATGTACACGAAACCCCGCCGCCTACCGCCGAAGACGTGCGTTTGCTGCGCGAAGAAATTGATCCGCTGGCGGTGCGTCGCCTGGAAACGCTGGCCGGTACCGCTCGACGCCAACATTTGCGCGGTATCCTGATCCAGGAAGGTGTGCTGGCCCCGGATGACGGCAGTCTGTTCGACGCGTCGTGATGATGCGAGGTGGTTGTACAGGCCGGGCGTTAGGAATCAGGGAAGGGCAGATCACGGTCCAGCGTGCCGAGCGCCATACCGGCAAACCGGCAGAACAACCAGACCATAGCCAAATCCATATCGTCAAATGGCTGTTCGCCCTGTTTGTTCATGACCTCAACGACACCTAAGACCCGGTTATCAGCGATCAACGGCACGGCCAGGATCGAGCGTGTTTCAAAGCTCATTTCCTGGTCCACGCGCTGTGAAAAACGCGCGTCAATCCGGGCGTTTTTCAGCATCACCGGTTCCTGGTGCCCCACGACCCAGCCCGCGATCCCCTCGTTCGACGGCATACGGTAGCCCGTCAAACTGGGAGCCAGTTGACCGCACACGATCACAAATTCAAGCTCGGCGGTTTCGTCGTCAAGCAGCGCCAGCGAGCCGTCTTGAACCTGCACAATCGTCAGCGCATCGGTCAGAATACGTTTGAGCAGCCGGAATAGTTCGGTGCCGCTGTGGACTTTGGCCGCCGCGTTTTCCAGCGCCAGCAGCGCCATGATAAACTCGCGGAATGAATGAATCTGGTCTTTTAGCTGCCGATTTTCATCGGCCAACCGGGCGATCTCGCTTGTCATATACTGTTGGGTTGACATCGCGCAACCTCTCTATTACTTTTTCGGCTGTTGCCCCCGCCTGGACCGGCTGCCCGCTGTTACTGTTGTGACAAAAAATCGGGCGTGTGTGCTGGCAGCAGCACCTTAAAAGCGCTGCCGGGTAGTTTCTCTTCGTCGTACCCTTCGCTCTCAACCCAGACCATGCCCTGATGCGCTTCAATCGCCCCCTTGACCAGCGCCAGGCCAAGCCCTGGCCCGCCGCCTTTGAACGATGTTTTGCCGGATGAGTGCAGCGCCACCTGGCCGATCTGGTAGAACTTTTCGAAAATGGCTTTCTGGTGTTTGGGATCAATGCCGATCCCGGTATCCTGAACCGCTATCGCAACGGCAGGCCCCATGCGCTCGACTTCGGTCAGCCAGTACGTCACCGTGATCGAACCGTTGTCCGGTGTGTACTTGATAGCATTCACCAACAACTGGTAAAAAACTTTGTAGATCAGGTTTGGATCGGCTTCGATATAGGGCACATCACCGATTTGTTTGACATGCAGTTCCAATTTACGCTCAGCCAGGGCGCTGCTGAACTCGTTTTTCAGTTCGGCGAATACACTTTGCAGCAGCACCGGCACGCGAGAAGTCTTCAGTGTGTCGGTATCGATTTTGGTGATGTCGAGCATCCCGTTTACGATCTCGTACAGGCGTGTTGTCCCCCGCATGATGCCCCCGACGATCTCGGTCAGCACCGAGTCGGTCTGGATCACATCATTGTTCCGCAGTACGTCGGCGTAACCCTGGATCACGGTCAGCGGCGTGCGCAGTTCGTGCGCGGCGATCTCGATAAAATCGAGCTTGGCCTTGTCAAGGCGAGCCAGTGTCATGTAGGCTTCATGCAGATCGGATAGGGCGGTTTGGTCGTTGGAGCGCAGCCGGTCAAACGTGGTGCGCACCATGCGCCAGGCCAGTTCCGGGCTGGATGCCAGCAAGTTGTCGAACACTTCCTTGTCAAACTCGATCACGGTTGTGTCACGTGTGGTGCGTACGTTGGCGGCACGCGGTTCTTGCTGAACCAGCGCCATCTCACCAAAAAAATCGCCCACCGTGCTGTGGCGCAGCACACGTTCTTCGCCGCCGTCAAAATGTTTGGTGATCTCAACCTCGCCGTCAACGATGAGGTAAAACACGTATTCGTATGCACCTTCCTCACAGATCAGCGTATTAGGCGGGTATGTGGCGACCCGCACCAGCCCCTTGAGCTGCTGGAGTGTGTCCTCGCTTAAATCCGGAAAAGCTTCTCGCAGCTTTGTTACTACATCCATTTCCATGCCAAAGTCCCTTAACAACCAAGCCTTGCACAACATACCGTCTGCTGGGCAGTGTAGCACACTTATCGCCCCAAAAATAGTTTACCACCAGGGTTATTGCTTCAAAAACCAAAAACACCCCTCCCCGCCGGGCTTCAGCCCGGCTGCCCCTCCCCGGCCAAGCCAGGGCGGGGCCAAAACAGCCGATTTCGCGTTGAAAAAGTCCCCCGTCCAGCTTGGCTGGAAGGGGGATATTAGGGGGAAGGCGACACGCAGTGTCGCGCTGCGTTTCAAAAGCCCAATCACCCATTTGAAGCGATTACCCTGAGTTTACCACGCCTTGACCAAACAAAAACGCGAGGGCAGCCCCAAAGCTGCCCTCACGCCGTTGTGTGACATTATGTTGATGCCTGGTCAGGCGGGAATCACACGCGTTAAGCGCGCCCCAACACGGCTAACGCCGTCTCAGTGATCCGTTCCGGTGTCAGGCCAAACTGCTTGTACAATTCCTGGTACGGGGCCGACGCGCCAAAGCGATTAATGGCGATGATCGCGCCTTCTGACCCGGTCCATTTTTCCCACCCGATTCCAATACCGGCTTCGACGGCAACACGTGCGGACACGTCGGGCGGCAGCACGCTGTCCCGGTACGCCTGCGGCTGGCGGGCGAACCGTTCCCAGCACGGCATACTGACCACGCGCGCGGCTGCGCCCTTTTCGGCCAGCATAACCTGCGCCTTGAGCGCCAGTTCAACTTCAGAGCCGGTCGCGATCAGCAGTACGTCCGGCTTGCCGCTGGCGGCGCCGCCAACGGCGGCCTCCGACAGCACGTATGCGCCGCGCTCGACGCCTTCGGTTAGCGCCGGTGACGCATTCAACGACGGCACTTTTTGCCGCGTGAGCAGAATCACGCAGGGGCGTTCACGGTCGCTGACGGCGCAGCGCCACGCCGCCGCCGTTTCGTTGGCGTCCGCCGGGCGGAACACGTCCAGGTTCGGGATCAGGCGCAGCGACATAATCTGTTCGATGGGCTGGTGGGTGGGGCCGTCTTCGCCAAGCCCGATGCTGTCATGCGAGAATACAAACACGGTCGGGATTTTGCTCATCGCGGCCAGCCGGATCGAGCCTCGCATATAGTCGGAAAACACCAGGAATGTCGCGCAGTAGGGCAGCAAGCCGCCGTGTACCGCCATCCCGTTAGCGACCGCGCCCATAGCGTGCTCGCGCACTCCAAAATGGAAATTACGACCGGCGCGTGCATCCGCCTGGAAATAATCGTATCCCTTGAGATACGTTTTGTTGGATGGTTCCAGGTCTGCCGAACCGCCGATCAGTTCGGGCAGGTGTGGGGCCAGCGCGTTCAGGATCGTGTTTGAGGCGTTGCGCGTGGCGACCGGATCGGTAAATACCGGCAAATCGGCGTCCCAGCCGTCAGGCAGGTCGCCGGACATCATCGACTGCCACTGTGCCGCCCGGCCAGGATCAGCCGCCGCCCACCGGTCATAAACTGCCTGCCACTCAGACTGCCACGCCTGTCCTTTTTCACCGGCCTGGCGGAAGTGGGCTAACGCGTCATCCGGCACGTAAAACGCGGGTTCAAGCGGCCAACCGAGGTTTTCTTTGGTCAGGCGTACTTCGTCCTCACCCAGCGGCGCACCATGTACACCGGCTGTCCCGGCTTTGTTGGGACTGCCGTAACCGATGATGGTTTTGACTATGACCAGGGACGGGCGTTCCGTTTCGTCACGCGCTGCCTGGATCGCCTGTTCGATCGCGTCGAGATCGGTGCCGTCGCTCACACGGAGTACATGCCAGCCATACGCCTCAAACCGCTTTCCGACATCTTCGGTGAAGGCGATCGATGTGCTGCCCTCAATCGAAATCGCGTTATCGTCGTACAGGTAGATCAGCTTACCCAGCTTCAGGTGCCCAGCCATCGAGGCGGCTTCGGACGCGACACCTTCCATCAGGTCGCCATCGCTGACGATGGCGTACGTATAGTGATCCATTACCGGCTGTTCAGCCGTATTAAACGTGGCGCCCAAAATCTGCTCGGCGATGGCCATGCCCACGCCGTTCGCAAAACCCTGCCCCAGCGGGCCGGTAGTTGTCTCGACGCCTGCCGTCAAGCCGTACTCCGGGTGGCCGGGTGTCAGGCTGCCCCACTGGCGGAACTGCTGGAGCTGTTCCAGCGGTAGATCATAGCCGGTGAGATACAACAGCGAATACAGCAGCATCGAGCCATGCCCCGCCGAGAGCACAAACCGGTCACGGTTGGCCCACGTAGGGTCTGCCGGATTGTGCTTCAAAAAGCGCGTCCACAGGACATAAGCCATCGGTGCGGCGCCCATCGGCAGCCCCGGATGGCCTGATTTCGCTTTCTGGACACCGTCCACAGACAGCATACGGATAGTGTTGATGCATTTCAGATCAAATTCGGACACAGACATATGTTCCTTCCCAGGTCTACAACTACTAGATTCGGTTAATGGCTCATGTGGTCGGGTACAGTCAATGCCAAACGCAGCACGATTGTAGCAGCATCACCAAACTACGGCATAAATTGCGCTTGTGTGCTAAGCTATTTGTCAACAGGAGCCGGTAACGCATCGGAAAAGGTAATTTTGCAGCCATGAACAAGCACTCAGAAGATTATTATGATGGCTATGATGAGACCGATGGCGAGGGGATCGAGGCGTACTGCATGATATGCAGAGAAAAGACGCCAATGGATAACCCCGAAGCGATCTGGACACGGCGCGGGGCTCCCGGTATGCGCGGCACGTGTTCGGTGTGCGGGACGGTAGTGTTCCGCATGGGGCGAACCGCCGCCCATATGGCGTTGTCCCGTCCCGACCCGGTTCAGATCGCAGATACGCCGCGCGTAAAAGGTCAGCGCAAAGCCCCGCCGCCGACGGTTACCTACATTAACTACAGCGTGCCGGATGCCGAATTTGCTACCAGGTTGTCGGATGACCTGACCAAAGTCGGTATCCAAACCTGGTTGGCCGAGCGCGCCGTGGACAATGTTCAGTGGGCGACAGGAGTTCATCCGGCGTTGGTCGAGTGTAAGCGCATGATCATTGTTCTGACGCCGTTAGGCCTCAAAGCGACCAATGTCACCGACGCGCTGACATTTTTTGTCAAGAACCGCAAACCGATCTTTGTTATTCAACTGCAACCCACCGACATCCCCGACGAACTGCGCCGTAAGCCGCGTTTTGACTTCGCAGGCGCTAACTACCGGCGCGCGTTCCGCGAGTTGGTCCAGGCGCTCAACGAATAAGCTTCTGTTCCGGCAAAACAAAGAATACATGGTGCGCTCTCGCCTATGAATGAGAGCGCACCTTATTTTACTTGTGACAACGCCTCACGGTAATATGCCCGCAGGTCTAATCGTCGGACACCTTCTCGAATGCGTTCCGGACAATGGCCAGCAGATCGTCGAATGCCTCGTCGCTGACCGGGTTTTCCTCGCTACCGGCCAGTACGTCGATCTCGACAACGAGTGTTTGGTCTTGCAGCAGCGCATACCGTACACGTCCCTGTTGGGCGACGTCCGCCGTTACTTGTTGGGGCACCCGGTTCTTTTCCAGTTCCAGGCCCATCATCACCAGCTCACGCTCACGCGCGGTCACGGCTACGTCAGCGGCGTCATTCGTTGGGTGAGCTTCGATCACCAGGTACGCCAGCGCATCGTCGGGGCCTTCGTACACCATGGTGATATGCCCTTTGCTGGTTACGGTGGCGTTGAGCAGTTCAACCGTATCTTGTTCGTTTTTTTCCCAGTCGCCGATTTTGCCGGGCAGAAACTTGGCGAAATCGCTGGTTTTGGATTTCGGGCTCGCGCTACAGGCAGCCAACAGCAAGGCGGCTAGAAGCAGCAGACTTATTCGTTTCACTGTTTTTCGCTCCTCAAATGCAGCGCGCCTTAGTGCTCGCCCAGGTAGGCGGCGCGTACCATTTCATTTTGTTGCAGCGCCTCTGCCGTATCCGACAGCATGATGTTGCCTGTTTGGAGCACATAGCCCCGGTTGGCAACGCCGAGCGCCATGAGCGCGTTTTGCTCAACCAATAAAATCGTCACGCCTTGCTGGTTGAGGTACTTAATCACGCGGAAGATATCACGCACCAGCAGCGGCGCGAGTCCCATTGACGGCTCATCCAGCAGCAGGATGCGCGGGCGAGCCATGAGCGCCCGGCCAATCGCCAGCATTTGCTGCTCGCCGCCAGACAGCGTACCACCAAACTGTTTTTGACGTTCTTTCAAACGCGGGAACGTCTCAAAAACAAAATCAAGATCATGCGATATCTCAAGGGGATCGTGGCACGTGTAAGCGCCCATTTCCAGGTTTTCCATCACGGTCAGGCGTTGGAAAATCTTACGACCTTCGGGTGACTGCACGACGCCCCGTTCCACGATCAGGTGTGGAGCCAGGAACGTAATGTCTTCGCCATCCAGCATCACACGCCCTTCACCGGCGCGTACGATACCGCTGATCGTATTTAACGTTGTGGTTTTCCCTGCACCATTACCGCCGATCAGGGTTACGATCTCGCCCTGTTCCACGGTCAGCGAGATTCCCTTCAAGGCGTGGATTTTGCCATAATACGTGTGCAGGTTGTTTATTTCGAGTAATGCCATCGTTCGTTACCGTCCTATCACGTCACAGGCGCTAATCCGCGTGGAAGCCGGAAGCCAGTTCGTCAGCGGGTGCCCCCAGATAAGCTTCGATCACCAGCGGATCGTGTTGGACTTCTTGCGGCGTGCCTTCAGAAATCTTACGCCCGTAGTCCAACACGGTTACCTGATCGGAGATGCCCATCACCACACTCATATCGTGCTCAATTAGCAGAATCGTCAGATCACGCTCATCCCGTAGGCGGCGAATGAAGTTCATGGTGGCTTCGGTTTCTTGCGGGTTCATACCGGCGGTCGGCTCATCCAGCAGCAGCAGCGCCGGTTCACTGGCCAACGCGCGCGCGATTTCCAGGCGGCGCTGGCTGCCATACGGCAGGTTTGTAGCCAGTAAATCACCGTGTTCGGCCAGCTCGATGAACTCTAGCAGATCGTAGGCTTTGGCCAACGTTGCTTCTTCTTCCTGATGATTGAGCGGCAGCCGCAGCAGCGCGGCCATCGGGGTGGCCATCATGCTGGAATGCACACCGACCATGACATTTTCCAGCACCGTCATCCCGGCGAACAGGTGAATGTTCTGGAATGTACGCGCCACACCCAATGACGTGATCTGATCAGGGCGCAGTCCCCTGATCGGGTGCCCTCTGAACCAGATTTCCCCTTCTTCGGGCACGTAAAACCCACTGATGCAGTTAAAGAACGTGGTTTTACCGGCACCATTCGGGCCGATCACGCTGGCGATCTGTTGGGGCATAATGGTTAGATCAAACTCACCCACGGCCATCAAGCCGCCAAACCGCTTGGTGATACGATCGGCCTGTAGTACGGGTTGTTGTGTTCCTATATTGTCCGTCATGCCTGACTTTCCTCGCTCCCATGCACCAGCGCTCGCGCACGTTCTCGAAGCTGGGCCGTAGGTGCTGGCAGCAGCCCCTTAGGCCGGATGATGACCATCGTCACCAGCAGCGCCCCAAACACCAGGATACGGTACGTGGACAGTTCGCGCAGCACTTCGGGGATGCCGATCAACACGATCGCGCCCATGATCACACCGGGAATACTGCCCATCCCGCCGATAATTACCAGGCTGAGCACTTCGATCGAGACTTCCAGGTTAAAGTCGCCAGGGAAAATGTTTCGCTGGCGGGCGGCAAACAACACACCGCCGATACCGGCAAATGCAGCGCCGATCGCAAATGCCATCAGCTTGGACTGGACGAGGTTCACGCCCATCGACTGGGCAATGGTTTCGTCACTGTTCATCGCGCTCCAGGCACGCCCGGTACGCGACTGCTTGAGCCGCGCCGACAGGAACGCAACCAGGCCGGCCCCCATAAACACAAGGTACACAATGGATAGATAAGTCACCGGGCCAGCCGCATCGTTGGGCAGCGGGCGGGGAATTTGCAGCACACCTTGCGGGCCGCCGGTGTAATCGCGCAGGTTGTTGAACATCAGGCGGATAATCTCACCAAAGCCCAGGGTCACAATCGCCAGGTAGTCACCACGCAGCCGCAGCACCGGAATACCCAGCAGGATACCGGACAAACCCGACACGATAACACCGGCCAGCAGTCCCACCAGGAACGGCGATGCCCCGTTAAACAATTTATCGTACAGCCCGGTTACCTCAAGGATGATGGCGGTTACAGCGCTGGTACCAACCGCCAGCGCAATCAGCAGCAAGGTTGTGTTGGCCTGGGGACGCGCCGGAAGCCGCAGCAGGGTAGGCCGCTCGATGTATTGTTCGGCTTGAGTAGCCTGGCGCTGTTTCCAATAGCGCAAACCAAAGTAAATGGCGATGGTACCGACAATCAGCGTGGTCAGCACCCAGGCCATGATACGATCCACCACGTCAACATTACCTTCGAACTTGTAACCGATCGGGTTCTGATCGTTGTCGTAAACAAACTGGCGCGAACCAAGAAACGCGTAGGTATACGCGCCCAGCGCAAAGAACGCCACGTAACCCAGGTCGAGCAGACCGGCGTAACCGACCACAATGTTCAGGCCCAGACCCAGCAGCACATTAATGCCCACCAGGGTCATAACGTCGGCCTGGTATTGGTCCAGGTACAGGGGCATCAACAACAGCGTGCCCAGTGACAACACGGCGGACAATTGAATCTCAAACCGCTCCGGGTTGCGCAGCGCGAACCAGTTTTGAATCAGAAGCGCGGCAGCGACCACAACCACAGCGCCCACGCTGAGTGCGGCGCTTCCTTCTGGTGTGGGGGGCGGCGCGATAAAATAACGGTCATCTTGTAGAATACGCCAGATGCCGATCACAGCCAGGAACACGACCGCCCCGGCGCAAATGCCAAAACGGACCGGGTAGGCCAGCTCCCAATGGGTCGGATGCGCAGCACGCATTGCTACCAGTCCAAACAGAACCAGCATGAATCCGGTTAAAAGCTGGATTTCCTGAGCGCCGTCGCCCAGGTTCAGGATCGGGTCGCTGCCGCCATGACCGACCATGAGCCACAGCAGCGCAAACAGAATCAGGGGCAGCAGCAGCACGAGCCAATGTAAAATCGGGTTGCCGGACAGGTATTGACTGGTTTGAGTACGATACCGGTTAACGTCAAAACTGATCGCAGCCCACGTAACCAGCGTCCCCAACAGCCCAAAGATGATCAGCAGCAGCATAAACCCGTAAAATCCGCCGATGGTCATATTCATGTCGAGCCAGGCATCGCTGGCCATGCCGACTTTAAACCGGAGGCCGGTATCTGCATCGAACGTCAACCGCATCGGGTCCGTGCGCAGCGGTTCGCCTTCCATATAGTCGCCCGTCATGGGGTCGATTTCCGGGTTCGGATGCAGTTCCTCTTCCGGAACACCTGACAGTACGGTCATGGTTTCGGTGGTGACCGAGTCAAAATATTGTTTGACTTCGATCCCCTTGGACTGCCAACTGTTGATCAGCGACATGAACAAAAACACCACGATCGCCGCTGCTGCGCCCATCGCGAGCGAGTTCAACAGCAGGTGCGCCAGTCCTTTTTCATACAGGCGGCGTCCCAACGAGATGCCAAAGACCAGCACCACAAACAACAGCATAAACAGCGCCAGGCTTTGCAGTTTGATCGGCACGCCAATGAGAATCAAGAATAAGATGACCAGCCCCGCCACACACCCGGAGCTTGCGCCCTTGCGAATCGCATCGGTGAACCGTTGGATAAATCGATTCAACATGGCTCACACCTTCTTTTCCGATAGCACTTCGCCAAAAATACCGGTTGGGCGGAAGATCAACACCAATACCAGCAGGCCGAATGCGATCACGTCTTTGTATTCAGTAGGAATACCCAGCGCCGTAGGCCCTAATGCCTCGACCAGCCCCAGGAAAAAGCCGCCGAACATAGCGCCCGGCACATTACCAATACCGCCAAGCACCGCCGCGGTAAACGCCTTCAGGCCGGGGATAAACCCGGCACGGAAGTTAAATGACAGGTTGTGGAAGCCCATCATCACGCCCGCCGCGCCAGCCAAAAACGCGCCAAGCGCAAAGGTTACAACGATCACATGGTCTACGTCCACGCCCATCAGCGCGGCAGTATCTTTGTCTTCGGCCACCGACCGCATAGCCCGCCCGGTTTTTGACCGCTGCACAAACAGGTACAGCAGGGTCATGAGGATAATTGAAAACAAAACGATGATGATACCGGTTTTGGTCACCGGGATGGTGCCCAGGCTGCCCAATCCCACATCGATCGTGCCGCTGATCAATTTGGGGCGCTGATAAAAGCGCGGCAGCGGCCCAAACGCGTTGAGCATCGCCTGCTGCAAAAAGAACGAGGCCCCGATCGCACTGATCAATGGGGTCAGGCGCGGCGCAGTACGCAGGGGACGGTAAGCAACTCGCTCCAGGCCAATGGCGACCAACATCGACGTGATCATACCAACGAATAGAATGAATAGCAGTGCCAAAATAGTGGTGAGCGACTCGTAAATGTGCGGGGCAAAACCACCCAATGCCTGTAACAGGCCATAGCCAATCAGCGCGCCAAAGATAAACCGTATCGGCAGGCTGATCAAGGTAAACAGCCAGGTGGTTTCGACTTCCGCGCTGGCGGTGTTACGACGTCCGGCACGTGATGCGAGCATTTCTAATGGCAGAAACAGCACCGCGACAATGAGAGGAAGCAGCACACCGGCCACACTGGCCGCGCCAACCTCAAATGTGCCACCTCCCAGGTTGGTAATGTAAGCCAGCGCAAACCAGCCGCCAAACGTGCCCAGGATCAGCACCTCACCGTGGGCGAAGTTGATCATAAACAGGATGCCATACACCAGCGTGTAACCCAGCGCAATCAGGGCATACATGCCGCCCAGCACCAACCCATTGACCAACTGTAACCCCCACAACGTAAACGGGTATTCTTCGGTTTTGACGACGTCACTTACCCGGTAAGCAAGCACCAGGAAAATGATCACACCGGCATAGTTGAGCAGCAGCCGGGTTGACGAGACATTTTCCTTGCTGCGTGATCGGGCGACCATGATTGGGATCAGCGCGATCAATCCCAGGCCAGCATAAATCCACAATGTGGTCGTTAAGGCGTCTTCAATTGTTTTGTACGCCTCATCCGCGGGAGTTCCAAACAGGCCCGACGTGCGTGCAATGACCCAAAAAATATTGAAGGTGGCCAGCAGGGCGCCCAAACCAAAATAGCGCCCGCTTAGTTGGTCATAGTCGAGGTCCAGGTGCTCCAGCCGGCGGGTATGTGTTGCTTCCGCCATTGCATCCTCCATCCAGGGCATGATTCTAAAAACGCGGTTGCCAGGGTGTGATACTCTCAGGTTTTCTGGCAATTCAGGACAAAGCGGCCCGTCAAGTGTGTGACGGGCACGTTGGTAAGGCTGAACCAAAAAAACAAACCGCCCGTTTGTATGCCCTTGCTCTCCTTCCCTAAGGGAAGGGGTTGTGGGGGATGGGGTAATTATTTTTATGGCGCAGCCTAACCGGCCTAAATTGTACCAGCGCCATTGAAGATTTCAACAAGTGGCGCTGGTACGGGCAGTTGGTCATGCCAAAAGGGAAGGCGCTGGCGCCTTCCCTGGCAATGTGAGTTTACTCAGCTTCCATCTCAAGCAGGTCTTGCGGCACATCCACCGGGACCCACTCACCGTCTTCCACAATGTTCACAACGATACGACCAACGCCGCAGTCACCCGACTCGTCGCAGGTGAGCAAGCCGGTCAGGCCGTCGTAGTCGGCGGTGCCGCGAACAGCCGCGACCAATGCTTCACGGTCGATTACGAGGTTGCCCTCGTCGTCCACAACTGCTACTTCGGCGATGGCGTTCATCAGGATCATCGTGGCGTCGTATGACTGGGCGTGGAACGGGCCCTGCTCGTCCGGCGCTACACCGAAGAGTTCTTCGTACTTGGCGTCAAATGCTTCGTTGGCTTCGATGTTGGCCGGCGGAGTCTCGGCAAAGCTGGCGTATGCGCCTTCGGCTGCTTCACCGGCGCCGTCAATGAACGCCTTGGCATAGCTACCGTCATCGCTGAACCAGATTGTGTCCAACCCAACATCGGCGCTCTGGGTCACGAGCAGAATGGTCTGTTCCTGGTAGCCGCCAAAGAAAACAACTTCTGGCGCATCGACTACGAGCGGAGTCAAGACCGGGCGGTAGTCGGTGTCTTCAGTGGAGATACCTTCGAAGGCTACCACTTCACCACCGAGCTCTGTAAACACGTCACGGACGACTTCGCCCAGGCCCAGGCCGTAGGCTTCGTTGTCGTGGATCACGGCGATCTTACGAACGCCGAGAATCTTGTACATGTAGTGAGCGTCAACTGTACCCTGTGCCTTGTCGCTGAAGGCCACGCGGTTCACCACTTCAAAGCCGCGAGCGGTCAGGGTCGCGTTGGTCGCGCTGGGTGACATCATGGGGATGCGTGCTTCTTCGTAAATTTCGGAAGCCGCAATCGTCGGGCCGGAGCAGGAGTGACCGGCAACCGCGACAACCTCCGGGTTGGAGGCGACACGGTTAGCAACGGTGGTGCCTTCGTCGCTCGAGCAGCGGTCATCTTCGATCACCAGCTCAACCTCGAAGCCTTCAACACCGCCAGCCTCGTTAAATTCCATAACGGCCAGTTCGCCAGCCTGCTGGATATCCAGCCCCATCGGCGCAATTGGGCCGGTGAGGTCAGTTACCAGGGCAATTTTGATAGTATCACCAGGCGCGATTACGACTACACCTTCATCGTCCTGCGCACCAACGGGGGTGATCGCGATAACCAACAGCGCGATCAACAGCATAAAACTAATCGATTTAAGACTACGCATGTGTGATATCTCCTCTTTCTTGCATAATATACTGTCGCAACGATCCAATAGCATTGGGTTGATGTACTCAACCCCACAGTGGTTTCCTGGGCCTTACTTGTTCTAGCGCGTTACTTAATAACTTTCTTCCCTCCTCCAACGTCCAGGCTCAGTCGAGTTGGTCGTCAAAACCGGGACACGAACTGAGGTAATACTACGACGAAACCAATGCAGAAATTCACAGAATCCACCATCGTTCACCCTGCCCACATTACCAGGCAAGGATCAAGCCGATGGTAACACATGATTCATGATGTAGGCGAAATTATACGCAGTGAGCCGAAACACCTCTTGTGGAATATGCACAAAGATTAGTGTGACGCAAGCGTAAATGCGGCAGATTGACGCCGTGGGATTAATAGGCACGCCGGATCAAAAACATGGCATAACGCCGGATCAATGCCTGAGTGTCGTTTTGAATGCCGGTTTTGTCCAGGCTGGCCATGGCTGTTTTAAAGTATTGTTGTGCAATTGTGTCAGTTTGTGCCGCCGCCCCGAACCGATCAAAAATAGCCAGCACGTGTTGAATATCGTCGTCGGACAGCGTTTTTTGTGCATAGAGGTGGCGGAGGGTGGTACGCTCATCGTCTGAGGCGTGTTCAAGCGCGGCCAGGAGCGGATAGGCTTTTTTCTTTTCACGGATGTCGCTGGTAGCCGATTTGCCGGTTTGTGTTTCGTCGCCCCACACGCCGAGATAATCGTCGTGCACCTGGAACGCGATCCCCACGTTGAGGGCAAAATGCCGGTAGCCGTCGATCACGGCCTGATCGTTTGTGCTCAGCACGGCCCCGATATAAGCCGCCGCCTCAATGAGCCGCGCCGATTTATGCGTGATCATGGTGATGTATTCGCCGGTCGTTACCGTCTCACGCGTTTCAAAGCCCATATCCAAAATCTGACCTTCGGCGGTCCACAAACAGACCTGCGACATCGCGCGCCACACATCGACCACTTTTTCGGCTGGTATCCCATGTTTGAACAGGCGGGCATTGGCCAGGTTTGCCAGCGCATACAGCGCGTCACCGGCGTTCACGGCCTGGTCAGCGCCCCAACGCGTCCAGACTGCCGGGCGATGCCGCCGTTCAAGTGATTTATCCATGACGTCATCATGGATCAGCGTAAAGTTGTGAAGCAGCTCCAATGCGGCCCCGGCAGGCAATACGTGGTGATAATCACCCGTGATCGCCTGCGCGACCAGCGCCATTAACAGGGGCCGGATTTTTTTGCCGGTGATGTTTTTGAACTGATCCCCCTGGTTGGGTGGCAGGTCCCAGCCGAACTGGTAGTCGATAATGTCCCACAACATAGGCGCGACCTCGACCTGTTCCTGGCGCACGGCTCGCATTTCGCGCTCGATATCGGCCAGGATTGGGCCATACAATGTCTCATATGACTCGGCCACCATCATTTTTTCTCCACAAATAGCCCGACAATGCTGTCCCCGTGGCCCATTCTACGTCGTTTCTGCAAAATCGCCCACGTCAGATCGTGCGCCGTGGCAGTAACGCGACCATTGCCGAGACAGGCCAAACGATTTACACTCGCGGCGGTGGAATGTCTCAGGAAGGATTGGCGTTGTGAACGTATTACAGGCTTTGATCGACCAATGTCAACACGCGGCGCACGTTCAGCACGCGCGTGTATGTGATGTGCGTATCGGGCTGCGGTGGACGGCGGTTGCCGTCGAAAAGAACGGACAGGTCACGGGCGGTATTGCCAGCACCGTCCAGCGCACCCCCGAACACACGGTCACGCCGCCTATGCCGCTGGCGTGTCACCTGACCGATCGCCGCCCGCTCGAACTGGCGGAACTGGTTTTTTCCGACAACCCGCTGGAAACGGGTGTCGGCATGGCGACGATCAGCGCGCTGCTGGAGGTAGACGAAACGCGGTGTACGGCGCTCAACGCGGGCGACATCATTTTGCAGCACGGCGCGGGTAAACGTGTCGTGATTATCGGCCACTTCCCGTTTATCCCGGCTGTGCGTGCCGCCGCTGATACGTTGTGGGTGTTGGAGCAAAACCCGCGTGATGACGATGATCTGCCCGCCGTCTGCGCCCCGGAGATCATACCGCAGGCGGACGTGGTCGGGATCACGGGTATGACGCTGGTAAACCACACGTTTGAATCCCTGGCAAAACTCTGCCGTCCGGATGCGCTGGTGCTCGTATTGGGTGGGAGCACACCGCTGTCGCCCGTGCTGCTGGATTATGGCGTTGATATCGTGGCCGGGACGCGCGTGGTGGACGTGGATGCCGTGCTGCAAGCGGTCAGCCAGGGCGCGGGCTTCCGCCAGATTCCCGGCAAACGGCTGTTGACCATCGAACGGCCCGCCGGATAGGACAGGGGACAAAAAAGGGATGGCATCCATTCACGTTTCCGCACCGGGAAAACTGATGCTGCTGGGTGAACACGCCGTCGTGTACCGCCGCCCATGCCTGGTTACGGCCATGAATGCCCGGCTGCACATGACCCTGTCTCACACCGCACCGGGCGATCATACGTTCAGCATTCACGCGCCGGATGTGGGCGTGGATCACGTGCAGGGAACCGTAACCGGGGCATTCACCGCCGGGCAGGCGCAGGCACGTGGTACGCGTTTTATCGAAAGCGCGTTGGCGGTGTTTCGTGATCGTTTCGGCCTGGATCGCGGCGTGCGGATCACGACCCGCAGCGATTTTTCCAGCCGTTTAGGGTTGGGCAGCTCGTCGGCGACGGTGGCGTGTGCTCTGTTCGGGTTGAGCAGCCTGTTTGACGTGCCAATCACACCACGCCAGCTTTTTGATATCGGGCTGGACGTGATTTTTCGGGTGCAGCAAACCGGCTCCGGGTTTGACCTGGCGGCGGCGATCATGGGCGGGACGCTGTTTTATGATAACAGGGAGCCGCGCCAGGTCGTACCGCTGGATGTGCCCGCGCTGCCGCTGGTCGTGGCGTATACCGGCATCAAGGCCGACACGCCTACCTATGTCCGGCGCGTCAGCGAACGCTTGACCGGGTGGCCGGTGGCTGTGAACGGCATTTTTGACGTGATGGCGCAGCTTGTGGACGACGGTCGCACCGCGCTCGAAGCCGCCGATTGGCCCCGGCTGGGGCAGCTTATGGACATGCAGCACGGATTGGCACACGCGCTCGGTGTTGATACGCCGGAAACCGCCGCGCTGGTGTTCGAGGCGCGGCGAGCGGGTGCGTTTGGGGCCAAGCTCAGCGGCGCGGGCGGCGGTGACTGTATCATCGCGCTGGCACCGGACGACCGGCGTCCCGCCGTCGAAACCGCGCTGCAAGCCGCAGGCGGGCAGATCGTGACCGCCGCGCCCAACGCTGCCGGGGTGCTCGTGGAACAGGGAGACATGGCATCATGACCGGAAAACACACCGCTGTAAGCTGTGCGAACATCGCGTTTGTCAAGTATTGGGGGCGCAAAGACGATGTGCTGCGGCTGCCGCTGAATTCGTCGATCGCGATGAACCTGGATCACGCGACGACGCAAACGACCGTTGCGTTTGACCCAACGCTAACCGCCGATCACGTGACGATTGAAAACACCGGCACCACGCCCCAGGCGGCCCGGCGTGTCTCCGATCACCTGGATCGTATCCGGGCGCGGGCGGGCATCGAAACCCGTGCCCGCGTGGTGTCGCGGAATTCGTTTCCAATGGGCGCGGGCATTGCGTCGTCGGCGTCCGCGTTTGCAGCGCTGACGGCTGCCGCCTGTGCCGCCGCCAGGATCACGCTGTCCGAACGTGAGCTGACGATCCTGGCGCGGCAGGGATCGGGATCGGCCTGCCGCTCGATCCCGGCGGGCTTTGTGGAATGGCACACCGCCGATACCAGCGCGGAATCCTACGCCGAATCTATCGCGCCGCCTGAGCATTGGGACCTGCGCGATTTGATCACAATCGTCCAGACGGAACACAAAAAAGTCGGGTCCACCACGGGTAACGCGCTGGTGCACACCAGCCCCTTTGCTGACGCGCGGCTGGCGGCGGCTGAACGTGCGCTGACGATCATTCGTGAGGCGCTGCTGGCCCGCGATTTTGCGACATTTGGTGAGGAAACCGAACAGGAAGCGCTGCGCATGCATGCCGTCGCGATGACCTCCCGGCCCAGTTTGTTGTACTGGTCCCCGTCAACGGTGCGCATTTTGCAGGCGGTGCGCGCCTGGCGGGAAAACGGCCTGCCCGCGTATTGTACGATTGACGCCGGGGCGAATGGTCACGTGTTGTGTGAAGGAATACATGCTGCTGCGGTCGAGGCTAAATTACGCGCGCTCGACGGGGTTCAGGATGTCATTGCCAACCGGCCCGGTCCGGGCACACACGTGATCAACACCCACCTGTTTTGATCGTATTACACACACATGCCCTGCCAGCGGTGACGTGTATCAGCGCAGCAGGGCACGTTTTCGGAATAACACACCACCGGATTTAGCGGCTGTCATTGATGATGGCGCACAATCGCTTTAATGCGTGGTCCGCATCCTCAAAATCGGTATCCAGCAACTGGTTCAGTTGGTCGAAAAACACCCCGATTTGCCAGCCATTGCTGTAACTCATCAACTGGATAATGTCCGGGTGCAGCGTTGGTGTCTGTGACTCGGTGTTTTCGTGTAATTCTTCGTGCAGTTTTTCGCCCGGCCTGGTGCCCGTAAATTCAATTGGGATATCTTCATACGGACGCAGCCCACGCAGGCGGATCATGCGCTCGGCCAGTTCGACGATCCGCACGACTTCACCCATGCGCAGCATAAACAGGTCGTCGCCTTCGGTCAGGCACGCGGCATGAATCACCAGGTTCGCCGCTTCGGGGATGGTCATGAAATAACGCGTCATCTCTTTGTCGGTGACGGTAACCGGTCCGCCTGCATGAATCTGGCGGGCGAATGTGGGGACGACGCTGCCCCGGCTGCCCAACACGTTGCCGAAGCGGACCGAGGTGAACATGGTCTGGCGTTCATTTCGCTTGGCCAGCGCGTGCATGATCAGCTCGCAGATACGCTTGCTGGCGCCCATCACGCCGTTCGGGTTGACCGCTTTGTCGGTCGAGATCAACACAAACCGTTCGACATCATATTCGCGCGCCATCTGCGCCAGAAGCCATGTGCCCCCCACATTCACGCGGATCGCTTCGTTAGGATACCGTTCCATCATCGGCACGTGTTTGTAGGCCGCCGCATGAAACACGATCTGCGGTCGAAACTCGTCAAACACCCGGTTCAGGGATGACTGGCAGGTCACATCCGCCAGAACCGGCGATAACATGGCCGAGGTTTCTTTGGTTTTGAGTTCGGTCACCAGATCGTGCAGACCACTTTCGTTATTATCCAGCAAAATGATTTGACTGGGATCAAAACCCATAAGCTGGCGGCATAGTTCTGAGCCAATCGATCCGGCGGCACCGGTCACCAGCACCTGTTTACCCATAACAGGCGTAATATCGATGGCTTCATAACGTCCAACCGGCTGACGGCCTAACAGGTCTTCGGGCTGGATATCACGCAGCAGCGGCACACCAAGTTTTTCGCCGATGACGGCAAACACGTCGGGAACGATCTTGATGCGCGCTTTGGTCTGTTCACAGTAGTTCAAAATCTCGCGGATATCGTTACCGGATATGTTGTGAATGGCCACGACAATCAGATCAACGCTGCGGCTTTCGGTCAGTTCGGGGATATCCGACCGGCCCCCCAACACCTGAACACCTTCAACGTACATGCCGCGCTTGTTCAGGTCATCATCCACAAACCCCACGACATCAAATGCAGGCCAGCCGTTGGGTGACCGGTGTTTGAGGCGCCATGCCGTGACCTGGCCCGCATCACCAGCCCCGACAATCAATACCCGTGTTTTGGATTCGGGCAGTTTACCATGCCAGACGGCATTCCAACGCCACGAAAACCCGCTGATCAGGCGCGAGCGATAGCGCACAGCCACAAACCCGATCAGGGACAAAGCATGTCCGACCAACACCACGCTGAGCGGCAGCGGGCGCGTGGCAAAAAACATGTCGGTAATGAGGATGATGATCAGCGCTACCCCGGCAGCCTGGATGATCACGGTTACCTCGTGACCGCTGGTGCGCTGCCAGATACGCTGGTAGCAGCCAAACACAAACATACACACCAATGTTACTATGAGCGCATAGGCAAAAAAGACCACTCCCGGCCCAAAATTGATGGTTGCTGTTACATTCCGTACCGCGTACGCGGCTTCGTATCCGGCCACCATCATAACGGTGTCCAGCAGCGCCAGTGGGATCACACGTTTGGCGTACCGGACAACACGTTTTAGAAATCGATGCACCTTAGAACCCTGGAAGTACGTCTCGTCCCCTGTATCCAAATGCCGGACAGTCATCAGGCGCTGCTCTTTCCCCAGTGTTGATAATAAAAACCCCATCCGTGGAAAATGAATTTGTATAACAATACCTTCGCCAGTTAGGATGAATTGAAGGCTGGGCCAACAGCATGGATGCTGCCTAGCCTTGCCACAGTGTCAAAAACCT